>DATMFQ010000030.1:0-118883 GCA_035556075.1 Microbacteriaceae bacterium | reverse complement strand
GCTGTATGCGGACAACGACGAGATCGTGCTCGCGGCAAGTCAGGTCGCGTTCGGGCACCTGTACAACCCCAATGTGCTCGACGCGGCCGATGTGCCGAAGGGCTGGGACGACCTGCTCAACCCCGCGCTGACCGGTCGCATCACGACGGATGATGTCCGCCGCGCCGGTTCCGGCTTCGCGACCCTCTCCCACCTGCTCTGGGACGGCCGCTACACCGCCGACTACGTCGAAGGACTTGCCGCGCAGAACATCGTGTTCCAGGCGTCGAGCCCAGCCGCCGGCGCTGCCGTCGCCACCGGAGAATACGCCGTCCATGGCTGGTACCCCATGTCGTTCTTCATGCGCGACAAGGCCGCCGGTGCGCCGGTCGAGTTCGTGTTCCCGACCGAGGGTGGCGTGCACTCCTCGCCGCACTACATCGGCCTGATCAAGGGCGCGAAGAACCCGGATGCCGCGAAGCTGCTGGCGGCCTGGCTGTTCACCCCGGAGGCCCAGCAGGCGGCGACCGAGATCGGCTACCACGCGGTCATCCCCGGACAGCCGGGCGTACCGGGCTTCCCCTCCATGGACGGGCTCGACCTTTTCAAGCCGTTCAACCTGAGCGACCTCGTGGCGATCAACGATGCCAGTCGCGAGGTCACCCAGGCCGCGTTTGCGGCCTACTGAATCGAAGAAGGGCAGTGACATGGCATTCCTGAGGATTGGTGAGACGGCCTCGCGCACGCTGCACGACGAAGTCCTGCCAGGCGGGCTGCTCGGCTGCGCAGCCACGACCAGGAACGGCCATCGGCACTCGATCCGGGGCGGGGTGCACCCCCGCCCCGGGTCGGAGCCGGCACGAGCACACGTCGCAATGCGAGAGGAGACCCGTCAATGAGCTCGGTGACGATCCGCCACCTCACGAAGCAGTACGTACCCGGTATGCCCGCCGCAGTCGACGACCTCTCCCTCGACATCGCCGATGGGGAGTTCGTGACCCTGCTCGGACCGAGCGGGTGCGGGAAGACGACGACGCTGCGGTGCCTCGCCGGCCTCGAGGTCCCTACCGGCGGCGAGATCACGATCGGCGACCGCGTCGTCAGCTCGACGGCGACTTCGAGGTTCGTCCCACCGGAGCAGCGCGGGATCGGCATGGTGTTCCAGAGCTACGCGCTCTGGCCGCACATGACCGTCGCCCAGACGGTCGGCTATCCGCTCAAGCTTGCGCGCGTACCCGCGCCGGCTCGCGCAGCCCGGGTCGACGAGATGCTCGATCGCGTACATCTGCTGGCCCGCCGGGACGATCAGTCGGTCTCGCTGTCCGGCGGGCAGCAGCAGCGCGTTGCGCTCGCCCGCGCGCTCGCGAACCACTCGTCGCTCGTCGTGTTCGACGAGCCGCTGTCGAATCTCGATGTGAAGCTGCGCAACTCGATGCGCGCGCAGATCCGCAACCTCCATGACGAACTCGGCACCACCTCGGTCTATGTCACCCACGACCAGGAGGAGGCCATCGCGCTCGCCGACAGGGTCATCGTTATGAACGCCGGCCGCATCGAGCAGATCGGCACGCCTCGCGACCTGTACACGCGCCCGATCAACGCATTCGTCGCCGACTTCATGGGGTTCCAGAACATCTTCGCTGCGTCCGTGGTGAGCACGGCGGCGGAGACCATGATCGTGGAGATCGACGAGGTCGGCGCTCGAGTCGAGGTCGCGACGTCGGGATCGTATGCGACCGGCGATTCGCTCCTCGTCGCATTCCGCGCCGACCACGCCCTGATCCGCCTGGAGCCTGAGGCCGTGGGCTCGGTCGCTGGCACCATCCGCAATACGGTCTATCTCGGCAGTAACCTCCGCGTGCTCGTCGAGACGGCCGCCGGGGTCATCCGGGCACAGGTCGACGAGCGCGACTTCGGAAGCTACGGTCCGGATGATCTCGCGCACGGCCGGGCGATCTCGCTCTTCATCTCGCCGCCGCATCTGGTCGCACTGCCGTCGCCCGACAGCCCGTCGCATTCGGAACCGATCGTCTCGACTTTGGCAACGCGGATCCCGGCCTGAGTCGTCGCACGTTGAGCCGCCCAGCCTCGAACTCAGAGGTGGCGCGGTACGCAGTCCCGCATCCCTGCTGCCTGGCGCGGTACGCACCCACAGGTCGCTGTTCCGTACGTCGTGCCGTCGATATCTCGGGTTGCTTCATGGCGCCCGCGGACGCAATGCTCCTGCCGCTCGTGGCGACGAGCCTGCTCGTCGTCTTCGGGCTGGTGAACCTCTGGCTGGCTCGGCGATCGCGGCAGCGCGCCTGAGCCCTACCACCCGCCGCCGAGCGCGGATATCTCCACGTCTTGTAGAGTTGCAGCGAGGAGGCGGCCATGAGCATGATCCGTACCAGAGCCCGCGGCGAGCTCGAGAGCGCGATCATGCGCATTCTCTGGGAGGCCGACGCCCCGCTGAGCGCGAAAGAGATCCAGGCCGCGTTCGACGGGCACACCCCCGCCTACACGACCCTCATGACCTCGCTCGACCGACTGCGCAACAAGGGGCGGGTGCTGCGCTCCGGCGACTCGCCGCGCAAGGTCCGCTTTGCGGCAGCACATGCCGAGGACGAGCACGCCGGCGAGGCGATGCTCTCCGCGCTCGATGCGGCGTCCGATCGTCGAGCGGCGCTGCTGCGCTTCGCGGGCAACCTCGATGCGAAGGACGTCGAGCTCCTGCGCCGCGCCATTGACCCCGAGGCGCCCTCCGCCGGCGCGTCGAAGGCGTAGGTGCCGTGCTGCTCATGCTGCTGTGCCTCGGTGCGGCGCTCGTGGTGCTGCTGCTCTCCCCGGTCGTGCTCACGGTCGGTCGCTGGCAGGTGCGATTCCCCCGGATCGCGCTGACGCTGTGGTTCGCCGCGTTCTTCGTGGGGTGCGCGCTCGCGGCTGGCTCGGTGCTCGCGGCGATCCTCGCCGGGCTCACGGCGGAGCACACGGCGGGCGTGGAGCCGGTCATCGTGACGGTGCTCGCCTGGCTGAGCCTGGTCGCGACCGGGGCAGTGATCGCGATCGTCGCCGGGGTGTCGGAGCCGCTCGTCGGCTCCCACCGCGCGGAGGTGCAGGCCCTGACCCCGCTGGTCTCGTCGCGGGAGCAGCGCCACGGGTTTGTGCTTGGCCACGTCGTGTCGGACGTCCCGGTCGCGGTCGCGGTGCGGCGACCCGAGCGGATGATCCTCGTCTCCACTGGGCTGATGGCGGCGCTGACGCCCCCGCAGTTGCAGGCGGTCCTCGCCCACGAGCTGGCGCATCTGCGCGGCCGCCACGATTGGGCGATGCGCATCGCCGAGGTGAATGCGGCGTGTCTGCCGGCTCGGCTGCCCGCCGGGTCGGCGCTGCGGCGGGCGACGGCGCTGCTGATCGAGCTCGCGGCCGACGATGCCGCCGCGCGACAGGCGGGTGCGGTCCATCTGGCGAATGCACTCGCCCGGCTGGCGGAGATGACCGGCGACGTGAGTATGGGGCTGCGCGCGCAGCGGCTGGCGCTGCGGCGCTGGAGGCCGACGCACCGCCTGAGGGTGCCCGAGGCCGTGCGCCTCTGACGGGGTCGCTCAGCGGATCGTGACCGGCACGATCGTGATCGGCTGGGTGAAGGTGTTGACGCGCGCGGTGATCTGGATCCGCCATTCGCCCGCCACTGGGAGGTTCAGGGTCGCCTCGTATTCGCCCGTTGCCGCCACGAGGCGCGGGGTCGCGGTGAAGGGGCCGAGCTCCTGCTCCGGCAGCCGCGCGGTGACGCGCACCTCCTCGATGGTGAGCGGCTCGCCCCCATACTCGAGCCGGAAGGTGAGCGTGTTACGGCCCGTGGCGGCCGGGCTGAGCACGCCGTCGACCGTCAGCCCCTGGGACTCGGACTGCAGTGGCGCGCTCGCGGTGAGCGGCGGGGACGTCGGCTGATCGATCGGACTGCTATTGCTGAGGAATGCGGTGACGGCGACGACGGCGATGAGGAGGGCAGCTTCGTAGCTGAGGATCCGGCGTAGGTGTGCCCACCCGAGTTTCGCCGTGGGGTGGCGGAGGATCCGGGGCAGCAGGCGGGTGCGGTTCCAGGCGGCGAGGGGGATGACGGCCGCGACGATGCCCAGTTTGAGCAGCAGGGTGAGGCCATAACCGGTGTCGAGCAGCGCCGCCCAGGAGCCGACGACGAGCACGGCCATGACCGTGCCGCTGAGCGCGAGTAGCACCACGCTGGCGAGGGCGAAGCGGGAGAAGCGGGCGACGACCCGCGCGGCCGCCTCGGGCGAGGTGGGGGTCTCGGCCCCCGCGCGGCGTGCCGCGGCGGCGAGGAAGCGCAGCAGCCCGATCAGGCCACCGCACCAGAAGGCGCCGGCGAGGAGGTGCCCCAGGTCGGCGGCGAGCATCAGCCAGCCCGGCTGCACCGTCTGGGTGTGTCCGACGAGCAGTGGGGCCGACACGGCGACGGCGGCGAGCACCGTCGCCATGGTGCGGCTCGCGCGGCTCGACGCGCGCGCGCTGACGAGGAGTGCGGCGAGGCCGGCGACACTGACGACGATGGCGGCGGCCACGGGCTGCCAGGTGAGCCCGTCGACCCAGGTGTCCGGGGCGAGCACGTCGAGGCTGCCGTCGGGGCGCACGCCGATGAACTCCCGACCGGTCACCCGCACCGCGGCCGCGGGGATGAGGACGAGGGAAGCGCTGACTGCGACCCCCGCCGCGATGCGGAGGATGCGGCGGGTGCCCACATCGGCCGGGCCGGTGGTGCGCAGCACGATCCGGTCGAAGAAGAGCAGCCCCGCCAGCAGCAGTAGTCCGAGGTACTGGAGCGCCGTCAGCGCCACGACGATGGTCTCGGTCGCCGCCGGATCCGTGGCCGCGGTGGTGACGCTCGGCGCCGGGTAGGCGCCCTCGCCGATCTGGAAGGTGATGGCGCCGCCCACGGGATGCCCGTCGGCGGACACCACCCGGTAGCTGAGGGCATAGGCGCCGTCGCGGAGTGCCGCGGGCAGTTCGACCACGACCGTCGTGTCGACGACGTGCGCCCGCAGCGTCTCGGGGTCGTCGTCGCCGGGGAAGAGGCGGATGGCGCCGTCGACGAGTTGCACGTGCTCGCTGAACCGCAGTTCCGCATTCATCGGCGCTGTCTCGAGCACGGCACCGTCCTCGGGCGTCGTCTCAAGCAGCTCGGCGTGGGCCGACGCGGGAAGTGCGCCGACCCCGACCCCGAGCAGGCCGCCGAGGAGCAGCGCCAGCAGCGCGATGCGCGCGATGCGCGCGGCGCGTCGACGGTCGGTTGGCCGCCCCCCGACGACGACCGGGCTCATGCCCGCTTGCGCCCGCGGAGCAGCGCGACCACGCCCGTGATGAGGCCCAGCGCGCCGAGCGCGAGCGCACTGATCAGGAGCGCGACGGCGGGCACGTCCTGCTCGTGGCCGGCGGCGGTGACCGCGATCGCGGGCGCGGGGGCGTCCAACTCGTGCGCATCCTGCCCGTCGGCGGGGATCTGCACCCAGGCGGTCTCGCCCTGCTCGCACGTCTGGAGCGTGGGGAAGTAGAGCGTCTGGCCGGCGGCGTCGGCGGGGATCTGCAGTGAGAGTTCGAAGGCGTCGCGCTGGTCGCTCGGCAGCGGCGTCATCGCGGTGTAGACGACCTGGGACACGCGCTGGGTGACCTCGTTGCCGTGGCCGTCCGTGATCGGCTCGGCGAGCTCCTCCAGGACCTTCTCGACGGTGTAGAACGCGTTGCGAGTCGGGGTGACGGCGTTGATGCCCTCGGGGATCTGAATGGCGACCTCGGTGGTGGGGGAGTCGCCGCACCCGTGCGGGACGCCGAGGGTCAGAATCGCGTAGGCGCCGGCCTCGACGCTGTCCTCGGCGATCGAGACATGGGCGCTCGCCGCGGTCGCGCCACCGAGGGCGAGGGCGATCGCTCCGAGCAGCGCGGTGCCGCCGATCGCGACGGTGCGTGCGGGGCGTGCGGTGCGTGCGTGCATGTGCTTCTCTTTTCTTCTCTCTCGGGCCCATCCTGGTCGGTGGGTGTCCATGGGGTGGTGCAGTCAGGTCAGCCGGTGATCATCGGCCAGCACATGGCCGCCATGCCGAAACTCATCACCGTGCCGGCCGCGACGTCGCCGGTGTGCCCGAGCCAGGTCCTGCGGCCGCGGAGGCCGACGACGAGCTCGACGAGGAAGAGCACGCCGGCCACCAGTAAGGCTGCGGTGAGGGCGACGCCGCTGAGCGAGGCCCAGAGCGCCAGCGCACCGCCGTGGTGGTGTCCGTGGTCGCCCGGCTCCTGACCGACGCCCATGCTCGCGGTCATCCAGACCATCCCGAGCATCATGATGGCGTGCGCCGCTTGATGCCAGGGGCTGTGCCCGCCGACCGCGGCACGCGGCACGCGCCGGGCGAGCTGCAGGGCGATCAGACCGGCGAACCACGTGCCGGCGGCACCGAAGACCGCCAACTGGGGGGCCGCCGGGATCGCCGCCCACCAGGGCCAGCACATCGCGACCATCCCGGCGCTCATCGCCAGGTGCAGCGCGTGGCCGACGACGAGCAGCGGCGCGCGGTCCACCGCGACCCGGACGGCCGCGTACAGTCCGGTCGCGCTGAACGCGATCGTCAGCAGCCACTGGAGCGCTGGATCGGAGACCATCGAATACCGCCATATCTCTACAACAAGTAGTAACTGTAGCGGGATCCGCGCGATTCGGACACAACGACATCATGTAGAGTTATTTCGGTTGGGATCTCGTCGGAAGGGTGAGCACAGCGATGAGCGAGCTCGAGCTGCTCGGCGGGGCGACTGGGGACCATGCGTGAGCACGGTGGACGCCGCGGTGCCCGCTGAGGCGGTCGACGCACCGCTGACCCCGCGTCGCGCGGCGTGGTGGCTCGTCGCGGCCGGGCTCGCGCTCGCCGTCCCCCTCGCCACCACGATCGCCGCCGGCGCCGCGCCGTACGAGCGACTGCTCCGAGGCTTCCCGGGCATGGACGTCGCCGTTGCTGCGACCGTGCTTCGCGTCGTGGCGGAGTCATCCGGATTCGTCACGGTCGGCGCGCTCATCTGGCTGCTCTTCCTGCGCGACGCCGCGCCGAGCGCCGCGCGCGTGCTCCACGATGGGATTGAGCTGCGCCTGCTGCGGTGGGCATCGTCGGCGTGGGTCCTCAGCACAGCCGGTCTGGTCGTCGTCATCGCTGCCGACGCAAACGGCGTGCCGCTGGCGCGGCTCACCGAGCTGGGCGCCCTCGGCTACCTCGCGCAGGCCAGCGCATTCCCCGCCGCGTGGCTGGTGACCTTCGCCGCGGCCCTCATTGCCTGCGTCGCCGCCTGGTTCGCGCTCCGCTGGACCGGGCTGCTGCTCCCGCTGTGGGCGAGCGCCTTCGGCGTGCTCGCGCCCGTCGTCGTCGGGCAAGTGCTCGTCGGGCCGGACCACGACTACGGCAGCGACGCCGCGATCTTCCAGACCCTCGCGGCCACCGTCGGCTTCGGGGTCATCGTCGTCGCGACGCTGCGAGTCGCCACGGGCCGCTCCCTGCCGGCCGCCTCCCTGCGGCGACTCCTCCTGGTGGTCGCGGTCGCCCTCCCCGTGATCGTCGTCACTGACGCCGTCATCGTGTGGTTCAAGCTGGCAGGGACCGGGCTGCTCGAGTCCGTCACCGGCTGGCAGCTGCTCGCCCGATGGCTCGTGCTCGCCGTCTTGCTCGCGGTCGCCGTCGTGGCCGGGATCGGATGGCGGCACGGGAGGCTCAGCGATCGCCGGATCGCCCGGCTGCTGACGACCGCGACGATCGCGATCGCCGCCTGGGTGGGCATCGGGATCGCGATGACCCGCATCCCGCCGCCGCAGTACTTCGTGCCCACCAGCATCTCCCAGGTGTTCATGGGCTTCGAGGTGGCCGAGGCACCGACGATCCCGGTGCTGTTCACCATGTGGCGGCCGAACCTGCTCTTCATCGGGATTGCCGTCGCTGCCGTCACCGTCTACCTGGTCGCCGTCGGTATCCTTCGCCGACGCGGGGATACCTGGCCACGAGGCCGCACCCTCGCCTGGCTGCTGGGCTGGGCCATCGTCGTGTTCGTGACCAGTTCCGGCTTCGGCAAGTACTCCGCGCCGGACTTCGGCGTGCACATGATCGTGCACATGAGCCTCAGCATGCTCGCGCCCGGCCTGCTCGTCCTCGGCGGCATCATCACGTTGCTGCTGCGCGCGGCCCGCGCCGGCCACGACCGGACTGCCGGACCGCACGACTGGATCACCTGGGTGCTCCACTGGCGCGTGCTCCGGGTGGTCTACAACCCGCTCGTCGTCTTCGTCGCCTTCATCGGCTCCTACTACGGGCTTTACCTGACCGGGCTCTTCGGCGAGGCCATGCGGTTCCATTGGGCACATCAGTTCATGAATGTGCACTTCCTCATCGTCGGCTACCTCTATTACGGGCTCATCATCGGCGTCGACCGCCCGCCCCGGCCACTGCCGCACATCGGCAAGCTCGGGTACGTCCTCGCCGCGATGCCCTTCCACGCGTTCTTCGGCGTCATCCTGATGACCAGCTCGGTGCTCATCGCCGAGCAGTTCTACCGGTACCTCGACCTGCCCTGGGCGGACCTGGCCGCGCAGCAGTATCTGGGCGGCGGTGTCGCCTGGGCCGGCGGCGAGATCCCGCTGATGATCGTCATCGCCATCCTGGCCATCCAGTGGGGGCGACAGGACGCGAAGGAAGCCGGTCGCAAGGACCGGCACCTCGACACCGGACGCGACGACGAGTTCGACGCCTACAACCGGATGCTCGCCCGCCTCGCCGAGCGCCCAGCCGCCGGTCTGCGCAGCGAGTCGCCTGAGGAGAAGGAACCCGAGTCATGACGCTGACCCAGTCCACTGCCGAGGTGATCGAGCTCGACATCTCGGGCATGACCTGTGCCGCCTGCGCGGGCCGTGTCGAGCGCGCGCTCGGCAAGCTCGACGGCGTGACGGCCAGCGTGAATTATGCCACCGAGCGTGCGGTCATCAGCGGTACCGTCGCCGCGGAGGAGCTCATCCACCAGGTCGAGCGGGCTGGATACGGCGCACACCTGCGGGAAGGCGCCGACGACCCATGGTCAAAGCGGGCCACGGAGACCCGGATCACGACGTTGCGGCGTCGGCTCGTGCTCGCGGCGCTATTGACCGTCCCGCTGATGGACATCACGATCGTGCTGGCGCTCGTCCCCGGCTGGCGATTCCCCGGCTGGGAATGGGTCTGCATCCTGCTCGCGCTGCCGATCGTCACCTGGGCGGCCTGGCCCTTCCACCGGGCGACGATCCGCAACCTCCGCCACGGCGCCGTGAGCATGGACACCCTTGTCTCGCTCGGGATCACGGCGTCGTTCGGCTGGGCGGTCGCGACCCTGCTGTTTGGCGTCGGCGGAGCCACGGAGGCTGGATACTGGCTCGGCTTCGGCGTCACCCCGGCCGGCGCCGACTCGATCTACCTGGATGTCGCCGCCGGAATGACCACCTTCCAGCTCGCCGGCCGCTACTTCGAGACCCGATCCCGCCGCAAGGCCGGAGACGTGCTCGGCGCGCTCAGCGCACTGGCCGCGACCGAGGTCCGCGTGCTGCGCGACGGCGTCGAGCGCATCGAGCCGGTCAGCGAGCTCCGGGTCGGTGACGTCTTCGTCGTGCTCCCGGGGGAGACCATCGCGGCGGACGGCGAGATCGTGGCCGGGGCCGCGGCGATCGACGCGAGCATGATGACCGGTGAGCCGGTCCCCGTCGAGGCCATCGCCGGCACCTCGGTCGTGGGCGGCACCATCAGCACCGACGGGCGGCTCGAGGTGCGCACGACCTCGGTCGGCGCGAACAGCCAGCTGGCCCAGATGGCGGCCCTCACCGAGCAGGCGCAGGCGCGCAAGGCCCGCGTCCAGGCGCTCGTCGACCGGATCATCACGTGGTTCGTCCCCAGCGTCGTCGTCCTCGCACTCCTCGTGGGCCTCGCCTGGGCGCTCGGGGGCACCCCGCCGCAGCAGGCCTTCGGCATCGGCATCAGCGTGCTCATCATCGCCTGCCCGTGCGCCCTTGGGTTGGCGACCCCGACCGCGCTCATGGTCGGCATCGGCCGCGGCGCCACGCTCGGCATCCTCATCAAGGGGCATGACGCCCTCGAGGCCTCCGGCGGGATCACCACGGTCGTGCTCGATAAGACCGGCACGTTGACGACCGGTCAGCTGGTCGTAGAAACCGTCACCGCGGTCGGCGTGGCCGAGCACGAGCTGCTGCGCCTTGCTGCCGCGGTCGAGCGCGGCTCCGAGCATCCGATCGCCCGCGCGATCGAGCGGGCCGCGGCGGCGCAGATCGTTGACATCCCGACGGCCGAGGCGTTCCGCACGCTCCCCGGGCTCGGCGCGGCCGCCACCGTCGGCGGCCAGGAGCTGGTCATCGGCAGCCCCACCCTCATCGACTCGCGTGGCATCCCGGTCCCCCCGGTCGCGCGCGAGGCGCTTGCGCGCGCGGCAGAGCACGGCCACACCACGGTGCTCGTCGCCCGCGCCGACGATGTCATCGGCGTGCTTGCCCTCGGCGACCAGATCCGACCTGACGCGCCTCGCGCGATCGCGGCGCTGCAGCGGCAGGGACTGACGACCGTGCTGCTCACTGGGGACGCTCCTGCCGCGGGCGCCCGGGTCGGCGAGGCGCTCGGCATCGACCGTGTCCACGCCGGGGTCCTCCCGGCGGGCAAGGCCGACCTCATCCGCGAGTTGCAGGCGCGAGGGGACAAGGTCGCGATGGTCGGCGACGGCATCAACGACTCCGTTGCGCTGGCGACCGCCGATCTCGGCCTCGCGATCGTCACCGGGACCGATATCGCGCTCAAGGCCGCCGACATCATCCTGGTCCGTGACGACCTCATGACGGTCCCGGACGCCATCCGGCTCGCCCGCCGCACGCTGTGGACGATCAAGACGAATCTCGGCTGGGCATTCGGCTACAACATCGCGGCGATCCCCATCGCCGCCGCCGGCTTCCTCAACCCGCTGATCGCGGCCGCGGCGATGTCGCTCTCATCCGTGCTCGTCGTCTACAACAGCCTCCGCATCCAGCGACTGCGCCCCAGTCGCTGAGGCGGTCCGGCCAGCCCGGCGCCAGGGGCTAGAGTCGCTCGGGTGACCACGGCCGTCGTTCCCGACGCGAGACAGCGCCTGCAGCGCCGCACGCTGCTCATCATCTCCCTCGCGCAGATCGTCAGCGGGATCGGCACTGGCGCAGTGGTGTCGACGGGCGCACTCTTGGCGGTCGAGCTCTCCGGCTCCGACGCGCTCGCCGGCTCGGTCACGACCACGATGACGCTCGGCGCCGCGATCGCCTCCGCGGTGCTCATGCGCCTGGCCATGCGTCGCGGGCGCCGCGTGTCCCTCGCGCTGGGTCTGCTCGTGGCGGCGCTCGGGGCGATCGGCATCATCATCGCCGCCGTGCTTGCGTCCTTCTGGCTGCTCATCGCCGCCGGGGTGCTCATCGGCTTCGGCACCGCGGTCAATCTCCAGGCGCGCTTCGCCGCGACCGACCTCAGTGCCGAGCATCGGCAGGCCCGCGACCTCTCGCTCGTCGTGTGGATGAGCACGGTCGGTTCGGTCGCGGGGCCGAACCTGCTCGGAGTCGGTGAGCTGATCGCCCCAGCATTCGGCGTCCCCGGACTCGCGGGCGTCTTCCTCATCACGACCGTCGGCATGCTCGCGGGGATGCTCATCATCTGGTTCGGCGTGCGGCCGGACCCGTACCTCGTGCTCACTGGTCGGGCACAGCTGCCCGGTGCGCCGGAGGTCGTCGCCGCCGAGCGCGCGCCGCAGGGCCCGGTCGCCCACGCCGGATTCCGCGACGGCTTGCGGGCGCTCGGCGCGCACGTCGACACTCGCATCGGCATCATCGGGCTCGTCGTGGCCCACGCCGTCATGGTCGGGGTCATGTCGGTGACGCCCGTGCACCTCACGGGCCATGGCGCCTCCATCGTCATCGTCGGCGTGACGGTGAGTCTGCACGTCGCGGGCATGTTCGCCCTGTCCCCGGTTATGGGCGTGCTGACCGACCGGTACGGCGGTCGCCGGGTCGCCGCGTCGGGACTCGTCGTCCTCGTCGTCGCCGTCATCGTCTCCGGCTACAGCGGCGCCCAGCACTGGGTGACGATCCTCGGCCTCATCCTGCTCGGCCTCGGTTGGTCGGCGGCGAGCGTCGCGAGCTCCGCGATGATCGTCGCGGCGACGGCCGTGCACGAGCGGGTCGCCGCGCAGGGCGTCTCCGACACGCTCATGAGCCTCGCGGGGGCAGGAGGCGGGCTGCTCGCCGGGGTCGCGCTCGCCACCGTCGGCTATGCGGGGCTCGGCGTCGCCGCCGCCGTGGTGAGCGTCGGCGCGCTCGCGGCGATGCGCTGGCTCGGTCGCACGGCCGCCCCGGGGCACTGACCGGGCACCGTCGCCCCGAGGCTTCCAGGCTCGGATTGGCACTCGCGTTGCCCGAGTGCCAGGACATGGCTTAGAGTGAATCCTGGCACTCGCCCCCCGCGGGTGCTAACGGGATGGATGAGCCTGGCGACTCCACCCACTCAGAGCCAATTCGTTCACGGAAGAAGAGGTGTGCACCGTGTCGGTGACCATCAAGCCCCTCGAGGACCGCATCGTCATCAAGCAGGTCGAGGCCGAGACCACGACCGCGTCCGGTCTCGTCATCCCTGACACCGCCAAGGAGAAGCCGCAGGAGGGCGAAGTCGTCGCCGTCGGCCCCGGCCGGATCGACGACAACGGGAACCGCGTCCCGCTCGACGTCGCCGTCGGTGACCTCGTGCTCTACTCGAAGTACGGCGGGACCGAGGTGAAGTTCGGCGCTGACGAGTACCTCGTGCTCTCGGCCCGCGACGTCCTCGCCGTCGTCGTCCGCTGACGACCAGTCGACTGAATGCCCCCGACCGCATGGTCGGGGGCATTCATCGTTCGCGTAGTGTGCCCATGACGGGCGACACATGACCCCCACCCCGGATCGGGGCAGCGGCTTCGCCGCCGGCCTCGGCTATGTGTCGGCCGCGTACGTGCTCTGGGGGATCCTCCCGGTCTACTTCGTCGCGCTCGCGCCATCCGGCCCGATCGAGATCGTGAGCTGGCGGATCGTCCTGTCCCTCGCATTCTGCATCCTGCTCATCGTGGCCACGCGGGGCTGGGCCCGCATCCGCGGGCTGCTGCGGGATCGGCGCGCCATGGGCTGGCTCGCGCTCGCCGCCGTCCTCATCACCGCGAACTGGCTGGTGTTCGTGTACGCGGTCGACATGGGCAACGTCCTCGAGGCCTCGCTCGGCTACTTCATCAACCCGATCGTCAGCGTCCTGATCGGCGTGCTGCTCCTACGCGAGCGGCTGCGACCGCTGCAGTGGGCCGCGGTCGCCATTGCCGCGGTCGCGGTCGTGACCCTCATCGCCTTCCACGGCTCGTTCCCGTGGATCGCGCTGACGCTCGCGTGCAGTTTCGGCATCTACGGCTACGTGAAGAATCGCACCGGCGGCCGGGTGGACGCCATCAGCGGGCTCACCATCGAGACGGCCGTCCTCACGCCACTGGCGATCGCGGTGCTCGGGTGGGTCCAGCTGACCGGTGGGATCAGCCTCGGTCAGCACGGCGCGTGGCACACGGCGCTGCTGCTCGCCGCCGGCGTCATCACGGCGGTCCCGCTGCTGCTGTTCGCCGCCGGCGCGAGGCGGCTGCCGCTGAGCATCGTCGGCCTCGTGCAGTTCTTCGCTCCCGTCATGCAGTTCCTCACGGGCTGGCTCCTCCTCGGCGAGCCCATGCCACTGTCGCGATGGCTCGGCTTCGGCATCGTGTGGGTCGCGGTCATCGTGCTCGGCATCGACATGGCCCGACAGATCCCCATGGCTCGGCGAGCACAGCGAGCGCGTCACGCGGACCGTGCCGCCGAGGGCGTGGGACGCGGGTTCGACAACCAGGCGGAATAGTTCCTGCGCGACCTGGTTAGCATGGACTACCGGAGTTCGACGGTGCACCCGGCCTGTGTTTCACCGCGAGAAGGACCCCATGAACGAGCGAGACCCTTTCGGCTTCGTCGGCCTCACCTACGACGACGTCATGCTCCTGCCTGGCCACACGGATGTCATCCCGTCGGAGGCGGACACCGCGACGAGGCTGACGAAGCGGGTGTCGCTGCGCGCCCCACTCGTCTCGGCGGCGATGGACACCGTCACCGAATCCCGCATGGCGATCGCGATGGCGAGGCAAGGCGGGCTCGGGATCCTGCACCGGAACCTGTCGATCGAGGACCAGGCCGGGCACGTCGACCAGGTGAAGCGCTCCGAATCCGGCATGATCTCGAACCCCCTCACGACGACGCCCGACGCGACCGTCGCCGATGTCGACCGCATCTGCGGGCAGTTCAAAGTCTCGGGGCTCCCGGTCGTCGAGGGCGATGGCCGACTCATCGGCATCATCACGAACCGTGACATGCGCTTCGTCTCGCCGTTCGAGAAGGAGACGACCCTCGTCCGCGACGTCATGACGAAGGCACCGCTGGTCACCGCCCCCGTCGGGGTCGACCGCAACGCCGCGATGGCACTGCTCGCGCAGCACCGCGTCGAGAAGCTCCCGCTCGTCGACGAGCAGGGCCGACTCGGCGGGCTCATCACCGTGAAGGACTTCGAGAAGAGCGAGAGGTACCCGCAGGCGACGAAGGACGACGAGGGCCGGCTCCGCGTCGGCGCGGCGATCGGTTTCTTCGGCGACGCGTGGGACCGTGCGACGGCGCTCCGCGAGGCCGGGGTCGACATCCTCGTCGTCGACACCGCCAACGGCGACTCCCGCGGCGTGCTCGACATCGTCGCGAGGATCAAGTCCGACCCGGCGTTCGCCCACATCGATGTCATCGGCGGCAATGTCGCCACGCGCGAGGGCGCGGCGAACCTCGTCGCGGCCGGCGTCGACGCCGTCAAGGTCGGGGTCGGGCCCGGCTCGATCTGCACGACCCGCGTCGTCGCCGGGGTCGGGGTGCCGCAGGTGACGGCCGTGTATGAGGCGTCGCTCGCCGCGAACCCCGAGGGCGTGCCCGTCATCGCGGATGGCGGCCTGCAGTACTCAGGCGACATCGCGAAGGCGCTCGTCGCCGGCGCTGAGACCGTCATGCTCGGCTCGCTGCTCGCGGGCACCGACGAGTCCCCCGGCGACCTCATCTATGTCAACGGCAAGCAGTTCAAGCAGTACCGCGGCATGGGCTCCCTCGGCGCCCTGCAGACGCGCGGCAAGCAGACCTCGTACTCCCGCGACCGCTACTTCCAGGCCGATGTGCCCAGCGACGAGCAGCTCATCGCGGAGGGCATCGAGGGCAAGGTGCCGTACCGCGGCCCGGTCGGCTCCGTCGTCTACCAACTGCTCGGCGGCCTCCGGCAGTCGATGTTCTACACCGGCGCCCGGACGGTCGAGGAGCTCCGGGCGAAGGGCCGCTTCGTGCGGATCACCGCGGCCGGGCTCAAGGAGTCGCACCCGCACGACATTCAGATGGTCGCCGAGGCGCCCAACTACCGCAGCTGAGCCCCCTGGCGGGCTCGGCGGCGCATTCATCCCACGTCATCAGGGGTGAGCGCGCGAGTAGGGTGAATGCGTGGCTCGATACGACGACATCACGCAGGCATTCGGTGGCACGCCGCTCGTGCGGCTCAATCGGGTCAACGATGGCGGTGCGACCGTCTATGCGAAGCTCGAGTTCTACAACCCCGGCTCGAGCGTGAAGGACCGCCTCGCGATCGCGCTCATCGACGCGGCCGAGCGTTCGGGTGAGCTGGAGCCGGGCGGCACGATCGTCGAGTCGACCTCGGGGAACACCGGCATCGGCCTCGCGCTCGTCGGCGCTGCGCGCGGCTACCACGTCATCCTCACGATGCCCGGCTCGATGTCGAAGGAGCGCCGCGCACTGCTCAAGGCGCTCGGGGCCGAGCTCGTCCTCACGGACCCGCACAAGGGCATGACGGAGGCCATCGAGGTCGCCGAGCGTCTCGCTGCCGAGCGTGGCGGGCTGCTCGCGCGACAGTTCGAGAATGCGGCGAACCCGGCCATCCACGAGGCGACGACCGGACCGGAGATCTGGGCGGACACCGAGGGCGCGGTCGACGTCTTCGTCGCCGGCGTCGGCACCGGCGGCACGATCACGGGTGCGGGTCGCTATCTCAAGGCGCAGAAGCCGGGCGTCAAGGTCGTCGCGGTCGAGCCGAAGGACTCACCCGTGCTCACCGAGGGGCGCGCCGGGGGGCACCGGATCCAGGGCATCGGCCCGAACTTCGTCCCGCCGATCCTCGACCGCGCCATCCTCGACGAGGTCATGACCGCGGAGTACCCCGCGGCGATCGAGATGGCACGGCGCCTCGCCAAGGAGGAGGGCATCCTCGCCGGGATGTCCGCCGGGGCCGCGGTGCGGGCGGCGATCGACCTGTCGCACCGTCCCGAGCACGCGGGCCAGACGATCGTCGTCATCATCCCCGACTCGGGCGAGCGCTACCTCACCACGACGATCTACGAGGACCCCGAGCCCGCCCCCGCCGCGTGACCCCGCGCCCCTCGTCGGGTCAGCGGAGGGCGGCGATGCGGGTGATGGCCTCGTCGAGCACGTCGGGGGAGCAGGCGAAGTTGAGGCGCGCAAAGCCACGACCCGCCTCGCCGAAGACGAGCCCGGAGGACAGCGCCACTCGTGCCTCCCGGACGATGCGCTGCTGCGGGTCGTCCCCCCAGCCAAGCGGCCGGAAGTCGATCCACGCGAGGTAGCTCGCCGTCGCCCGGTGCACGACGGCCCCCGGGAGCCGTGCCGCGACGAGCTCCTCGAGGAGGTCGCGCTGCGCGACGATGCGATCGAGCACCCCGTCGAGCCAGTCGCGGGCGCCGGTGAGCGCCGCAATGGCCGCGTGGGTGCCGAGCTGCGATGACTTGTGGGAGAGGCTCTCCGACAGCCGCGGCGCGTACCGGGCTTCCGCGGCCGGCGACCCCGGCACCCACCAGGCAGTCGTCGCGCCGGGCACATTGAACGCCTTCGTCGCGCTCGTCACCGTGACGCCGACCTCCCGCGCCGCATCCGAGACGGTGAGGAACGGCACGAACTCGACGCCGGGATGGGTCAGCGCGCCGTGGATCTCGTCCGAGACGATGAGCACGTCGTACTGCGCCGCGAGCTCCGCGAGCCGCTCGAGCTGTGCCCGAGCGTGTGGGAGGCCGACGGGGTTGTGCGGGTTGCACAGCAGGTGCACGCGCACCCCGTCGCGGTACGCCGCCTCGATCCCGCCGAGGTCGAGCGACCAGCCCCCTCCGTCCGACGTGAGCGGCACATCGACCTGCTCCGCGCCGACCTCGCGGATGACCGAGAAGAATGGGGCGTAGACGGGCGTATTGACGAGCACCTTCCCGCCGTCGCCGGCCGCGGACCGGGTGATCTCGAGGATCGCCGCCATGACGTTGACCGTCGTGCGCACGGTCGACGCATCGAGCGACCAGCCCCACGTCCGCTCGGCGAACTCGGCGAAGGCGGTGCCGAGCTGCGCCCGGCTCGCGTCATAGCCGAGATCGGAGCGCGACACGAGGTCGGCCAGCCGCTCGGCGATCGCGGGGGCGACCGGGTAGTCCATCTCCGCGACGAAGAGGGGGAGGACATCGGCAGGGTAGGACACCCACTTCGAGGAGGTGCGCTGACGCAGCGCCTCGATCGGGTCGGCACGGACTTCGCTCACCCATCAAGTCTGACACCCCTCCCGGTTAGGCTGATTCCCGTGAGCGACATCGAGATCGGGCGTGCGAAGCGCGCTCGCCGGGCCTACGCATTCGACGACGTCGCGATTGTGCCGTCTCGACGCACGCGCGACCCCGAGGACGTGTCGGTGCGCTGGACGATCGACGCGTTCACCTTCGACACCCCGGTCATCGCCGCGCCGATGGACTCGGTCGTCAGCCCGGGGACGGCGATCGCGATCGGTCGCCTCGGCGGACTCGGGGTCCTCGACCTCGAGGGGCTGTGGACGCGGTACGAGGACCCGGAGCCATTGCTTGAGGAGATCCGTGGGCTCGAGCAAGCCGTCGCGACGCGCCGACTGCAGGAGATCTACAGCGCGCCGATCATCCCCGAGCTCATCTCGGCCAGGCTCGAGGAGATCCGTGCCGCGGGTGTCCCCGTCGCCGGTGCGCTCTCGCCGCAGCGCACCGCTGAGCTGCACCGCACTGTCATTGATGCCGGGGTCGACCTCTTCGTCATCCGGGGCACGACCGTCTCGGCGGAGCACGTCTCGAAGTCGGGCGAGAACGTGCTCAACCTCAAGGAGTTCATCTACGAGCTTGACGTCCCCGTCATCGTCGGCGGTGCCGCGACGTACACCGCGGCACTCCATCTCATGCGCACGGGTGCGGCGGGGGTGCTCGTCGGCTTCGGCGGCGGCGCGGCCTCGACGACCAGACGCAGTCTCGGCATTCATGCCCCGATGGCGAGCGCGGTCGCCGATGTCGCGGGCGCGCGTCGCGACTATTTGGACGAATCGGGGGGTCGCTACGTCCACGTCATTGCCGATGGTGGACTGGGCACCTCGGGCGACATTGTCGCGGCGGTCGCCTGTGGGGCCGACGCGGTCATGCTCGGCTCGATCCTGGCCCGCGCCGATGACGCCCCCGGTGGCGGCTGGCACTGGGGCGCCGAGGCGCACCACGCGGAGCTGCCGCGTGGTCAGCGCGTGCATGTCGGCTCGGCGGGGTCGCTCGCCGAGGTGCTGCACGGGCCGGCGCATTCCTCGGACGGTCACACGAATGTGGTCGGCGCGCTCCGTCGCTCCATGGCGACGACCGGCTACTCGGACCTCAAGGAGTTCCAGCGCGTCGAGGTCGTCGTCGCCCCTTACCGGGGCGGGCGCTGACCCATGGCGGCGCGCGCGGGCTCCCAGGCGGCCGGTCGCAGCACCGTGACCCGCTCGAATCGACTCGGCCCCGCCGAGCGGCAGGCGGCGCTCGAGACGCTGCGGACGCGGACGGTCGACATCCTGGTCATCGGCGGTGGCATTGTCGGCACGGGCGCCGCGCTGGACGCCGCGACGCGGGGGCTGCGGGTCGGGCTCGTCGAGCAGCGCGACTTCGGCTCCGGCACCTCCTCGCGCTCGAGCAAGCTCATCCACGGTGGCATCCGCTACCTCGAGCAGCTGGACTTCGGGCTGGTCCGGGAGGCGCTCGTCGAGCGGGGACTGCTGCTGCAGCGCCTCGCCCCGCACCTCGTCAGGCCGGTCCGCTTCCTCTACCCGCTGACGACCCCGCTCCTTGAGCGACTGTACATCGGGGCGGGCATGGCCCTCTACGACCTCTTCTCCTGGACCGGCGGCCGCCCTCCCGGAGTGCCGCATCACCGGCATCTGAGCCGACGGCAGCTCGCGCGCGCGGTGCCGTCGCTGCGTCGTGACGCATTCCTCGGGGGGCTCGTCTACTTCGACGGGCAGGTCGACGACGCGCGCTACGTGTCGACGCTCGCCCGCACGGCGTCGTTCTACGGCGCTCACCTGGCCTCGCGGACGAAGGTGATCGGATTCCTCAAGGAGGGTCCGCGCGTCGTCGGGGTGCGCGCGATCGACCTCGAGACGGGCGACGAGTTCGAGATCCGTGCCAAGCAGATTGTGAATGCGACGGGCGTGTGGACTGACGACGTGCAGGCGCTCGTCGGGGAGCGTGGGCAGTTCAAGGTCCGCGCCTCGAAGGGGGTGCACCTCGTGGTGCCCCGGGACCGCTTCCAGTCGAAGCTCGGCCTGCTGCTGCGCACCGAGAAGTCGGTGCTCTTCGTCATCCCGTGGGGCCGCCACTGGCTCATCGGCACGACCGACACCGACTGGCACCTCGACAAGGCGCACCCGGCGGCGACCGCGGCCGACATCGACTACCTCCTCGACCGCGTCAACTCGGTGCTCGCCCGGCCCCTGACCCGTGACGATGTCGAGGGTGTCTACGCTGGCCTGCGGCCGCTGCTCGCCGGCGAGTCCGACGACACGAGCAAGCTGAGCCGGGAGCACATCGTCACCCACACCGTCCCGGGGCTCGTCGTCGTCGCCGGCGGCAAGTTCACGACGTACCGCGTCATGGCCGAGGACGCGGTCAATGAGGCCGTGCGGGCGCTCGACGGCCGGATCCCCGCGAGCGTGACGGAGCACATCGGACTGCTTGGCGCGGAGGGCTTCCAGGCGGCGTGGAACAAGCGCGCGAAGCTCGCCCGCGCCTTCGGCCTCCACCCGGTGCGCATCGAGCATCTGCTCGGCCGCTATGGCGTCCTCACCGACGATCTGCTCACCCTCATTCGTGACCGTCCCGAGCTGGCGACCCCGCTGCCGGGCGCCGACGACTACCTCGCGGCGGAGGTCGTCTACGCGACTGAGGCGGAGGGCGCCCTCCACCTCGACGATGTGCTCGCCCGACGCACGCGCATCTCGATCGAGTCCTGGGATCGTGGCGCGGCCGCGGCGCCGGTCGCGGCGCGGCTCATGGGCGAGGTGCTCGGCTGGGACGAGCCACGCATCGAATCGGAGGTCGCGCACTGGATGCAGCGCATCGAGGCGGAGCGCGCCAGCCAGGAGCAGCCGGACGATGCCTCCGCCGATCGGGTGCG
Organism: Microbacteriaceae bacterium; assembly: GCA_035556075.1. Taxonomy (GTDB): domain Bacteria; phylum Actinomycetota; class Actinomycetes; order Actinomycetales; family Microbacteriaceae; genus 73-13. The sequence continues at coordinate 98,296 of DATMFQ010000030.1, read as the reverse complement.
GCTGCGCGCGCCGGAGTTCCGGTCGACGTGAGCGCGCTCGGGTTCTGGTCGGTCGCGCGCCGACCCAAGTGGATCGCCGTGCTCGTGCTCGTGCTCGTCGTCGCGGGGATCTTCGCCTGGCTCGGCCGCTGGCAGCTCGAGCGGGCGGTCGATGACTCGCGCGTCGTCGGGCCCGACACGGAGCTCGCCGTGCCGCTGGGCGATCTCGCCACGCCGCAGCACCCCATCGACAGCTCGATGGCGTGGCGCCGGGTCGAGGTCGATGTCGCATATGTCCCCGGCGACACCGTACTGCTGAGCGACCGGCTCAACGCGGGCCCGGAGCGCGGCTGGACCGTTGTCGCACATGCCGTGACGGACACTGGGGCGAGTCTCGCGGTGGCACTCGGCTGGTCCGCGGATGCCGCGGTCGCGGAGGCGGCCCAGGCCGCGCTCGACGATGGGGTGATGAATGCGGCGCTCACGACCGTCACGGGACGGTTCATGCCGTCGGAGGGGCCGCAGCAGTCGAACTTCCCGGACGGGCAGCGCTCCGCGCTGTCGGTCGGGGAGCTCATCAACGTCTGGTCGACGCCGCCAGACGGTGGTGTGTACGGCGGCTATCTCGCGCTCGATGCGCCACCGGCGTGGGCGGCGGGACTCGAGGCGATTGACGCACCGATGCCCGCGCGCGAGATCGAGGTGAATCTGCTCAATATCTTCTACGGCATCGAGTGGGTGATCTTCTCCGGTGTCGCCGTCTTCCTGTGGTGGCGGCTCGTGCGCGACGAGCAACTCCGCGAGCAACTCCGCGTGCAGCTCCGCGAGCAGGACGCTGCCAAGTCGGACACCTAGAATGGCGTGGTGACGTTCGAACCGCTGGCCGCTGATGTGCCGCGGATCCGGGCCTGGCTCGTCGCCTTCCGGGTCTCCGCCGCGGTCACCGGAGTCTTCCTCATCCTCCTCGTCGTGATGATGATCGTGCGGTACGGCTTCCACGCCGACCTCGCGATCGGTGAGGCAGCCGGTGGCATCGGCATGCTGACGCGGAACGAAGCGGACCCGGCGGGCCCGACCGCCTGGTGGCCGGAGGGCACGATCAACCTGTCGACGATCATCCTCATCGTCCACGGCTGGCTCTACGTCGTCTACCTCGTCGTCGACTTCGCGCTGTGGCGCCTCGTGCGCTACTCCTTCGGGTATTTCCTGCTCGTCGCGCTCGGCGGCGTCGTGCCATTCCTCTCGTTCGTCTTCGAGTGGCGAGTCCCGCGTGACATCACGGCGCGGATCGCATCGCTCGTCGAGTCGGAGGTCTCACCCGCATGACGCAGACGACCGCGGCACGGCCCGTCCTCGTCGTCGACTTCGGCGCGCAGTACGCGCAGCTCATCGCGCGGCGAGTCCGCGAGGCGGGCGTCTACTCGGAGATCGTCTCCCACTCGGTGACGGTCGATGACGTCCGGGCGAAGGACCCCGTGGCGATCATCCTGTCCGGCGGCCCGTCGAGTGTGTACGAGGCGGGCGCTCCCGACCTCGCGCCGGGGATCCTCGAGCTCGGCGTCCCCGTCCTCGGCATCTGCTACGGCTTCCAGGTCATGGCCCGGCAGCTCGGTGGCGAGGTCGCGAAGACCGGCCTCCGGGAGTACGGGGCGACGCCGATTCGGCTCGAGGGCGACGGCGGTGTGCTGCTGGCCGGGCAGCCCGACACGCAGACGACGTGGATGAGCCACGGCGACTCGGTCACCGAGGCGCCGGCCGGCTTCGAGGTGCTCGCGAGCTCCGAGGCGACCCCCGTCGCGGCATTCGCTGCCGTGGACCGCGGGCTCTACGGAGTGCAGTGGCACCCCGAGGTGCGGCACTCCGTGCACGGCCAGCAGGTGCTCGAGAACTTCCTCCACCGTGCGGCAGGTCTGGTGGCCGACTGGAATTCCGGCAGCGTCATCGCCGAGCAGGTCGCCCGCATTCGTGCCCAGGTCGGCGGCGGCCGCGTGCTCGCTGCGCTGTCCGGCGGGGTCGACTCCGCGGTGGCGGCCGCCCTCGTGCACGAGGCGGTCGGCGACCAGCTGGTCTGCGTCTTCGTCGACCACGGCCTGCTGCGCAAGGGCGAGCGGGAGCAGGTCGAGCGGGAGTACGTCGCCGCGACCGGCATCCGGCTCGTCACGGTCGACGCACGGGCGCGGTTCCTCGCCGCGCTCGCGGGGGTCACCGACCCCGAGGAGAAGCGCAAGATCATCGGCCGGGAGTTCATCCGCGTGTTCGAGCAGGCGGAGCGGGAGCTCGTCGCCGAGGCTGCGGCCGACGGGGAGCCGATCCGCTTCCTCGTGCAGGGTACCCTCTACCCGGACGTCGTCGAGTCTGGCGGCGGCGATGGTGCCGCGAACATCAAGAGCCACCACAATGTCGGCGGCCTCCCGGAGGACCTGCAGTTCGAGCTCGTCGAGCCGTTGCGGGCGCTCTTCAAGGATGAGGTCCGCGCGATCGGCCGCGAGCTGGGGCTGCCGGAGGCGATCGTCGCCCGGCAGCCGTTCCCCGGGCCGGGGCTCGGCATTCGGATCGTCGGCGAGGTGACTGCGGAGCGGCTCGAGCTGCTGCGTGCGGCGGACGAGATCGTCCGGCACGAGCTGACCGCCGCGGGCCTGGACGCCGAGATCTGGCAGTGCCCCGTCGTGCTCCTCGCGGACGTCCGCTCGGTCGGCGTGCAGGGAGATGGGCGGACCTACGGTCACCCGATCGTGCTGCGTCCGGTCTCGAGCGAGGATGCGATGACCGCCGACTGGTCGCGGCTGCCGTACGAGCTGCTCGCTCGCATCTCGAATCGCATCACGAATGAGGTCGCCGGGGTGAACCGGGTCGTCCTCGACGTCACGTCGAAGCCGCCCGGCACGATCGAGTGGGAGTAGCCGCCCACCCGCACCGGGTGCGCGTCAGTCCCTCGCAATGGCGATGAGCCGGAGGATCTCCAGGTAGAGCCAGATGATCGTGAGCATGACGCCGAAGGCACCGCGCCAGCCGTAGACGCGCGGCGCACCGTTGTCGACGCCCTGCTTGATGAAGTCGAAGTCGAGCACGAGCGAGTACGCGCCGAGCAGCACGGCGAGGACGCCGAGGATGATGCCGAGCGGGATGCCGAAGATCTCGACCCCGGTGCGCAGGCCCCACGGGTCGGGGCTCACGCCGGTGAGCATGAGCACGACGTTGATGAGCGAGAAGACGGCGTAGCCGATCAGCGCGATGAGGAAGACCTTCGTCGCCTTCTTCGAGGCGCGCACCCGGCCGCTCGCGAAGAGCCACAGCGTGATGCCGACGACGCAGAGCGTCGCGATGACGGCCTGCATGACGATGCCCGGGTACATCCCCTCGTAGAACGAGGAGATGCCCCCGAGGAAGACGCCCTGCGCGGCAGAGTAGGTCAGGACGAGTGCGCCGGAGGGCTGGCGCTTGAAGATGTTGACGAGCGCGAGGACGAATCCGGCGATGCCGGCCACGATCCACAGCCACGGCACGGCGGGCATCGTGACCCAGCCGATGGCGGCTCCCACGAGGAGGAGGCCGAAGGCGGCGGCCGACTTCCGCAGCGAGTCCTCGATGGTCATGCGGTCGTCGGTCGGCCGCTCCGCCGCGGGGCGCTGGTAGATCTCGTCGAGCTGCTCGGCCGTCACGGTCTCGGCGGCGACGAGCGCGCCGTTCGCCTTGAAGGCGGGGCTGCTGAAGGCGGGATTCCTCATACGCTGAGCCTACCGGGGTCGCGAGCCCCGTCAGCAGGGCGGTGCCTGTGAGATTGCCGGGGTCATCCCGCGCTCAGGTGTCGTCCTGCAGCCGCACCCGGAACTCGACGACGCCGTCGTCCTCGACGAGCTCGACGGCCGCGGCCCGGTCCGCGAGGTCGCGCAGCGTGAGCCCGTCCGTGTCGAGTGCGCCGATCCGTCCCTCGTGGCGCACCACGAGCTCGACGCCGCCGTCGACGCGGCACAGGCGGGCCGCCACGTGCGGTCCGCGACCGTAGCGCACCGCATTCATGAGCCCCTCGGTGAGGGCGTCGTGCGCGATGGCGGTACTCCCGGGGTGCTGCGCGAGCCAGTCGAGCGCGCCCTCGTCGACGTCGCTGTCGAGGTCGAGTGCGAGCGACCATGCCGCGATCGTCGCCCGCACCCCGTCCCGCAGGTGGGGGACGAAGTCGTGCGGGGTGGTCGCCCGTCCGCGCAGTACGCTCTCGACGCGGTCGATCAGTTCGTCGAGGGCCTCGATCCCCGCGCCCGCCTCGAGCCGGTAGGAGGTCGCGAGGATGCCGCCGTGCACGTCGAGGTCGAGGAGCTGGCTCGCGATCGCCGCCTCGGCGATGAGCGCGTGCTGCGCCTCGAAGCGGCGGCGCTCCGACTCGGCGAGTGCGGTAGCGGTGCGGCGCTCGTGCTCGCGCACCTGGCGGAGGCTGCTCGCGATGATCGCGATGATGGTCGCGACGATCGCGTAGCCGATCGTGCCGTAGCCGAGGTAGTAGGCGGGGAGCAGGTCCCACCCGAGCGGACTGACGAGGACCCAGGTGTAGACCGCCCCGACGATGAGGTAGAGGCCGGCAAGCACGGTGCTGCTGGAGCAGCGACGGGTCGGCAGCGGGACGGACTGCACGACGCGGGTGAGCACGAGCGACACGACACTCGCGATGAGGAGTTGGAGCAGTCCGGGCAGCAGGCCATAGGTCTGGATCGCGGGGGGCAGGAAGAGCACGATGGCGGTGGCGGTGATCGCCCACGCGGGGCCGCTCTCGGTCTGCGGGAGGCGCCGTCCGGCGTGGCGCACCTCGGCCGACGCCGGGATGGCGAGCGACCCGTCCGTGGCGAGCGCGGCCTCGAGCCCAGCGTGCCGCGCCTGACCCGCGGCACGCTGCACGACGGATCGCCCGATCCAGCGCAGCTCCTTCGCCAGCCCGTCCGGTGGCAGACCGCTGGTGAGCAGGCCACCGAGCGCGTCGAGGACCTCGGTCGCGAGTTCGCGCTGGAATGCGGCGCTCACCGCGCGCCCCGTCGAGGCGATCCGGGTCGCCTCGGATTCGAGCGCGTCGAGGACGAGCCGCAGGCGCCCGTCGGCCGCACGGGCGCGCACGATTGCTTCGGTGACCGCGTGGATGAGGAGCACCGCCGCGGTGAGGATCGTCGCATTCATGAGGAATCGCAGCGGCCAGACCGTCTCGACGAGGTCGAGGCCGAGCCACCGCTGCAGCAGGGTGAGGAGTGCGGGGCGTCCCTCGGCGAGACCGATGAGGCCGACCGCGACGATCGTCCAGCGCAGCCAGGGCACGGCACCGGTGAGCCGCTCGAGGCCGCCGATGGCCAGGAAGGCGACGAGCAGCACGGCGTGGACGAGCACGGCGGCGAGGAGGCCGAGGCCCAGCTCTCGTGGGCTCGCGGCAAGGTCGATGCCGGCGAGGGCGGTGAGGAGGTACGGGGTGAGGGTGAGCCAGGCCCACATCGAGAATGCGGGACGGACGCGGGGCGGACGCACTCGCCGGGCGCTCATGTGACGACCCGATGCACGATGTCGGTGCCGTCCCGGACGACCTCGACGACGGTGACTCGTCCGTCGAACGCCCGCGCGCCGAGGAGCCGCTCGGCGCCGGGGCGGATCCAGCCGGGACTGCGGATCTCGATGCGCAGCCGATCGTCCTCGACCCAGATGCGCAGGCGCGCACGGCGGGCGCGACCGTAGCGGATCACGTTGGTCAGCGCCCAGGTGCCGACTTCGCGGATGAGCGCCCGGCACTCGGGGTGGTCGGCGAGCCACAGCCACAGGCCGTCGTCGTACTCGGTCGTCAGCTCGAGCGCTTCGCGCCACGCCGCATCGCCCTCCTCGATGGCAGCCCGGATCCCTTCCGGGTAGGGGCGCACGGTGTCGCGGCCAGCGACGGGCTGGTCGATCGCGGGGTCGTCGATCGCGGTGGGGAGCATGGGGGCGGCGAGCACTCGGTCGATCCGCGCGCGCACCTCGGTGACGACCGTCGTCGGGTCGGCGGTGCCCAGTCGCAGCTGGAATGCGGCGGCGACGAGGTCGGTCTGGATGGCGGCGTGCAAGCGCCGGGCGAGCAGGTTCGTCGTCGTGGCGAGCTGACCGTGTGCCGCGTTGGCGCGGTAGCGCGCGTCCAGGAGCGTCGTGATGAGTTGCCGCTCCGAGACGAGGTAGTCGAGCTGTTGGCTGCGTCCGAGGGAGAGGGCGATCGCGGTGACCGCGCACTGGAGGACGCCGTACACCCAGATGCCGCCGTTCATCGCGCTGGGGTCGGGGAGGACGACGACGAGGACGCCGAGGGCGCCGATGGCGAGATACTCGAGCGTGAGGAGCCCGAGCGCGAGTGGCGGGGCGCTCGGGAGTGGGTGGAGCCGGACGAGCCAGCAGCCGAGCAGGCAGACCGCGGTGCTGGCGAGGGTGGCGGCCCACGCCACTGGCATCGGGTAGGCGAGCAGCGCAATGGGCAGCTGCAGGATGAGCCACACGGCGGCCGGTGCCCAGGGGAGTGTCGCCTCGATCCGCTGCGGGGCCTGCAGGCGTCCGCGACCGACGGTGGGCAGGGGGTCGCGCGGCTGCCGGTACTGGTACTCGGTGGCATCGCCCGCCATGGCGAAGCTGCGGTTCGCGAGCGGCCGGACCACCTCGTGCGCGACGTGCATGAGCTGCGCGGCGACGCTCGCCACGGGCGCGCGCACGTCGACCTCCGACATCGCCTGCCGGATCGGCCCCGCGATCGTGCGCTGGTATTCGACGATGAGCGCGGCCTGGCGGACATCGGTGGCGGCTTGCTGCTGCTGGCTGCGCTCGAGGACCGCGGCGATTCGGCGACGGCTGTCGGCGGACCGCGCGACCTGCTCGATCGCGAAGTAGACGATGATCATGATGGCGCCCATGCCGATGAGGTTGAGCGCGACTCGGGTCCAGAATGCGGGTGGCTCGAGGTGGACGCCGAGCCAGCTCTGCAGCAGGTCGGCGGCGGTGGGGCGCACGAGCGACACGACGACGAGGACCGCGACGAACCAGAGCCACCGCATCGTCGCGCTCAGCCGCCGCTCGACGATGGCGCCGATCCAGAAGCAGCCGCCGACGATGAGGTGGACGACGAGCGCCGCGATCATCCCGACGAGTCGTTGGTGCTCGGTGAGTGCGGCGGCGTACCCGCCCCAGGCCGTGATGAGGGGCGGGGCGAGCACCAGCCACGCCCACAGGGTGAACACCGCGGCGCGGTCTTGGCGCGACATCGTGTCTCACCCTATGGTGCGGAGAGCGCTCGGCCGCGCCTCCGCATTCTGGTGCCACCCGTTCGGGGGTGGCGCATGCCTCCTGTCCGGTGCGACGTCAGAAGAGGGCGGCACGGACGAGCATGACGATCCCGAGCACGATGGCGAGCCCGGTCATCGCGGCGGCGGTGATGACGGTCGCGTCGGTCCCGGACAGCCCGAGCCGCGTGCCGTGTGCACGGCGGCCGGGGATCGGCGCACCGCACATCTCGCAGTACGACGCCGCCGTCCCGAGCGGCGCGCCGCATCGCCCGCATTCCATGGCGTCAGCGTAGCGCCGGGCCCGCTGACTACCATGGCGCCCATGCGTTGGCCGTCGCTCATTGCGCACCGGGGGGCCAGCGGCACCCACCCGGAGCACACCGCCGATGCGGTGCTCGCGGGCTTCGCACTCGGCGCCGACGCCGTCGAGCCCGATCTGGTCCCGGCCCGTGACGGCACGCTCGTGGTGCGGCACGAGCCGGAGATCTCCGGGACGACCGATGTCGCCGCTCATCCCGAGTTCGCCGACCGACAGCGCACGATCCGGGTGCCGCAGGAAGCGCAGGCGCCGGGCGACCGGCTCGACGAGCTGTCCGGCTGGTTCACCTTCGATTTCGACTGGGCCGAGCTCGCGCGGCTGGCGGCCCGGGAGCGCCTGCCGCAGCTGCGCCCCGACTCGGCGGGCCGTGCCGGCGGGCCGCTGTTGCGATTCATCGACCTGCTGGAGCTGGTCCGGCCACTGCGCACCGCGGCCGACGAGCCCGCGGTCGTCGTCGCGGAGCTGAAGCACCCGAGTGCCTTCGCGCTGCTCGGCTACGACCTGCCGGCGCGGTTCCTCGCGGAGCTCGACGGCCGCTTCCCGGTCGAGCGGGTGGTGGTCGAGTGCTTTGAGCTGCTGGCGCTGCTCAGGCTCCGCGAGCTGGGCTACTCCGGTCGCCTCGTGCTCCTCGCGTCGGAGTCGACCGACCACACAGCACTGCGAGCGGCGGGCATCGATGGCGTGAGCTATGACAAGGCCCTGCTCCTGCAGCCGGACGGTGTCGACCTCGTGGCCGACGCGCGCGCCGCCGGGCTCGGCGTGCTGACCTGGACGCTCCGACCGGAGAACGCATTCCTCGCGGAGCGCCATCGCAGGCCGGGCGGCGACGGTGCGTGGGGTGATTGGCGGGCGGAGTACGCGGAGGTGCTCGACACCGGCGTCGACGCGGTCTTCGCCGACCATCCCGATCTCGTCCGGGCCCTGCTCGCGGAGCGCGGCTGAGGGTCAGCGGCCCGACCTAGGCTGGGAGGGTGATCGACCCGGCGCTCCTCGAGGGGCTCAACCCCCGCCAGCGCGACGCCGTCGAGTACCGCGGCCAGGCCCTGCTCATCGTCGCGGGGGCGGGCTCGGGCAAGACGAGCGTGCTCACCCGCCGCATCGCGGGCCTGCTGTCGACCCGGGAGGCGTGGCCGAGCCAGATCCTCGCGATCACCTTCACGAATAAGGCGGCCGCGGAGATGCGTGAGCGCATCGCGGGGCTGGTCGGCCGCGCCGCCGAGGGGATGTGGATCTCGACCTTCCACTCCGCGTGCGTGCGGATCCTCCGGCGCCAGTCCGAGGCGATGGGGCGCAAGGAGGGGTTCACCATCTACGACAGCGCCGACTCGAAGGCGCTCGTCAAGCGGCTCATCCGCGACCTCGACGCCGACTCGCTCGGCTTCACGCCCGGCGGCGTCCTGGGACGGATCTCCCGGCTCAAGAACGAGCTGACCGACCTCGACACCTTCGCCCGCAGCATCGACGAGACGGACCCGAAGGAGCTCGGCTTTCTCGCGCTGTACCGCGGCTATCAGGGTGCGCTGCGGCGGGCGAACGCGCTCGACTTCGACGACATCATCGCCGAGACCGTCTACCTCTTCCGTGCCTTTCCCGAGGTCGCGGCGCTCTACCAGCGACGCTTCCGCCATGTCCTCGTCGACGAGTACCAGGACACGAACCACGCGCAGTACGCGCTCATCCGCGAGCTCGTGCGGCCCGTGCCCGTCCAGATTGCCGACGAGGTCGAGTCGCGGCAGGGTTGGCAGCGTGAGCTCCGCGACGCAAACGGGGACATCCCGCCCGCCTCGTTGACGGTCGTCGGCGACTCCGACCAGTCCATCTATGCGTTCCGCGGCGCCGACATCCGCAACATCGTCGAGTTCGAGCGGGACTTCCCGGACTCGCGCACCATCCTGCTCGAGCAGAACTATCGATCGACCCAACGCATTCTCGATGCTGCGAATGCGGTGATCGCCAACAACTTCGACCGCCGCGAGAAGCGCCTGTTCACGGACGTCGGTGAGGGCGAGCCGATCGTCGGCTACACGGGCTACTCGGGGCACGACGAGGCGCAGTTCGTCGCCGACGAGATCGAGGCGCTGCGCGCGGCGGGCGTCGAGTACCCGCAGATCGCGGTCTTCGTGCGGACGAATGCGCAGACCCGGCCGCTCGAGGAGGTCTTCATCCGCGAGGGTGTCCCGTACCGACTCGTCGGGGGCACCCGCTTCTACGAGCGGGCCGAGGTGAAGGACGCCTTCGCATACCTGACGCTCGCGGTCAACCCGGATGATGACCTGGCGCTGCGGCGCATCATCAACACGCCGCGACGGGGGATCGGCGACGCGACGGTCGCGGCGCTGCAGGCCCGCGCTGACCGGGAGGGCACACCGCTGCGCGAGGTGCTCCGGGACGCCGGCACGCTCGGCTTCGGACCGAAGCTCACGGCGGCGATCCGGGAGCTCGATGCCCTGCTCGACGACGCGGCGCAGCTCGCGGGCGGCAGGACAGTCGCATCGGATGCGGAGCCCGCCCCGGGGCGACCGCCGCACGAGGTGCTCGCGCACCTACTGCAGCACTCGGGCTACCAGGACGCGCTGCGCCGCTCGGGCGACCCGCAGGACGAGGCCCGCTCGGAGAATCTCGACGAGCTCGTCTCCCAGGCGAAGGAATTCCGCGTCCAGTACCCCGAGGCGACGGTCCTCGACTACCTCACCTCCGTCGCGCTCTTCGCCGCGGCGGACGAGCTCGACCTCGGCGAGGGGCGCGTCACGATCATGACGCTCCACACTGCGAAGGGCCTCGAGTTCGACGCCGTCTTCATCACCGGCGTCGAGGAGGACCTCCTGCCCCACCGGATGAGCGTCCACGAGCCAGGCGGGCTCGCGGAGGAGCGGCGCCTCTTCTACGTCGGTATCACGCGCGCCCGCAAGCGGCTCTTCCTCTCGCTGGCGGCCTCGCGCGCCGGCTTCGGTGACATCCACTCCTCACCGCCGTCCCGATTCCTGTCGGAGCTGCCGGCGGATGCTGTGCAGTGGCGGGAGGATCGCGGGGCAGGGCGGCAGCTCGGCGTCGCCGGCGGCGGCTATCGCAATGGCGGGTCCGCCTCGGGGGCGTACCGTCGCGGCCGGGCCCGCAGCCCCGAGCGTGGCTTCCTCGAGTCGCCCGTCATCGCACCGCGCGCCAAAACGGAGTGGAAGTCCCCCGTCGCGACACTCCGCGACAACGGCGACCTCGCCCTCGCGGTCGGTGACCGGATCCGGCACGCGGACTTCGGTGAGGGCCGCGTGCTCGCCGTCCAGGAGAACGGCCCGAAGACGATCGCCGAGGTCGACTTCCCCGAGCGCGGCCGCAAGCGCCTCCTCGTCAAGGTCGCGCCGATCGAGAAGCTCTAGGCGGTCGGCTCCGGGATCGTCGTGAAGGCGCCGAAGGCGAAGCCGAGGGCGTCGCCGGGCCGGGAGCTGACGCGCTGCACCTCGCCGAGGAAGAGCGTGTGGTCACCGCCGTCGTACTCCGCCCAGGGGAGGCACTCGAATGTGGCGAGCGCGTCCGCGAGGCCGGGTGCGAACTCGCCGGGTACCCAGTGCGGCACGACCCGGGGCTCTCCGGGTCGACCCGCGAAATGCATCGCCACCTCGCGCTGGTCCGCGCCGAGGATATTGATGCTGAATGGCCGCCCGCGCAGCAGATCGTGCGACCGCAGCGTGCGCTGCAGCGAGACGAGCACGAGGGGCGGGTCCATCGAGACCGAGGTGAACGAGTTGACCGTGAGCCCGCGCCGCTCCTCCCAGCCGTCGTCCCCGAGCGCGTCGAAGACGATGACGGCGACACCGGTTGCGAATCGGCCGAGGCTGTTGCGCAACTGCCGTGGGTTGATGGCCGCGGATTCGGGCCTGGTTGTGATGGTGCTCATGCTCTACACTCCCGATCATTGGACGATGGTGCCCACAGCGTGGTGAGGTGACGACGGTGTCCGAGACGATGCCAATCGTGGTGAGCGAGGCGACCGAACGCGCTCAGCGCTGGCAGGAGGTCGTGTCCCGCTCCTTCGTGCCGCTCACAGTGCATCCGGATGCGCACCACGCCTTCCGCGCCCGGCTCGAGGGTCGCATCAGCGACGGCGTTCTCTTCTCGACGGTGCGCGCGAGCCCGCACGCGGTCGAGCGCACCGCCGCGCACGTTGCGCGGGCCCCCGAGGACTACGTCAAATTGACGCTCCAGCTCGCAGGGACCGGCATGCTCATCCAGGATGACCGCACCGCGACGCTCGCGCCGGGCGACATCGTGCTGTACGACACGAGCCGCCCCTACACGCTCGAGTTCGGTGAGGGGATGGCCGCGGTCGTCGTCATGTTCCCCCATCGCCGCATCGACGTCGCGGCCGAGTCGCTCCAGCAGCTCACCGCGATCCGCATCGCGGGCGAGGACGGCTTCGCGCGTGCGGTGAGCCACTTCCTGGCCGGGCTCGCGAGCGCGCTGCCGACCCTCGACGGCCCGACGGGCCTCCGGATCACGCACAGCACGATGGACCTCATCGCGACGATGGTCGGGCATGAGCTGAGCGGGGCCTCCTGGTCGGATCCCGTCACGGAACTCATGTTCCGCATCGACGGGTATATCAACCGACACCTCGACGAGCCGGGGCTCGGGCCGGACGCGATCGCGGCCGCGCACTTCATCTCGACGCGCTACGTCCACGACCTCTTCCACCGTCGCGGCACGTCGGTGTCCAGGGTGATCCGCGAGCGTCGCCTCGAGCACATTCGCCGCGACCTGCGCGACCCGCGGCACGCGGGTGAGGGCGTCGCGGCGATCGCGGCCCGGTGGGGGCTGACGGACCCGTCGCACGCGAGCAAGGCATTCCGTGCATTCGTCGGCGTCCCGCCGACCGAGTACCGGGCGAGCGGGGAGCCTGATCGTAGCCCGGTGGCCCGCGGTCGGGATGCGGGTCACGACCGCTCGACCGGCTCGGGCTCGTAGGCGAGGACGATGGCGCCGCCCGTCGCGTAGTTCGGCACATCGGCCTCGACAGCCTGCCCCTCGGGGGAGGCCATCGCGACGCCGAGCGCGTCGAGGCTCGGGAACTCTGCCTCGAAGACCGCGTAGTACGGGCTGCCAGCGGCGTCGATCCCGAGCGCGGCCGACATCGCGGTCGCGCCGGGCAGCCGCGCGGCGAGCGGGAGGTGCACGTCGCGGTAGTGCCGCTCGAATGCGGCCGGGTCGACGGGCGGCGGGTAGAGCACGAGGAGCTTAGCCACGGGATGTCGCCTCGGCGTACCGTGCGATCGCTGCGGCGACGACCTCGTCGGACCCGACGATGTCGCGCCACTGCGCGACCGGATCGTTGAAGTTCTGCGTGAACGCATCGCACAGCGCCTTGTTCTGGCTCATCGCCCCCAGCAGCTGGATGAGCCTGTCGGCAGGCGGCAGCTGGACCATCAGGTTCGTCCAGTCGCTCACGGCCTCGACGCGCTCGCGCCGACGGGCGCCCGCGCGACGGCCGAGGTCCTCCCCGAATCCGCGGTCCTCGAGGATCTCCTCGCCGACCGTGTACCCCGAGTACGACGCGGAGTTCGCGCCCTGCCCGATGACGGGGTCGAGGACGGAGTGGACGTCGCCCGCGGCGATGACGACCTTGCCGTTCGGCAGCACCCGGTAGTCCTCGCGGAGCACGGGCGTCACGGCGCCCTGAAGGAGGTCCTCCGGCCGGGTGAGCTGGAACGAGGTCTCGTCGATGCGCGCGAAGACGGTCGGATGGTGCACGCGGAGCTTGTCGAGCACGAGCTGCCGGAAGGCGGCGGGGTCGTCGTCGTACCGCGCATCGGCGAGCACCTCGAGGTCGCCGCCGGGCACGTTCTCGAAGAGGAGCGCGTCGACGTGCCCGGCAAACGACCACATCGGGATGTTGATGAGCTCGCCGTGGCCGGGCGAGATGCTCAGCGTCACCCCGTGCGGCTCGTGCCTGGCGACCCCCGTCCACAGGCCGACCATCAGCCGGCGCATCGGCTGTGGGTACGGCGACTTCTCGGGGCGCACACCGAAGAACTCGCCGAGCGAGCGCTTCCCGCTCGCGACGACGAGCGCGTCGTGCCCCGTGCTCAGCGCCTCGAGGTCGGCGGCCTCCACCGTGCGGTACTCGATGCGCCCGCCGCGGTCCTCGAAGTCGCCCATGAGCGTCGGCTGGTAGATGCGGTAGTCGATCGCACGGGACGGCGCCGCGAAGTCGCCGCGGAAGAACAGGTCGGGGCCGCCGACCCAGTGGTGGTGGCAGACGTAGCCGTACTCGTCGAGCGGCCAGTGGTCGACGCCGAGCGCCTGCTCGCGGACGACGGTGACATTGTGGTGGGCGACCGAGTTGATCATGCGCCCGTCGCGGATCTCGTCCGGGGTGCGGTCGGTGTAGATGGTGACCGGGATGTCGTGCTGCCGCAGCAGCAGTCCGAGGTGCAGGCCGGCGGTTCCCGCGCCGACGATGCCGATGTCGGTCATACGTCCTCCTTCGTGGCGTGCCGCGTGGGCCGCGGTGGCTGCGACGATAGGCCCGGGCCCCCGCGCGGCGCCCGGGGCAGTGCGCACTGCGCCATCTTCACTGCGCTGGGGGACCAGCCGCCCGCCGGGCGGCCTGGGGGAGAATGGCGGAGGCGGGTCCCGCGCGAGTCTGGCCGTCCACCTGCGCGACAGCGCGCATTCATCCGGATGCGGGATACTGCTGACGGTTTTCGTTCTATCAAGGGAGAAGAACAATGACTGAGTCGCTGCTGGCCCGCGTGAGCGTCGAGGGCGGCCGGGCCATCCCGGACGCCGCGACCGGCGAGATCATCGGGTACGCGCCCGAGCACACGGTCGCCGACCTCGAGCGCGCGATCGAGATCGCCCAGGCCGCGCAGCCAGCGTGGGCGGCGCTGACGTCGGCGGAGCGGGGGGCGATGCTCCACGCCGCCGCCGCGAAGGTCGCCGAGTACGAGGAGGAGCTCGTCTCGATCGTCTCGCGTGAGCAGGGCAAGCCACTGAGCGGTCCGGGCGCACGGCTCGAGGTCGGCGGGGTCCAGGGTTGGCTGCACACGAATGCGGATCTTGAGATCGAGCCGAAGGTCCTCATCGATGACGCCGAGAACTACTCCGAGCTCATCTACAAGCCGGTCGGGCTCGTCGGTGCGGTCGGCCCGTGGAACTGGCCGATGATGATCACGATCTGGCAGATCGCCCCGGCGCTCAAGATGGGCAATGCCGTCGTCGTCAAGCCGTCCGAGTACACGCCGCTGTCGGTGCTCACGCTCATCGAGGTCCTCAACGAGGTGCTCCCGGCGGGCGTGCTGCAGGTCGTGTCCGGCGGCCGGGAGGTCGGCGCCGCGCTCGCGGCGCACGAGGCCTTCGGCAAGATCATGTTCACCGGCTCGACGAAGACGGGTCGCGCGATCATCGAGGCGTCGGCCAACAACCTCGCGCGGCTCACCCTCGAGCTCGGCGGCAACGACGCGGGCATCATGCTGCCGGGCACGGATGCCTCGAAGTACACGGAGGGTCTCTTCTGGGGCGGCTTCATCAATACGGGGCAGACCTGCGCCGCGCTCAAGCGGCTCTACGTGCACGAGGACCAGTACGAGGAGGTCGTGCAGAACCTCGCCGAGTACGCGAAGAACGCGCCGATGGGCGTCGGCCTCGACGAGGCGAACGTGCTCGGCCCGCTCCAAAACCCGATGCAGTTCAAGATCGTGCAGGACCTCGTTGAGGACGCGAAGGCCCGCGGCCGCCGCATCGTGACCGGCGGCGAGCCGGCACCCGAGCTCGGCCCGAACTTCTTCCAAGCGACGATC
Organism: Microbacteriaceae bacterium; assembly: GCA_035556075.1. Classification (GTDB taxonomy): domain Bacteria; phylum Actinomycetota; class Actinomycetes; order Actinomycetales; family Microbacteriaceae; genus 73-13. Next base: position 82,949 of record DATMFQ010000030.1, on the reverse strand, counting down.
ATCGCGGACGCCGAGGACGGCGACCGGATCGTCGACGAGGAGCAGTTCGGCCCCGCCCTGCCGATCATCAAGTACTCGAAGCTCGAGGACGCGATCGCCTCGGCCAACCGGCTCGACGCGGCGCTCGGTGCTTCCGTCTGGGGCGATGACGCGGAGGAGAATCGCCGCGTGGCTGAGCAGCTCGAGGCCGGCACGGTGTGGATCAACAAGCACGGCGGCATCCACCCGATGGTCCCCTTCGGGGGGATCAAGGGCTCGGGCTACGGCCTTGAGTTCGGCGTCGAGGGTCTCAAAGCCGTGGGCGTGCCGATGGTGATTACTTCGCGCTGAGTCGGGCTCAAGCCGCGAGCCCCCGGAGGATCTCGACGAGCGCCTCGGGCGCCTGGCTGTGCACGTTGTGCCCCGACTCGACACGGACCACCTGCACCCACGGTGCGTGCTCGCGCACCGCGGCGGCCTGCTCGTCGCTCACGACGCCGCGGCTCGCCTGCACGAGGACCGTCGGGACGTCGGGATCGAAGCCCGGCCAGTACTCCGCCTCGTCGCGGTCGAAGCGCTCGGGCGCGAGCGGCAGGTGCGCGAGGTGGTGGCGGAAGACGACGCGGCCGTCCGCCCGCATCCGGGTGTTGAATCGGATGCCGATCGCGAGCGTCTCGCGGCTGCGGCCGAGGCCGTGCTGCACCGCCCATTCGACCGCGTCCTCGCGGGAGGCGAAAGAGAGGTCCGGCTCGTAGACGCCGCGGGGTGGCCTGCCACCGCTGGAGATGGTGATCGGGGTGATGTCGACGATGACGAATGCGGCGGGCCGCGGCTCGATCCGCCGTAACGCCATGAGCGAGGTGAGTCCGCCGAGCGAGTGCCCGACGAGGACGAAGGGGCGCGAGGCTGGCGCCGTTTCGGCGACGGCCGGTGCGATCGTCGTCGCCCGGTAGTCGCCGTCCTCGCGCCAGGCCGACCAGCCGTGGCCGGGGAGATCGATCGCGCGCCCCGGGCGGTCGAGCAGTAGCAGGGTGGAGTCCCAGGCGTGGGCGTTGAGGCCGCCGCCGTGGACGAAGAGGTACTCCAGGGTCTCGCCGGGCTCGAGCCAGTCAAGCGCACTGAGCTGTCCGTCGCTCGTCTCGAGGGCGATCCGCCGCGGGCGACGGTGCGAGGCGACGCCGAGCCGCTCGGCGAGCGCGTCGAGGTGCGCGGTGTCGTCGACCGGGTCCTCGTCGAGAAGGTCGGCGGCGCTCACGCGATGGGGATGAGGGTGTACTTCGTGTCGAGGAACTCGTGGATCCCCTCGAAGGAGCCCTCCCGGCCGAGCCCTGACATCTTCACGCCACCGAATGGTGCGGCCGCGTTCGACACGAGCCCCGTGTTGAGTCCCATCATCCCGGTCTCGAGTCGGTCGATCATGCGGTGACCGCGCGCGAGGTCTCGCGTGAAGACGTAGGCGACGAGCCCGTACTCGGTGCTGTTGGCGAGCGCGACGGCCTCGTCTTCGGTTGCGAAGGTCGTGACGGCGAGCACCGGGCCAAAGATCTCTTCGCGGAGCAGGCGGGCATCCGCGCTCACCTCGGTGAGGAGCGTCGGCGCATAGAAGGAGCCGGCGCCGTCGATCGGCGCGCCGCCGGCGAGCACTCTCGCGCCCTTGGCAATCGCGTCCTGAACGAGCTCGTCGGTCGCCTGGACCTGGTCGTCGTCGACGAGCGGGCCGATCGTGACGCCGTCGTCCGTGCCACGGCCGACGGTGAACGCCTCGACGCGCTCGCGGACGCGGGCCGCGAATTCGTCCGCGATCGACTCGTGCACGATGAAGCGGTTCGCCGCGGTGCACGCCTGGCCGATGTTGCGGAACTTCGCGAGCATCGCCCCCTCGACCGCCTGGTCGAGGTCGGCGTCCTCGAAGACGACGAACGGCGCGTTACCACCGAGCTCCATCGACACGCGGAGCACACCCTTCGCGGCCTGCTCCATGAGCTTGATGCCGACCTCGGTCGAGCCGGTGAAGGAGAGCTTCCGCAGCCGCGGGTCCGACAGGATCGGCGCCGACAGCTTCGACGAGGAGCTCGAGGTGACGACGTTGACAACCCCGGCGGGCACGCCCGCCTCGGCCAGGAGAGCGGCGAATGCGAGGGTCGTCAGCGGTGTGAGCGTCGCCGGCTTCGTCACGGTCGTGCAGCCCGCCGCGAGCGCGGGCGCGATCTTGCGAGTCGCCATCGCGAGCGGGAAGTTCCACGGGGTGATGAAGTAGCAGGGTCCGACGGGACGCTGCGTCGTGACGATGCGGCCGGTGCCCTCGGGGTTGAGTCCGTAGCGGCCATGAATGCGCACGGCCTCCTCCGAAAACCACCGGAGGAACTCGGCGGCGTACGTCACCTCGCCGCGCGCTTCCGCGAGCGGCTTGCCCATCTCGAGCGTCATGCGGAGCGCGAACTCGTCGCGCCGCGCGATGAGGAGGTCGAATGCGCGGCGCAGGATCTCCCCGCGCTCGCGCGGCGCGGTCGCCGCCCACGCCTCCTGTGCGACCACCGCCGCGTCGAGCGCGCGCTGGCCGTCCGCGGGGGTCGCATCGGCGATCTCCTTGATGAGCGCGCCCGTCGACGGATCATGGACCGCGATCGTCGCGCCGGTCTCGCCGTCGACCCACTCGCCGCCGATGAAGAGCTGGCCCGGGGTCTGCGCGAGCAGGTCGGATTCGCTGATGAGGCTCATGGTGAAAATCGTATACGATCGCGCGCTTCCGACGATGGGAGCGATACCGCCGCTTGGACTAACCGCTGACCAAATTTGACTAACCAGCGATCGTGCCGCACGATATTGCGCGCCGCGTCGCTCCGTGACGCACGACCCTCAGCGAAGGACACAGCGATGAAGCTGATCAGATTCGGCTCGGTGCACGCCGAGGCGCCCGGTGCCCTCACGTCCCGCGGGATCGTCCCCCTCGGCCCGATTCTCGCCCGGTACGGGCTCGCGCACGATCTGCGCGCTGTCCTCGCGCTCTGGGATCGAATCGGCCACGAGATCAGCGCCGCGGTCGCCTCGTCATCGGCGACGATCGATCCCGCGACGGTGCGGCTCGGTGCGCCGATCCCCCGCGGCGCGAACATTCTCGCGGTCGGGAAGAACTACCCGAGCGCGGACGGCACGCGCCCCGATGTCGACCCGGTCCTGTTCGTCAAGTCGGGGACCGCGCTCACCGGTCCGAACGACGAAATCGTGCTGCCGAGCGAGACGGACGCCGTGGATTACGAGGTCGAGCTCGCCATCGTCATCGGGGAGGGCGGCCGACACATCCGCGAGGCCGACGCGACGCGGCACATCGCGGGATACACCATCGCGAATGATGTCACCGCTGCGGGACTCATGTTCCCCGGACACCTCGATGACCCCGCGGCGCTCTCCGCATTCCGGCTGCAGACACTCAAGGGCAAGTCCCTCGCGACGTTCCTGCCCATCGGGCCGTGCATCGTGACGACGGACGAGTTCGGGGCGATCGGCGAGCAGGTCATCGCGACGTCCGTCAACGGCGAGGAGCGTCAACGCGGGTCCCTCGGGTCGATGCTGCACGGGGTGAACGCGATCGTTGCGGAGCTGAGCCGGTACGTAGAGCTGAGCCCCGGCGACGTCATCCTCACCGGGACGCCCCCCGGGGTCGGGTGGGAGGCGAGCCCCCCGCGATGGCTCCGCGACGGCGACGTCGTCCGCATGTCGATCGACGGGATCGGCGAGATGGTCCACACCGTCCGCGCCGATCGGGCGGAGGCGGCGGCGTGACCGGGCTCGCGCTGTCTGCACGCGGGATCCGCAAGCGGTTCGGCGATCGGGAGATCCTGCGCGGCATCGATCTCGATCTCGAGCGCGGCGAGCACGTCGCGATCATCGGACCGAGCGGTTCGGGCAAGAGCACCTTCATCCGGTGCCTCAACCTGCTCGAGCGTCCCGAGCACGGCACGATCGACCTCGACGGCCAGCGCGTGTTCGACGCAACGGTGCGCGGTCGTGCGGGCGACGCGCGGCGGCTCCGCCGCCAGGTCGGCATGGTCTTCCAATCGTTCAACCTCTTCACCACCCACACGGCACTCGAGAACGTCTCGCTCGCGCAGCGCAAGGTCCTCGGCCGCTCGAAGGCTGAAGCCGACGAACGCTCGAACGCGCTCCTCACGCGCGTGGGCCTCGCCGAGCACGCGCACAAGCACCCGAGCCAGCTCTCCGGAGGTCAGCAGCAGCGGGTCGCCATCGCTCGCGCGCTCGCCCTGGATCCGAGGGTCATGCTCTTCGATGAGCCGACCTCGGCCATCGACCCGGAGATGCGCAACGAGGTCCTCGCGGTCATGAAGGATCTCGCCGCCGGCGGAATGACGATGGTCGTCGTCACGCACGAACTGCAGTTCGCCGAGCTCGCAGCCGATCGCGTGCTGTTCCTCGCGGATGGCGAGGTCGTCGAATCGGGCACGCCGACGGACGTGCTGCGCAACCCGCGACACGCGCGCACGCAGCAGTTCGTGCGAGCGGTCGGGGGTGGCGGATGACCGGGCTCTGGGATGGGCTTCTGCTCGGACTTGGGACGACACTGCTGATCTGGGTCGGCGCGATCGTCGTCTCGCTCGTCCTCGGGGTCCCGCTGTCTGCGCTGCGTCGCGCCGAGCACTGGGCGCCGCGTCTCATCGGCGGCGCGTGGGCTGCTCTCGCGCGCGGCATTCCACCGATCGTGTGGATCATCCTCGTCTTCTACGGGCTGAAGTTCGGGCCGTTCCAGGCGTTCCCCCCGCTCGCCGCCATGGTCGCGCTCGGCGTCGTCAACTCGGCCTACGTCGGCGACGCGATCCGCGCGGGGCTCGACTCGGTGCCGCGCGGCCAATGGGAGGCCGCGAAGGCGACCGGGCTCGGCGGCGTCGTCACGATGGGCCGGGTGATCCTGCCGCAGGCCTTCCCGATCATGCTCGCGACGATCACCGCGTATTCGATCACGTTGCTCAAGAACACCGCGCTCGCCTCGATCATCGGTGTGTCCGAAATGCTCTATTACGCCTACCAGGCGGTATCGACGGGCACGAACCCGCTTGTGGCGTTCCTCGCGGCAGGCGTCATCTATCTCGCCTGCACCGTGCCGCTCGGCTTCCTCGCTCGCTGGATCGAGACCCGCTCCGTCATCGCGGTGGTGCGCTGATGGACTGGATCGTCGATCTCGTCGAGCGTGTCATGGGCCTGCTCCCCGGCCTGTGGGTGAGCCTGCAGCTCACAGCCGGCGCGGTCGCGGCCGGCATCCCCCTCGGATTCCTCGCGGGATTGGCGCTGCAGCGGCGCAACCGCTGGATCACGTGGCCGATCATCGGACTCGTCGAGATATTCCGCGGCTTCCCCGCGCTGCTCACGCTGTACCTCGTGTACTTCGGCCTCGCCGGGTTCTACCCGCTCGATGCGTTCACGTCGGTCGTGATCGCATTCGGTCTCACGACCGGCGCGTACTCGTCAGAGATCTTCCGCACCGCCATCGCGTCCGTTCCGCGAGGCCAGCTCGAGGCGGCGGACGCGCTCGGCCTCACGAGTTGGCAGCGGCTCCGCACGGTCGTGCTGCCCCACGTGCTCACGATCGCCGTGCCGCCGGTCATCGGCATCGTCATCATCTCGTTCCAGGGCAGCGCGCTCGCGTACGCGATCGGCATGAAGGAGCTGCTCGGCAGCGCGTTCTCACAGGGGATGCTCAACTTCACGCTCATTCCGGAACTGCTCGTCGCGGCCGGCCTCTACCTCGCGGTCACGCTCGCGCTCTCGGGCATGGAGTCGCTCGCCGCCCGGCGCGCGAGGCGAATCGCGGGCCGCGGCCCGGTCGCCGCCACGAAGAACCTGGCCGCGACCGCGACGGCGGCATGAGCGCAGCGACCTGACCACCACGCACCCACCCCATATCCATCAAGGAGCACATATGTCTAATCTCCGCCCCCTCGCGCTCGTGGCCGCCGCCGCGCTCAGCGCGATCGTTCTCAGCGGCTGCGCTGCCGGGACTCCCGCCGAGCCAGCGGCGCCGACCGCCGGTGCCGCGGACTGCACTCCCGCCCATGAGTTCACGACGATCAACGACGGCGTGCTGAGCATCGCCGCGATGAACACGCCGCCGAAGTTCTCGGCCGCAACGCCAGACGGACCGTACGATGGGATCGACTACTACCTCAACGTCGCCTTCGCGGAGGAGAACTGCCTCACCCCTGACTTCAACCCGGTGACGCCGCCCGCGGCGACGCTGGAGCTGCAGGAAGGCCGCGCGGACATGATCGGCGGGCTCGTGCTCGGGAGCCCGGCGCGCGCCGAGGTCTTCAACCTCTCCGACCGGGTCCTGTTCGAGACGCTCGGCATCAGCTCGAAGGACGGCTACGAGACGGTCGGCGACCTCGTCGGCAAGAAGGTCGGCGTCATCAGCGGCTCGTCGTACGCGCAGATCATGATGGACGCCATCGGTGCGGACAACGTCGTCGAGTACCAGACCGACGTGAACATCTTCCAGGACATCCAGGCGGGTCGGATCGATGCCGGGGCGATGCCGTCGCTGCACGGCGTCTACCTCTCCGGACAGTTCCCGGAGGTCGCGACCGTGCAGGTCGCGGACGACCCCGAGTACCCGGAGGCGACGCAGTTGTTCGAGAACGTCTGGCCGTCGACGAAGGGCAATGACGCGCTCACGGAGGCGATGAACGCTTTCATCGCGGAGGCGCACGCCGGCGGACTCGTCAAAGAGGCGCTCGTCAAGGCGGGCATCGCCGAGGACAAGGCCGACTTCTACCTGAACGGTCGATGATTTGCGGGCGGGGGCGAGCGCTCGGCGCGGACCCCCGCCCGACGACCCGACCTCGCGCATCGATCACGGGCAGGCTCAGGGGCCTGGCATGCTGAGCGAGGTCGGGACGATCGATGCCGCCACGGGGGAGACGATGATGGATGAGATCGCCGAGCGCCTGCACGAGCTGCGCGAGCGGCTGGGCCCGGGGGCCCGGCTCCCCGCCGAGCGCGAGCTCGCGACGAGTTGGGGGATCTCTCGGGTCACGCTCCGGGACCGGATCAGCCAGCTCGAATCCCTCGGGCTGCTCGAGCGGCGGGGAACGGCCGGCACGTACACGCGAGACATCGAGCCGAGCGATCTCGTGCGGATGCTCTCGATCGGGCTGCGCGCAACGCCGCTCGCCGACCCGGAGATGTTCGAGTCCGTGCGCATCGCGCTCGATCGGCAAGCGGCGCTCCTCGCGGCGCAGCACCGTCGCCCCGTGCCGCTCGCGCACATCGAGGAGGCCGTTCGCGTCATGGAGACGTCGACGGACCCCGAGGTGCTGTTCCGGGCGGATCGGGAGTTCCATCGGGCGCTCATTCTCGCGTCCGAGGACCCCGGACTCGTCTTCTTCGCCGAGACGGTCGACGATCTCGTCGGCAACTCCCTCCGTCGCCGAGGCGCCGCGCACGATCGAGCGCGTCACCGCGACGACTTCGTGCATATGCATCGCGGCGTCATCGACGCGATCCAGGACGGCGACCCGGCCAGGGTCATCGACGCCGTCGAGCGCCACTACACCGAATTCCGCCGGCTGCCCTCCGCTCGGGCGCCGCGGACCGACCGCTGAGGACCATCCATGCCAGATCTGCAGGGCCTGCGCGGCCTACTCGCTTCGGGCTCGCCGCTCGCGACGATGCTCATGAACATCCCCGACCCCGCGGTCGCCGAGATCCTCGGGCGCAGCGGCGTCGACTACATCGTCATCGACACCGAGCACGCCTTCTTCCCGAGTCAGTCGCTGCGCGAGTGCATCGCCGCGGTCCGCTCGACCCCTGCCAAGGCGGTCGTCCGAGTGGCCGCGAATGAGGAGCACCTCATCAAGACCGTCCTCGACCTGGGCGCGGACGGCGTTCAAGTCCCGAACGTGCGCACCGCCGCCGAGGCCGAGCGGGCCGTCGCCTTCGCGCGGTTCGCGCCGGAGGGCACCCGCGGGGTCGGCTACGGCCGCGCCAGTGGGCACGGCACCGACATCATCCATTACGTCGGGCGCGCCAATCGCGAGACCGCGGTCATCCTCATGATCGAGTCGGGTTCCGGCGTCGACGCCGCGGATGCGATCGCGGCGGTTCCCGGCGTCGACGCGCTCGTGGTCGGCCCCGCGGACCTCGCCGTCGACCTCGGTGTGGGCCTCGGCGGCGACCCGGCGCCGCTCGAGGAGGCGTACTTGCGCGTCCTCGAGGCGGGTCGTCGCCAGGGGGTCGCCGTCGCGGTCGGGGGCGGCATCGAGGACGCGCGTCGATGGTACGACCGCGGTGCCCGCGTCTTCCTCCACTTCGTCGACACGCTCGCGCTCGCGCAGGTCGCGACATCGTCAGTCGACGCGACGCGTGCCGCCCTTGGGACGCATCCGTGAGTCGCGGCGCACGTCGTCGCAGCTGGGAGACGTGGCGGGCAGCGGCTCGCCGTCGCGTCCCCCGCATGATCTTCGACTTCGTGGACGGCGCCGCCGAAGACGAAGTGACACGGCGCCGAAATCGCGCCGCGTTCGACGACATCGCGTTCGTGGGTCGCGTGCTCACGGGCGTCGGAGACCGGGACCTGCGGACCACCGTGCTCGACGAGGCGCTGTCGCTGCCGCTCATCCTGGCGCCGACCGGGATGAACCGGGCGTCCCATCGATCCGGCGAGGTCGCCGCGGCGCGCGCCGCCGCGGATGCGGGCATCGTGTCGGTGCTCGCTGGGACCTCGAGCGCGTCGGCCGAGGAGGTCGCCGCCGCAGCGCCGCGCCCGCAGTGGTACCAGCTCTACCTCTATGAGGATCGCGCACGGATGCTCGCAAAGCTCGAGACGGCGAAGCGCCTCGGCTACAGCACCCTCGTCGTGACGGTCGACGGCGTCGCGGCCGGCAATCGCGAACGCGATGTGCGCAATCGTCTCGCCATCCCGATCCGGGTCAGGCCGGGGATGGTCCTCGACGCGCTCCGGCACCCGCGGTGGCTGTTCGGGTACCTCTTCGGTCCTCCCATGGTTTCGGTCGAGCTCGCCGGGCGACAGGGGTTCTGGAGTCGGGTCTTCCCCGGCCGCAATCCGAGCCTCGCCGCCGTCATGGGCGACATGTTCAACCCGGCGCAGACCTGGGCGGACATCGACCTACTGCGTGCCCGCTGGGACGGTCCGCTCGTCATCAAGGGCATCATGTGCGCCGAGGACGCGCGCTTGGCGGTCGAGCACGGCGCAGACGGCATCGTCGTGTCGAATCACGGCGGGCGACAGCTCGACGCGCTCCCCGCGAGCATCGAGGTGCTGCCCGAGATCGTCGCCGAGGTCGGGGACGAGATCGCCGTGCTGCTCGACAGCGGCGTCCGGCGGGGTTCCGACGTCGTGAAGGCCATCGCGCTCGGCGCCGACGCGTGCCTCGTGGGACGCGCGTGGGTGCACGCCCTGCAGGCCGATGGGGAGCGGGGCGTCCGCAGTCTCATCGAGGATTTCCGAGTCGAGATCGACCGGGTCATGGCGCTCAACGGCAATCGCACCATCGCCGACATCGATGCCGCCGCCGTCCGCCGGCGGATCCCAGACTCGTGGTCGAGAATCGGTAGGCTCTGAGCGCACGAAGCGAGGGGACGACGATGTCGCAGGAGCACATTCATCGGCTGGACGGACGGATCTTCGGGGATCCCGGCGCGGACGGGATGGTGCACCGCGCATTCCTGCGGGCTGAAGGGTTCAGCGCAGAGCAGGTGCGCCGCCGCCCCATCATCGGGATCGCGACGAGCTGGAGCGAGCTCAACCCGTGCAACTTCGGCTTCCGCGACCTCGCCGCCTCCGTGAAGAAGGGCGTCGAGGCCGCCGGCGGGCTCGCGCTCGAGTTCCCGACGATCTCCATCAACGAGCCCTTCAGCCGGCCGTCCTCGATGTATCTCCGCAATCTCCTGTCGATGGACGTCGAGGAGATGGTGCTCGCCTCGCCGATCGACGGCGTCGTGCTGCTCGGCGCCTGCGACAAGACGGTGCCCGCCGTCCTCATGGGTGCGATCAGCGCCGGCACGCCCGCGATCCTCGTGACCGGCGGACCGCGCCCCGTCGCGTGCTGGAAGGGCAAGCTCACGACCGTCGACGAGCAGTGGGAGATCATCGACCAGCGCCGCGTCGGTGAGCTCAGCGACGAGGACTGGGAGGCGTTTGAGGGCGTCATCCACGGCGGCCCCGGCTCGTGCAACGTCATGGGCACCGCGACGACGATGGCGGCGATCGGCGAGCTGCTCGGCTTCGCGCTCCCCGGCTCGAGCCTCGCCTCCGCCGTCGCGCCGGAGCGGCAGGAGATCGCCGAGGCGAGCGGGCGGCTCATGGTCGACGTCGTCAGCCGTGGGGTCGTCCCGCGCGAGCGGATCACGATCGAGTCGCTCGAGAATGCGGTGCGCATGGTGTGCGCCCTCGGTGGCTCGACGAATGCGCTCATCCATCTCGAGGCGATCGCCGGCCGCGCTGGGATCCGGATCGGCTGGGATCGGATGCGGGAGTGGTCCGAGACCACCCCATTCATCACGGATGTCAAGCCGAATGGCCGCGCGATGCTCAGCGAGCTCGATGAGGTGGGCGGCATCCCTGCCGTCGCCGCGCAGATCCGGCACCTCCTCCATGAGGATGTGCCGACGGTCGACGGCCGCACCTGGGGTGAGGTCTTCGACGGCGTCCCGGCCCGGGTCATCGGGGGGCCCATCGCCGACCCGGCCGAGCCGCTCACGCCGGATGGCGGCATGGCGGTCGTCCGCGGCAGCCTCGCACCGAATGGCGCGGTCATGAAGATCGCGGGGGCCGCCTCGAGCATGCGCAAGCACCGTGGGAAGGCGGTCGTCTTCGACGGCGTCGCCGACATGTGGTCGAAGATCGATGATGATGCCCTCGAGGTCGATGAGCACTCGGTGCTCGTCCTCCGCGGGGTCGGCGTCACCGGCGGCCCCGGCATCCCCGAGGTCGGCCACGTGCCGATCCCGGCGAAGCTCTTCAAAGCCGGTGTCACCGACATGCTCCGCGTCACGGACGCCCGGATGAGCGGGACCTCCAGTGGCAGCGTCGTCCTCCATGTCTCGCCAGAGGCGGCCGCGGGCGGGCCGCTCGCGTACGTCCGTGACGGCGACGAGATCGAGCTCGACGTCGAGGCGGGTCGGCTCGACCTGCTCGTGTCGCCTGAGGAGCTCGCCAAGCGCGAGCCCGCGATCGTCGGCATCGAGCGCCCGCGCCGGGGCTGGGGGCTGCTCTACGCGGAGCACGCGTTGCAACCCGACCAGGGCTGCGATTTCGACTTCCTCGTCGACGAGGAGCTGCGCGCCAAGGAGGCCACCGCATGACGACCATTGGATTCACCGGACTCGGGGCGATGGGCGGGCCCATGGTCCGCAACCTGCTGCGCGCCGGGCACGACGTGGTCATCTGGGGACGCACCCCGGCGAAGCTCGAGCCCTACCTCGAGGCCGGCGCCCGGCTCGGCGACTCGCCCGAGGCGCTCGCGGCGGAGGCGGACGTCGTGCTCGGCTGCCTGACCGACGGCCCCGCGATCGAGGAGATCTACCTCGGCCGGATGCTCGGTGAGGCGCGCGCGGGGCAGCTCTTCGCCGACCACGGCACCTATGCGCCCGAGGTCGCGCAGCGGGTGGCCGCCGCATTCGCGCAGCGGGGTGCGTGGTACCTCGATGCGCCGGTCTCCGGGGGTCCTCCCGGCGCGGAAGCCGGGACGCTCGTGTGCGCCGTCGGCGGGGATGCGGCCGGTGTCGAGGTGCTGCGGCCGATCGCCGCCGCGTACACCAAGAAGCTCGCCCACCTCGGCGCGAGCGGGCGCGGACTCATGCTCAAGCTCATCAACAACTTCCACGTGTCGATCAACCTGACGACCGCCGCGGAGACCGCCATCCTCATCGAGCGGCTCGGCCTCGACCCCGCGGAGTCGATGGAGATCCTCTTCGGCGGCCTCGCTGACAGTGCGTGCCTGCGCACCGAGCTCCCGAAGGCGCTCGCGCACGAGTACGGCGATGCGAACGGCTTCATCATTGGCGGGCTCGTCGAGGTGCAGCGCAACATCGCCGATCTGCTGGCCGGCGCCGGCTTCCACTCCGAGATCTTCGCCACCGCGCGGGAGCTCTTCAAGGAGGCGTCGGTGCAGGACTACGACAGTCGGCCGTCCGCGCTCACCAAGTACCTGCCCCGCGACGCGGATTGAGGAGCGCATAAGAAGGAGGTCTCGACATGACCGCGATCGGATTCATCGGGGTCGGTGCGATGGGGGCGCCCATGGTGCGACGCCTGCTGCTCGCTGGCCACGAGGTGAAGGTGTGGGGCCGCACCCCCGCCAAGTTGCAGCCGGTCATCGACGCCGGTGCGATCCTCGCCGCGGACCTGTCGGAGATCACCGCCCAGGAGGTCGTGCTCGGCTGTCTCACCGATGGTCCCGCGGTCGAGGAGGTCTACCTTGGCAAGCTGCTGGCCGAGGCCCGCCCCGGACAGCTTGTTGCCGAGCACGGCACCTACGATCCCGCGATCGCGCAGCGCGTCGCCGCGGCGTTCGCCGAGCGCGGTGCCTATTACCTTGACGCCCCGGTATCCGGTGGGCCGATGGGGGCCGAAGTCGGCACCCTGGTGTGCATGGTCGGCGGTGACGCTGCCGGGTTCGCGCTGCTGGAGCCGATCGCCGCTGCCTTCTCAGCCCGCGTCGCCCACCTCGGCGGCTCGGGGCGGGGCCTGGCGCTCAAGCTCATCAACAACTTCCACGTGTCGATCAACTTCGTCTCGGCGGCGGAGACGGCCTGGCTCATCGAGCGGCTCGGCCTTGACCCCACGCTGGCGCAGGAGATCCTGTACGGCGGCACGGCGGACAGCGTCACGCTCCGTCAGGGACTGTCCAAGGCGCTCGCCCACGACTACGACGCCGGCGGGATGCCACTCGGCGGGCTCGTCGAGGTGCAGCGCAACATCGCGGGCCTCCTCGAGAGCCTCGGGTTCGAGTCGGGTCTCTTGCCCTATGCGCGCTCGGTGTTCGCGGCGGCGGCGGCAACCGAATTCGACCAGCACCCCGCCGCGCTCATCCGGTACCTGCCGGGCGCGGTCGACTGATCCCCGCGGGCTATACTCTCTGACGTCAGGCGGCGGCGCCGCTGCCGTCGGTGCTCGAAAAAGGGGCACGAGACCGGTCCTCCGGTGAGACAGATATCGGCAAGTTTCAGCACCCGCGTATCGTCCACTAAATGAGGTGACCTAAGAGTGAGTGAGCCCACCCGCGACCAAGAGCGGGACCTCTACCGCAAGATGGCGAAGGCCCGAGCCCTCGACATCGAGCTTGTCCGCTGGCAGCGACAAGGCATCATCCCCGCCTTCCCGCCGTCGCTCGGCCAAGAGGCCGCACAGGTCGGCATGGCCGCCGCGATCGACCAGACCCGCGACTTCGCCTTCCCGATGTACCGGGAGATGGGCGTCGCGCTCGCCCTCGACGTCGACATGCTCGGCTACCTCGGCAACCACAACGGCAACTGGAACGGCGGCTCGCACGACCCGATGCGCCACCGCTTCACGCCGATCCAGTCGGTCGTCGGCTCGAACAGCCCGCACGCGGTCGGCTGGGCGCTCGGGCAGAAGCTCGACGGGCTCGACGGCGTCGCGGTCGCCTTCGTCGGCGACGGCGGCTCGAGCCAGGGCGACACCCACGAGGCGATGAACTTCGCCGGGGTGTGGAATCTCCCCGTCGTGTTCTTTGTCACGAACAACCAGTGGGCGATCTCCGTCCCGCTGTCGGAGCAGGTCGCCGGTGGCTCGATTGCCGCGCGCGCTGCTGGCTACGGTTTCCCGGGGGTCGAGGTCGACGGCAACGACGTGCTCGCGGTCCGGCAGGCCGGGCTTGACGCGATGGCCCGCGCCCGGCGCGGTGAGGGACCGACGCTCATCGAGGCGAAGACCTACCGGCGTGGCCCGCACGCCACCTCGGATGACCCCGGCCGCTACCGCACCCTCGAGGAGGAGCGGCGCGATGGCGGGGAGGACCCCATCACGCGGTACCGCTCGAGCGCGCTGGAGCGCGGCGTCATCGACGAGGCATTCCTCGCCGAGGTCGACGCGGAGATCGTGCCCTGGCTCGAGGACATCCGCACACACCTCATCAACCTCCCGCCGCGCGACGGCAGTGAAATTTTTGAGAATGTGTACGCCGAGTTGACGAGTGACCTCGTCGAGCAGCGGGCCGCGTGGTCGGAAGGAGCGCAGGCATGACCGACACCCAGGTGATCCAGCCGAGCACCGCCGAGACGAGCATCGAACTGCTCTCGGTGCAGCAGGCGCTCAACCGCGCCCTCGCGGACGAACTCGCCGCCGACCCCCGCGTCCTCATCTTCGGTGAGGATGTCGGCACCCTGGGCGGCGTCTTCCGCGTCACCGACGGGCTGCAGGCGCGCTTCGGCAAGGAGCGGGTCTTTGACACCCCGCTCGCGGAGGCCGGCATCCTCGGCACCGCCGTCGGTCTGGCGATCGCCGGGTTCAAGCCGGTGCCGGAGGTGCAGTTCGACGGCTTCTCATACCCCGCATTCGATCAGATCGTGTCGCAGGTCGCTCGCTACCGCTATCGCAGTCGCGGACGCATGACGATGCCGATCACGCTGCGCGTGCCGAGTTACGGCGGCATCCGCGCTCCCGAGCTCCACGGCGAGAGCACTGAGACGTTCTGGGCGCACGTCGCCGGACTCAAGGTCGTCAGCCCGTCGAATGCGCACGACGCGTACCACCTGCTGCGCGCCGCGATCCAGGACCCCGACCCGGTCATCTTCATGGAGCCGAAGTCGCGGTACTGGCAGAAGTCCGAGGTCGACGTCGCGAACTCTGGCGGCACGAGCGGCGCCAAGATCGTCCGCCCGGGCAAGCACCTCACGATCATCAGCTGGGGCGCCATGCTCGGACGCGCCGTGCAGGCGGCCGAGGCGGCCGCCGAGGACGGCGTCGAGATCGAGGTGGTCGACCTGCGCTGGCTGTCGCCGATCGACACCCAGACGATCGTCGAATCGGTGGGTCGCACCCGCCGTGCCGTCGTCGTCCACGAGGCGGCACGGACTGCGGGCCTCGGCGCCGAGGTGTCGGCCCGGATCACGGAGCACTGCTTCGACACGCTCCGGGCACCGGTCGAGCGCGTGACCGGCTACGACGTGCCCACCCCATCGGGGCCGCTCGAAGACGAGCAGATCCCAAGTGTCCACCGCATCCTCCTCGGGGTGCAGAAAGTGCTGGAGTACCGACGTGGCTGAGATCACATTCCCCCTGCCCGACCTCGGCGAAGGCCTCGAGGACGCGATCATCCTCGAATGGCACGTCAAGGTCGGCGACCGTGTCGAGCGCAATGACGTCCTCGTCGAGGTCGAGACGACGAAGTCCGCGGTCGAGCTGCCCTCGCCGCAGGCGGGTGTCGTCGCGAAGCTCGGCGGCGAGGAGGGCGATACCGTCCTCGTCGGCGACCCGCTCATCACCTTCGAGGTCGCGGACGAGACCGCCGGCATCGTCGGCACGGTGCCGACGCACGAGGCGAGCCCGGTCAAGCGGGTCAAGCTGAGCCTGCCGGACGACGACTGATGCCGAGCGTCGAGTCGGCCGGCACGACCATCTCCTGGCAGGAGATCGGACCCGCGGACGGCCGACCGGTCCTTGTCGTGCACGGATTCGGGTCGAACCGGGCCGCGAACTGGCTCGACGCGGGCTGGGCGGACCCGCTGACGGAGGCGGGGATCCGGGCGATCCTCGTCGACCTGCGCGGGCACGGGGAGAGCGGGCGGCCGGTCGGGTCCGAGCACTACCGGCCCGAGGTGTTCCTCGCTGACCTCGTCGCTGTCCTCGACGCGCTCGGGCTGGAGCGGGTGGGCTACCTCGGCTACTCGTTTGGGGCCCGACTCGGCTGGGAGCTCGCCCTCGCCCACCCGGAGCGCATCGACCGGCTCGTGCTCGGGGGCTTCTCCCTCGAGTCGCCGATGGTGGGCTTCGATGTCGCGGCGGCCCGCGCATTCATCGCGGAGGGGACGGAGATCCAGCACGGGCTGACGAGCGCGCTCATGCGAATGTCCGCCCTCGTGCCGGGAGCGGACCTGAATCGACTCGTCGACGTGGTCGAGGGCATCAAAGATACCGAGCTGCCGGCTGCCGGTGCGGGCCCGGTGCCCGCGGCGCCGACGTGCATCGTCGTCGGCGAGCGTGACCAGATCGCTGCGGGCGCCGAGGCGCTCGCGGCCGAAATCGGCGCCGAGTTCGTCCCGCTCAAGGCCCGCTCGCACACGAGTGCGATCTCCGCTCGTGGCTTCAAACAGGCCGCGGTCGACTGGCTGGTCGGGGCGAATTGACCGACGCGGCAGCCGCGTCCGCACCTTTCATTTGTGCAACGAATGCGGTGGATGCGCACGCGAACCGGTGGATTCGCGCAACGATTGGAGGCGTCGGTGCAGCGAGCGCTGCAACGAAACCAAATGATCAGGGGATCTGATGATGAGGGGTTAGGCTCATGCGGGTAAGCACGGAGAATCCGAGTTTGACTCCCCGGGGGGACCTGACAAGGTATCCCGTGTTGGTTTTTCTGTCAGTAGCAGCCAGAAGGGCTCAAAGATGAGTGCACCAGGGCTTCGGGATGACCCGATCCCAGTAATCGAGAATGTGGTGATCTGGATTGCCGCGGTGGCGGCGATGGTCGCCACCGGCGCGACGCTCGCCATCGTCGTGGCGTTCGTCTGGAGCGTCGTCGCCCGCTGGGCCGGTGCGCCGTTCGACGTGACGAACATCGTGAGTGGGTTGCTCGTCCTCGCGACCTTCGCCGGTATGGCGTGGACGACGGTCCGGGGTGAGCAGGTCTCGGTCCAGGTCGTCACGGAGCGCCTAAGCGAGAAGGTCAACCGTTCGCTTGACCTCGTCATCTGGTCGCTCGCGAGCGTGTACATCCTCTGGCTGCTCTGGGCGTCCTTCGACCGCGCGATCAGCCGGACCTGGCCGGTGCCCGAGATGACCATCGACGGTGTCGGCATGGCGCCGATGTGGCCGTGGCGCTGGGCGTTCGCGATCTCGATGATCCCCTTCATCCTCGTCGTGCTCATCAACCTGGTGCGCTCGATCATGCGCCGCCGCCCGTACGACGACGTCATGGAGTTCGAGGAGCTCGTCAGCAAGGAGCTCGGTGTGGAGGATCTGGACAGCGTGGGCGAGGGCCTGCAGATGGCGAGCTTGGCGGAGGCGGGGGAGTCTTCCCCCGTGGACGCAGCTGAGCAGCAGAATGGCGAGGAGCAGCGATGATCGACACCGGCACCGTGGTGTGGATCACCATCGCCCTGATGTTCCTGCTGTTGGCGATTCGTGTGCCGATTGGCTTTGCCCTCGGCATCACGGGTGCGATCGGCATCCTGCTCGTCAAGTCGCCGACCGTCGCGGTCTCGGTGATGGTCAACGAGACCTTCCAGAACGCGTACAGCTTCACGCTGACGATCATCCCGATGTTCCTCCTCGTCGGCCTCTTCGCCGTGCGCGCGAGGATCGCGGAGTACGCGCTCGAGATCGCGGCCTTCTTCACCCGCCGCCTCCCAGGTGGTCTCGGCGTCGCCGCCGTCATCGCGGCGGCCGGCTTCTCCGCCGTGTCAGGCTCCTCGATCGCCAAGGTCGCGACGATGTCGAAGCTCGCGGTGCCCGAGATGCGCCGCCACGGCTATCCGGCAGGGCTTGCGACCGGGATGATCGCCGTCGCCGGCACCGTCGGCGTGCTCATCCCGCCCGGGACGTTCATCATCATCTACGCGGTGATCACGAACACCTCGGTCGCACCGATGCTCGTCGCGGGACTCATCCCCGTCGCGATCTCGTTCCTCGGCTACATCATCTACATCATGACGCTCGGCGCACGGCGCATCGGCTTCGACAAGCTGAAGAGCCCTGAGGACCTCGCCTTCGTCGCGGCCATGGAGTCGGTGCAGGAGGACGTGCGGGCGAAGGCGCGCAAGGACATGGGTGGCGACACCCGCGTCACCGACACTGGCACGCTCACCACGAGCATCGGACTCGCAGCGAAGACCCGGAGCTGGCGGAACCTCCCGTGGCACGGCCTCCTCTACGTGGTCATCATCGCGGCCGTCATCATCGGCGGTATCTTCTCGGGCCTGTTCACCCCGACCGAGTCGGCGGCGTTCGGCGCCGTGGCCGCGGTCATCATCCTCTTCGTCGAGCGCCGCAAGCTCGGACCGAAGGGGCTGTTCCTCCAGGTGCGGGACTCGCTGCTCGACACGGCGGCGACGACCTCGATGGTGTTCTTCATCATCTTCGGCTCCGTCATCTTCTCGAAGTTCTTCGTCCACGCCGGTGTGACGCAGGGCATCCGGGACACCGTGACGACCTGGGGCCTCGAGCCGCACGTGCTGCTGGCCTTCCTCCTCATCTGCCTCATCCCGCTCGGGATGTTCCTTGAGGAGATGTCCCTGCTGCTCATCAGCGTGCCGATCATCCACCCCATTGCGATGGGGCTCGCAACGGAGTTCTTCCCGAATGCGCCGACGACGGCGGGTGCCGAACTGCTGACGAGCGTCTGGATCGGCATCCTCATCATCAAGCTGATGGAGGTCGGTATGGTCATGCCGCCCGTCGGGATCAACTCCTTCGTCGCCGCCGGTGTCGCGCGAGTGCGCAGTGGCACGGTGTTCCTCGGGATCATGCCGTTCATCGTCGTCGACATGATCGTCCTGGTCATCCTCTACCTGTGGCCCGAGCTGAGCCTCTGGCTGCCGTCGCTTGTGTCGGATGCGGTGCATTCCGCGATGTTTCCCGACGCCCTGACTCCACCGGCCTCGTAACATGAGACCGGGGAACCGCCCCGCACGGGGCACGCACCAATCGGGCCAACACCCTGGTCCATCGTCCCAACCACATCATTCGTTCTAAGGAGAACAACGAGGATGTTTTCTCACGTCACCAAGCGTCGGCTGCTGACCGGCGTCGCGGCGGCGGCCACGGCGGTCGCCGTGCTCGCCGGCTGCAGCTCGCCGGCACCCGCGCCGGCACCCACCGAGTCCGGGGACAGCTCCGCAGAGCACGCGCCGGGCACCTGGAATGTCACCATCACCTCGGTCGCGGCGGACAAGTCCGTCATGCGCCCGATGCAGGAGTGGTACATGGATGAGGTCGAGGCCCGCACCAACGGCGCGATCAAGTTCCACCGCACCACGAACAACGAGCTGTGCGCGCAGTCCGACCAGTACGCCTGCATCGAGGACGGCAGCGCGCAGCTGATCGTCCAGGTGCCGAACTACCAGCCGACGATCTTCGCCCCGCAGTCGCTCCCGGAGATCACCTTCGGCACGAACAACTCCGCGGCGATCACCGCGGCGCTCGCCGAGCTCTCCGAGACCAACGCGGACGTGCAGGCGTTCCTCGACCAGAAGAACCTGAAGCACGTCTCGACCTGGTCGGTCGGTCGTATCCTCCTCGGCTCGAACACCGAGCTCCACTCGGTGGCCGACCTCAACGGTCTGACCATGCGCACGGCCGGCACCATCGCGGCGCCGAACCTGTCCGCCGCTGGCGTCGTCCCGACGCAGGTCACCGCGGACGAGGCGTACAACTCCTTCTCGACCGGTCTCGTCGGCGCTGCCGCCGGTGCGCTCGACTTCGTCGTCGCCTGGAAGCTCGGCGAGGTGCTCAAGTACTGGGTCGACCCGGGCATGGGCGTCTACTCCGAGTTCGCGATGTACTGGGCGAAGGACTACTACGACGCGTTCCCGGACGACATCAAGGCGATCCTCGACGAGGTCGCTGAGGAGCTGAACTCGGGTGCCGCGATCGACGTCTGGCAGAACGGCTACACCAACAACCAGGGCGTCGAGTTCATCGGCACCACCGAGGAGTGCGACCTGGTGCTCGCCACTCCGAACGTCCAGACGATGCTCGCCTGGGGCGACGCTGAGGTTGCCGAGTTCAAGGCCCTTGGCGCGACCGTTGACGGCCAGAACTACACCAACGACGAGCTCTGGGTGAAGAACGTCACCGCGGCTGGTCTCCAGAACGCCGAGGGCGTCCTGAACGACTACCACGAGCTCATCAAGAAGTACGAGGGTGTCTACACCGACCCGGCGCTGTCCGTCGACCCGGTGACCACCTGCATCGAGCGCTTCAACAGCTGAAGCTAGGCTCACCCGGAAGGCCGGGGCCCGAAAGGGTCCCGGCCTTCTGCATGTCAGGCACGGGAGGCGGCGAACTCCGCGAACCAGTCGAGCGCGTGCGGGTCGGCGAGCGCGCCGGCCTGGGCCACCTCGGCGAGGGCGCGGCCCTGCAGCAGACGCTTGACGGGGACCTCGAGCTTCTTGCCGGTGCGGTTGACCGGGATGACCGGCACGGCGTGGAGCGCGTCAGGGACGTGCCGTGGCGACAGCTCGGTGCGCAGCGTCCGCGCGATCATCGCGCTCAGCTCGTCCGAGGCCTCGACGCCGTCGGCGAGCTGCACGAAGAGGAAGAGCTCGCCAGTTTCGGCCGTCTCGCCGCTGCCCTCGAGGAAGACGACGAGCGAGTCGACGATCTGCGGCATCGCGTCGAGCACCTGGTAGAACTCGGCGGTGCCGAGCCGGACGCCGCCGCGGTTGAGGGTCGCGTCGGAGCGACCGGTGATCTGGCAGGCGCCGTTGGCGTGGAAGACCGCCCAGTCGCCGTGCCGCCAGATGCCCGGGTAGGTGTCGAAATACGCCTCGTGGAGGCGCGAGCCGTCCTCGTCACCCCAGAAGCCGACCGGCATCGAGGGCATGGGGCGCCGGATGACGAGCTCGCCCGGTGTGTCGAGCACGGGTTGGCCGTTCTCGTCGAACGCGGCCGTGTCGACGCCGAGCGCTGACCCGGAGATCTCGCCGTCGTACACGGGCAGCAGCGGCGCACCCTGCACGATGCCGCCGCACACGTCCGTGCCGCCGGAGCCGACGTTGAGCAGCACGCGGTCGCCGAACTGCTCGTACACCCAGCGGTAGCCGTCCTGGGGGATGGGGCTGCCGACCGCGCAGATCTGCTTGAGGCGGGGGAAGGTGAACTCCGTCTTCGGGTCGACCCCATCGGCGCGGCTCGCGCGGATGTAGGCGGGACTCATGCCGAGCACGTCCGGATTCGTCTCCTCGGCGACGCGCCACAGCTCGCGCGTGTCCGGGAAGGTCGGGTCACCGTCGTAGAGGACGACGGAGGCGCCGACAAGCAGGTTCGAGGGCAGCGTATTCCACACCATCCAGGCCGTCGTCGAGTACCACATGAGCCGGTCGCCCTCGCGCAGGCTCCAGCTCAGCCCATGGTTCTTCAGGTGCTCGAGCAGGATCCCGCCGTGGCTGTGGGTGATCGCCTTCGGCTTGCCGGTCGTCCCGGAGGTGAAGATGACGAAGAGCGGGTGCTCGAAGGGCACGTGCTCGTAAGCGAGGTCGCCAGCGCCGCCGCGACCGAAGTCCTCGTAGCGCGTCGCGCCCTCGATGACGTGCTCGGGGTAGGCGACCTCGACGAGGTGCTCCAGGCTCGGAATGGCCGCGGCGATGTCCGCGACCTCACTGCGACGGTCGATCTCCTTGCGACCGTAGCGGTAGCCGCCGACGACGAAGAGCACTTTCGGCTCGATGATGCTGAGTCGGTCGATCGCGCTCGCGGTGCCGAACTCGGGCGCGCAGGTCGCCCAGATGGCGCCGAGGCTGACGACGGCGAGTTCGGCGGCAATCGTCTCGGGGATGTTCGGCAGGTAGGCGGCGACCCGGTCGCCCTTGCCGACCCCGGCCGCGATGAGCCCGGTGCGCAGCCGCCCGACCTCCGCGCGGAGCTCGTCGACCGACCACTCCTGCTTCGGGCGGGTCTGCGAGTACGCGACGAATGCGCTGCGAGCGCCATCGCCGCGCAGCACGTGCTCCGCGTAGTTGATGCGCGCACCGGGGAACCAGATGGCCCCCGGCATCTGCTCCCGCTCGAGCACGGCCGTGTACGGCTCGGTCGAGTGCACGTCGTAGAACTGCCAGACGGACTCCCAGAAGTCCTCGATCTCGGTGACCGACCACTCGTAGAGCTCCTGGTAGCCGTTGAGCCTGAGCCCCCGGTGCTCCTCGACCCAGTCGATGAACTCCTGGAGGACGGTGGCGTCCTGGACCTCCTTCGGCAGTTCGTAGAGGACCGGGGCCGCGGGGAACTCACTCACTCACACGACGATACCGGGCGGTGGGCCTGGACGTGGGCTCAGTCGATGAGGAGCGGGCGGAAGAATGCGGCGAGCTCCCCCGTCGCGGTCAGCGGTAGGACCGCCGCGACGTACTGGTCGGGCCGGACGACGACAATGGCCCCGTCTCGGCTGATCCCGCGGACCTCGAAGATGTCGGCACCCACCTCGGCGTCGTTGTCGGTGCCGAGCGCCGCGCAGAACACCTTGTGCAGGTCCGTCAGCCGGTGCGGGCCGCGCTCGGGGAGGAACACGGCGGGGGCGTCGAGCACCTCGACCTCGCGGGAGTCCTGCTGATAGATCACCTTGACGTCGATGACTGCGTCGAGGTCAGCGCCGGGCCGCTGCGAGCGCACCACGGGAGAGTCGGGGTCGGTCAGCAGCCAGTCGGACAGCGCGGCAACCGGCGTGCCCGCACGTGCCGGTGCCGCGCGGTCGGCGAAGACGTAGACGCGCCAGCGGCCGTCGGCCTCGTGGAGGTGGCCGAGGTGGAGCGGATTCCCGTCCGCGCGGCGCACGACCTCGGCGGACTTGAAGCGCCGGCCGATGGGGAAGCCGGTGGCGAGTCCCTGGTGCTCGCCGCCCGCCGTGACGAGCGAGGGCGCGTAGTGCGTGGAGAACCCGGCGGTGAACTCCGCGGTGCGGCGGTAGTACTGCTCGAGCTCGTTCGGGTTCTCGTACTCCTCGATCGGCTTCGCGGCCATCGCCGACCACTCCTGGTCGTAGTCGATCAGCGCCTTCGCCGTGACCTGCCGCTCAAGCGAGTAGGTCGACAGCAGCGACTCGGGGGCGATGCCGCTGAGGACGTGCCCGAGTTTCCAACCGAGGTTGTAGCCGTCCTGCATCGACACATTCATGCCCTGACCGGCTTTGGCCGAGTGGGTGTGGCAGGCGTCGCCCATGATGAAGGCGCGTGGGGTGTGCTGCCCGGCGAGCTCGACGGGGACGTCGTCGAAGGCGTCGGCGAGCCGGTGGGCAACCTCGTAGACGCTGAACCAGGCGACGGAGCGCACGTCAAGGGTGTAGGGGCGGAGGATGCGGTTCGCCTGGGTGAGGACCTGCTCGAAGGTGGTCGCCCGGATCGCCCCGCCGTCGTCGGCCGGCACCGCGCCGAGGTCGACGTAGAGCCGGAAGAGGAACTGGCCCTCCCGGGGAATGACGATGATCGTGCCGCCGCCGGAGGCCTGGATGAAGGTCTTTGTGCGGATGTCGGGGAAGTCGGTGTTCGCCACGACGTCCATGACGCCCCAGGCGTGGTACTGGGTGTCGCCGGCGAGTCGGCGGCCGATCGAGGCCCGCACGCTCGAGCGGGCGCCATCGGCCCCGACGAGGTACTTCGTGCGGACGACGCGCTCCTGACCCGCCCGCGGTCCGGTCGTGGCGCGCAGTCGCGCGCGGACCGGGTACTCGGCGCCGCGGTCGATCTCGCAGCCGAGGTACTCGATCCCGTAGTCGGGGACGATGCGCCCGGGCGCCTCGAGCGCGGCATCGGCGAAGTAGTCGAGGACGCGGGCCTGATTGACGACGAGGTGCCAGAATTCGCTGATCTCGGCTGGGTCGTCCGGTGTCCGCGCGACCCGGACGATTCGGCTGGGGTCCGCCGGGTCCGGTTTCCAGAAGGCCGTCTCGGTGATCCGGTAGGCCTCGGCCTGGATGCGCTCGCGGAAGCCGAAGGCCTGGAAGGTCTCGACCGTGCGGGCCTGGACACCGTCGGCCTGCCCGACCTCGAGCCGGCCGCCGCGCTGCTCGATGATGCGCGTGTGCACGGTCGGGAACCTCGACATCTGCGCGGCGAGCAGCATGCCCGCCGGGCCGGTGCCGACGATGAGGAGGTCCATCTCGTCGGGGAGCTCGCTCGCGCGGTCGATCCCGTACCCCTCGGCGGGGCGCACGCGCGGCTCGGTCGACTGGTAACCGTCGTGGTGGAACTGCATCGGGCTCTCCTCGTCGATCGCGCCCCGCGGGGTGCGGCACTGGTCTCGCATGATTGTGCGATAATCGGACACAGTGTGCTACTAATGGAACTCTAGCGGGCGGAGTCGAGGGTGACAAGTAACGAGGGCGCGGCGGCCAAGGGCATCGCGCAGACCCTGTCGCGCGGGATCCGGGTGCTCGAGGTCCTTGCCGACCGCGGGGGCGGCGCGACGATCCCGGAGCTCGTGAGCGCTCTTGGCCTCCACCGCTCGATCGTGTACCGGCTGCTGCGCACGCTCGAAGAGCACGGTCTCGTCACGCGGGACGAGGGTGGCCGCGTGCGACTGGGGCTGCGCCTCGCCGCGCTCGCCTCGAGGGTCGAGCACGACGTGCAGTCGGCCGCGCTCGGCGAGCTGCGCGCCGCCGCGGAGGACCTCGGTGCGACCTGCTTCATCGGCATCCTCGACCGCGGCGAAGTCGTCACCCTCGTCAGTGTCGAGCCGAGCCGCACCCGCGTGACCGTCGCCGAGCATCCCGGCACCCGCCACCCGCTCGGGATCGGCGGCCCTGGTCGCGCCGTCGCTGCCCAGCTGCCGGAGTCCGAGTGGCCCGCCGCGACCGACGTCGAGGTCATGGCGGGCGTGCTGCGGGAGGGCTTCGCGAGCAGCCGGGACGAGGTGAATCCGGGGCTCCGCGCCGTTGCGGTGCCGCTGGCGGTCCACCGCCACGCGCCCATGACGGTCGCGGTGGTCTACGTGAGCGCCGAGCTGACCATCCCGGAGATCGCCGCGCGCTTGACGACCGCGGCTGAGCGCATTCGTGCTGCCATCGAATCCCCCGCCTGACGCGGTCCGGCGGATCGTATACGATCGGCGCATGCTCTCTCAGGATCAGATCGCCGCGATCGCCGACGAGCTCTTTGCCGCGCATTCCTCGCGTGAGCTCATCCCGCTGCTGACCGCGCGCTACCCGCACATGGTCGTCGAGGACTCCTACGCGGTGCAGGCGGAGTGGGCGCGCCGCCGCGTCGAGTCGGGGCGCCGGGTCGTCGGGCACAAGATCGGACTGACGAGCAAGGTCATGCAGGCCGCGACCGGGATCAGCGAGCCCGACTACGGCGTCATCTTCGACGACCAGCTCTTCGACACCGGCGTCGTCCTCGAGCACGCGGCCTTCTCCAACGTGCGGATCGAGGTCGAGCTCGCCTTCATCCTCGGCAAGCGACTCGAGCCGACCGCGACGCTCTACGACGTGCTCGACGCGACCCGCTACGTCGTCCCCGCGCTCGAGGTCCTCAACTCGCACATCGAGATGCAGGGCCGCACGATCGTCGACACCATCTCCGACAATGCGGCGCTCGGCGCGGTCGTCACGGGGGGCCGCCCGGTCAAGGTCGACGAGGTGGACCTGCGCTGGGTGAGCGCCGTGCTGTACCGCAATGAGACGATCGAGGAATCCGGGGTGGCCGCCGCCGTGCTCGGTCACCCCGCGATGGGGGTCGCGTGGCTCGCCGACAAGCTCGGCCAGCATGGGACGACGCTCGAGGCCGATGAGCTCATCCTCGCGGGCTCCTTCACCCGGCCGATGTGGGTGGAGCGCGGCGACGTCGTCCACGCGGACTACGGCCCGCTCGGAGCGGTGACGTGCCGATTCGTCTGAGCCTGCCGCCGACCCTCGTCGACCGGGTCGAGGCCTCGCCCCGTCCGCTCATCGGCGGCTGGGTCGTCTCCGGGTCGCCCGTCGCGGCCGAGATCATGGCCGGGAGCGGGCTCGACGTCATCCTCGTCGACGGGGAGCACTCCGCGAACTCGCTGTCGAGCATTCAGACGCAGCTCCAGGTCATCGCCGGCACCCCCGCGATCCCGCTCGTGCGCGTCCCGGTCGGGGAGCCCTGGCTCATCAAGCAGTACCTCGACCTCGGCGTGCAGAACCTGCTCGTGCCGATGGTCGACACCGCGGCGCAGGCAGAGACGATCGTCCGGGCCGCGCACTACCCGCCGCGCGGGATCCGCGGCGTCGGCAGCGCGCTGGCCCGTGCCGCGCGGTGGAACCGAGTCGAGGGCTACCTCGATCTTGCCGCCGAGACGATTTCGCTCGTCGTGCAGATCGAGACGGCCGCCGCGGTCTCGAATGTCGACGCGATCCTTGCCGTCGACGGTGTCGACGCGATCTTTGTCGGCCCCTCGGACCTCGCGGCCTCGATGGGGCTGCTCGGCCAGCAGGAGCACCCCGATGTCGTCGCCGCCGTGGAGCTCGCGATCGCCGCGGCTCGCTCGGTCGGCAAGCCCGTCGCGGTCAACGCCTTTGCGCCCGCGACGGCCCAGCGGTACCTCGATGGCGGTGCTGATCTCGTCTTCGTCGGCGCGGATGTCGCGCTACTGGCGCGTGGGTCGGAGGCGCTTGCCGACCGGTTCATCGGGGATCGCCCCGCGGGAGGTTCGCCGCGCGCGAGCTACTAGTGCTTTCCCGATGAATGGGATGGTCGAGAAATCATATATGATTTCAGACATCCGTTCTTTGGGAGGTCAACGACGATGTCGAGCACGCAGCACCAGGATCCGAACACGCGACGTTCGGTGAACACGGAGGGCTTCTCGCACGTCAACCCGGTCCCCGTCGCGAGCCGCATCGGCCAGCACCTGCACTCGGGCGTCCTCACGGGGCGCGACCTCACCACGCGGACCTTCCCCGACAGCCTCGAGGAGCAGGCCCGCATCGTCTTCGAGCGCATCGCCGAGCTCATGGCGAGCGCCGGCGGCACCCCCGCCGACATCCTCAAGGTGCACCTCTGGGTCGAGCGCTACCGCGACCGTGACGCGATCAACCGCGAATGGGAGGCGATGTTCCCCGACGCCGAGTCCCGTCCCGCGCGGCAGATCATCAAGGCCGACCTCGACGAGGGGGCCCTCATCCAGGCCGACATCATCGCGGTGCTGCCGGAGCGTGCGTCCGGGGAACGTGCCCCGGCCCAGCCGGCCGCCGCGGCGGGCGACCGTGCCCGGAGCGAGCGCGACGCCGATCAGTCGACCGAGGCATTCGTCCTCACCCCCGAGCTCCGTACCCTCCTCGAGGCCACGCCGGTCGCGACCCTCTCGCAGTCGCTGCGCAAACGCGGCTACATCGAGACCTTCATCGACGGTGCCATGACGAATCAGCCGGGTCAGCGGATCGTCGGCCAGGCGCGGACCCTCAGGCTCATCCCGTTCCGCCCTGACCTGTTCAAGGCGCACGCCCCGGGCTTCAACGCGCAGAAGCGCGCCTTCGACGGCGTCGAGGCGGGCGAGGTGCTCGTCGTCGAGGCGCGTGGCATCCCGGAGACCGGCACCGTCGGCGACATCCTCGCCATGCGCGCGAAGGTCCGCGGCGCGGCGGGCATCGTCACCGACGGTGGCGTCCGTGACTGGACGGCGGTCCAGGAGATCGGCATTCCGGTCTTCAGCCAGGGTGCGCACCCCTCGGTCCTCGGCCGCCGGCACGTGCCGTGGGAGGTCGACGTCACGATCGCCTGCGGCGGTGCGGCCGTCCAGCCCGGCGACGTCATCGTCGGTGACGACGACGGCGTCATCGTCATCCCGCCCGCGCTCGTCGCGGAAGTCGTCGCGGAGGCGGCGGAGCAGGAGGCGCAGGACTCCTGGGTCTTCGACCGCATCGCGGCCGGCGAGCCGGTCGACGGGCTGTTCCCGCCGTCGGCGGAGAACCTCGCGCGCTATCGCGCGGAGACCGGGACCGGCACACCATGACCGAGTCGAAGCTCACCCGGGCGTACCGGCACATCGCCGCGCGCATCGAGGACGGCCGCTACGCGCCGGGCCACCGGCTCGTGCTCGCCCCGCTTGCGGCCGAGCTCGACATGAGCGTCGTCCCGGTGCGCGAGGCGATCCGCCTCCTCGAAGCGGAGGGGCTCGTCACCTTCGAGCGCAACATCGGCGCCCAGGTCGCCATGATCAACGCCGAGGAGTACATGGCGGTGTACGACGCGCTCACCGTCGTCGAGTCCGCGGCGATCGCCCTGAGCGCGCCACACCTGACACCGGCGTCGATCGAGCGCGCTCGTGCGGTCAACGACCAACTGCGCCGCAGCATTCATGACTTCTTCGACCCGATCTCCTTCTCGGCGCTCAACATGGAGTTCCACCGGACGCTCTATGACGCTTGCCCGAACGAGCAGTTGCTCGACATGGTGCGGCGCAGCTGGGCTCGGCTCGCGAGTCTGCGCGACAGCATGTTCTCCTTCGTGCCGGAGCGCGCCCCGCATTCGGTCGACGAGCATGCCCGGATCGTCGACCTCATCGCTGCGGGTGCGCCGCACGCCGAGATCGAGCAGGCGGTGCGCGATCACCGCGACTCGACCATGTGCGCGCTGCAGGACTACCGCGCCGCACACCAGCACCACGACCTCGCCGCCATCGCGGCGGAGTGACCACTGACCCCCACGAATCGAGACGAAGGAACCCCAAATGGCAGCCACGCCTCCCCCCGGCCTCCCAGACCGGATCCGCCTCTACATCGGCGGCGAGTGGGTCGACGCCCTCGACGGCTCGACCTTCGACGTCATCAACCCGACCACGAACGAGGTCTACCTGCAGGCCGCTGCCGGTGGCCGCGCCGACGCCGACCGCGCCGTCGCCGCGGCGAAGCAGGCCTTCGAGGCCGGCACCTGGTCGCGCATGCTGCCCCGCGTGCGCTCCCGCGTCCTGCACAAGATCGCCGACATCATCGAGTCGCGCGATGACCAGCTCGCCGAGTGGGAGACCTGGGACTCGGGCCTGCCGATCACGCAGGCGAAGGGGCAGGCGCAGCGCGCCGCGGAGAACTTCCGCTTCTTTGCCGACCTCATCGTCGCGCAGCACGACAACGCCTTCAAGGTGCCGGGTCGTCAGATCAACTACGTCAACCGCAAGCCGATCGGCGTCGCGGGGCTCATCACCCCGTGGAACGTCCCATTCATGCAGGAATCGTGGAAGCTCGCCCCGGCGCTCGCGACCGGCAACACGGTCGTGCTGAAGCCCGCGAGCTACACGCCGCTGTCGGCGGCGCTGTGGCCCGAGATCTTCGAGGAGGCGGGCGTCCCGACCGGCGTCTTCAACCTGCTGCTCGGCTCTGGCGGCACCGCCGGGGACGCGCTCGTCACGCACCCCGACGTGCCGCTCATCTCCTTCACGGGTGACAGCTCGACCGGTGCGACGCTGTCGACGAATGCGGCGCCGCTGCTCAAGGGCCTGTCGCTCGAGCTCGGTGGCAAGTCCCCGGCGGTCGTCTTCGCGGACGCCGACCTCGACTCCGCGCTCGACGCGACGATCTTCGGCGTCTTCAGCCTGAACGGCGAGCGCTGCACCGCGGGCAGCCGCGTGCTCGTCGAGCGCTCCATCTACGAGGAGTTCATCGCCGCGTTTGCCGAACGGACGAAGAACATCGTCGTCGGCGACCCGCACGACCCGAAGACCGAGGTCGGTGCGCTCGTGCACCCGACCCACTTCGAGAAGGTCATGTCCTACGTCGAGATCGGCAAGTCTGAGGGCCGGCTGCTCGCCGGCGGCGGACGTCCCGAGGCGTACCCCGAGGGCAACTGGGTCGCCCCGACCGTCTTCGCCGACGTCAAGCCGGACGCCCGGATCTTCCAGGAGGAGATCTTCGGCCCGGTCGTCGCGATCACCCCGTTCGACAGCGACGAGGAGGCCCTCGAGCTGGCGAACGACACGAAGTACGGCCTCGCCGCCTACGTGTACACCTCGGACCTCCGCCGCGCACACAACTTCGCGAGCGGGATCGAGTCGGGCATGGTCTGGCTCAACTCGAACAACATCCGCGACCTCCGCACCCCGTTCGGCGGTGTGAAGGCCTCGGGACTCGGTCGGGAGGGCGGCTACCGCTCGATCGACTTCTACACCACCCAGCAGGCAGTCCACATCACCCTCAACGACACGCACTCCCCGCGATTCGGTCGCGGTCCGGAGGCGGCGACGTCCTTCAAGAAAGAGAACTGAACCACATGGCCATCCCCGTCCCCACCGCGCCGGCGCCGGACATCCTCCGCTGCGCCTACATGGAGATCGTCGTCACCGATCTCAAGAAGTCCCGGGAGTTCTACGTCGACGTCCTGGGCCTCGTCGTCACCGAGGAGTCGGACACCGAGATCTACCTGCGCACGTTCGAGGAGTTCATCCACCACAACGTCGTGCTCCGTCAGGGGCCGGTCGCTGCGGTCGCCGCGTTCAGCTACCGGGTGCGTACCCCTGAGGATCTCGACAAAGCCGTCGCCTTCTACGAGGAGCTCGGCTGCGAGGTCCGTCGCAACAAGAACGGCTTCACGAAGGGCATCGGCGACTCGGTGCGCGTCGTGGACCCGCTCGGCTTCCCCGTCGAGTACTTCCACGAGGTCGAGCACGTCGAGCGGCTCGCATGGCGCTACGACCTGTACGGCCCCGGCGCGCTCGTGCGCCTCGACCACTTCAACCAGGTCACCCCGGACGTGCCGACCGCGACCGCCTTCCAGGAGTCGCTCGGCTTCCGCGTCACCGAGTCCATCAAGGACGAGGCGGGCGTCGTGTACGCCTCGTGGATGCGCCGCAAGTCGACCGTGCACGACACGGCGATGACCGGTGGCAACGGGCCGCGGATGCACCACATCGCGTTCTCCACCCACGAGAAGCACAACATTCTCGCCATCTGCGACAAGCTCGGCGCGCTGCGCATCTCGGACAAGATCGAGCGCGGCCCCGGCCGCCACGGCGTCTCGAACGCGTTCTACCTCTACCTCATCGACCCCGACGGCCACCGCGTCGAGATCTACACGCAGGACTACTACACCGGCGACCCGGACAACCCGGAGGTCGTGTGGGACGTGCACGACAACCAGCGCCGCGACTTCTGGGGCAACCCCGTCGTCCCGTCCTGGTACACGGAGGCCTCGCTCGTCCTCGACCTCGACGGGAACCCGCAGGAGGTCATCAGCCGCGAGGACCCGAGCGAGATGGCCGTCACGATCGGCGCCGACGGCTTCTCCTACACCCGCAAGGGTGACGAGAAGGAGGGCTTCAAGCTCGGCGACGCCCTGTAGTCACTTGCAACCGATCGAGGCCGGCTCCCCACGCGGGGGCCGGCCTCAGTCGTCGCAACTCAGGACGCCGGGGCGGCATGTCCGCACCTGCCCGAGGTGCGGACCCCGAGACCTGAGTTCGGATCACCGCGGCCGCTATTGCACGGGCGACAGCTCGGTGCTACCGTAAGTATCTACTTACTTCATGCGGCGCTTCGACGGCGCCGGACCGCAAAGGAGCACAACGCCAGTGGCCGCACCCGCCTTCGACATCGTCCACGCCGCGGAGCTCGAGTGGGAGGGCGCCGCCGCCCACCGCGATGGCGGCGTCGAGTTCAAGACGCTCTTCACCAATGGCGGGGGCGCCGGCAACTTCTGGTTCACGCTCACGCGGATCGGCGAGTACTCGACGCCGCGGCATCGCCACAATTTTGACCAGGTCCGCTACATGCTCGACGGCGGCTTCGGCTTCGGCGAGCAGGTGCAGGAGGAGGGCCAGGTTGGCTACTTCAGCGAGGGCTCGTACTACGAGCAGCAGTCGCAGGGGCCGAACACGCACGTCTTCCTCCAGTGCGAGGGCGGCAGCCGAGCGCCGTACCTGAGTCCGCAGGACACTCGAGCGATCGGCAAGGAGCTCGCGAGCATCGGCCGCTTCGAGCGCGGGCACTACATCCCGCCCGGCGGCACGGAAGCGGACGCGCGGGACGGGTTCGAGGCGGTCTGGGAGCACGCGACGGGTCAGCCGGTGCGCTACTCGGAGCCGCGATTCCCGACTCCGGTCATCGTCGACCCCGCGAACTTCGCCTACCTCGACGACGCCGCGCAGCCTGGCGTCTCGCACCAGCAGCTCATGCGCGTGACCGAGCGCGACCTGCGCATCGGCTTCGACCAGGTCGGCGCGGGGGCGACGTATGAGATCGTCGCCGACGACCGCGACACGACGATCTACTTCGTCGAGGCCGGCGAGGGCGAGGTGACCGGACCCGGCGGTGAGCGCTCGACGTACGGGCAGTGGACCGCGTTCCGGCTCGGGCGCGGCGCGCGCGCGACGCTCGTCGCGACGACGGCGACGAAGCTCTTCGTGCTCGGACTGCCCGTCTGAGTCGCGGCCCGCGCCCGCCAGTACACTGACGCGGAGGGCATGCGGAGCGGATCGATGCACCGCCACGAGAGAGGCGACGGATTGGACGACGTGGCGGCGCCGCCGGAGACACGGGGGACGCGGGATCGCATCCTCGACGTCGCGCTCGACGAGTTCGCCGAGAAGGGTGTCGCAGGCGCGCGCGTCAACGACATCGCCAAGAACGCCGGCGTCAACATCCGCATGATCTACCACTACTTCGGGAGCAAGCAGGGGCTGTTCCATGCAGTGACCGACGAGGTCTTCCGGCGGCGCAGCCGGATCGCCGCGCTCGCCGCCGGCCAGGAGCCGCCGCCGACGCCCGAGGAGTTTCTGCTTACATTCTTCACGGCATACACGACGGACCGCCGGCTCGTGCGACTTCTCGAGTGGGAGGCGCTCGAGGCGTTCGCTGAGCATTCCGACCTCAGCCTCGCGGATCCCGTCGGGCGCAGCGCGACAGCCAGCCATCGGCTCCAGGTGCTCGACTCATACCAGCGCCAAGGGCTCATCGACCCGGACATCGATCTGCGCATGCTCTACGTCGCGATGGTGAGCCTGACCCTCGGCGCGGTCGCCTTCCCCCCGACGGTGCAGTTCGCGACCGGCATGCACCCGTGGACGCCCGAGTTCGTCGCGCAGTACCGCGAGGCACTCCGGCACATCGGGCCGGGACTCTTCCGCCCGTCGCAGGCGCACTGACGTCGCGTCGCATGGCCCGTCGACGACGTCGGCGCGGGATCCGCGGCGCCGCTTGCGCCCTCGTTCGTGATTAAGTAAGTTATTACTTAACACGAAGGAGTGCTCATGTCGTTCACGCTTCCGGAGGAGTGGCGCGCCGGCGTCCCCGACACGGTCGAGGAGCTCATCGCGATCCGCGCCTGCGAGTCGCTCATCATCGACTTCTGCGACCGCATCGACGCGGGTGACGTCGCGGCCGCCATGGCGCTGCACACGGCGGATCACCAGATGTACGACATCTCCCGTCCCGAGCCGCTCGACTACGCCGAGATGGAGGCGCGGCTCAACAAGGTGCGGTTCTCGTACGAGGGCCGCGAGGTCTTCCACGTCCCCTCGAACGTCCGGCTCCAAGTCGTCGCGCCGGACACGGTGCAGGGCTCGTTCCACATCGCGCTGTACGACCTCGTCCGGATGCCAGGCGGCCGCGGCATCGGCGCGAAGTCGACCGAGTTCCTCGGCTTCGCGAACGAGCACGTGCTCTTCCGCCTTGACGACGGCCGCTGGAAGTTCGCCGCGCGCAAGATGCGATTCATCAGCGGCGCGAAGCAGCTGCCCATCGGGACGCTCCCCGCGAACCTGCCGTTCGAGGAGCTTAAGCGGTGACGAGCCACGGCCCGCTTAGCGGGATCAAGGTGCTCGACCTCGGCGTGCTCATCGCGGGCCCGCTCGTCGGCGCCTACTTCGGTGACCTGGGGGCCGACGTCGTCAAGGTCGAGCGCCCTGGCGGCGACCCCGCCCGAAAGACCGGCAGGTTCGTCGAGGACGTCAGCCTCATCTGGAAATACATCGGCCGCAACAAGCGCACGATCGCGCTCGACTTCGGGGACGATGCCGACCGGGAGGTGCTCGAGGCCCTCATCGCCGAGGCGGACGTCGTCATTGAGAACTTCCGGCCGGGCGTGCTCGAGCGCCACGACCTCGCGCCGGCGCGCCTGCTCGCGCTCAACCCGCGGCTCGTCATCACCCGCATCAGCGGCTTCGGCCAGTCCGGGCCGTACCGCGACCGCAGCGGCTTCGGGACGGTCGCCGAGTCGATGGTCGGCTTCGTCAACCTCAACGGCTGGCCGGACGGCCCGCCGACCCTCCCGCCGGTCGCGCTCGCCGATACGACGGCGGCGCTCGCCGCGGCGGTCTGCACCCTCTCGGCGGTTCTCCGCGCGCGCGCGACGGGGGAGGGTGACGTCGTCGACGTCAGCCTCCTCGAGCCGCTGCTCAACATGATGAGTCCACAGTTCATCGACTACCAGTTCACCGGCCGCGACCCGGTCCGGGTCGGCAACCGCCTCGAGTTCGCCGCACCGCGCGGCGCCTATCGCTGCCGCGATGGCGGGTGGATCGCGCTGTCGGGGGCGACGCCGCGCACGGCGGCGAGCGTCTTCGAGGCGATCGGCCGGGCGGACTTGAACGACGACCCGAGATTCGCGACGAATGCGGCACGCATTGAGCACGTCGAGGAGATCGACCGGATCCTCGCCGACTGGGCGGCGACGCGCACGAGGGAGGAGGCCGTCGCCGCGCTCGAGTCCACCGGGGCCGCCATCGGTCCCGTGTACTCGATGGCGGACATACTCGCCGACCCGCACTTCCGGGATCGTGGCACGTTCACGGAGATCCCCGACGAGGAGCTCGGCTCGATCAAGCTGCCGAACGTCTTCGGCCGATTCGAGCGCGCGAATGCGGCGCATCGGCACGCGGGACGTCCCGTTGACGCCGACCGCGAGGCGATCGTCGACGAATGGCTCGGGCGTGCGCCGTCGGAGGCCGTCCGATGAGCGGCACGCTGAGAGGCAAGCGGGTGCTCCTCATTGGGGGCACCGGTCCCACCGGGCCGCTCGTCGTCGACGGGCTGCTCGACCGCGGTGCAGAGGTCACGGTGCTCAACACTGGACGCCGTCCGGCCACGTTCGCCGGTGACGTCGAGCGCATCGTCGCGGACCCGCACTTCCTCGAACCGCTCGAGACGGCACTCGGCGGGCGCGAGTTCGACATCGCGATCGCCCAGTACGGCCGACTTCGGCTCGTCGCCGAGGTGCTCGCCGGCCGCACCGAGCGGCTCATCGCGCTCGGCGGGATGTTCTACCCCGGGTGGATCGATCCCGCGGCGACCGTCCGGCCATCCTCCGAGACCGGGGTCGCCCGCGACTGGTCCGTGACGTACCTCGACGAGGCCGCTCCCGTCGGTGAGCGCATGCCGCTCGAGCCCGTCGGCGGGATGGGCCGTCGCGTCGTCGAGACCGATACCGACATCCGCACTCGCCACCAGCGCGGCGACTTCCTCGCGACACTGCTGCGCTATCCCCGGGTCTACGGACCCGGCCAGCTCGGCGCCGCCGAGTGGAGCATCGTCCGGCGCATCCTCGAGGGGCGTCGTCGCATCATCCTCCCCGAGGGGGGATTCCTCACGAGCAGCGTGCTCTACAACGAGAACGCGGCGCGGATCGTCCTCGCCGCCTGCGAGCGCGGCGACGACTTCGCCGGCGCGGTCCTCAACTGCGCCGATCCGGACCCGATCACCTCCAGGAAATGGGTCCGACTCATCGCCGAGGCGCTCGACGCCGAGGTCGAGATCGTCTCGCTGCCCATGGAGCTCGCGGAGCTCGCCTGGCCGTATGCGCGTTTCCCGCTCACCGCGGGGCACCACATCCTCGACACGAGCGAGCTCGAGCGCCGCGTCAGCGGACTCGTGCCCACCGCGGTCGGCCTGCAGCGCACGGCGCGGTGGTATGCCGCCGATCCCGCGGGGCGCGGCGAGTCCGTCGAAGCGCAGCTGAAGGATCCCTTCGACTATGCGCTCGAGGATCGCGTCCTCGAGGCGTTCGACGGCCTCCACGACCGCATTCGCTCGCTCGGCTCGCCCGACCTCGACATGTCCCATCCGTACTCGCATCCGACCGCCCCACACGTGGACGGCGGAGCGCGGCCGTGAGCGTGCGCTTCCTCGGTCCCGCGGGCGAGTCTTGTGCGATCGCGCCCGCCGTGCCGACGACGTCGGGCGCCGTGCAGGGCCTCGAGATCGACGGCATCGCCCGCTACCTCGGCATCCGCTACGGGGAGGCGCCGACCGGCGATCGGCGATTCCGCGCCCCCGTCACGGCGGCCCCGCGCGACGGCGTGCAGGACGCGACCGGATTCGGCGCGCCCGCCGTCCAGGACGTGAGCGGCGACGCCCCCGTGAGCGCGCTCGGGTTCGCGCTACGCAGCACCGCGCCCACCGGCAGCTATCGCAAGATCCAGAGCGAGGACTGCCTGCACCTCAACGTCTGGACCCCCGGCGCCGACGACGCTCGGCGCCCCGTGCTCGTGTGGTTGCACGGCGGCGGCTTCGCGACCGGTTCCGGCGCCGACCCCATCATCGACGGCGCGCGGTTCAGCCGTCGCGGCGATGTCGTCGTCGTGACGCTCAATCACCGCCTGCACCTCTTCGGCTTCCTCGCGGTGGACGAGGTGGTGGCCGGCTACGACGGCGAGGCGAACCCCGGCATCCGCGACATCGTGCTCGCGCTCGAGTGGGTGCGGGACAACATCGCCGTGTTCGGCGGCGACCCCGAGCAGATCACGATCGGGGGACAGTCCGGCGGCGGCGGCAAGGTGAGCCACCTCATGGGCATGCCGTCCGCCAAGGGGCTCTTCCACCGTGCCATCGTCATGTCCGGGCCCGGGCTCACCGCGATGGCTGAGGAGCCGATCGTCGACTTCACCGCGGATGTCCTCGCCCGGGTCGCGGGCGGGGATCGCCTCGATGCCGCCCGGCTCGCCGGGCTCCCCGCCGAGGCGCTGCACGTCGCCGCGCGGTCGGCCGCAGTGGCGGCGAGCGGTCCGAGGAACCCCCGATTCCGCACCATCCTCCAGATGGGTGCCGATCTCGCGGCGCGGCTTCGCACGCGCGTCGACGGGACGATCCTGCCGGCCCATCCGTTCGAACCCGAGGCGGCGCCCACGGCGGCCGAGATCCCGCTGCTGACCGGCTGGGTGAAAGACGAGTGGACCTGGATGCTCGCCACGACCGACCCGGAGTTCGTGCACCTCGACGAAGCGCAGCTCGTCGCCGGCGCCGCGGGCATGTACGACGGCCGCGGTCCGGAGATCCTCGAGCTCCTGCGTGCCGAATTCCCGCACTACGCGCCCGGCCATCTGCTCTCCCAGCTCAGCGGCATCGAGATCGGCTATCGGACGACACAGCTCGCGGCCCGCAAGTCCCGACAGCCCGCCCCGGTGTACGCGTATCAGCTGCAATGGGAGACCCCGGTCGCCGACGGACTGCTGCGCACACCGCACTGCCTCGACCTGCCGCTCGCGCTCGACAACGTCGACCGGGCCCGCGCGCTCGTCGGCGATGACGCCGACGCGCAGCGCATGGCCGACCTCATGGCGGACGCCTGGGTCGCATTCGTCCGCACCGGCAGCCCGCAGACGTCCGCGCTGCCGACCTGGGATGCGTACGACGCCGAGCGTCGCCCCACGATGTGCTTCGATCTCGAGCCCCGAATGCTGAACGCCCCGCTCGAGGAGGTGCACCGCCTGATCGCTGCCAATTGACGATGCACCAGAACACCACGTCACCAACCAACGTCAACTCCGTGCAAAGGAGCACAACCATGGCCAAGCAACGAACCCCAAGGCTCGTCGGCGTCCTCGCGGCCGCCGGCCTCGGCGTGGGACTCGCACTCAGCGGCTGCTCGCCGGCTGCTGAACAGCCCGCGCCGACCACGAGCGCTGCCCCGGAAACCGGCGGCGAACTCCGGATCCAGTTCACCGGGTCGCCCATTAGTCTCAACCCGGCGCTCGCCGCATCGGGTGGCAGCACCGTCTACACGAACCTCACCTACGACCCGCTCATCTACCTGGACGCCGAGGGCAAGCTCGTGCCCGACCTCGCCGAGTCGTGGGAGTTCGTGAGCGACGACAACACCGTGCTCGAGCTCAAGCTCCGCGAGGGCGTCAGCTTCCACGGCGGCGGCGAGCTGGATGCCACGGCCGCGAAGGCGTCGATGGACTACTTCCTCGGTGCCGGTGGCCAGATGGTCCGACAGGTCGGCCCGATCGACGAGATCGAGGTCGTCGACGCGACCACCCTGCGCATCCACTACGGGACGCCGTTCCCTGACGCGCCCTGGACGCTGACGCAGTACTTCCAGCTCGGCTCCATCATCGGGCCTGACGGGCTCGCCGACCCCGAGTCGCTGCTGACGTCGTCGGACGGCACGGGGCAGTACGTGTACAACGCGGACGAGTCCGTCGTGGATGCGAACTACGTCTACGACCGCAACGAGACATACTGGAACCCCGACGCGCAGATGTTCGACCGTGTCTCGGTCCAGGTGATCACCGACCCGAACGCCGTGGTCGCCGCGATCTCCACCGGGCAGGTCGACTTCTCCACGGGCAGCGTCCTCACGACGGATGCCGCCCGCAGCGCCGGACTCGCGGTGCTCGGCGCCCCGTACTACATCTGGGCGATTCAGATCCTCGACCGCAACGGCGAGCTCAACCCCGCGCTCGGCGACGTGCGCGTGCGTGAGGCGATCCAGCTCGGGCTCGACCGGCAGACGATCGCCGACGCGGTCGTCGGCGAGTTCGGCGAGGTCAACGGCCAGATCGTCCACGAGGGCGCGGTCGGCTACGTCCCGGGCCTCGGCGAGGACTACAACGTCGACGCCGCGAAGCAGTTGCTCGCCGACGCCGGGTACGCGGATGGCCTCACCATCCGGCTCGCGACGACGACGGCGATGGACCCGCAGAGCATCATCGCCCAGGCGATGGCGGCGAGCCTCGCCGAGGTCGGCATCACCGTCGAGCTCGACGTCGAGGCGAACGGCCTGCCGCGACTCCTCGAGCGCAGCGAGGCGAAGGAGTTCGAGGCGATGCTCCTGCCGATCCAGGGGGCCCGGCACGTCGGGCAGTCGTCGCAGACGCTGGCCTCGCGCCCGAACCTCAACCCGTGGCAGGTCAAGGACGCGGAGATCGACGAGCTGTACGCGAAGACGCTCGTGTCGAACGAAGCGGATGCGCCTGCGGTGCACCGAGCGCTCAATGAGCGGTGGAACGAACTCGCATGGGTGATCCCCGTGTACAGCGACCAGCGTCTGTTCTACGCCGTTGACACCCTCGAGAACGTGTCGGTGTCGTCGGGCAACCCGAACCCAGTGCCGATCGGTCCGGCGCCGGAGTACTCCTGGAAGATTTCCAGGTGAGCTGAGGCGACCCGACCTCACGCGGTGGGGCGGGCCCATGCGGCCCGCCCCACCGTCACCAGGAGTTCATCCCAAGGAATCGAATGCTGAGCCTTATCGCCCGTCGCCTGATCACGGCGCTTCCGCTGCTGTTCGTCGTCACCGCGACGATGTTCCTGTTCACGGCGCTCATCCCCGGCGACCCCGCGCGCATCATCCTCGGCGAGGCGGCCACTCCTGCCGCTGTCGAGCAGTTGCGGGAGCAGATGGGGCTCGACAAGCCGCTGCTCGTCCAGTACGTGGACTGGGTCATCCGCGCGGTCCAGCTCGACCTCGGCCAGTCGATCTACAGCGGCCAGCCCGTCACCTCGATCCTCAACGAGCGTCTCCCGGTGACGCTCTCGCTCATCCTGCTGTCGACGATCGTCATCACGATCGTCGGGATGAGCCTCGGCATGGTGAGCGCGCTGCGCGGCGGCTGGGTCGGGCGGGCACTCGACGCGGTCTCGCTCCTCGGCATCGCGCTGCCGAGCTTCTGGATCGCGGTCATCCTGGTCGCGACGCTCGCCGTCGCGGTCCCGATCTTTCCCGCGACCGGCTACACCGCATTCGAGCGATCTCCTGGACTGTGGCTCCTCGGGCTCGTGCTGCCGGTGATCGCCCTCAGCCTCGTCGGCGTCACGGTCGTCGCAAAGCAGATGCGCGACTCCGTTCTCGACGTCATGCAGAAGGATTACGTCCGGGTGCTTCGAGCCAGCGGGATCGCGCCACACCGGATCCTGTTCAAGCACGTGCTGCGCAACGCCTCGATCCCGACCGTCACCATGATCGGCCTTGGCGCCATCGCGTCGCTCACCGGGTCCGTATTCGTGGAGAACGTATTCGTCCTACCCGGCCTCGGCTTCGTCGCGGTGTCGGCGACCCTCAAGAAGGACTTGCCGCTCCTGCTCGGCCTCGGGCTGTACTTCACGCTCATCGTCATCCTCGTCAACCTCATCGTCGACATCGTCTACAGCATCCTCAACCCGAAAGTGAGGCTCGCGTGACCGGCCCGGAGACTCGCACGATCGCCCGCCGGCCGCTGCGCCCGACGCGCATGCTCGGCCCGATGCGACTCGTCCGCGGGCTGCTGCGCAAGCCGCTCGGCATCGTCGCCGCCGTCTACCTCATCGTCGTCATCGCCCTCGCGGCACTCGCGCCGCTCGTCGCGCCCGCGTCGCCGACGAAGCCGGACCTTCGCAGCACGCTGCAGGGGCCCTCGGCGGCGCACTGGCTCGGCACCGACGCGCTCGGCCAGGACGTGCTGAGTCGGCTCCTGTATGGCGCCGGCGACACGCTCATCGGGGTGCTGCAGGCGCTCCTCGTCTGGCTCCTCATCGGCGTGCCCGTCGGCATCATCGCGGGGTACATCGGCGGGATGACCGACCGGGTCATCACCCGGGCCATCGACGTCGTCCTCGCCGTCCCGACGCTCATCGTGACGCTCGCCGCGCTCGCCGTCTTCGGCAGCAGCCTCGCGGCCGGCATGATCGTGTTCGGGATCCTCGGGGCAGCCAACCTTGCCAGGATCGTGCGGGCCTCCGTCCTCATCGTGCGTGAGGAGCTGTATGTCGACGCGGCGCGCATCATGGGGCTCTCGACCAGCCAGATCCTCTGGCGCCATGTGCTGCCGCGCACCGTCGGCGTCATCATCGTGCAGGCGGCGCTCTTCGCGGCGATCGCGCTCGGGGTCCAGACGGGCCTCGCCTTCCTCGGTTTCGGACCGCCGCCCCCGGCGCCGACGTGGGGCGGGATGGTCGCCGAGGCGACGACACTCCTGCAGCGCCACCCGTGGCTGCTCGTCCCGTCCGGCGCGGCCGTCGGACTCACCGCCCTCGCGCTCGGACTGCTCGGCGACGCGCTTCGCGACGTCGACGCGGAGCGCCGCAGCGCGGGGGGCGAGCGGGTCCCGCGGCGCGCGGAGCCGGCCGTCGCGACGGCCGATGCCTCGGACCGCGATGACGAGATGATGCTCCAGGTGCGCGAGCTCACGATCGGATTCCGCATCGACGGCGAATGGGTGACCGTCGTCGAGCGCGCATCGTTCGACATCGCCGCGAGCGAGATCGTCGGGCTCGTCGGAGAGTCCGGCAGCGGCAAGACCGTGACGGCACTCGCGCTGCTCGGCCTGCTGCCGCCCTCGGGGCGCATCCTCGGCGGGTCGATCCGGTTCCGCGGCCGCGAACTCGTCGGACTCGATGAGCGCGGCTTCCGCACGCTGCGTGGCAATGAGATCGCGATGATCTCCCAGGAGCCGATGGTCGCCCTCGACCCGTCGTTCACCATTGGCGCGCAGCTCTCGGCTGTCGTGCGCACCCACGAGCGCGGAACGCGTCGCGCCGCCAAGCGGCGGGCCCTCGAACTCCTCACCGAGGTGGGTCTGCCCGACCCGGCGGGCATCGCGAAGCTGCACCCGCATCAGATCTCCGGTGGCATGGCGCAGCGCGTCGTCATCGCGTGCGCGCTCGCCGGCCGACCGAGCCTGCTCATCGCCGACGAGCCGACGACGGCGCTCGACGTGACGATCCAGGCCGGCATCCTCGACCTGCTCGACCGCCTCCGGCGCGACAACGGGATGGCGGTCCTGCTCGTCACGCACAACTGGGGTGTCGTCGCGGACGTCTGCCAGCGTGCCGTGGTCATGTATGCGGGTCACGTGGTGGAGCGAGCCGAGGTGGTCGACATGTTTACGAACGCGCTCCACCCCTACACCCTCGGGCTGTTGCGCTCGAACCCGCATCTCGCGATGAGGGGCGAGCCGCTGCCGACGATCGGGGGAATGGTGCCGGCGCCGAGCGACTGGCCGCCCGGCTGCCACTTCGCGGCACGCTGCCCCATGGCCCGCCCGGACTGCGCGGACCGGGCCGTGGTCCTCCGCGAGCTCCTTCCCGAGCGACACACCGCGTGTCACTACGCCGAGGACCTCGTGCCCGGAAAGCAGGTCCGAGCATGACGGGCGCACGGTTGCTGGAGCTCAATCGCGTCGGCATCGAGTATCGCAACGGACGTCGTCGCTTCCGCGCGGTGCGCGACGTCGATCTGCACATCGACCGCGGGGAGATCCTCGGACTCGTCGGCGAGTCGGGCTCCGGCAAGACGACCATCGGCCGCTCCATCGTCGGGCTCGCCCCGGTGACCTCGGGGGAGCTGCGCTTCGGCGGCGAGCCGATCCGTCGTCGCA
The DNA here is from genome assembly GCA_035556075.1 of Microbacteriaceae bacterium. Classification (GTDB taxonomy): domain Bacteria; phylum Actinomycetota; class Actinomycetes; order Actinomycetales; family Microbacteriaceae; genus 73-13. Next base: position 40,591 of record DATMFQ010000030.1, on the reverse strand, counting down.
CCCTCGCAGACCGCCGCGCACTCGGCCGACGTATGCAGATGGTCTTCCAGGACCCGTACAGCTCCCTCGACCCCGCGAAGACGATCGGGTACACGCTCGCGGAGCCCGTACGGCTCTACGAGCGCCGCCGAGCCGACCAGATCGAGCGTGCCGTGGCCGAGATGTTGGTGCGGGTCGGGCTCCCCGAGCGCGCTGCGGATCGCTACCCGGCGCAGTTCTCCGGCGGGCAGCGCCAGCGGATCGCGATCGCGCGCGCGCTCATGTCGGCGCCCGAGCTCATCATCTGCGATGAGCCGGTCAGTGCACTGGACCTGTCGGTGCAGGCCGAGGTCATCAATCTCATCGATGAGCTCCGTCGCGACCTCGGCGTCAGTGTGCTGTTCATCTCGCATGATCTGTCGCTCGTGCGGCATCTCGCAGATCGCGTCGCCGTGATCAGCGGGGGCGAGATCGTCGAGACCGGTGACACCGACACGGTGTACGAGCGGCCGGCGCATCCATACACTCGCGCGCTGCTCGACGCCGCGCCCGTTCCCGACCCGGTCGTACAGCGTGCCCGACGAGCAGCGCGGGCCACGGCCCCGAGACACGACGTCGGCATCTGAGAACAAGATTGATGCAGTGACGACGAGCTCGCTGCCGGGCGTTGTCGCGACGCACGACCGAGCCCTGGAGGCCCAATGTCCGAGTGTCAGATGGAACGGACCGCGGCGAGGGTGAGGCGCCGCAGCCAACTGCGGCGCGGGGGCAGTGGTGGCGGTCGACCGCGGCGGAGGACCCGAGGGAGATGGGTGTGCCGATCGGTGCCGACGGCTTCTCCTACACTCGCAAGGGTGGCGAGAAGGAGGGCTTCAAGCTCGGCGACGCCCTTTACGTCTCGCGCGTCCGGAGGCCGGTCCCACGGGGGCTGGCCTCCGGCGTCGCTGGGCGCTCGGTGGTTGAGGAGGGGATGGGCCGCTGAGGAGGGCGAATGCGGGGGTTGCGCCCTCCTGAAGGCCGGCGGCCCTCCTGCGGTGCGGCCGGGTGAACCAGGACGGGGCGGCCCCCACCCCGCGAGGGCTCAGCCGATGACGCGGGCGCGGCCCGCGAGGAGCCCTGCGCCCATGCAGAGCACGCTGACGCCGATGAGCGCGAGCAGCGGGACCTGCCAGCCGCCGGTCGCATCGTGGAGCGCCCCGATCACGATCGGCGTCGTCGCCGCGAAGAGGTAGCCGACCGCCTGGGCCATGCCCGACAGGCTCGCCGCCTGCTGGTGGTGGACCGTCCTGAGGCCGAAGAGCGAGAGCGCGGTGACGACGCAGATCCCCGTCGAGATCCCCGCGAATGACGCCCACAGCCAGGTGTGCGCGGGCAGGAGCATGATCCCGAGCAGCGCGATGATGGTCAGCGAGGTGCCGGTGACGACGAGCGGTCGTTGATCCCGCAGTCGCGAGATCCACGCGGAGACGGCGAGCGAGCCGATGATGCCCGAGGCGCTGAACAGCACCTGGTGGAACCCCGCCTCCGCCGGGCTGATGCCTGCCGCCCGCTCGATGCTTGGCAGCCAGGTGATGAGCACGTAGTACGCGGTCGACTGCAGGCCCATGAAGGCGGTGACCTGCCAACCGAGCAGGCTGCGCCAGGGGGAGCGCCAGGGTGGGGTGCCAGGTGCTTCGTCTCGCTGCGCTGGTGCAGCGACCGAGTCCGCGGTCTCGCCCAGCGCCGCCGGCTCGCCGCCAGCGACGGCGACAAGCGCCCGGCGCAACTGCGGGGCCCACACCGCGAGGGCCACGAGCGCGAGCCCCGCCCACACCCCGATCGCGAGCCGCCAGCCGGAGTCGGCACCGCCCGCGATCGGCACCGCGAGTCCCGCGGCGATGGCAGCGCCGATCGCGGTCGCCGAGGAGTACAGGCCCGTCACCTGGCCGATGCGGGTCGGGAAGTCGCGCTTGACGATCTCCGACAGCTCCACATTCAGCGCCGCGATGCCCGCGCCGATGAGTGCGGTGCCGACCCAGATCGCGCCATCCACCGGCACGGAGCGCAGCACCAGGCCCCCCGCCAGGGCGACGAGCGCCGCCCCGATCGTCCGCTCTGGCCCGATGCGCCGCGCGATGGCCGGCATGAGTGGCGAGCAGATGGCGAATGCGACGAGCGGCAAGGCGATGAGGATCGACGCCGTCGCGGAGCTGAGATCCAGGTCGGCGCGGATCTCCTCGAGCACGGGGCCGACGGCGGTGAGCGCCGCGCGGAGGTTGGCGGCGACGAGGAGCAGCCCGAGGAGCAACAGGCCGGGACGCAGGGTCCGGGGGGCGGCGGGCATGCGCACCATCCTCCCGCAGGTTTCGGGTGCGCTCGGCACGGTCAAACCGGGCGGACACTGTGCCACACGCACCCGAAAGCAGCGGGGGCGGCGGGGACCGGGCGCGGGGCGGGTAGGCTGTAACGCGGCCCAACCCCGTTCCCTCCTAAGGAAGACTGTGGATCTCTTCGAGTACCAGGCCCGCGACATCTTCGAGCAGCACGGCGTCCCCGTGCTCGCGGGCATCATCGCCGACACTCCGGCCGAGGCCCGCGCGGCCGCGGAACAGCTCGGCGGCGTCACCGTCGTCAAGGCGCAGGTGAAGGTCGGGGGCCGCGGCAAGGCGGGCGGCGTCAAGGTCGCGAAGACCCCCGACGACGCCTATGCGGCGGCGGAGGCGATCCTCGGCCTCGACATCAAGGGCCACACCGTGCGGCGCGTCATGGTCGCCGCGGGCGCGGACATCAAGGAGGAGTACTACTTCTCCGTGCTCCTCGACCGGGCCAACCGCTCCTACCTCGCGCTGTGCAGCGTCGAGGGGGGCATGGACATCGAGCAGCTCGCCGAGGAGCGACCCGACGCCCTCGCACGCATCGAGGTCGACCCGGCGACCGGCATCACGCTCGACAAGGCCCGCGAGATCGCGGTCGCCGCGCGCTTCCCCGCGGAGCTCGTCGAGAAGGTCGCGCCCGTCTTCGTCAAGCTCTACGAGGTCTACGTCGGCGAGGACGCCACCCTCGTCGAGGTCAACCCGCTCGTGCTCACCGGCAGCGGCGAGATCGTCGCGCTCGACGGCAAGGTCTCCCTCGACGAGAACGCCGAGTTCCGCCAGCCCGCGCACGCGGACCTCGTCGACGCCGAGTCGGAGGACCCGCTCGAGGCGAAGGCGAAGGCCCTCGACCTCAACTACGTTAAGCTCGACGGCGAGGTCGGCGTCATCGGCAACGGCGCGGGGCTCGTCATGTCGACCCTCGACGTCGTCGCGTACGCGGGCGAGCAGCACGGCGGCGTGAAGCCCGCGAACTTCCTCGACATCGGCGGCGGGGCGAACGCCGAGGTCATGGCCGCCGGCCTTGACGTCATCCTCGGCGATGAGCAGGTCAAGGCCGTCTTCGTCAACGTCTTTGGCGGCATCACCAGCTGCGTCGCCGTCGCGAACGGCATCGTCAAGGCGCTCGAGATCCTCGGCCCCACCGCGAGCAAGCCGATCGTCGTCCGTCTCGACGGCAACCAGGTCGCCGAGGGCAAGGCGATCCTCAAGGCCGCGAACCACCCGCTCGTCATCATCGCCGAGACGATGGACCAGGGCGCCGACAAGGCCGCGCTGCTGGCCGCCTGACCCGACCGCACCACTTGCAAGGACTCACAGCATGTCGATCTACCTCAACAAGGACTCCAAGGTCATCGTCCAGGGCATCACGGGCGGCGAAGGCACCAAGCACACCGCGCTCATGATCAAGGCCGGCACGAATGTGGTCGGTGGCGTCAACGCGCGCAAGGCCGGCTCGACCGTCACCCACGAGGCCGCGGACGGCACCGAGATCGTGCTGCCCGTCTTCGCGACCGTCGCCGAGGCCATGGCGGCGACCGGCGCGGACGTGTCCATCGCATTCGTCCCGCCGGCCTTTTCGAAGGACGCCATGATCGAGGCGATCGATGCCGAGATCCCGCTCCTCGTCGTCATCACCGAGGGCATCCCGGTGCAGGACACCGCCGAGGCGTGGGCGCATGCGCGCGCGAAGGGCACGACCCGGATCATCGGCCCGAACTGCCCCGGCATCATCACCCCCGGCGAATCGCTCGTCGGCATCACCCCGGCGAACATCACCGGCAAGGGGCCGATCGGCCTCGTGTCGAAGTCGGGCACGCTCACCTACCAGATGATGTACGAGCTGCGGGACCTCGGCTTCTCGACCGCGATCGGCATCGGCGGCGACCCCATCGTCGGCACGACGCACATCGACGCGCTCCGCGCCTTCCAGGACGACCCCGAGACGAAGGCGATCGTCATGATCGGCGAGATCGGTGGCGACGCGGAGGAGCGGGCCGCCGCATTCATCCAGGAGTACGTCACGAAGCCGGTCGTCGGCTACGTCGCCGGGTTCACCGCGCCGGAGGGCAAGACGATGGGCCACGCGGGCGCGATCGTCTCTGGCTCCGCCGGCACCGCCCAGGCGAAGCAGGAGGCGCTCGAGGCCGCCGGGGTCAAGGTCGGCAAGACGCCGTCCGAGACCGCGCAGCTCATGCGCGAGATCATCACGGCGCGCTGACCCGGCACCACCCGCGCCCTCACGCCCGTGCGCGCCGCTGACGGGTAGCGTGGAGACCGTGCACGTGCGACGCTGGCTCCGGGAGACGCTCGGCACCCCATCGGCCGTGTACGGGCTCGTCCTGTACCAGGCGCTCATTGCCGCGAAGGTGGGGGACGAGGACGACCAGACACCGACCGCCCTCGTCGCGGTCATCTCGGTCGCCACGCTGCTCGTCTTCTTCGCCGCGCACGTCTTCGCCGAGTGGGTCGCCGGGCACGGCCGACACGATCTGCGGCATGCGCTGCGTCGGGCGTTCGCCAACTCGCTCGGGATGCTCCTGTCGGCGATCCCTCCGACGATCGTGCTCATCGTCTGCGCGGTCCTCGGCATCGCCGCGTGGGACGCCGAGGACTGGGCGATGCTCGTCGCGGTCCTCATGCTCGCCTTCCTCGGCTATGAGGCCTTCGCGCAGCGCGGCTACCCCGTGTGGCTGCGCGTCGTCGGCGGCGCCCTCGGCACCGCGACGATCGGCGTCATCGTCATCCTCCTCAACTTCCTGGCGCACTGAGTGGCTCGCTGGCTCACGGTCCTGTTTGGCGCCTTCGAGGCGCTCATCGTGCTTGCCGTCGGGCTCGCGATCCCGCTCGCGCTCGGCTCGCTCGTGTGGGCCCTCCACCTGGGCTTCGGCCCCGACTGGGTCGTCATCTGGCGGGCCGCCGCCGACATCTGGCTGCTCGGGCACGGCGTCGACCTCACCTTCCAGCTCGACCCGGCCACCGTCGAGCTCCTCGCCATCTCGGGGTCCGCTCGCCCCGTGCTCGTCTCGATCGCGGTGCTCGGCGTCGCGCTCCTCACGGCGCTCCTCGCGGTGCGCGCGGGCCGTCGGATCGCAGAGGTCGGCCACCCGATCGTCGGCGCCGTCGCCGAGGTGCTCGCCTTCGCCAGCGGCGCCGCGGGGGTCGCGCTGCTGGCCGCGGACCCAGCCGCGAGCGCGTCACTCGGGCAGGCGATCGCGCTGCCCGCCCTCGTCTTCACAATCGGGCTCGCCGTCGGCATCGGCAGCGTGCTGCTGCGCCCGCAGCGCTACGCCGACATCAGCGATCGCTACGCGCAGCGCATGCGGCAGCTGCTCGACCGCGTGCCGGAGCGACTCCGGGTGGGCGCGGCGGCGGTGTGGCGTGCGGCCATCGGCTCCGTACTCGGGCTCATCGCCGTCGCCGCGGTCGTCACCGCGCTCGCGATGGTGTTCGGTTTCGGCCAGATCATCGCGCTGTACGAGTCGCTCCACACCGAGGTGCTCGGTGGCATCGTGCTGACGGCCGCGCAGCTCGCGCTCCTGCCGAACGTCGTCATGTGGGTCCTCTCCTGGCTCGTCGGCCCGGGATTCCTGCTCGGGGTGGGGTCGAGCGTCGGCCCGTTCGGCACCTCGCTCGGGCCGCTGCCGCCGCTCCCGGTGCTCGGCGCGCTCCCCGCCGACCCCGGTGACGCGGCGTGGCTCGTGCTCGTGCTGCCGGTCGCCGTCGGCTTCACGATGGGCATGCTCGTCTATCCACGCATGCGGCACGTGCTCCGCGACTGGTGGGCGGTCCTCGTCGGCCTCGCCTCCGGCGCCCTCGCGGGCCTCATCCTGGGGCTCCTCGCCGCGGCTTCGGCCGGGGCGGCCGGGCCCGGGCGACTCGTCGCGGTCGGCCCCGACCCCGTCGCGGTGGGCCTGTGGGCGGGAATCGAGCTCGCCGTCGCCATCACGGTGGGGCTCCTCGCCGCGGCATCGCTCCCCGCGATGCGGTACCGGGCGAGTCACTATGGGGATAGGGATGGCCGGTAGAATGCGGTGGTGCTCCGCGTCGTCGTCCTGATCTCGGGGGGTGGGTCGAACCTCGCGGCCTTCCTCGACGCGTGCGACGCCGCCGACTACCCCGCCGAGGTCGTCGCCGTCGGCGCCGACCTCCCCGCCACCGGGCTCGCGCACGCCACCAGGCGTGGTATCCCCACCTTCGTCGTCCCGCTGAGCGAGCACGCCGACCGGGACGCCTGGGGCGAGGCGCTGCTCCGACAGCTCCAGGCGTGGGAGCCGGACCTCGTCGTGCTGAGCGGATTCATGCGGCTGCTGCCTGCGACCGTCATCGACGCGCTCGCTCCCGCCGTGCTCAACACGCACCCCGCATTCCTCCCCGAATTCCCCGGCGCGCACGGCGTGCGAGACGCCCTCGCCGCCGGGGCCACCGAGACGGGCGCGTCGGTCATCGTCGTCGACCGCGGCGTCGACACGGGGCCGATCCTGGCGCAGGAGCGCGTGCCGATCCTGCCCGGCGACACGGCGGCGAGCCTCCACGAACGCATCAAGCCCGTCGAGCGGCGCCTGCTCGCCGCCGTCGTCCGCGACCTCGCCACCGGCGACCTCGTCCTCACCCCACCCCATCCGAAGGAGCACCCGTGAGCGGTCCCGCCATCGACCCGTCCGAATACCGTGAGCGGGATGTCATCCCGATCCGCCGTGCCCTGCTCGCCGTCTCTGACAAGTCCGAGCTCGTCGAGCTCGCCCGCGCGCTCACCGAGGCCGGGGTCGAGATCGTCTCGACCGGTGGTACCTCCGCGGCGATCGCCGCCGCAGGTTTGCCGGTCACGCAGATCGGCGACCTCACCGGCTTCCCCGAGCACCTCGACGGTCGGGTGCGCACGCTGCACCCGCACGTCCACTCAGGCCTCCTCGCCGACCTCCGCCTCGAGCGACACGAGCGCGAGCTCGAGCACTTCGGCATCAAGCCCTTCGAGCTCATCGTCGTCAACCTCTACCCCTTCGTCGAGACCGTCGCCTCCGGCGCCCCGCGCGACGCCGTCATCGAGCAGATCGACATCGGCGGCCCCGCGATGGTGCGTGCGAGCGCGAAGAATCACGCGAATGTGGCGGTCGTCACAAGCCCCGCGCAGTACGCCCGTCTCGTGGCCGCGATGCGCTCGGGTGGGACCGACCTCGCGTTCCGGCAGGAGCTCGCCCGCGAGGCGTTCCGCCACACGGCGGAGTACGACGCCGCGGTGTCCGGCTGGTTCGACGAGCAGTTCGGCGGGCCGGACTGGGTGATCGACGGGAGCGAGTCGGCGACCAGCGCGGGCGCGGCCACCGACGAGCCGAGCGCATTCGCCGAGCGGATCGACCTTGCGGCCGACCTGCAGGCGACGCTGCGCTACGGGGAGAACAGCCACCAGCGCGCGGCGCTGTACACGGCGGCCGGCGGGCGCGGTCTCGCGCAGGCGATCCAACACGGCGGCAAAGAGATGTCGTACAACAACTACGTCGACGCCGACGCCGCACTCCGCGCCGCCACCGACCACGCGGGCCCCGCGATCGCGATCATCAAGCATGCGAACCCCTGCGGTATCGCCACTGCCGACACGCTCGCCGAGGCGCACCACCTCGCGCACGAGTGTGACCCGGTCTCCGCATTCGGCGGCGTCATCGCGGCGAACCGCGTCGTCGACCTCGCCACCGCAGAGTCGATCGCGCCGATCTTCACCGAGGTGCTCGTGGCGCCGGGCTTCGAGCCGGCGGCGCTCGAGGTACTGCAGGAGCGCAAGGGCTTGCGGATCCTCGAGCTGCCCGCCGGCTGGCAGGGCCGCCCGCAGCGCGGCGAGGTCGAGCTGCGCTGGATCTCCGGCGGCATCCTCACGCAGGAGCCCGACGCGCACTTCGCACCGGCGTCGAACTGGCAACTCGTGGCCGGCCCGGCCGCGGACGAGGCGATGCTTGTGGACCTCGAGTTCGCGTGGCGCTCGGTCCGGGCGGTGAAGTCGAACGGGATCCTGCTTGCCGCCAGCGGCGCGAGCGTCGGCATCGGCATGGGCCAGGTCAACCGCGTCGACAGCTGCCGCCTGGCGGTGTCGCGCGCCGGAGATCGGGCGAGGGGGTCGGTCGCGGCCAGCGACGCATTCTTCCCCTTCGAGGACGGCCCGCAGATCCTCCTCGAGGCCGGGGTCCGGGCGATCGTGCAGCCGGGTGGCTCGGTCCGCGACGCGGAGACGATCGCGGCCGTCCAGGCGGCCGGCGCGACGATGTACTTCACGGGGGAGCGGCACTTCTTCCACTGAGGCGGCGGCCTCGTACGCCGTACGCTGAAGTCGTGGACGACGAGGCGGGTTCCGGCGCGGTGCGCACCCCGCGCGAGCCCTCGTCGTGGATCGAGGAGCGAGCCTGGGTCTACGAGGAGTTCGTCGAGGCGGTGCATGAGCTCGCGGCGGCCATCCCGCCGGGCCGCGTCATGACGTACGGCTCGCTCGCCGCCGCCCTCGGCTCCCGCGCCCCGCGCGCGGTCGGCCGGATCATGGCGCACTCCGACGGACTGCCATGGTGGCGAGTGGTCTATGCGGACGGCCACCTCCTCCCGCACTACTGGGAGGCCGCGCTCGAGCGGTATCGCGAGGAGGGCACGCCGCTCCTCGAGCGTCGCGGTGAGGTGCGCATCGACATCCGCCGAGCGCGCTGGACACCCTGACGCCGCGCCCGCCCGCTCCTGCACTCCGCCGCAGCCGGCACGCCAGGCTGCCGGGACCCGCCGCTACAGCTCGAGCACCCCGAAGTTCTCGCCGTACTGCGTCTGCCGCACGACGACGAAGCCGACGCTGCGGAAGAACCCGTCGGGCCCCGCCTCCCCCGGCTCCCAGAGCGCGGTGATGCGGCCGTGCCCGCGCAGCTTCGCCTCGTCGGCGAGTGCCCGGACCGCGAAGGTGCCGATGCCCCGGCCCTGCCGGTCGCCCGCGACCATGACGCGCCACACGGCGGAGCGGAATTCTTCCTGCGGGTTCTCGCCATCGAAGTGCCCGCGGATGAAGCCCACGACCTCGTCCCCGTCGACGACGACCCGCGGCCACGAGGCGGCCTCGTCGACGTACGAATCCGCGATCGCGTAGGTCGGCGGCGTCACGAAGATCTCCTGCCCGCTGAGCAGCGTCATCGTGTTCGCCGCGTCGGCGGTCGCTGCGGAGAGTTCCTCGAGCCGGTACGCCATGTCGTCCAGGCTAACCGTCCGTCACGCGGGCCGCGAGCCGAGTCCGTCAATGATCAGGTTCAGGGTCGCCGACGGACGCATCGCGGTCCGCACCTTCGCCATGTCGGGCGAGTAGTACCCGTCGATCTCCACCGGGGAGCCTTGCACGGCGATGAGCTCCGCGGCGATGGTCGCCTCCGACTCGGTGAGCGCCGCGGCGACGGGCGCGAATGCGGCGGCCAGCTCCGCATCGTCCTGCTGCGCCGCGAGCTCCTGCGCCCAGTACAGGGCGAGGTAGAAGTGCGAGCCGCGGTTGTCGGTCGTGCCGAGTGCGCGACCCGGTGAGCGGTCGAGCTCGAGGAACGTGCCGGTCGCGCGGTCGAGGGTGTCGGCGAGGACCTGCGCCCGCGGATTTCCGCGTGTGGTCGCGAGGTGTTCGAAGGAGGCGGCGAGCGCAAAGAACTCGCCGAGCGAGTCCCAGCGGAGGTAGTTCTCGGCGACGAACTGCTGCACGTGCTTCGGTGCGGAGCCCCCCGCCCCGGTCTCGAACAGGCCGCCGCCGTTGAGCAGCGGCACGATCGAGAGCATCTTGGCGGAGGTGCCGACCTCGAGGATGGGGAAGAGGTCGGTGTTGTAGTCGCGCAGTACATTGCCGGTCACGGAGATGGTGTCGAGCCCCTGGCGCATCCGGTCGAGCGAGTACTTCGTCGCCTCGGCGGGAGTGAGGATCTCGATGGTCAGCCCGCTGGTGTCGTGGTCGCCGAGGTAGCGGGTGACCTTCTCGATGAGGGCGGCGTCGTGGGAGCGCGCCGGATCGAGCCAGAAGATGGCAGGGGCGCCGGTCGCGCGGGCGCGGGTGACGGCGAGTTTGACCCAGTCGCGGATCGGCACGTCCTTCGTCTGGGTGCCGCGCCAGATGTCGCCCGTCTCGACGTCGTGCGAGATGAGGACGTCACCGGCGGCGTTCACGACCTCGACGGTGCCGTCCGCGGCGATCTCGAAGGTCTTGTCGTGCGAGCCGTACTCCTCCGCCGCCTGGGCCATGAGCCCGACGTTCGGCACGGTGCCGATCGTCGCCGGGTCGAGGGGGCCGTGGGCCTGCACGTCCTCGATGACGGCCTGGTAGACGCCCGCGTACGAGGAGTCCGGGATGACGGCGAGGGTGTCGTCCTCGCCGCCGTCGACGCCCCAGAGCTTGCCCCCATTGCGGATGAGCGCCGGCATGGAGGCGTCGACGATGACGTCGGAGGGGACGTGAAGATTGGTGATCCCGCGGTCCGAGTTGACGTAGGACAGCCGGGGGCCGGTCGTCAGCGCATTCGTGAATGCGGCGGCGATGCGCGCCCCGTCTGGCACCTCGGCCAGGCCGTCGAGGATCGCGCCGAGTCCGTCGTTGGCCGTCAGGCCCGCCGCCGTGAGCGCGTCGCCGTGCTCGGCGAAGACCTCGGAGAAGTAGGCGCGTACGACGTGCCCGAAGATGATCGGGTCGGACACCTTCATCATCGTCGCCTTGAGGTGCACGGAGTAGAGGATGTCGTCGGCCTTCGCGGTCGCGATCGTCTCGGCGAGGAATGCGTCGAGTGCGCGGGCGGACAGGAAGGTCCCGTCGACGACCTCCCCGGCGAGCACCGGGAGCCCGTCCTTGAGGACCGTGACGGTCCCGTCGGTGCCGCGGTGCCGAATGGTGAGCACGTCGTCGGCGGGCAGCACGGTGGAGCGCTCGTTCGACTTGAAGTCGTCGTGGCCCATGGTCGCGACGCGCGTCTTGGAGTCAGTGGGGAACGGCTTGTTGCGGTGCGGGTGATTGCGCGCGTACTGCTTGACCGACTGCGGCGCGCGCCGGTCCGAGTTGCCCTCGCGCAGCACCGGGTTGACCGCGGAGCCCTTCACCCGGTCGTACTTCGCGCGGATCTCCCGGTCGGCATCGGTGGCCGCCTCATCCGGGTAGTCGGGGACGTCGAAGCCGTCCGCCTGCAGCTCGGCGATCGCGGCCTTGAGCTGGGGGATCGAGGCCGAGATGTTCGGCAGCTTGATGATGTTGGCCTCGGGGCGCGTCGCGAGCTCACCGAGGAAGCCGAGCGCGTCGTCGGCGAGCCCGAAGACGGCGAGGATTCGGCCCGCGAGGGAGATGTCCTTCGTCTCGACCCGCACACCCGCCTGCGCGGCGAAGGCCTGGATGACCGGCAGCAGGCTCGCGGTCGCGAGCATGGGTGCCTCGTCGGTGTGCGTGTAGTAGATCGTCGATTCCGTCACCGGCCCATCCTCCCACGGGGTCGGGGTGCGTCGTGCGGTGGCGGGTGAGGGGGTCGGTGATGGGCCCCGGAGCCGGGGCCCATCACCGCATTCGTCAGGCGGGCGAGACTTCCGCGGTCAATGCGGGTGCGGTGCCGACCCCGACCTCGACCTTGCGCGGCTTCGCACGCTCCGAGACGGGGATGACGACCGACAGCACGCCGTTGTCGTAGTGCGCGCTGATGTGCTCGGTGGCGATGCCGTCGCCGAGGTTGAACTGTCGCTGGTAGGTGCCGGCGGAGCGCTCGCGGGCGAGCCACTTGACCCCCTCGCCGGTGGCGGCGGTGCGCTCAGCGCGGACGGTGAGGACCTGTCCGTCGACGTCGACGTCGATCGATCCCGGATCGATGCCGGGCAGGTCGGCGCTCAGGACGTAGTGGTCACCGTCGCGGTAGAGGTCGATCGGCATGAACCGTGGCCCCTGCCGGGTGTCGAGAAGCTGTGCCGCGACGCGGTCCAGCTCGCGGAACGGGTCGAAGACGACTGCCATGATGGGCTCCCTTCACGAGATCGGACTTGAGTCGAGGTGGCTCAAGTAAGATCGATGTTAGCACTCAGCATTGGAGAGTGCTAACTCTTCGCTCCGAATTCGGTGAATCGCTCAGGCCGCGCGTCCACGTATCGCGGCGGGGATCGCTCCGTGGTGCGGATCAGATGTAGAGGAACACGAGGCTGCCGATAATGCCGATCGCGCAGAGCGCGGCGAGCGCCCACCACCACCAGGGGTGGCCGGCATAGCGGCTGCGCGGTCGCTCGGTCCCGGGGGTCTCCTCGTCGCTCATCGCGGCCCAGCCTAGCGATCGGGGCCCGGGACCGGCTCCGGTAGACTGGGCCGGTCGCGACTGGCGTTCGAGGTGGGCCACCACCGGGGAGCGACTTCACAGGGTGCGGCCGTACGCCTGGGCCGCGCAGCAGCCGGCACGAACGTACCTAGAAGGGGCCCCGCCTGTGACGCAGCCAGCAGTTCCCGAATTCTTCTCCGCGCCGCTGGCCGAGGTCGACCCCGAGATCGCGGCCGTCCTCGAGCAGGAGCTCGGGCGCCAGCGGGACACCCTCGAGATGATCGCGAGTGAGAACTTCGTGCCTCGGGCGGTGCTCGAGGCCCAGGGCTCCGTGCTGACGAACAAGTACGCGGAGGGCTACCCGGGCCGTCGCTACTACGGCGGGTGCGAGTTCGTCGATGTGGCGGAGTCGCTCGCGATCGAGCGCGCGAAGTCGCTCTTCGGCGCCGCCTACGCGAATGTGCAGCCGCACTCCGGCGCCTCCGCGAACCAGCCCGTCTATACGGCGCTCGTCGAGTACGGCGACACGATCCTGGGCCTCGACCTCAATCACGGCGGCCACCTCACGCACGGCCGCAAGCAGAACTTCTCGGGCCGCTGGTACGACATCGTCAGCTACGGCGTCGACCCGGTCACCCACCTGATCGATATGAATGTGGTGCGCGAGCAGGCGCTCAAGCACCGGCCGAAGATGATCATCGCCGGCTGGTCGGCCTACCCCAGGCAGCTCGACTTCGCGGCGTTCCGGGAGATCGCCGATGAGGTCGGCGCCGTCCTCTGGGTCGACATGGCGCACTTCGCCGGCCTCGTCGCCGCAGGGCTGCACCCGAGCCCGATGCCGCACGCGCACGTCGTGACGAGCACGGTGCATAAGACGCTCGGCGGGCCGCGCTCCGGATTCATCCTGACGAACGATGCCGACATCGCGAAAAAGATCGACTCCGCCGTCTTCCCCGGCCTGCAGGGCGGCCCGCTCATGCACGTCATCGCGGCGAAGGCGACGGCGTTCAAGCTCGCGGCGACCCCCGAGTTCCGCGACCGGCAGGAGCGCACCGTGCGCGGCGCGCGGATCGTCGCCGAGCGGCTCACGCGGGAGGATGTCACCGCCGCGGGCGTCTCGGTGCTCACCGGCGGCACGGACGTGCACCTCGTGCTCGTCGACCTCCGCGACTCCGAGCTGACCGGCCAGGACGCGGAGGACCGCCTCCACCGGGTCGACATCACCGTCAACAAGAACTCGGTGCCCTTCGACCCGCGCCCCCCGATGGTGACGAGCGGTGTCCGCCTCGGTACCCCGGCGCTCGCGACCCGCGGCTTCGGCGACGCCGAGTTCACCGAGGTCGCCGACATCATCGCGCAGGCGCTGCTGCCGATGCCCGACCTCGACGCGCTGCGTGCCCGGGCCGGGCGCCTCGCCGCCGACTTCCCGCTCTACCCGGGGCTCACCTCCCCGAGCACCTGGGCCTGACCAGTCGGCACCTTTACCGATACCGAACCACGCACCACAGGGAGTACAGCTGCATGACCGCCACCATCCTTGACGGCGTCGCCACCGCGGCCGCGATCAAGTCCGAGCTCAAGACCCGCGTCGCCGACCTCCGCAGCCGCGGTATCGTCCCCGGCCTCGGCACGCTCCTCGTCGGCGCCGACCCCGGCTCGGTCTCCTACGTGACCGGCAAGCACCGCGACGCCGCTGAGATCGACATCCACTCGGTGCAGGTCGACCTGCCGGCGACGGCGACCCGCGAGGACATCCTCGCCGCGGTCGCCGACCTCAACGCGAGCCCCGAGGTCACCGGCTACATCGTCCAGCTCCCGCTGCCGAAGGGCATCGACGAGCGGGAGGTGCTCGAGGCGATGGACCCCGACAAGGACGCGGACGGTCTCCACCCCATGAACCTCGGCCGCCTGGTGATGGGCGTTGACGGCGAGCTGACGAGCCCGCTGCCGTGCACCCCCGCCGGCATCATCGAGCTCCTCGAGCGCGCGGGCGTCCACATCCCCGGCAAGCACGTCACGGTCGTCGGCCGCGGCCTCACCGTCGGCCGTCCGCTCGGCCTGCTGCTCACCCGCAAGGGCGTCGACGCGACCGTGACGCTGACGCATTCGCGGACGCCTGACCTCGCCGCCGAGGTGCGCCGCGCGGACATCGTCGTCGCGGCCGTCGGCGTGCCGCACCTCATCAAGCCGGACTGGATCAAGCCGGGTGCCGCGGTGCTCGACGTCGGGGTCACCCGCACCGGCACGACGGAGTCGGGCAAGGCGAAGCTCTCGGGCGATGTCGACCCGGCCGTCGCGGAGGTCGCGGGCTGGCTCTCACCGAACCCGGGCGGCGTCGGGCCCATGACGCGCGCGCTCCTGGTGAAGAATGTGGTGGACACCGCCGAGCGACGAGGAGCCTGACGCCATGACGAAGTCCACGTATCGACCCGCAGGTGGGGGCCAAGTCGTGGTGATCCTGGCGACCCTCGTCGCGCTTGCCGCGGCCGTCACCTGGATCCTCGTCGAGACGGGCGTGCTCCCGGCCGTCAACCGCTTCCTCTGATCCCAGGCGACACGGTACGAGCGGTGACGAGTACGCCGACGTCGACCGAGGTGCGCCGCTGGCGGCGCTACCTTGCGGCGGAGCGCGCCGAGGCGGTCGTGTATCGAGAGCTCGCGGCCCGGCGGGACGGCACCGAGCGGGAGATTCTGCTGCGGCTGGCTGACGCCGAGGACCGGCATGCCGCGCACTGGATCGAGCTCCTCGGTCCGCACGCACTGCCCGAGCCTCGAGTCGACTTCGGCTCGCGCCTGCTCGGGGTCCTGGCGAAGCGCTTCGGCTCCGTCTTTGTCCTCGCGCTCATGCAGCGGGCGGAGGCGCGCTCGCCGTATGACGCCGACGTCGACGCGACCGATGCGATGGCCGCGGACGAGCGGGTCCACGGTGAGGTCGTCCGGGCGCTCGCGAGCGCGAAACGACTCCAGCTGGCGGGCGGTTTCCGCGCCGCCGTCTTCGGGATGAACGACGGGCTCGTCTCCAACCTCGCGCTCGTCCTCGGCGTCGTCGGCACCGGCATGCCGGCGGGCGCCGTGCTCGCGACGGGCGTCGCGGGCCTCCTCGCCGGTGCGCTGTCGATGGCCGCCGGGGAGTACGTCTCCGTCAGCTCGCAGCGGGAGCTCATCGACTCGGTGCTCCCGGACGAGGCGACCGAGGAGTCGCTCCCCTTCCTCGACCTCAAGCACAATGAGCTCTCCCTCGTGTATCGCGCGCGCGGCCTTGGCGCGGCCGAGGCGGACGCCCACGCGGCGGAGACGATTCGCCAGCTGCGGCAGCGCGAGCAGGCACTCGCCCGCGGCGATGCCCCCGAGCCGAGCGAGCGAGCTCTCCCCGCCCCGGCCGGGCTCGACGGGGAGCATGATCCGGTCGGCAGCGCCTGGTCGGCGGCGGGCTTCAGCTTCCTGTGTTTCGCGGCCGGCGCATTCATCCCGATCATCCCGTATCTCATCGGCGCGACCGGCTGGCTCGCGGCCGGGTTCGCCGCGGCGCTCGTCGGGATCGCGCTGCTCGTGACGGGCGCGATCACCGGGATGCTCTCGGGCGCGCACCCGGCCGCCCGGGGACTCCGGCAGCTCGGGATCGGCTTCGGCGCGGCACTCGTCACCTATCTGCTCGGTCTCCTCGTCGGGCAACTCGTCCTGTAGCGCCCGCACCGGCGGTGTGAGGAATGCGGGCCGCGCTCTCGTCAGTCGCGTCGCCTCGGTAGCATCATCGCGTGAGCATCCTCCGGCGCCTCCTCCGCAGGGAGCCGCCCGCGCTCGACGAGGGGCTGCTGCTGGCGGATCGCGCGGCCGTGCTCGAGATCCGCAACCGCATCGAGGTCGCCACGCTCGGCCACGCGGACCGGGAATTTGATCCCGTTGATTTCCGGGCCGACGCCCGGGAGGCGCTCGCCACGCTGGAGACCGAGCAGCGGGATGTCGCGTCGCGACTCGATGCGGAGCGCCGCAGCGTCCGGGCTCGGTACGGCAGCGCGAATTCACACCACGACTACCGTCGGGCGGACCGGCGCAATCTCCGACTCCGCGCGCGAGCGGCGCGCATGCTCGCCGACGCGCTCGCGGCGCGGGCCGCCGACCCCGAGTACCTCGACCGGCTCGTCGAGCGGGCGCGCCAGGACGCCTGGCGGGATGTCGCCGGGCAGCTGAAGCGGCACCTCGACGCGGCGGCCGCCCCGCCGGTGCGTCCCGACGAGGCCAGGATCGAGCGGCTGAGCGACCTCGCCGCGGACCTCATCGCCGAGGTCGATGCGCACGAAGACCCGCTCGACTGAGCCTCGCGGCCCTGACGACGAGTTCGGTGGCCCGGGGCTCAGGGCGCGGTGCGCACGACAGGGGTGCGCGGTGACCAGGGCACGTCGCCGAGCAGTGTCGCCGAGGCGGCGGTGGGGGCGTCGGCGATCGAGGTGACGAGCAGCCAGCGACCGTCCGCGTCGGTGAGGAGCTCGCTGAAGCCCGCCCCAGCCAGCAGCGGCAGCGCATCGGCCGGGTCCTCGCCGATCCACAGTCGCCGGAGTGTCGGCTGCGAGCCCGGACGCGGCTCGCCGAAGGCGTCGGGGCCGCCGACGACGAGGAATCGGGTGATGGAGCCGGAGAGGTCGTCGATCTCCCGGTCGATGACGTGGAGGCCGTGCGCGGCACCCTTGTCGACGCCGGCGAGCGCGACGGCTGCGCCCTCGTGGGCTGCCGCGTGCTCGAGCGCCGCCGCGGTCGACTCGACCGGGACCGCCACGAGACCGGTGCGGCGAATGAATGCGGCACACTGCGCGATCGCCTGCGGGTGCGAGAAGGCGGGGGCGCCGCGGAGGGCCTCAAGCTGTATCCCGGGGCGGGCATATGCGTCGAAGCGGACGGGCACGTCCACCATGCCGCCGGCGGCGATCGGGCGTCCGGCGGTGAGCAGCGCGGCGATGGCGCGGCTGACGAGGCCGGAGGCGGAGCTCGTCACCGGCAGCACACCGACGGTGCCCGGTGCGAGCGCGGCGAGCACCTCCGGGAAGCCGCCGAGCGCCTCGAGCGCCGCGCCCGGCGCCTGGAGGGCGGCGGCCGCCCGGCCCGCCGCATCCTCCGAGAAGGTCCCGGCCGGGCCGAGGTAGACGACCCGCTCGACATGGTGTGCGGGGCGCCGCACGAGCCCGGACGGCCAGGTGTAGGCCTCGGCGACCTGCCGTTGCAGCCAGTCGACGACCTCGGCGGGGTCGAGATCGGCCCTGATCCCCATGCGGACGACGACGGAGCGTTGCCCGGTGCGGACCACCTCATCGACGAGCTCGACGTCACGCAGCCCCTGGTGCACCCGGACGACCTGCAGCACGCCAGCGCCGGCGACGGACTCGGGCACGAGGAAGCGCACATCACGCCGCAGGTGGGCGAGGCGCGCGTCGAGCGCGGACTCGAGCTCCCCGCCCGTGATGGGGTCGACGTGGCCGAGCCCGAAGGTGGTGCGCCGGGGGCGGCCGGAGATGCCGAGCTTGGCCGCATTCGCGAGTCCGACGCCGTCGAGGAGCGCCGCGCGTCCAGCGGGGCCGACGACGAGCTCCTCGAGTGACACGGTCGTCGAGGTGAGCTCGACGATCCGGCCGATGCGCACCCGGTGGTCGCCGAGCGTGCGGAGCCCCACGATCTGCCCAGAGCGCCGGAGGTGGGCGAGCGCGAGCCGCTTCGACTGCGCCGCGGTCACGGCGGCGGCGGCGGTCCCGCGGATCGTGTCGTACAGGCTGCCCGGGAAGCGGGCGCGGATCGCGGCGAGCTCACCTGGGTCGACCGTGGACTCGCGCGAGTCGAGGGCCCGCACAGCGAGACCGAACAGCGTCTCGAAGAGCGGTGTCCGCGCCTCCCAGATGTCGCGCTCGAGGTCGAGCTCGCTGCCGACGACCTCCGCCGCGAGGTCCGTCAGCACCCGGTGCGCGCGGTCCTGCACGAGCTCCATCGTCCGGTCGTGCTGCTCGGCGGAGCCCGTCTTGAGGATGCCGCCGGCGCTCGCGATCGCGGCCGCGAGCCAGGCGGGGGCCTCGGGCGGGGCGGTGGGATCCGCATTCCTCCCGGCTGGATCGGCTGCGGGCACGACGTAGAGGATCTGTCCCGCGAGGCTCGGCATGCTCGCGTCGAAGAGCGGGTGCACACCGACGACCTCGCGACCGGCCGCGGCGTCGCGGGCGACCTCGATCGCGGGGCTGAGGCGGGCGGCGGAGACCAGCACCGTCGTGTCGGGGCTCAGTAGCGGCAGCGTCTCCACGACAGCGTGGACGAGCACCGCCTCCGGGAGCGCGAACCACGCGACCGTCGGCCCGGTCGGCAGCGGCAGCGGCGCCGTCGACCCCTCGAGGACGAGGCGGTCACCGTCTGGCGTCTCGACGGACTCGCCATAGACGATGGGAGCTCGGGCCGCCAGTCGCCACTGCTGCGAGCGCTGGGAGGTCTTCGTCGTCTTCGAGTCGATGAGCGTCACGCTCGACCAGTCGGCGTGCGGCAGCAGGTGCTCCGCGAGCCAGCGCCCCGTGCCGAGCGCCGCGCCCACGACGATGAGCGCCGGGGCGCCCCCGTCGGGCTGCTCGGTCTCGCTCACCCGACCATCATTCCGCACGGGCGAGGAATGCGGGGCTCGTCCCCGCCAGCGACCCCTCGGTCGGATCAATCCTTCGGCAGCGGCGAATACAGGACGAGCCCGTTGCCCTTGCTGTCGAAGACGACGGCGCGGCGCTCGTGCGCATCGTTGTACGCGGCGCGGACGATGCCGCCGCCCGCGTCCTCGATCGTCTTCGCGGCAGCATCGACGTCGTCCGTCTTGATGCCGACGACGACCTGCCCGGGGATCGGGTGGTCGATCGAGGTCGCGAGTGCGAGCGTGATGCCGCCGCCGTCGAGCGCGGCGAAGTGCGTGCCATCCCGGAATTTCAGCGGGAAGCCGAGCGATTCCGTGTAGAAGCGGATCGACTCATCGAGATCATCCGTCGACAGCACGACCATCCGGACCTGTGGCTGGCTCATGGGGACTCCTCACTGGCCGCGGACGGCCGCCACGGCGAGTGGGCCCGGCGGGGCTCGAACCCGCGACCCGCGGATTAAAAGTCCGATGCTCTACCGACTGAGCTACAGGCCCGCGCAGCGATTCTACGCGGGTGAGACGTCAGGCTCGCGCGCGTAGGCTGACCGAATGCCGGGCCGCCCGTTTCACAAGCCAACGCGCTTCGAGCCGCACCGGTTCGAGGCGTACCTTGGCGGCGAGGATCCCGCGCGGACGCGGGCCGTCGCGCACGAGAGCGCGCGGGCGCTCGTCGACCACGGACACCGTTCGGGCGCGGAGGTTACCGTCGACCGGCTGCTCGAATTCGCGGATGCGCACGGCATCGACACGCTCGCCGAACTCTGGGCGCAGACGGCGGCCGACTCACTGCCGGGCGCGCTGTGGCGGCTGCACCTGCTCCGCGCATTCATCCGGGAGGGGGGTGGGGAGGTCGCCGCGGGGGCATTCCGCCGGGGTGTCGCGCGACTGCGCACAGCGGACCAGGCCATTGCCGGCGTCCCCGAGGGCGCGGGCCCGTCCGAGGTGCTCGCGCTCGCGGACACGATCCTGCGCGGTGCGTATCGGGGTGACCTCGGCGACGCGCTCGACCGGGCGGCGGCCTGCTGCCGGATCCTTGCCGCGGGCACGCTCGACGACGCGGACGCGAGCGATGTCGGGGATGCGGCGCGCGCGAGTCGGCTGACGACCCGCGCGGCCCGGCTCGCGACGATCGGGGCCGAGCTCCATGTCTGCGCGCGCCGCGAGCGCGCCGGCACCCTCGACTGAGCGCCCCAAAGCGGCGCGGCGCACGCACAGGGACGGCGACTAGACTCCTGCGGTCAGGTCGGGGTGACCCCGGGCTCCAACTTCAGCCGCTTCGAGCGGCCTTGCGCCGAGAGGCGTCGACCCCGGCCTGGCATACTCCTTCAGCCCGCGCGGTGGACCTCGGCCTCGACGAGTCGCCCGTCCGGTGCGATGTGGAAGACCGTGAAGTCGCCCGGCTCGGGATACGCGGCCTGCCGGATCGTGTCGGTCACCGCCGCGCCCGTCGCCTCGACGAGATGCTCCACGAGCTGCGGGATGACGGGTCCGTGGCTGCACAGCACGACCGCCTCGCGACGCTCGAGCCGCTTCGCGATCTGCTTGTCGGCGCGGGTGGCACCGTCCTCGTAGGCGTCCTGTGAGATCCCGGTCGACTCGCGGACCGGCAGGCCGAGACGGCGCGCGACCGGGCCGACGGTATTGAGGCAGCGCACCGCGGTCGAGGACACGATTTTGACGGGGGCGAATGCGGCGAGCGACGGCGCGAGCCGCTCCGCCTGCTCGAGGCCCTTCGGCAGCAGGGGCCGCGTGCTGTCGCTGCCCTTCCACTGCGACGGCGACATCGCCTTGCCGTGCCGGGCCACGATGATCGGAAACGTCGTGGCGGTGCCGGCTTCCAGCCGCTGCTCGAAGGTCTCGAGGAGGTCCCGGTCGAAGTCGTAGGTGACGAGGGCCTTCGCCTTCGCGAGCGTGACCCACTCGGTGCCGGAGATCTCCGCATTCGCGACGAATGCGGCACTCGCGGCCCGCGCGGCCGTCTCGTCGACCTCGGCGAGCCAGTAGTGGACGATCTTCGGGCCGGAGCGGATCCGGTACTTGGCTGTGCCGATCGGCGCGCCGAGCGTCGCCTTGATGCCCGTCTCCTCGAGCAGCTCCCGCACCGCGGTCTGGGGCAGCAACTCGCCGGCGTCGACCTTCCCCTTGGGGATGGACACGTCGTCGTAGTCGGGGCGGCGCACGAGCAGGACGCGGACGCCGGACTTGGTCTGCCGCCAGCAGAGGACGCCCGCGGCGTAGGTCGTCGAGCTGGCCACGCGTTTACGTTACCGGACCGGCTCAGCGGATGGCCGCGGGGAACTGGTCCGACGGGATGATCGGGATCGCCCCCGTGCGCATCCCGCGCAGCTCGGCGCGCCGGCGCGAGGCGATCTGCGTCATGCGCACGTCCTGCGCGTCCCGGAGCCGCTCGCCGCCGGGCCCGCGGTGGTGCCGCGTCCATTCACCGGTCACCCCGTCGAGGTGCCAGCTCGACACGTCCTCGGCCATCTGCAGGTCGAAGTAGTCGTCGAGCTCCTGGAGGTGCGCGGGGTCGGTGATCCTGAGCAGCACCTCGACCCGCCGGTCGAGATTGCGATGCATCATGTCGGCGCTGCCGATGTAGACCTGCGGTTCGCCGCCACCGCGGAAGGCGAACACGCGGGAGTGCTCGAGGTAGCGGCCGAGGATCGAGCGCACCCGGATCGTCTCGCTGTAGCCGGGCACGCCGGGGCGCACACCGCAGATCCCGCGGACGACGAGGTCGATCGGGACGCCGGCCTGTGAGGCCCGGTACAGCTCATCGATGATCGCCTCGTCGACGATCGAGTTCATCTTGAGCCGGATGCCCGAGGGGCGACCGGCCCGCGCATTCGCTGCCTCCTTCCGGATGCGCTTGATGAGGCCTTTGCGCAGGTGCAGCGGTGCGACGAGGAGGCGCTTGAACTTCTTCTCGATCGCGTAGCCCGACAGCTCGTTGAAGAGCCGGGTGAGGTCGTCACCGACCTGCTCATCACAGGTGAGCACCCCGAGGTCTTCGTAGATGCGCGCGGTCTTCGGGTTGTAGTTGCCGGTGCCGATGTGCGCGTAGCGGCGCAGCGTGCCGCCCTCCTGGCGCACGACGAGGGCGAGCTTCGAGTGGGTCTTCAGCCCGACGAGCCCGTAGACGACGTGGACGCCGGCCTGCTCGAGCTTGCGTGCCCACTGGATGTTCGCCGACTCGTCGAATCTCGCTTTCACCTCGACGAGGGCGAGGACCGCCTTCCCCGATTGGGCGGCGTCGATGAGGGCCTCCACGATGGGGGAGTCACCGCTCGTGCGGTAGAGCGTCTGCTTGATGGCGAGCACCTGCGGGTCGTGCGCGGCGGCCTCGATGAAGGCCTGCACGCTCGTCGAGAACGACTCGTACGGGTGGTGGAGCAGGATGTCGCCGCGGCTGATCGCCGTGAAGACGTCCGCCTCCGCATTCGCCTCGCTCGGCAGTAGCGCGACCGCGGTCGTCGGCACGTGTTTCGGGTACTTGAGGCTCGGCCGGTTGATCGCGCCGAACTGGAAGAGCCCGCGCAGGTCCAGCGGCGCCGGCAGCCGGTAGACCTCCTGCTCGGTGATCTGGAGCTCGCTCATGAGGATCTCGAGGGTCCGGCTGTCCATGTCGTCCGTGACCTCGAGGCGGATGGGCGGGCCGAATCGCCGGTTGAGGATCTGCTGCTCGAGCGCCTGGATGAGGTTCTCGGACTCGTCCTCGTCGACCTGGACATCCTCGTTGCGCGTCACCCGGAACTCATGC
This sequence comes from Microbacteriaceae bacterium, assembly GCA_035556075.1. Lineage (GTDB taxonomy): Bacteria > Actinomycetota > Actinomycetes > Actinomycetales > Microbacteriaceae > 73-13. Next base: position 17,599 of record DATMFQ010000030.1, on the reverse strand, counting down.
TGGGCGAGGATCTCCATCCCGGGGAAGAGCTCGTCGAGCATGTTGCCGATGAGGTCCTCGAGCGCGATGAACCGCAGCCGGTCGGTGCCGTCGTCGGGCAGCTGCACGAAGCGCGGCAGGATCGTCGGGACCTTGACGCGGGCGAACTCTTCGCGGTTGGTGCGCGGGTCGCGCACCTGGACGCTCAGGCTGAGCGACAGCCCGGAGATATAGGGGAATGGGTGGGCTGGGTCGAGCGCGAGCGGCGTGAGGACCGGGAAGATCTGCGTGCGGTAGATCTCGGCGACCTGACGTCGGTCCTCCTCGGACAGGTCCGACCACACCGCGATGTGGATGCCCGCGTCGTCGAGGGCCGGCTGGACGTCGTCGCGGAACACCCTCGCGTGGCGCTCCTGCAGCTCGTGCGCGAGCTCGGAGATCTGCGCGTACACCTCGAGCGGGGCCACGCCGATGTTCGTCGGCACGGCGAGACCGGTCGCGATGCGGCGCTTGAGGCCGGCGACGCGGACCATGAAGAACTCGTCGAGGTTGCTCGCAAATATCGCGAGGAAGTTCGCGCGCTCCAGCAGTGGCAGCTCGGGGTCCTCCGCGAGCTCGAGCACCCGCTGGTTGAAGCGCAGCCACGAGATCTCGCGGTCGAGGAAGCGGTCGTCGGGCAGATCCTCGGCCTCGAATGCGCCGAGGTCCGTGTCATCCCATTCGTCGAGCAGGTCGGTGGTCGTCTGCTCGAGGTTTGCGCCGTCCATCGCCCTATTCTGCCGGTTCGAGTACTTCGGTCTCCTCGATGATGTTGAAGCGATAGCCAACATTGCGCACCGTGCCGATGACGGAATCGAGATCGCCGAGTTTTGCGCGCAGCCGTCGGACGTGCACGTCGACCGTTCGTGTCCCGCCGAAGTAGTCGTACCCCCACACCTCGCTGAGGAGCTGCTCCCGGGTGAAGACGCGCGATGGGTGCGCGGCGAGGAAGCGCAGCAGCTCGAACTCCTTGAACGTGAGGTCGAGCGGTCTGCCGTTCGCCTTCGCCGCGTAGCTCGCCTCATCGATCGTGACGCCGGCGGTGTGGATCGGCGTCGGCGCCGCCATCGAGGCGGCGCGCCCGAGCGCGAGGCGGATTCGGGCATCGATTTCGGCGGGGCCCGCACTGTGCAGGACGATGTCGTCGATGCCCCAGTCGGGCTGCACCGCAGCGAGCCCCCCTTCGGTGAGGATGAGCAGGATCGGGACATTGACGCCCGTCGTGCTGAGGATCCGGCACAGTGATTTCGCGCTCGCGAGGTCCTGGCGGGCGTCGACGAGCACGAGGTCCGCTGGCGGCGCCGACACGAGGGAGGCGGGCGCGGCGGGGATCGTCCGGACGGCGTGCCCCAGGAGCTCGAGTGCCGGGAGGGCCTCGGTCTCCCCTGTCATCGACAGGATCAGCAGCTTCGCCACGCTACCTCCGTCAGTGCGTGGCAATTCTACTCACGGGGTTCCGCGGATCACGGTCGGTACGATGCACGCGTGACCGCCGAGATCCTGCTGCCGCTCGCATTCGTCGGCGTCCTCGTCGTGGTGTTCGCCGCCCTCATCCTGCTCGGCCGCCCGAAGGGCTTTGTACGGATCGCCTCGCTCGTCACGGGCATCACGGTTGTCGTCCTCGGGGCCGCCTCGCTCGTGGTGTGGCTCGCGGGGGGTGCGCTGGTCTGAGGCGTTCGGGGTAGGCTGGTGACGTGCTATTCGCGCTCGAGCTCTTCTTCGTCGGCCTCCTCGGCCTCGCGACGCTGGCCATTGCCTTCTCCGCGGTCGTCGTGATCGTCGGCCTCTTCCGCGGGCAGCACTGACCCGGCCGACCGTGCGAGGAGGGCGGCGCCCATGATCACCCTCGATGGCTCACTCCCGGCGGAGATCGCCCCGCTGTCCTGGCTGCTTGGTGTCTGGGAGGGCTCGGGCGTCATCGACTACCGGCTCGGCTCGGCGGATGCCGATGGGGAGCACCGCACCGCCGAGTTCGGCCAGCGCGTGTCTTTCTCGCAGGACGGCGGCCCGTACCTCAGCTACGCCTCCTCGACCTGGCTGCTGCCGAGCGGCGGCTCGGACGACGCACCAGCGCCCGTCCGGCACCTCGCCGAGACCGGCTATTGGCGGCTCGCCCGACCGCTCACCGACGCGGACGCGGGACCCGGTCTCCTCCCGGGCACCGGTGAGCGCCCGTTCACGACCGCGGAGCAGGTCGAGACGCTGCGGAATGCGGCGGGCGGCTTCGATATCGAGGTCGCGATCGTGCACCCCACCGGGGTGTCCGAGCTGTACCTCGGGCACGTGCAGGGCCCGCGTATCGATCTCGCCTCCGACGCGGTGGTCCGCTCCTCGACCGCGAAGGACTACACCGCGGCGACTCGCCTCTACGGGCTGGTCGACAGTCACCTGCTGTGGGCGTGGGACATGGCGGCCCTCGGCCAGAGCCTGCGGACCCACGCGTCCGCCCGGCTGGAGAGGATCGAGTGATGCAGCCATTCGTCGAGCAGCGTGCGCTCGCGACCGGCGAGGCGATCGTGCTCCTGCCGGAGCGCGGCGTCGTCACGGTGACCGGCCCCGACCGCCTGACCTGGCTCGACTCCGTCACCTCGCAGTCGATCGCGGGCCTGGCCCCGGGCGGCTCGGCAGAGACCCTGCTCCTGGACCCGAACGGTCGCATCGAGCACGCCATCCGCCTCCTCAATGATGGCGAGACGGCGTGGCTCCTCCTCGACGAGGGCGAGGCCCCCGCGCTCGCGGCGTGGCTCGACCGCATGCGCTTCATGCTTCGCGTCGAGGTCGCCGACCGCACCGCTGACTACCTCACCTACGGCTACCTCGAGCGCGGGACGCACGACTGGCCGCACGCGACCGCCGCCGGGCACCCGCTCATCTGGGTGGACCCCTGGCAGTCCGTGCAGGACGGCGGCTGGCAGTACGCGAGTGCGACCGACCACCCCGCTGCCGATTGGGCGTGGCGCGAGGCGCTCCTCGCGCGCAACCAGGCCGAGGAACTCGACGCGCTGCCGACGGTGGACCCGCTCGCCGCCGAGGCGCTGCGCGTCGCTGCCTGGCGTCCGAGCTGGCGGACCGAGGTCGACGAGCGCACGATCCCGAATGAGCTCGACTGGCTCCGCTCCGCCGTGCACCTCGCGAAGGGGTGCTACCGCGGGCAGGAGACCGTCGCGAAGGTCCACAACCTTGGGCACCCACCGCGGCGCATCGCATTCCTCCATCTCGATGGCTCGGACAATGTCGACCCGGCGCACGGCGACGAGGTCGTCCTCGCCGGCACCGACGACGCCGTCGGGCGGGTGACGACCGGCGCGAACCACTACGAGCTCGGGCCCATCGCGCTCGCGGTCCTCAAGCGCAACCTCGACCCCGGCGCCGCGCTCGAGGTGCGCCACGACGGCACCCGGATCGCCGCGGCGCAGGAGGTCATCGTCCCGCAGGACGCGGGGGCGACGGCGAACGTGCCCCGCATCCCGAGGCTCGGGGCCGTCCGACGGTGAGCTGGACCGATCCGGCGCACACGGGGCCCATCACCCCAGACCTGGAGGGCCTGCGCCGGCTCGAGCGCCGGATCAAACGCTCCCTGTCCATCAAGGCGGCCTGGCGCCGCGTCTGGGAGTCGCTCCCCGCGATCCTCCAGGTGACGGTCGCGGCGGTCGCCTCCTACCTCATCGCGCACTACTGGCTCGGCCACCCGCTGCCGATCGTCGCGGTGACGGTGACGATCACCTCGCTCGGCTTCAACCGCGACGCGCGCCCGGTTCGCGTGCTCCGCAGCATCCTCGCGATCCTGCTCGGGGTCGTGCTCGCGACCGGCATCCTCGTCGTGGCGGGGACCGGCATCTGGCAGCTCATCGTGGTCCTGCTCGTCGTCCTCATCACCGCGCGGCTGCTCACCCGTGACCTCGTCTTCCCGGTCGCCGCCGCGACACCGGCCGCCCTGACGGTGCTCCTCGGCGACCTGTATGGGGACCCGTACCTTCGGGTGTTCGACGCCTGCGTCGCCGCCGTCATTGCCCTCCTCGTCACCGCCCTCATCCCCCGGGCGCCCGGGCGGGACGCGGCCCGCGAGGGACGTGCGGCCACCTCCGCCATCACGGAGGCCGTGCGCGCGCTGGCGGACGCGTTCACCGAGGGCAGCACGGCTGCTGCGGAGCTGGCGAATGCGCGGCTCGCGAAACTGCCGCCGCTCGTCGACGCCTGGCGCAACTCCCTCGAGACCGCGCGCTCCGTCAGTCGGATCTCCCCATTCCTCCGGAATCGACTCCCGGAGCTCGATCGGGCAATGCGGCTCCAGCGCGGGATCGGCGCGGCGGGTCGCCACCTCGCGCTCATCGCTCGTCGCGCCCGGTCGATGGTGCGGGACGGCGGCCGGCAGGTGGCGCTCGCCGGGCTCATCGAGGAGGTCGGGCGCGGGCTGGCACTCCTCATCGAGGAGCAGCGTGACCTCGAGCTGACCGGGGCGGCGCGGAGCGTGCTGACGGGGGTCGCGTCGCGGCTGCACCCCGAGCACGCCGTCCCCGACGCGTCGATCGCGGCGACCGCGGTCGTGCTGCAGCTGCGCCCCCTCGTCGTCGACCTCCTCGTCACGACGGGGCTGCTGCTCGAGGAGGCACAGGCGCGGCTCGTCGAGCTCTGAGCGACCGGCGGGGCCTGCGGCGTGCCGTCCGCGCCGCACCCGCCCGCCGACACCACCCACGCTCGGCGAATTCGGTGAGCCGGGCGTGCGTGGCGGAGGATAGTCGGATTGTCTCGGAGCAGGAGCGGGGGTCGTAGTGGCAGAGGTGGTCATCGTCGATGGGCCCGGCGAGGGGGCGCAGCTCGCCGCGGACCTCATCGAGCGCCTGGTGCGGGAGCGCCCGGACGCCGTGCTCGGTCTCGCCACCGGCTCGAGCCCACTGCCGCTGTGGGCGGCGCTGCGCGAGCGGGCGCTCGACCTCGGTCGGGTGCACGGCTTCGCGCTCGACGAGTACCTCGGGCTGCCGGTGGGGCACCCCGAGTCGTATCGGGCGGTCATCGACCGTGAGGTGGTCGACGTCCTCGGCCTTGACCCCGAGCGGGTGCACGTGCCGGCGGAGGGACTGACGGGCGCCGCGCTCGCGGGAGCCGGTGAGCAGTTCGAGGCACGAATCGCCGCCGTGGGCGGGGTCGACCTGCAGGTGCTCGGGATCGGGAGCACCGGGCACATCGGGTTCAACGAGCCGGGCTCGTCGCTGGCCTCCCGCACCCGGCTCAAGCTGCTCGCCGCGGCGACCCGGCGGGACAACGCCCGATTCTTCGGCGGCGATGTCGACTTGGTCCCCACGCACTGCATCACGCAGGGCCTCGGCACGATCCTCGACGCGCGGCAGCTCGTGCTGCTCGCCTGGGGCGAGGCGAAGGCCGGCGCACTGGCGGCGGCCGTCGAGGGGCCGGTCACCGCCTCGATGCCGGCCTCGGTGATCCAGCTCCACCCGCGGGTGACGGTCATCGCCGACGAGGCGGCGGCGAGTCGGCTGACCCAGGCCGAGTACTACCGGGAGGCGTGGGCGCTCCGGCCCGACTGGGCCCGTTGAGGCGAGTCGCCGAGCCGCGCCTCGAAGTCGGCGAGGTCATGGCCGCCGCGCGGGGACCACGCGAGCTCCGCGAGCGCGCACAGCCGCGCGCGGGTCGTCCCGCGGACCGCCTCGAGCGGATCGCCCGCCCCCGGGTCGAGGAGCGCCTCGATGCCGAGCAGACGGTCCTCGCCGACGCCGGGCACCAGCTCGGCCGGGTCCCACTCGATGGTCTCGGCGAGCGTCATCCCCGCGCGGCCCCCGAGCTCGGCGACGTCCGCGGGGGAGGCGATCATCCAGCCGTCCCGCTCGGTGATCGCCAGCAGCGGTTCCGCGTGCGCGGCGCCCGGGGTCAGCGGACCCCGATACTGTGCGATGGTGCCCGGTGGCAGCGCGGGTGATGATCCGGCTTCGTGCCAGACGATGGGCTGCTTCCCCACGCGGTCGGCGATGACCGCCGTCCGGGCGACGGCCTCGAGCCCACTATCGACGCTAGACCCACCAGGCCCGCCAGGCCCCCCGAGGTGCACCCACGGCCCCGACGTCAGGTCGGCGAGCTCGCGCACGACGGGCTCGACGTCGGCCTCCGGTAGCGTCGCCGCGTCGATCCCGGGCACCACGACGATGTGCCGTGCCGCCGCGTGCTCGTCGATGCGCCGGTAGTCGTCCGTTCCGGCCGAGCTGCCGCCCGTGAGGCGGACATGGAGCCGGTTGAGTTTGAGCGCCGCGAGGTCGTCGAGGAGGGCGAGCACCGTCTCGACGGGGAGCCGGTGCCGCGTGAGGTCGAGTCGGACCCCGCGCCAGGGGGTGCGCGGCCGATCCTCGATGGCGACGGCGGGCAGCCGTCCGCCGACCACCGGCAACTGTCCGAGCGTCGTCAGCGCATAGGCCACGCCCGCGGCATCCTGGGCGCGAATGCGGGGCACCGGCCCCGTCGTATCCAGCCAGTACCCCTCGGGCGGCCCGAATGGCAGCAGCTCGAGGTCAGGCTCCCTGCCGGCCGTCGCACCGAGCCCCAGGTGCTGCTCGACGCGGACCGGCCGCGGAATCACCACGTCGATCAGTCTGGCAGCCGCTCGCCGCTGGCGGCGTCGAAGCGGTGCACGTGTGCGGGGTTCGGGACGAGGTGGACCGTCTCGCCGGCGGCGGGGTGGTCGCGCCCGTCGACCCGGGCGACGATCTCGACCGGTGTGTCGGCGATGGCGGTGCGCCCGTACAGGTAGCCGTCGGCGCCGAGCTCCTCGACGACGTCGATCGTGACGCGGAGCCCATGCTCGCCGGCCGCCGTCTCAGTTGTGAGCTCGAGGTCTTCGGGGCGCACCCCGATCGTGACACCGCCCTCGTCCCAGAGGTTCATGGCGGGGGAGCCGATAAAGCCGGCGACGAAGGTGTTGCGCGGGGCTTCGTAGAGTTCGCGCGGGGTGCCGACCTGCTGGAGCACACCGTCCCGGAGGACCGCGATGCGGTCGCCCATCGTGAGGGCCTCGGTCTGGTCGTGCGTGACGTAGACTGTCGTGACGCCGAGGCGGCGCTGCAGCTGGGCGATCTGCGCGCGGGTCTGCACCCGGAGCTTCGCATCGAGGTTCGACAGCGGCTCGTCCATGAGGAAGACCTGGGGGGCGCGGACGATGGCGCGGCCCATGGCGACGCGCTGGCGCTGGCCGCCGGACAGGGCCTTCGGCTTGCGGTCGAGGTAGGGCTCGAGGTCGAGGAGTCTCGCGGCCTCGAGGACGCGTCGGGCGCGCTCCTCCTTGGGGACGCCGGCGATCTCGAGCGCGAACCCCATGTTCTTGGCGACGGTCATGTGTGGGTAGAGCGCATAGTTCTGGAAGACCATCGCGATGTCCCGGTCTTTCGGCGGGACGGCGGTGACGTCGCGCTCACCGATGAGGATGCGACCCGAGTCGACCTCCTCGAGGCCGGCGAGCATGCGGAGGATGGTCGACTTCCCGCAGCCGGAGGGGCCGACGAGGACGAGGAACTCACCGTCCGCGATCTCGAGGTCGATCTGGTCGACGGCCGGCCGGGTGGCTCCCGGGTAGATGCGGCTCGCCTTGTCGAAGGTGACGCTGGACATGGGTGACGTGCTCCGTTCACCGGCAGGTACGTGCCGGACGATCCGTAGTGAAGGTCCGCTCAGCCTAGTGCGGCGCATTCGACGTCGTGAGGAATGCGCGGGCCGCGTCCGCCGCGACACGCCAGCGACACGCCGACGAGAAATCAGTTTCGACACGTTCTCCACAAGTTGTTCCATCACGGAATGCTGCGGTGCGCCTGAAAAAGTGCTGATGGTGGCGCCCCTTCGAGGAGTTGTCCCCACGCGGGAATGACAACGATGTAGTTATTCGTTGAGTTCTGCACAACCACAACATCTCGTGCTGCATGCCGATGTCAGCCCCTATATGTAGTATCTGAAGCCCGGATGCGAGAGAGGACCCGCCATGGCCGTCACCGTCTACACCAAGCCCTCGTGCGTACAGTGCACGGCGACGTATCGTGCGCTGAACGCGAAGGGCATCGAGTTCGAGATCTTCGACGTCTCCGTCGACGAGAAGGCGCTCGACACCGTCAAGCAGCTCGGCTACCTGCAGGTGCCGGTCGTCGTGGCCGACGACGAGCACTGGTCCGGATTCCGGCCGGACAAGATCGACGAGCTCGCCTCCTAGGGGGTGCGACCATGTCCGTCTCGGTGGTCTCGCACCGGCCCGCGGCCGGTGGGGTCGCGCACGGGTCGACGGACACCCAGTCGACCGACGCGGACCTCATCTTCTTCTCCTCGGTGTCGGGCTACACGGCCCGCTTCATCGACAAGCTCGTCGCTCACACCGGGCGGGCGGTCGCACGCATTCCTCTCTATGCGTCCGACCCCCAGCTGCGAGCGACACGCCCGTACATCCTCGTACTGCCGACCTACGGCGGCGGCAACGGGCAGGGTGCGGTCCCCAAGCAGGTCATCAAATTCCTCAACCACCCGGGCAACCGGGCGCTGATCCGGGGCGTGGTCGCCGGCGGCAACACCAACTTCGGCGAGGCCTACGGACTGGCCGGCGACATCGTCGCCGCCAAGTGCGGGGTGCCCTGCCTGTATCGATTTGAACTCTTTGGCACAGCAGACGACGTGGAAGCCGTCGCAACAGGAATGGAGCAATTTTGGACGCGGCAGTGATCGACGCCCCCGTCAGCACCGGGGAGCGGGCAAAGATGGACTACCACTCGCTCAATGCGATGCTCAACCTCTACGGACCGGACGGCAAGATCCAGTTCGACAAGGACCGTGAGGCGGCCCGGGAGTTCTTCCTGCAGCACGTCAACCAGAACACGGTGTTCTTCCACTCGCTCAAGGAACGCCTCGACTACCTCGTCGAGAAGGGCTACTACGAGCAGGCGGTGCTCGACCAGTACACGCCCGAGTTCGTGCAGCGCCTGCACGACCTCGCGTACTCGAAGAAGTTCCGCTTCCCGACCTTCCTTGGTGCGTTCAAGTACTACACGAGCTACACGCTGAAGACCTTCGACGGCTCGCGCTACCTCGAGCGCTTCGAGGACCGCGTCGTCATGACCGCCCTCACGCTCGCCGCCGGCGACGAGGCGATCGCGACCGAGATGGTCGAGGAGATCATCTCGGGCCGCTTCCAGCCCGCCACCCCGACCTTCCTCAACGCCGGCAAGGCGCAGCGTGGCGAGCTCGTCAGCTGCTTCCTGCTGCGCGTCGAGGACAACATGGAGTCGATCGCCCGCGGCATCAACTCCTCGCTGCAGCTGTCGAAGCGCGGCGGTGGCGTCGCGCTCCTGCTGTCGAACATCCGGGAGTCGGGCGCACCGATCAAGCAGATCGAGGGCCAGTCCTCCGGCGTCATCCCCGTCATGAAGCTGCTCGAAGACTCCTTCAGCTACGCGAACCAGCTCGGCGCCCGCCAGGGTGCCGGTGCCGTGTACCTGCACGCGCACCACCCGGACATCATGCGATTCCTCGACACGAAGCGGGAGAACGCGGACGAGAAGATCCGGATCAAGACGCTGTCGCTCGGCGTCGTCATCCCCGACGTGACGTTCGATCTCGCGCGGAACAACGAGGACATGTACCTCTTCTCCCCGTACGACGTCGAGCGCGTGTACGGCGTGCCCTTCGGCGACATCTCGGTGAGCGAGAAGTACCAGGAGATGGTCGACGACCCGCGGATCAAAAAGACGAAGCTGAACGCCCGCAAGTTCTTCCAGACCCTCGCGGAGATCCAGTTCGAGTCCGGGTACCCGTACATGGTCTTCGAGGACACGGTCAACAAGGCCAACCCGATCGACGGCCGCATCAACATGTCGAACCTCTGCTCGGAGATCCTCCAGGTCAACACCCCGACGACCTACCACGAGGACCTCGGCTACGACCAGATTGGCAAGGACATCTCCTGCAACCTCGGGAGCATGAACATCGCGCTCGCGATGGATGGCGGCAACCTCGCGAAGACGGTCGAGATCGCGATCCGTGGGCTGAATGCGGTGAGCGAGCAGTCGCACATCTCGGCAGTGCGCTCGATCGAGTACGGCAATGACAAGTCGCACGCGATCGGCCTCGGCCAGATGAACCTGCACGGCTATCTCGCCCGCGAGCACGTCCACTACGGCTCGGAGGAGTCGATCGACTTCACCTCGGCGTACTTCGCGGCGGTGCTGCACTACGCGCTCAAGGCGTCGAACCAGCTCGCCCGCGAGCGCGGCACCACCTTCGACGGCTTCGAGCGGTCGAAGTACGCCAGCGGCGAATTCTTCGACAAGTACGTGACGCGCGACTGGCTGCCGACGACGGAGAAGGCGAAGGAGCTCTTCGCGAAGGCCGGCGTCGAGCTGCCCACCCGCGAGGACTGGGCTCAGCTCAAGGAGGCCGTCATGCGCGACGGCATCTACAACCAGAACCTGCAGGCGGTCCCCCCGACCGGCTCGATCTCGTACATCAACAACTCGACGTCGTCGATCCACCCGATCGCGTCGAAGATCGAGATCCGCAAGGAGGGCAAGCTCGGGCGGGTGTACTACCCGGCGCCGTTCATGACGAACGACAACCTCGAGTACTACGAGGACGCCTACGAGATCGGCTACGAGAAGATCATCGACGTGTACGCGGCGGCGACCGAGCACGTCGACCAGGGTCTCTCGCTCACGCTGTTCTTCAAGGACACCGCCTCGACCCGCGACATCAACCGGGCGCAGATCTACGCCTGGAAGAAGGGGATCAAGACGATCTACTACATCCGGCTCCGGCAGCTGGCGCTCGAGGGGACCGACATGGCCGAATGCGTCTCCTGCATGCTGTGACGCGGGCGCCGCATTCATCCCTGAGAGATAACGACGAAGAAGAAGAACGATGACTGAAGCCGTCAAGCTCCTCACCCACGTTGAGGCGATCAACTGGAACAAGATCGAGGACGAGAAGGACCTCGAGGTGTGGCACCGCCTCACCGGCAACTTCTGGCTGCCGGAGAAGGTGCCGCTGTCGAACGATGTGCAGTCGTGGGCGACGCTGACCCCGGTCGAGCAGCTCCTGACGATGCGGGTCTTCACCGGGCTCACCCTGCTCGACACCGTGCAGGGCACGGTCGGCGCTGTCTCGCTCATCCCGGATGCGCTCACCCCGCACGAGGAGGCCGTCTACACGAACATCGCGTTCATGGAGTCGGTGCACGCGAAGAGCTACTCGAGCATCTTCTCCACGCTTGCCTCGAGCGAGGAGATCGACGCCGCCTTCCGCTGGTCGGTTGAGAACGACAACCTGCAGAAGAAGGCGCGGCTCATCATCCAGGACTACCTGGGCGACTCCTCACTCAAGCGGAAGGTCGCCTCGACGCTGCTCGAGTCGTTCCTCTTCTACTCCGGCTTCTACCTGCCGATGTACTGGAGCTCGCGGGCGAAGCTCACGAACACGGCCGACCTCATCCGCCTCATCATCCGCGACGAGGCCGTGCACGGGTACTACATCGGCTACAAGTACCAGCGCGAGATCGAGTCGGCGTCGCCGGAGGAGCGAGAGGCGATGAAGGACTACACCTTCAGCTTCCTGTACGAGCTCTACGACAACGAAGTGGAGTACACCGCCGACCTGTACGACGAGGTCGGACTCACCCCCGATGTGAAGAAGTTCCTCCACTACAACGCGAACAAGGCGCTCATGAATCTCGGCTACGAGCCGATGTTCCCGAAGACCGTCACGGACGTCTCCCCGGCGATCCTCTCGGCCCTCAGCCCGAACGCGGACGAGAACCACGACTTCTTCTCGGGGTCGGGCTCCTCGTACGTCATCGGCAAGGCCGTCGACACGGAGGACGAGGACTGGGAGTTCTAGGCGACCGAACGCACGCTGTTGGATGTCCGCACTGTCGGCTACCATGACTTCCGGTAGCGGAGGGTGCAATAGACCTCTGAGCGCCGATTCGGAGAGCCCGCGCGTGAGCGCGGGCTCTCGTGTCGGTGGTCGTTGCCGGGATTGACGAATGCTCCTGGCCTATCTCGACGAAATCGGTGAAACTGGCGCGTTCATATCGAAGGCGGATCCCCGTTTCAACACGAGCCCTGCCTTCGGTTATGCCGGATTCGTGTTGCCTGTTGCCGAGGCGCGGCGCTTCGGGGCGTGGGTTACCGAGGAAAAGCGAAGGGTATTCGCCGGTGAGCTCGCAGCCAGTGAGCGCCCGGCGCAATGGGAGAAGAAGGGGTCGGCGATCTTCCGCGAAGCCACACTCCGGAACTATCCACAGCAGATTCGTGTATTCAACTCGCTGGTGCGCCGTCTGCGCTCCATTGGTGGAAACCTCTTCTACTACGTCGATGAGAAACCGATCGGGACCCCCAAGCAGACACGGCTCGACCAAATCGGTCGCGAATCCGCAGCGATGAAGGAAACGCTCAACCGGCTCGCCCGACACGCAGAGTCCCAGCACAAGCACCTGCTCGCGATGCTCGATCAAGTGAACGAGAAGCAGCGGATTGAGCGGATGCCGACGATGTACGCGCACATGTTTAGCCGCGCGGGCGAATTTGAGGAGATGAAGCGGATTGTCGAGCCGCCGATGCATCTCGACAGTGTGGTGAGCGCGAACATCCAGTTTGCCGACTGGATCGCAGCTTGTGTGTCACGCGCCGTCGACTACCAGCTCATCGAACGCTCAGAATTTGGCTGGATAACCGGGAGCTGGGTTGACGCAGTCCGTGGGGCGTTTACCCACGAGTCAAAGGTCCACCTTCATCACCGTGCAATCGGGGATATCCACCATTCCACAGTCTTCAGTCGAGAGCGGAGGCTGTTCCCCCACGTTGATGGTCAACGGATCGGTGCAACGATTCCTGAGGATGCACTCCGGAAGCTTCGTGCGGCGGCCGAGAAGAATCAGCCATAGCGTCGCTCGCGGGTATTGCGTTTCGAGGTTGCTGCTCGGCGTCCCCACCCGTGATCCTTCCCGTGCGAGCGAGTGGGGGCCTGGGTAGACCCCAGGCGTCGTCCTGGCTAGGCTCCGGGGAATGAGGGGCCAGGAGGCTCTTGGGAGGGGAACCGTCGATGAGTGATGTGGCAGTCGCGCGCAAGCCCAGCGGACCGAAGTGGGAGGCTGAGGCGAAGGACCAGATCAAGTCAGCGTTGCGGCGATTCCACAAGCCGCTCGCGGACCTCGTCGACCGAGACGCGAATGAGGGCGACACCAGGTTGCTCGTGACGGACTTCCTCTGCACGGTGCTCGGGTACGACCGCTACGCCGACCTCACAACAGAATTCGCGGTCCGCGGAGAATTTGCCGATTATGGAATCCGTATCGATCAACAGCTGGTCGCATTCATTGAGGTCAAACGCGCAGCGCAGGACTTGAATGCGCGGCATCTGCGCCAAGTGGAGACCTACGCCGTGAAGGAGGGTCTCGAGTGGGTGATCCTCACGAACGGACGAATCTGGCAGGCATATAACGTGCGGGCCGCCACGGGACAGCAGGTTGTGACCACGCTGGCTCTCGAGGTCGACGTGCTCAGTGACGAGCCGTCGGCAAAGAAGGTCGTGCGCCTGTTCCATCTGCACCGATCGGCCCTCAAGCGGCAGACCATCGGTGATCTGTGGCGGCAGCAGGCCGCGACCGCGCCACAGGCGCTCGCTGAGGTCTTGCAGTCGACGGCAGTGCTTGACGCAATTCGCAAGGAAGTGCGACGTAGGTCCGGGTACAACCCGGATGTGAAAGACATCGAGGCGGGTCTGCGCGGACAGGTGGTCCGGCCAGACCTGTTATTGCCGTAGACGAGGTGCAGGGGTCAGCGTCGTCGCATAGGTCGCATAGGTCGCATTCGGCGCATGGGCCCTCGATCTGTTGCGCGTCGGCAGCCGTTAGCGACACAGATGCCTGGTCGCCGACCAGTTCGCAGACAAGGTCGACCGTGCCGCACCGGGTCGCGAATGAGGTGACGCCGTCGATCGGCGACCGAGCTCGCGCCCGTTACGTGAGCCGTAGCGTGGTGATGCAGCTGGCGGCGCCAGTTGCCGTAGAAAACGGCGTGGATCCGGTCTTGCCGTCGTAGGTCACTTCAATCGTCCCGGTGATGTCTCGCGGCAGCCAGAACCCTGCGAACCCGTTGTCAAACGTCGTCGTCGACTCGTCGACGAGGGTCGCACCGCTGGCCGCATCCAGGATGCGCACGTCGATCTGCTGCCCCGAGAGCTCGCCTCGGCACGTCGTCAGGCTGTGGAAGTAGCAATCGTGCGTTTGCTCGACGAATGGTGCGACCGAGACATACGTCACCTCCTCCGGCATCGCGAACGATTCCTCGTGGACACCGTCCGTGATGAGCAGTGCATCGGGCCGTACTGAGGCGATGAACTCGGTCGGTCGGTCGATCACCCTCATCTGATCGAGCTTGTTGATGAGCTCCATCGTGGACAAGTCGTCCAGGTCGTGCTCGGCGAGGAGCGCTGACGCAGCGGGCGTTGGTCCCGGCTCGGGCGTGGCGCAGCCGGTGAGCACGAGGGCCAGCGCCGTGGCGGCTGTCGCGGCGGCGAGGTGCAGTCGTCTCATGAGGTTATTCCTTCGGCGGGGACACCTGTACACCCCGGGTTGGTGGGGAGTGGGTTCGGTGGGACCGGGCGTCTCCGGGGCTGCGCTCACGGTCGTGACCATTCTCGGCATTGCTTGGCGTGAGGCAGCTGATCGACGACCCGCAGCGGCCGCTCGGCGACGCCCGGCGGTACCATCCAGGCATGAGCCGCGACGACGCAGTGCCCGCGGACAGTCAGGCCAAGCTGTTCGATTGCGCAGGCCGAGGAGTGCCGGCTCTCGCCGAGCGGCTTGCCGCCGCGGGCGCGCGGGACGAGGCGCTCGGCATCTACACCCCGCCGCGACGAATGCTCGGCCTCCTCCCGCGACCAGCCAGGATTCGGCCGGTGGGCCGCGTCTGGCGGCTCGGCGCATTCCTGCTGACCCCGACGGGTCAGCTGCTGCATACCGGGCGGGTCATCCGGGTCGCGGGCACCGATCGGCGGCGCAGCGTCGTCGCCGACGCGATCACCAAGCATCATGAGCTCGCGCTCGCGGCCAGGCGCGGCGGCTGCCGGGAGGGGGACACCGTCAACTTCGAGGCGAGACCGTGCGCGCCGGGCGAGGCGGGGGTCGCGGACCTCTGCGCCTACCTCGCCGAGCGGGCGGAGCTGCTCATCCACCCGCTGCCCGGTGCCTGAGCGACATCCCCGCGTGGGTGCCCCGTCCGCGACCGGCCTCGACACAGGACAGACTGGACGAATGCGGGAGCAACCGACACCAGTGTCGATCTGGCGTGCGCCAGGCATGCCGGCACTGCTGGTGATGACGGCGCTCGGCTTTGCCGGGTTCGCGCTGTTGCTCCCCACCGCGCCACTGTGGGCGAGACACGGCGGCGCCGATGAGGGCGGGGCCGGGCTCGTCAACGCGGTGCTGCTCATCGCGACCGTCCTCGTCCAAACCGCGGTGCCGTGGGCGCTCAGGACCCTCGGCTGGCGAGTCGTCCTCACGGCCGGGGTAGTGCTGCTCGGGGCGCCCTCGGCGCTGTACATCCTGACGGACGCGCTGCCGGCCCTGCTCGCGCTGTCGGCGATCCGCGGGGCGGGCTTCGCCATCCTGACTGTGTGCGGCTCGAGCGCCGTGGTGCGCCTCATCGCGCCGTCGCACCGCGGCCGCGCCATCGGCATCTACGGGCTGGCGATCGCGGTGCCGCAGACCCTCTTCGTCCCGACGTCGGCATTTGTCGCGGAGTTCTTCGAGTTCTGGGTGGTATTCGCACTCGGCGCGCTCCCCGTGCTCGCCATCCCGGTCACGCTCCGGCTCGGCGCGCGCCTTGATCGTCTAGCTGTGGCTGACCAGACCACCGCGGCGGCGGAGCCGGTCGTCGGCCGCGGGCGCGCATTCCTGGCCCTTGCCGTGCCGATGCTCGTCTTGCTGGCGATCACGACACCCGGCGGCGCGCTGCTGACCTTTGCGCCGCAACTCGGCTTCTCCGCGCTCGTCGTCATGCTCGCGCTCTTCGTCTTCACGGTCATGACCGCCCTCAGCCGC
Organism: Microbacteriaceae bacterium; assembly: GCA_035556075.1. Classification (GTDB taxonomy): domain Bacteria; phylum Actinomycetota; class Actinomycetes; order Actinomycetales; family Microbacteriaceae; genus 73-13. The sequence continues at coordinate 1,515 of DATMFQ010000030.1, read as the reverse complement.
TGGCTCGCCGGCGGCCTGGCCGACCGGTATGGGCCGGCGCTCTTCGTCATCCCGCTCTTCCTCATCGGGGCCACCGGGATCGTCCTCATCGCCTGGTCGGTTGGGACATCACCACCGACCGTGGCCATGCTCATGGTGGGGGTGCTGCTCCTCGGGACCGCCTACGGCGCCTTGCAGAACCTCACGCTCGTCGTGTCCTTCGCGGCCGTCCCGGCTCGCCTCCGTGACACGGCGAGCGCCGCGTGGAACATCGGCTTCGATACCGGCACCGGGCTCGGGGCGCTCGCCGTCGGATTCATCGCGGCCGGGACGGACTTCACCGTCGCATTCCTCATCACTGCCGCGCTGGGGCTCCTCGTCGCGGCGCTCTACGGCGTGCACCTCGCGTTCGCGCGCCGACGCTGATCGAGCGCTGCGGTGTCCGCCGGTGGTGCGCGTCGTGTCGGTGGAGCCACGTACGCTGGAGGCATGAGCACCCTTGTCCTCCTGCGCCACGGTCAGTCGGAGTGGAACGAGCAAAATCGCTTCACCGGCTGGGTCGATGTGCGACTCACCGAGCGAGGGACCGTCGAGGCCCGCCGTGCTGGCGAACTGCTGCGGGAGAGCGGGCTGCGCCCCGACGTGCTCCACACGAGCGTGCTGAGCCGCGCGATCCAGACGGCGAATCTCGCGCTCGAGGCGGCCGACCGGCTCTGGCTGCCGGTGCACCGCAGCTGGCGCCTCAACGAGCGCCACTACGGCGCCCTCCAGGGCAAGGACAAGAAGGCCACCCTCGAGGAGTTCGGCGAGGAGCAGTTCATGACGTGGCGTCGCTCGTACTCCACGCCGCCGCCGGCGCTCGACGACGACTCCGAGTTCAGCCAGGCCGGCGACGCCCGCTACGCCGACCTGCCCAGCGAGCTGCTGCCGCGCACCGAGTGCCTGGCCGACGTGCTCGTGCGGATGCTGCCGTACTGGTACGACCAGATCGTGCCCGACCTGCGCGCCGACAAGACGGTGCTCGTCACCGCGCACGGCAACTCGCTGCGCGCGCTCGTGAAGCACCTCGACGGGCTCGGCGAGGACGAGGTCGTCGGCCTCAACATCCCCACCGGCATCCCGCTGGTCTACGAGCTCGACGACGACCTCAAGCCCACGCAGCGCGGCGGCCAGTACCTCGATCCCGAGGCCGCCGCGGCCGCGATCGCCGCGGTCGCCAACCAGGGCCGCTGAGAACGCTGGCAGTGACGTTCGCGGGGTCGATCCGCGGTTTTCGGCCCCGAAACGTCACGCCCAGCGCTTCCCGCGGGCCTAGGCGTACTTGTAGCCCAGTCCTCGCACCGTCGTGAGGACGGTGGGGTGCGCGGGGTCGTCCTCGATCTTGGCGCGCAGGCGCTTCACGTGGACGTCGAGCGTCTTCGTGTCGCCCACGTAGTCGGCGCCCCACACGCGGTCGATCAGCTGGCCGCGGGTCAGCACGCGGCCGCTGTTGCGCAGGAAGTACTCGAGCAGCTCGAACTCCTTGAGCGGCATCGC
>DATMFQ010000029.1:0-40505 GCA_035556075.1 Microbacteriaceae bacterium | reverse complement strand
CGCCGCCATCGTCGGGTTCCCCCGGGTGAGCTTCTTGATGGTGAGGTCCTCGGCCTTGTCGTTGGCCAGCCGCAGGTTGTTCGCCGATTTGTGGAGGGCCTCCTTCGTCTTCTCGAGGTCCTTGATCGCCTCGTCGATGCGCTTGATAGCCTCGGCGAAGCCGTCCGAGGCGAGCCGCCAATTCCTCCCGAAGGCAGTCTTGAACTGCTCGAGCCGGTCCTCGAAGTCGGTGATGTCGAGGTTCTGCTCCTGGACGCGGGCGAGCTCCGAGCGCACCTGGATCGTCGACTGCGCCGCATTCCGCAGCAGCGTGATGATGGGGATGAAGAATTGCGGGCGGACAACGTACATCTTCGGGTAGAGGTGCGAGACGTCGACGATGCCCGCGTTGTACAGCTCGCTGTCGGCCTCGAGCAGCGTGACGAGCACCGCGTACTCGCAGCCCTTCTCGCGCCGGTCCTTGTCGAGCTCTTTGAAGAAGTCCTCGTTGCGCTTCTTCGTCGCGGTCGTGTCCGCCTCGTTCTTCATCTCGAACATGATCGAGACGTACTCGACGCCGTCGGCGCCGCGGTCGCGGAAGATGTAGTCGCCCTTGCTCCCGCTCGACGCGTCATTGTCCTTGCCGAACTCGGCCGTCTGGAACGCGCTCGCCCGCAGCCGCTCGAACTCGATCTCGCAATGCTGCTCAAGCGTCTCGCCGAGCATCTTCGTCGACAGCCGCGCCTTCATGTCTTTCAACCGCTCGATCGTGTCGTCGCGGTCCTTGAGCTGCGTCTCGTACTGCTGCTTCAGCGAGGTCTCGAGGAGCTGCTGCTCGGTCTCCTTCGCCTTCAGGTCGCGGGCGAGGTCGTCCCGGGCTTTCTCGACCGCGGCGACCGCGTCCTTGACCGCCATCTCCTGCGTCAGTGCCGCACGCTCGGCCTCTGCCTTGAGCCGCGCGATCTCGGCGTCCTTCGCAGCGGCGGCCTCCTTGACGGCATGGGCCCGCTCGGTCTCGGCGGCCTGCATCTGCGCGGTCAGCTTCGCGATCTCGGCATCCTTCGCCGCGGCCGCCGTCGCGGCCTCGGCTGCCTGTGCCGCCGCCGCCTTCTCGAGCTCGGCAGCGACCGTCGCCTTAGTCAGCTCGACCGCGGCGGCCTTCTCCTTCGCCGCGGCCTCGAGCCGGTCATGCAGCTCCGCCTGGAACTCGCGGTCGCGGATCTGCTTGACGATGTCGGCGTACCCGGCCTCATCGATCGTGAAGGCCTTGCCGCAGTGCGGGCAGATGATCTGGTCCATCGAGCGTCCTTTCGGATGGTGGGACAGGCTATGCCGAGCCACCGACATCCACGACGCTAGCGATCCATCGCGACGAATGCGCGGCCCCGGTCCGGCAGTCGACCAGCCGCCACCACTCGGCGGCCCACTCGAAGATCGCGTCCTGCTCGTACCGGCGCCCGAGCTCGAGCGCCTGCTCGAGCGTGAGCCCGACGACCGCGAAGCTCGCCTCCCGGTGCGTCCACTCGGGGTCAGCGCCGACGGCCGGATGCCACTCGACGCCGAGCGCCTCGAGGTCGGTGAGCAGGGCGGCGTTCCGTGACTCGTTCGCCGCGACACCGCCTGGTGCGCCGACGACGGCAGAGTCGTGGGCGGTGACGATGTGCACGACTGCGTCGGGTGGGAACGGGAACGCCATCGAGCCGTGAGGTGCGACACTCGGCGCGACGTCCACGAGACCGCCCGACAGCCGCACCCGCACGATCGCGGCACGGTAGGCGTCCCACCGAGAATCCCGTTCTTCCGTCGCACTGCTCCTGGCCACGATTAGAACAGGAAAGGTCGTATCGTTCGTCGGCAGTCGCTCCGATCGGCAACAGACCCTGGAGGGGTTTTGAACCTGCGACCCCTTGCCGATTCGTATCGCTTCGCTCGCGCAGCGACCACGGGCGGACAATGGGGGCACGTCTGCAGGAGGAGGTCCCCATGACGACCCAGCCCACACTCTCCGCCGCGCTCGAGCGCGAGCACCACGAGATCGACGGTGGAATCGAAGAATATGCCGCCGCGCTCGCGAGCGACGACGGCGACGGCACCCAAGACCCCGCCCCGCTCCTTCGCGCCATGGCCGCGCTCCGGCGCCACATCTACCTCGAGGAGGAGTTCATCTTCCCGCCGCTGAAGGACGCGGGGATGATGATGCCGGTCTTCGTCATGCTGCGGGAGCACGGGGAGATCTGGGACGCGATGGACGGGCTCGACGCGATGCTCTCGGGCGACGCAGACCCCGACGCGCAGCTCCAGGCGTGCCGCGAGCTGCTCGCCCAGCTCGAGTCGCACAATATGAAAGAGGAGCCCGTCATCTACCCACAGGCCGACGCGCTGCTGTCGGCCGAGGCGACGGAGCGGCTCCACGCATTCCTCGCGACCGGGGAGATGCCGGACGGGTGGCGGTGCGAGAAGGCATCCGCCTGACCGCGCCGACCCAGCGCACCCCGCCCCATCACCCCCGTAGTCTGGAACCCCGGCACCACGACGACTAGATAAGCAGGCGCGATGCACGACGACGCACGGCGACGCCGGCGCCTGACGCGCACGACGGATCCACGGGTCGTCGTCTTCGCGCTGTCACTGGCGGGGCTGACCTCCGCATTCATGCAGACGATCATCGTGCCGATCCAGGCGCGGCTGCCGGAGCTGCTCGACGCGCCACGGGAAGACACCGCGTGGGTCGTGACGATCACGCTGCTGACGTCCGCGGTCGTCACCCCGATCGCTGGGCGACTCGGCGACATGGTCGGCAAGCGGCGGATCGCGCTCGTCCTGCTCGCACTCATGACGCTCGGCTCCCTTGTCGCCGCCTTCGCGCCCGGCATCGTGGGACTCATCATCGGGCGCGGGCTGCAGGGCGCGGGCATGGGGGTCATCCCGCTCGGCATCTCGATCATGCGCGACGTGCTGCCGGAGAAGCGGCTGCCCGGCGGCATCGCGCTGATGAGTGCGACGCTTGGGATCGGCGGCGCGATTGGCATGCCGCTCAGCGCGGTCATCAGCCAGTATCTGGACTGGCACCTGCTCTTCTGGATCGCCGCGGGCCTCAGCGCGCTCTGCCTGACGCTCGTCGTCGCATTCGTCCCGGCGAGTGTGCTGCGCACCCCCGGACGATTCGACTGGCTCGGCTCGATCGGCCTCGCCACCGCGCTCGTCGGCCTCCTCCTCGCGCTGTCCCGCGGCGGCGCGTGGGGCTGGACCTCGCCGCTCACCCTCGGACTCGGGCTCGGCGGCCTCGCGGTACTCGCCGGCTGGGGCTGGTACGAGCTGCGGGACGGGAATCCGCTCGTCGACCTCCGAGTCGCCGCCAGGGCGCCGGTGCTGCTGACGAACCTCTCCTCACTCTTCCTCTCCTTCGGCCTCTTCGCGTTCAACGTCGGGGTGCCGCAGTACCTCGAGCAGTCGACGGCGACCGGCGGACAGATCGGCCTCTCGCTCACCATGACCGGACTCGTGCTGCTGCCCTCCGGTCTCATGATGCTCGTCATCGCCCCCATCTCCGGGCGGCTCATCCGCCTCCTCGGGCCCAAGCCGCTCCTCATCGCGGGCGGGGCGATCGTGGGCGTCGCCTATGTCATCTGCCTCATCGACCTGACGAATGTGTGGCAGGCCCTCGTCGTCAACGTCGTCTTCGGCATCGGGATCGGGCTGGCATTCGCCGCCGCGCCGACGCTCATCATGCGCGCGGTGCCGGCGACGGAGACGGCCGCGGCGAACGGGCTCAACGCCCTCCTGCGCTCCGTCGGCACAACGGCCGCCGCCGCGGCCGTCGGGGCGCTCCTCGCGGCGATGACCGTCGAGTACGGCGCGGTGGTCGTGCCGACGCAGGACGCGTTCCGGTGGGCCTTCGTGCTCGGACTCGCCGCGGCGGTGCTGAGTGCGGGGATCGCCGCATTCATCCCGCGGCATGTGCCGCGACCGGTGGGGGAGCGTCCGGCGCTGCCGGAGTGAGGGGTGGACACGCGCACGGCAGCAGGATGAATGCGCGGGACCTGGATCGTGTCGGTGGCCAGGAGTACGGTCGAGACAGGGCCGGCCCAAGGGGCCAGCCAGTCGGCAGCAACACCGGCAGTCGATCGAGGAGGCACCATGAGTGAGTCCATCTACCCGAAGCGTTCCCCGGAGCTCGTGCAGCGCCGCGCCGAGCTCGCGCCGGAGGCGGCCACCGCATTCGACGCCTTCAGCAAGGCCGTCTTCGCCCCCGGCGCCCTCGACGGCAAGACGAAGCAGCTCATCGCGGTCGCGGTCGCCCACGTCACGCAGTGCCCGTACTGCATCGACGGCCACACGAAGCAGGCCAAGCGCGCTGGCGCGAGCGCGGAAGAACTCATGGAAGCGATCTGGGTCGCCGCCGAGATGCGCGCCGGTGGTGCCTACGCGCACTCGATCCTCGCGCTGCACGCCTACGGGGAGGATCACCCGGCGGACTGACCCGAGCAGCCGGGCCGGTCCGTACCGCCCGAGCCCACCCACCCCAACGCCCCACCAACACCCACGGTCGCCCGACCGACCCACACGAAAGGATCACCGATGCCCTACTTCACCGGCCCGCACGACATGCAGGTGTACTACGAGGAGTTCGGCCGTGGTCCCACCGTGCTCTTCATCAGCCCGACCTTGTCGACGCACGGCTTCTGGGAGGACCAGGTCCACGCCCTGAGCACTGACCACCGCACGGTGACCTTCGACTGGCCCGGCTCCGGGCTCTCCGACAAGCCGAACGTCGACTACGGCTACGAGCTCGCCGTCGATGCGCTCTCGACGCTCATCGGCCTCATCGACCCCGAGGACCTCACGGTCGTCGCCGAAGGGGTCGGCAGCCACCTCGGTATCCTCCTCGCCGAGCGCCACCCCGACATCGTCAAGCGCCTCGCCGTCATCAGCGGTGGTCCCTGGATGCACGGCATGAAGGACGGCAAGGTCGGTGGGCTCCCCGAGGAGTTCCTGCTCTGGGTGGCCGCCACGCGGACCAACGACCTGCCGGTCGAGTACTACACGAACATGGTCGAGCGGTTCTACTTCCTCGAGACACCGAGCCCCGAGCTCGTGCGCTGGGTCGTCGACGACTGCCTGCGCTGGCCGATGCACGTCTTCCGCTGCTACAGCGATTCGATGGACGAGCTCGACCACCGCGAGCGCGCCGCCCGCATCCAGCAGCCGGTCCTCGTCATGCACGGTCGCCACGACCTCAAGCAGCGCTACGAGGGCGCCGTCCTGCTCGCCGACCTGCTGCCGAACGGTCGGCTGCACACCTTCGAGCGCAGCGCCCATATGCCGAACCTCGAGGAGAAGATCCGATTCAACGAGGCGCTGCGCGCATTCATCCACAGCTGATCGGGATGCGCGAGTCAGTCTCGGAGCGCGAGCCGGGTCGACGACGCGGGCAGTCTCGGCGCAAGCCAGTGTCGACGCTCGGCCCGTCCGCTACACGAGCCCGCGTCGTCGACCCTCGAGGATCGCCTCGCTCGCGGAGGCGACGCCGAGCTTGCGGTAGAGCGACCTGAGGTGGGTCTTCACGGTGTTGAGCGAGAGGAAGAGCGCCGCCGCGATCTGCTCGCGGGTCTCACCGCGCGCGAGCGCGACCAACACCTCGAGCTCGCGGTCCGACAGCTGCACCTGCTCGAGTGGAGCGACCGCGAGCCCGGGCATGGAGGCCATCGGCTCCCAGCCGGGCAGCTGCTCGGCGGCGGCCGCAACGAGGCCCGGTGAGAATCTGCCGAGCAACCCGGCGGCGAATTCGATCTGCCACGGCTCGATCTCGCGCAGCGTCGCGAGCGCCGTCGACAGCTCACCCTGCCCGTACTGCGCGAGCGCGACCACGAGCATTCGCGCCACCTCGACCCGGGGGAGGCCGCGCGTCTGCGCCGCGATCGAGCGGGCGAGCCGTAACCCCCTCGCGTGCGCGCCACCACCCACCGCGGTCATCGCCAGGTGCAGCTTGGTCAACCAGAGTCGACCGTCCGCCTCCGCGAGCACCTGCTGCGCGGTGGACACGGCGCCGCCGAGCATCGACTCGAATGCCGCACACAGCGGGATGATGCTCCCGGACAGGCCGAGGCCCGGCTGATGCGTGACGTCGGCGGCCAGTATCTCCTCACGGCGACGGCGGCTCGCCTCGAGCCGATCGGCGGCGACCGCCAGCTGACTCAGGGCCGCGACGTGGAACGGCCACAGCTCGTGCATCTGCCCCACGGTCACGCGCGCGAGCACGTCGAAGCCGGCCGCGGCCTCCGACCGTGGCTGCAGCATCACCTCGACCATCCGCTGATCCGTATCGAGGATCTGCTCGACCCAGCTCACCGTCCGCGGCACTCGGCGCGCGGCCTCGAGGTGCGAAGTCGCCCGCCTCGGGTCCCCATACAGGACATGGATCATGGCGCTGCGCACGTGCGCATCCCGATTGAGGAATGCGAGGCTCGCCGGGACCGTCGGCACGAGTGACTTCTCGAAGAAGCCGAGCGCCTCCGAGAGCCGACCCGCGAGCATGCCCGACAACCCCGTCTGCACGAGCGCGAACGTCAGCTCCCCACGACTCGGGTCAACGAAGAATGGGACGGCTCCCGCGACGGTGCCGAGCGTGCGCATGGTCGCGAAGGCTCGCACTGGGTCACCCGCGAGGCGGGCTTGGACGGCCTGTCCAAACACGATGCCCTGCCGGACGTCCCGCGGCGGCGCGCCGTCCACGACCTGGTCCAAATCCACACCGAGGTCGCCACTGAGCGGCGCGCCCGCAAGCATCCGGAGCAGTGCGGCTGCCACCGGATTCCGGCGCAGCGTCTTCGGCGGCACGGCGGCCAGCACGCCATGCACCTCACTCGGCAGCATGCCGAACCAGAACTCGAGCGGGTACTTCGTGACGATCCGGCCAAGCTCGTCGAAGTCATCGCGGGCAAACGCGTCACGCACGCGCGCCACCACATCGCTCCGGGCCTGGGCGGTCAACGGATCGCTCCTTCGCGGCATCACTCGGGTGTTGATGCCATGCGGAGCATATCGAACCAAGTCCTCTTCCGGCAGGTGCGAGACGCAGACCTGGTGCGAACGTCCGGCCGAGCGAGGCCGAGCGTGCCCGCGCCTAACTGAGTCACGCAATGTCACATTCACCCAACCCGATGGCACCGGGCGCACAATCAACACACGCCCTCCCGCAGCGGGACGGCGGCAGCAGGAAAGGCAAGCACATGAGTGAGACCGCGACACCGCCCGGTATCGTCACCGCCGAATGGGTGGCGGAGCACCTCAACGACCCGAAGGTCGTCCTCCTCGAGGTGAGCGAGGGCCGCTCCGACAGCGGTGTGACCAAGTACGCGGACGGGCACATCCCCGGCGCGATCGAGCTCATCTGGTACCGCGACTTCGTGCAGCGCTTCAGCCGCGACCTCGCCACCGCGGAGCAGATCACGGAGCTGCTGCAGGCCGCGGGCGTCAATGACGACTCGACGATCGTCGTCTACGGCGACGGCAACAACTGGTTCGCCGCGTACGGTGCCTGGGTGCTCAAGTACTACGGCGCCCCGGACGTGCGCCTCCTCGACGGGGGGCGTTACAAGTGGGAGAAGGCCGACGGCCGCGAGCTCACCACCGAGGCCCCCGCGCCGACGCGAGGCAGCTGGGTCTCGCCGGGACCGGATCACTCGATCCGCGCATTCAAGGACGAAGTCCTCGAGGTCGCCAAGGGTGAGCGCGACGGCGTCATCATCGACATCCGCGGCGTCCCCGAGTACTCGGGCGAGATCGGGGTCGCGCCCGGCTTCGGCGGGGAGGCGGCCGCCAAGTGGGGGCACATCCCCGGTGCGCTCAACTTCCCGTGGGGCGGCAGCGTCCAGATCCCGAAGGATGGCGGCGACGGGACCTTCAAGGACGTCGAGGCACTTCGGGCCCGATACGCGGAGCAGGGCGTCGACGGCTCGAAGCCGATTTACGTGTACTGCCGGATCGGCGAGCGCGCCTCGCACACCTGGTTCGCGCTGACCCAGCTGCTCGGCTATGACGCCCGCGTCTACGACGGGTCATGGACCGAGTGGGGGAACTCGGTCGGCACGCCGGTCGAGAACCCGACGCTCGCCGCGAAGGGCGGGTACTCGGGGCTTTGGGGCGGGGAGTAGCCGCGGGCTGAGGGGGCGGGGCCGCGCAGCCGCGAGACTCCGGCTCAGATGTACCAGAGCGCCGCGGAGTCGACGGCTTTGCCCGGCTCGCCGCGGGGGCGGGACTTCGCGGGGATCCCGACCGCGGTGGAGTCGGGCGGGACGTCCTTGGTGACCACCGCATTCGCCCCGATCGCGGAGCGGGCGCCGATCGTGATCGGGCCCAGCACCTTCGCCCCGGCACCGACGACGACGCCGTCCTCGAGGGTCGGGTGGCGCTTCACGGCCTCGAGCGACACGCCGGCGAGCGACACCCCGTGGTAGAGCATGACGTCGTCCCCGATCTCGGTGGTCTCGCCGATGACGACGCCCATGCCGTGGTCGATGAAGAACCGGCGGCCGATCTTGGCACCGGGGTGGATCTCGACGCCGGTGAAGAAGCGGTTGAGCTGCGAGACGAGCCGCCCGAGGAACTTGGCGCGGTGCGTCCACAGCCAGTGCGCGAAGCGGTGCCCCCACACTGCGTGCAGGCCCGAGTAGAGCAGCCAGATCTCAAAGCTCGAGCGCGCGGCCGGATCACGCTGCCGCGCCGCGGCGATGTCCTCACGCACACCCATGTGACCAGCCTGCCGTATCCACAGTTGGTATTACGCGCGAGGTGGCCCCCGCATTCCTCCCGGCGGTGTGTCGGCCGCGCGCGGTGCGCGTCTGCGCTCGCACCGGCCCCTCGCCCGATGCGCCGGGGGGCACTGGCGCCGACGTCGCCCCCTCGCTCGGTGTGCACGTTTTCACCCGGTACGCATGAATATTCGGGCTCACGCGGTGAAAACATGCAGACGCGATGAATGCGGCGGGCGCGGCGAGTGGGCCGCGCGCGGCGCCGGCGCGGGTCAGTAGCGGGGGCGCGTGCGCGGCGGGCGCGGGGTCGAGCGGTCCTCCCACTCGGCCTCGATGCCCGCGTGCTCGAGCAACTCCGTCATGCGACGGCGACGGCCGGGCGCAATGATGGTGACGACGACACCCTGAGCACCGGCGCGACCGGTGCGACCGGCTCGGTGCAAATAGGTCTTGTGGTCATCGGGCATGTCGGCCTGCACGATGAGCTCGACGTCGTCGACGTGGATGCCGCGCGCGGCGACGTCCGTGGCGACGAGCGCCCGCACCTGGCCGCGGGTGAGGGCGGCGAGGGAGCGGTTGCGCTTGGCCTGGTTGAGATCACCGTGCATCGAGACGGCCGGGATGCCAGCGTCATCGAGGGTCATGGCGACGTCCTCGGCGAAGACCCGCGTGCGGCTGAACACGATCGCCCGCGCCGCGCCGCCGACGAGCTCCGTGAGGGTGTCGCGCTTCGTGTGCGGATCGATGACGAGCACCCGGTGGTGGATCGTCGAGCTCGCCTGGTCTTCGTCCGCCACCTCGTGGACGCTCGGGTCCTCGAGGAACTCCGCGACGAGCGACTCGACCGCGCGGTCGAGCGTCGCCGAGAAGAGCAACCGCTGCGAGCCCCCCGGCGTGAGCCGGAGGATGTCCTGGACCGGCTCGAGGAAGCCCAGGTCGCACATGTGGTCGGCCTCATCGAGCACCGAGATGGCGATCTGACTGAGGTCGAGCTCGCGCTTGTCCACGAGGTCCTGGATGCGGCCCGGCGTGCCGATGACGATGTCAACGCCGCGGTGGAGGCCCGTGAGCTGCCGCTGGTAGGGGACGCCGCCGACGATCGAGATCGTGAAGAGACCGACCGCGCGCGCGAGCGGCTGCACCGTGCGGTCGATCTGCTGCGCGAGCTCGCGAGTCGGCGCAAGGATGAGCGCGCGAGGGCTCCGGCCCATCGAGCGGCCCTTCGCCCCATCGGGGTGGCGCTCACGGTGGAGGCGCAAGAGCCGCTCGACGAGCGGGGCGCCGAACGCGATGGTCTTGCCCGAGCCGGTCCGCCCTCGTCCGAGCACGTCGCGGCCCGCGATGACCTGCGGGATCGTCGCCGCCTGGATCGGGAACGGCTCGGTCGCACCGAGCGTCGCGAGCTGCCGCACGAGGTTGTCGCCGAGCCCCAGGTCGGCAAACCCGATCCCGACGCCCGCATCGGCGGCCGCCGTCTGCGCGTCGAGCCGCTCGTGCACGACATCAACAGGAGGAACGAATGCGGTGCGCGCCTCCTCCGCGACACCGCGGGACCCGTGCGCCGATGGGCCGGGACGGTCGTCGGTGCGGCGAGGCCGGTCGTCGCGCCGGGGCCGATCGTCGCGGGGCTCACGGTCGCGCCACGACGGACGGTCGACGCGCGGGGCTCGGGTGTAGGGGACCTCGTCGTCGTGCTGCGGGCGCACGTCGCGGGACAACCTGTCCTGGCGGTCGGCGCGACCGGGACGATCGGCGCGGTCGGCGCGGTCGTTGCGGTAGCCGCGGTCCTCGCGCGGCCGCCAGTCGGGGCGCTCGCCGCGCGCGGGGCGCTGAGGACGATCACCCCGGGCGCCACGGTCATCGCGCGGGACACGGTCGTCTCTCGGGGTCCACTCGTTGCGGGGCTGCCAGTCCGGGCGGTCACCTCGGCCGGAGCGGGCGGGCCGCTCGCCCCGAGGTGTCCAGTCGGACCGCTGGCCTCGGGCCGTGCGGTCACCACGAGCGGCGCGATCCGGCCGCTGCCCGTGCGCCGAGCGCTCACCCTTCGGACTCCACGCCGGCCGCTCCCCCTTCGGGCTCCAGTCCGGGCGCTCACCGCGTGCCGGACGGCCCTGCCCGGCGCCGCGCGACTGCCAATCCCGGTCGCCACCGCGGCCAGAGCCGGCCTCGGGGCGGCGCTCGTCACGGGTGCGCTTCTCCTCGCTCGACCAGCGGCGCTTCGCGGGGCGGTCCGCCTCATCGGGGCGCCAGCCGCGGTGCCCCTCGCTCCGGGAGCCGGCGGTACCGGGCGCCCGGCCGGAGCCGGCACGCCCCGTCGACGAGGTGCGGTCGCCGCGCCCGGCGAGATGCCCGCCGGCGTGGTCGCCGCGGTGCGGGCGGGAGGCGCGGGGGGCGCGTCGGCCGTCCGACGCGGGGTGCTGCTTTGGCATGGGATGTCTTCTCTGCGCTCGCGCGGTTGCGGGCACGTCGTGGTCAACGCTCAACTACATGCGCCAGACGCGAGCACGCCGGGGAACCCGGGCGATCAGCGATCGGGGCCGTCACATACAGGTGAAGGTCAGCGGGCGGCTGCCCGCGACTCGGCCAGAGCGACACACAACACCGCACGAATGCGCGGCCGTCGCAACGCCGACACGCGATCGTACCGCACGCCCCCAGCCGGGACCTGGGCGCGCCGTGCTGGCACGCACCCGCACCACCCCACTGCCGCCACCCCACTGCCGCCACCCCGCGCCGATTCCCCGCCCCCGCATTCCTCAATGTGCACGTTTTCACCGCGTGAGCCCGAAAAAACGGGCACACCGGGTGAAAACGTGCACACGCAGCGTGGGTGCGCTTGGCGGCAGGGGCGCCAACGGGTGAGCGCTGGGCGCTGGGCGCCGGGCGCTGGGCGCAGTCGGCGGGCCAGAGGACGCGCTACTCAGGGGGCGGGCGGCGGCAGGTGCTCCGGACGCACGATCGTCCCCGGGGCCGGTGGCGGCAGCTCGGACAGCGGCGGGATGCTCGGCGCCTCGGGGTCGCGGATCGCGGTGAGCACGCTCGTGACCGCGCCAGGCTCGGTCGACGCGCCCGACTCGGCAACCCGCGCATTCGTCCCGTCATCAGCCAGTGCCACGGCGGGCGCGCTCCCTGCCGCCCCTGCCCGGGCGGCGAGCTTCGCCGCCCGACGCTCCTTCCGCCCCTCGACGACGTAGTACAGCGTCGGGAGCACGATGAGGGTGAGCAGCGTCGAGGACACCAGCCCGCCGATGACGATGACCGCGAGCGGCTGCGAGATAAATCCGCCGTGGCCCGTCACGCCGACCGCGAGCGGGAGGAGCGCGCCGATGGTGGCAGCCGCCGTCATGAGGATCGGCCGAAGTCTGCGTGCCGAACCCTGCTCGACCGCGGTGCGCACATCCATGCCGCGCTCGCGGTACTGGTTGATGAGGTCGACGAGGACGATCGCGTTGGTGACGACGATGCCGACGAGCATGAGCACGCCGATGAGCGAGGAGACGCCGAGCGGGATGTCGGTGATGACCTGGAGCGCGATGGCGCCCGTCGCCGCGAACGGCACCGACACGAGCAGCAGCAGCGGCTGCCGCAGCGAGCGGAAGGTCGCGACCATGACCACGTACACGATGAGGATCGCCGCGAGCAGCGCCCAGCCCAGCTGCGTGAACGAGTCGAGCATCTGCTCCGAGACGCCGCCGAGGTCGACGGAGGTGCCCGGCGGCAGCTCGAGCCCGTCGAGCGCCTCCTGCACGGCGAACGTCGTCGCGCCGACATCGTCCGTCGCCGGCGTCAGCGACACGACCGCGGTCCGCACCCCCTGATTCGTCGTGATGGAGGCGGGGCCGAGCGTGCGCTCGACGGTCGCGAGCTCACTGAGCTCGACGGGACCGACCGACGTCGGGATCTCGAGCGCGCCCAGCTCCTCGACCGTCGCGGGGACGTCCTCGACGAGCAGGTAGATGCCGAGGCTGCGCTCGTCGATGGTGACCTCGCCGATCGAGGACGGGTTCATGGTCGCCATGAGGATGCCGCCGACCTGCAGCTCGGTGAGCCCGTGCGCGGCAGCCGCGTCGCGGTCGACGACGACGGAGACGAATGGGGTGCTCGCCGCGAGATTGTTCGTCACCGCATCCACCGACTCGAGATCGCGGACGGCCGCCTCGACACGCTCGACCGCATCGCCAAGCTCCGACTCGGTCGCGCCGCGCACCGTGAGCTGCACGTCCGAGGAGCCGAACCCGCTCGTCGCCGAGATGCCGACCTCACCGACGCCGTCGAGGTCGGCGACCCGGTCGAGGATGTCCTCGCGCAGTTGCAGCTGATCGAGCCCCTGATCGGTCACGATCGAGAAGGTCGCGCCGTCACTCCCACCGAATGCGGCCGCGATCCCGCCCCCACCGGAGCCAACCGCGGTGTGCACCGTCTCGACGCCGGGCACCTCCATGAGCGCCTGCTCGACGACCTTCGCCGCCGCGTCCTGCTCCTCGAGGCTCGCACCGGCGTCGAGAGACTGCGTGACGGTGATCGTGTTCTGCCCGGAGTCGCCGATGAAGTTGAGTTTCATGAGCGGCGCGAGGAATGCGGTGCCCCCGAGCGCGAGCAGTGCGGCCAGCAGGACGACCGCTGGGTAGCGCAGGGTCCACCGGATGATCGGCAGGTAGGCGCGCTGCAGCATGGGGAGGCGGGCCGGGGGCGCAGGGGCGACGGCGGTGGCGACCGCCGCATTCGTGTCGGCGACGGCGGGAGCGACCACCGCATTCGTCTCGTCAACCGACGAGCCCGACGCGACGGCCCGCGCCTTCCGCCGCCCGAGGAACCAGTACGCGAGTACCGGGACGATCGTCAGTGAGACGAGGAGCGAGGACAGCAGCGCGAGCGTCACGGTCATCGCGAACGGGCGGAAGAGCTCCCCGACCTCTGACCCGACGAGGGCGATCGGGAGGAACACCGCGACGGTCGTCACCGTCGAGGCGGTGATCGCGGCGGCGACCTCGCGGACGGCGTCGAGGATCGCGCGGCGGCGGTCCTCGGTGTCCTCGAGGTGGCGCTTGATGTTCTCGATGACGACGATCGAGTCGTCGACGACACGGCCGATCGCGATGGTGAGGCCGCCGAGCGTGATGATGTTCAGCGTGTAGCCGAAGGCCCACATGCCGATGAACGTCATGAGGACCGACGTCGGGATCGAGATCGCGGTGACGAGGGTCGAGCGGATCGACAGCAGGAAGATGAGGATGACGACGACCGCGAAGAGAAGCCCGAGCAGGCCTTCCTGTGTGAGCGAGTCGATCGACTGCGTGATGAACGGCGCCTGATCGAAGACGACGGTGAACTCGGTGTTGCCGCCGACGGACTGCGCGAGGGCGTCGAGCTCGGCGAGGACCTCGGCGGAGACGGCGACCGTGTTGCCCGCACTCGTCTTCGTCACCGAGAGGGTGAGGGCGTCGCGGCCGTCGACCCGGGAGAAGCCGGTCGGGGCCTCATCGACGAGCGACACGCCCGCGACATCCCCGATCGTGACGATGTCCGCGTCGGTGCGGCCGAGGCCGGGGATCTCCAGCTGCGGGGTCGAGGCCGCGAGGATGGGCAGCGCCGCGATGTCGTCGATGCTGCCGATCCGGGCCCCCGCCTGCACGGTGAGCGTCTCCCCGTCCTGCGTCACCTCGCCGGCCGGGAGCAGGAGACCGTTCGCGTCAAGGGTGTCGCGGATCGCCTGGCTCGTGATGCCGTGATCGGCCAGTGCATCCGTGTCCGGCAGGATCTCGATGCGCTGCACCGTCCCGCCCTGCAGCCCGACACTCGCGACACCGTCGAGCCGCGTGAGCTCGGGGATGACGAGGCGTTCGAGCCGGTCGGAGAGCTCCGCCGCGTCGAGGTCGCTCGTCGCGGCGAGTTGGATGATCGGCAGGTCGCTCAGCGAGAACTGGATGACCGACGTCTCAGCGCTGTCCGGGAGTTGCGACTGGATGCGGTTGACCGCGGAGACGAGCTTCTGCTCTGCCGTCGCAAGGTCGGTGCCGAAGGCGAAGCCCGCCGAGACGTTGGAGAAGTGCTCGTTCGAGGTCGCGCTCGTGTCCTCGAGGCCGGGGATCGCCTGGATCGCATTCTCGATCGGGGTCGAGACGTCGTGCTCGACGACCGCAGGGCTCGCCCCCGGGTACGTGGTGATGATGAAGAGCCGCGGGTACGTGATCGACGGGATGAGCTCCTGCTTGAGCATCGTCAGCGTGATGCCGCCGAAGACCGCGATGACGATCGTGACGAGGGCGATCAGCGCGCGGTTGCGGAGGCTGAACACTGAAAAGAGATGCACTGGACTCCCCGCCGCCTGCCTGATCGCGTGTCGTTTGCACGGCCCGGCGCCGCGACCCGCACGGCGTGACCACGGCACCGCAAGTGATGCTAGTTCACGAGACGCTGCGTCCCGCTGGGAATCCTGGGGACACTCGATCGTCAGGCGACGGCGGTGAAGGCGTCGTCCGGCACCCGCACGGCATCCCCCCGCACGGCCGCCCAAGCATCCTCGAGGACAGCGAGCGCCCGGCCGGTGACCTCGGGGCCGCGCGAGAACGGGATGCGGATGAAGCGCTCGAATGAGCCGTCGACCGCGAACCGCGGCCCCGCCGTGATTGCCAGGCCACCCGCCCGCGCGGCGAGGGCGAGCTGCGAGCTCGCCGCCCGGCCGATGCCCGCCCACGCCGTCAGCCCGCCACGCGGCACGGGCACCGTCCACGTCGGGAAGCGGGCGGCAAGCTCGCCGAGCAGATGATCGCGGCCCGCCCGCAGCCAGGCGATCCGCTCCGCGAGGATGTCGTCGAAGTCGGGCAGCAGCGTCGAGACGGCGAGCTGCTCAAGGACGGGTGTGCCGAGATCGGAGGCGAATCGCGCGCGGACGAGCTTCTGGATGAATGCGGGCTCGGCCCGGATCCAGCCGACCCGCACACCGCCCCACACCGTCTTACTGACCGAGCCGACGAGCACCGCTGGCCCATATGCCGCCGCCGGCAACCGCGCCTCCCCGTCGATGGTGAGCTCGCCCATCGTCTCGTCGACGATGACGAGCGTGCCGTGCGCAGCGGCAATGGCGAGCGCGTCGCTGAGCTGCTCGGTGGGCAGCGTCGCGCCGGTCGGGTTGTGGTTGTCGGGCATGAGGTAGGCGAGCGCGGGGCTGCCTTTCGACACCACCTGCTCGAGGCCTGGCAGATCCCAGTGGCCCTCCGGGTCGACGGCCGTCGGGATGAGTCGGCCGCCGGCGGCGGCAAGCGTGTCGATCGCGTTGGGGTAGGTCGGGTGCTCGATGAGGACCCGGTCGCCGCGGGCGAGCACGGTGCGGGTGAGCAGCGAGATCGCATGCTGCGCGCCGATCGTCACCATGATCTGCGCGGGCTCGGTCGGGAGCCCGCGGTGCGTGTAGCGCGCAGCGATCGCCTGACGCAGCTCGGGTCGTCCGATCGGGTCGAAGCCCGTGTCGCCGAGCGTCGAAGGCAGCAGCTCCACCGCCGTGCGCATCGCTTCGGTGAGCCGCGGGATCGGCGGCATCGCGGCACGGCTCAGGTCGATGAGCCCCTCGTCGGGGTCGATCGACCCCCACTCGCGGACCGGCAGGCGTGTGACGCTGCCGGAGCCGCGCAGGCTCTGGATGAATGCGTCCTCCCGGAGCCTCGCATACGCCGCGGCGATCGTCGTGCGGCTGACGCCAAGCTCGGCGGCGAGCTCCCGCTCGGCGGGCAGCCGCGTGCCGGGGGCGAGGCGACCGTCGATGATGAGCAGCCGTATGCGGTCGGCGAGGGCGCGGTACCCGGGCCCGGCCGACTGGCGCCAATCGGGAAGTTTGGACTTGAGCGCGCGAGCGGATACGGCGATCATGAGGCCAGATTATCTATATTGGCTTCTGGCTACCAGGCCACTTCGGGACTTAGATCGTCATCATGTCCCACTCCATCCCGCTGCGCGTCCTCCAACTCCTCATCGGGCTGGCGCTCTACGGCATCGGCGTCGGGCTCATGGTGCAGGCCGTGCTCGGGGTGTCGCCGTGGGATGTCCTCGCGCAGGGCATCTCGCTCGTGAGCGGGCTCGAATTCGGCCTCGTCATGTTCCTCGTCAGCCTCGGCATCTTCGTCCTGTGGGTCCCGCTGCGCCAGCGCCCGGGCGTCGGCACGGCGCTCAACGTCCTCATCGTCCCCATCGCCGCGCAGGTGACCATCTGGCTCCTGCCGCGACCTGACGAGCTGTGGCTCCGCATGCTCCTCCTCATTGCCGGGATCTGGCTCATCGGCGTCGCGACCAGCGTCTACCTCGGCGCGCGCTTCGGCCCCGGCCCCCGCGACGGACTCATGACGGGGCTCCACGCCGTCACCGGCTGGCCGATCTGGCTCGTGCGGACGCTGCTGGAGCTCACCGTCGTGCTCGGCGGCTGGCTCCTCGGCGGTGACGCCTTCGTCGGCACGCTCGCCTTTGCGCTGCTCATCGGCCCCATCATCGGGCTCTCCATGCCGTGGTTCGACCGGCGGACGCGGGAGCTCGGCGCGCGCACGGCGCCGGCACCGCGCCCGCGTGGGGCTCGCAAGGTGGTTTCCCCGTAGCAAGGTGCTCGCCGACTGCGACACACCTTGGCACCGCGAAAACACCTTGCGACGGCCGCGGGCTCAGCTCTGGATGCGGATCGGCAGGTAGACGTCCTGGACCCGGTCCTCCGCCGCGGTGTGGTCGTTACGGGTGACGATGGCACACTGCTGGGTCGCACAGTCCACCTCGGCGGGGTCGGCGAGCTCGAGGTACGCCGTGAAGGACCCGGCGCCATCGTCGTAGGAGCGCGCGCCG
Source organism: Microbacteriaceae bacterium (assembly GCA_035556075.1). Taxonomy (GTDB): domain Bacteria; phylum Actinomycetota; class Actinomycetes; order Actinomycetales; family Microbacteriaceae; genus 73-13. The sequence goes on along the minus strand of DATMFQ010000029.1, from coordinate 22,959 downwards.
AAGAGCCGCCAGGCCCAGTCGTCGTTGACCCAGGTCGAGGGCGCCCACTGGATCTCCCCGGCGTGCTCCTCGGGGTCCTGCGACTGCTGCGGCGCCCCGCCGACACAGGGGCCCGGCTTCTCCTCGGGGGAGGCCGGCACGACGCAGACCGCGACATAGATGCCACGCGCCGGGTCGAAGCCCGTGCCGTGCACGACCACCCGGTCGCCGACCGCGAGCGCCGCGGGGTCGACCTCGCCGCCCGACTCGGCGCGCAGTGTCACCGTCCGTGTCCGCCCGTCGTCACCGACGGCGCTCACGGAGGTCGCCCATTCCTCGCCGCTGTCCTGCTGGTGCGAGACCCCGGCGCTCTCGTGCGTGAGGATCGGCACGACGATGGCCGCGACCACGGCGAGGAGGACGACGAGGAGCGCGAGCCCGCCCCACAGCCACCAGCGGCCCCGCCGCGCCCCACGCACACTCACCCGTCGATTCTACGGGCCGGGCGTAGCGTGGTGGGGTGCGCAGCAGGCCGATGAATGCGGGCCCCGCGCCTGTCGGCTGGCTCGCGATCGCGGTCGGTGGCGCCGTCGGCACGGGGCTGCGGCTGTTGGCCGATGCCACCGTGCCGGCGCCATGGGCGCTCGTCCTCGTCAACGCGCTCGGCAGTATCGCCCTCCTCGGGCTGCTCCTCGGCGTGTGGCCCCGCCAGCCGAACGCGCCGGCGTGGCTCCGGGAGGGGCTCGGAACGGGGGTGCTCGGGGCGTTCACGACGCTGTCCGCGGTGTCGCTCGCCATCGTCACCCCCGCGGCCGTGCCGGCCGCCGCGACCGCGGGCCCTGGGATGCTCGCCGCGGCAGTCGGCGCCGGGGCGGTCGGCACGCTGCTGCGCGCCGGCGCGATGGCGGCGACCGCCCGACTCCGACTGCCGGTCGGGGTGCTCCTGGCAAACGTGCTCGGGTCGTGCATCGCCGGCCTGGCCCTCGCGGGGCTGCTGCGCGGCACGCTCGAGCCGGGCCTCGTCGTGGTCCTCATCGCGGGGGCGTGTGGGGGGCTCACCACCTTCAGCACGGTCATCGCCGACACAGTGCGCGCGTGGCTGAGTGGTCGACGCTGGCTCGCGGTGGCCGTCCTCGTGGCGAACTTCGCGCTCGGTGCCGGCGCGGCCTGGATCGGGCTGCACGCGTAGCAGCAGCGGCACGGTCGCGGTGGCCTGCTCGGAACCACACGATCCGAGCAGCGATTCACCCCGGGCAGCCACCGCGCTCTGGGGGCGTCGCGGCGAGGCCGCCCGGGGGAATCCGGTCCGCAGAGCGGGCCGCCCGGAGGTGGATCCGCGGACCCCCTGTTCGGCGATAGTTCGGCCCGGCTGCGTGGTGCTCACGCTACGACCGCGCAGGGAGGAAGGATACGGGCCGTCGCACCCCAGAACGGGGGGAGTGAGCGACGCGATCAAGCGCTCAGGTGCCCGGTGTTAGACTCTCGGACGTCGTTCATCCTACGTGTAAGGGGTCCCAATGGGCCGCGGTCGTCAGAAGGCGAAGCACACCAAGGTCGCCCGTGAGCTGAAGTATTTCAGCCCGGAAACCAACTATGGCGCCCTGGAGCGCGAACTCGCCGCAACAGCTCCGTCATCCGAATTCGATGATCTCGCGGCGAAGTACGCCGACTTCGCCGACGAAGGCGAAGAGGAGGACGACGAGGCCGAGGCGCAGTACGCCTGAGCCGTTCAGCTGGACGCTGGCGTTTGCGGGCGCGCGCAACCGGTGCCGCACCACGCTGGCTCAGTCCGCGTAGCCACCGGTGAGCCGGACGGCCCCGCCCTCGACCCCCTTCGCGCCCTCGACCCAGCCGTCGGCGTCGGGACGCTCGCCCGTCTTGACGGTGCCGACGGCCTCCGTCGGGATGCCCGCCGCGGTGAGCAGGTCGGCGATGACGGGCGCATCCTGCGGCGGGACGACCGCGAGCATGCCGAGGCCGAGATTCCACGTGCCCTCGGCCGCGGTCAGGGGGGAGCCCGCGATCGAGGACAGTGTCCCGAAGACCTCGGGGACGTGCCACGCGCCGCGGTCGAGCTCGGCCCAGCTTCCCGGCGGGAGTACGCGTGCGAGGTTCGCGGCGATGCCACCGCCGGTGACGTGCGCGAGCGCATGGATGCCCGAGGCGGTCGCAGGGTCCTCGAGGAGGCGCAGCAGCGGCGTCGTGTAGAGGCGGGTCGGCTCGAGGAGCGCCTCGCCGACGACCCCGCCGAATTCGTCGAGCCGGTCCTGCAGCCCGATGCCCGCCCGCGCGAGGATGTGGCGCACGAGGGAGAAGCCGTTGGAGTGGAGACCGGAGCTGGCGAGGCCGAGCACGACGTCACCGCCCTGCACCCGCTGCGGGCCGAGCAGCGCATCCGCCTCGACGACGCCGATCGCCGCGCCCGCCATGTCGTACTCATCCGGACCGATGAGGCCGGGATGCTCCGCTGTCTCGCCGCCGATGAGCGCGGTGCCCGTCGCCTCGCAGGCCCGAGCAATACCGCCGACGATTTCGGCGACCCGCTCAGGTACGACCTTGCCGAAGACGACGTAGTCGGTCATGAACATCGGCTTCGCACCGACGACCACGATGTCGTCGACGATCATGCCGACCAGGTCCTGCCCGACGGTGTCGTGCCGGTCGACCGCCCACGCGATCGCGACCTTCGTGCCGACCCCGTCGGTGCCGGTCGCGATGATCGGGTGGCGGTAGCCCTGCAGCGCGCTCGCGTCCCACAGCCCGGCGAACCCACCGACGCCGCCAAACACCTCGGCGCCGTGCGTGCGCCGCACCGCCGACTTCATGAGCTCGACGGCCAGGTCCCCCGCGGCGGTGTCGACACCGGCCTCGCGATAGCTCGCGGCTGAGTCGCTCGTCACGGCAACCAGGCTAGCCGACGGGCAGGAATGCGCGACCCGCGCGCGCATTCCTCCGGGATCGGCTGTGCGAAGATGAACCGTAACGTCCTGCTGAACCTCAGGGAGCCAGTTCGCGAATGTGCGGCATCGTCGGCATCGTCTCGTCCAGCCCCGTCGCCCAGCAGATCTACGACTCGCTCGGCCTGCTGCAGCACCGCGGGCAGGACTCGACCGGCATCGCGACCTCCGACGGCTCGACGATCCACCTGCACAAGGCTCGCGGTCAGGTGCGGGAGGCGTACCGGACCCGCGATATGCGCTCGCTGCTCGGCACCATGGGGCTCGGGCACGTCCGCTACACGACGCAGGGCGACGCGCAGCAGGAACAGGAGTCGCAGCCGTTCTACGTCAACGCGCCGTACGGCATCGTCCTCGTCCACAACGGCAACCTCACCAACGTCCGCGAGCTGAGCCAGGAACTCGCCGCCCGCGACCGCCGCCACCTCAACACCAACTCCGACACCGAGCTCCTCGTCAACGTGCTCGCGAACGAGCTGCAGGCCCAGATCCGCGGCGACGGGCTCGACCCCGACCAGGCGTTCGACGCGATTGAGACCCTGCACGAGCGGGTCGAGGGCTCCTACGCCTGCATCGCGCTCATCGGCGGCGAGGGGCTCCTCGCCTTCCGCGATCCCTATGGCATCCGGCCGCTCATCCTCGGGCGCCGCAGCGAAGGACTCGTCGGCACCGAGTGGATCGTCGCGAGCGAATCGCTCGTGCTCGAGAACGGCGACTACGAGATCGTCCGCGACATCGCCCCCGGCGAGGCGATCTTCATCACCCGCTCCGGCGAGCTGTTCTCCCGCCAGTGCGCGACGAACCCGCGGCTCGTGCCCTGCGCATTCGAATACGTGTATCTCGCCCGCCCCGACAGCGTCATGAATGGGGTGTCCGTCTATGAGGCGCGGCTGCGGCTGGGCGACCGGCTCGCCGACACCATCGCCGCGCACACCCCCTCGGGCGCGATCGACGTCGTCATGCCGATCCCCGACTCGTCCCGGCCAGCGGCCATGCAGGTCGCGCAGCGGCTCGGCATCGAGTACCGGGAGGGCTTCTACAAGAACCGCTACGTCGGGCGGACGTTCATCATGCCCGGGCAGGAGCAGCGCCGGAAGTCGGTCAAGCAAAAGCTCAACGCAATGTCGAGCGAGTTCCGCGGCAAGAACGTGCTCGTCGTCGACGACTCGATCGTCCGCGGCACGACGTCGCGGGAGATCATCGAGATGACGCGGGCCGCGGGGGCGAACTCGGTGACCTTCACCTCGTCGGCGCCGCCGATCCGCTACCCCCACGTGTATGGCATCAACATGCCGTCGCGCCAGGAGCTCGTCGCCCACGGCCGCACGATCCCCGAGATCGCACGCGAACTCGGTGCCGACCACCTCGTCTACCAGGAGGTCGACGACATGGCGGCGGCGATCATGGCGGGCTCGCACCTCACGGCACTGGAGATGTCGTGCTTCACCGGCGAGTACGTGACGGGGACCGTCACCGAGGAGTACCTGAGCTGGGTCGAGGCGACGCAGCTGAGCTGAGGTGCGCTTCGCGCGTCAGTCCGGGCGCGAGTCCGCGGGGGCAGCGTCGCCGTGGGCGCGCTCCGGCCCGGGGGCGGAATCGGTCGCGGTCGGGGCGGGCTCGGGGGCTCGGGCGGGCTCGGGCACGACGTGGACCTCCCCGCGCTCGACCGTGACCTCCCGAACCCGGCGGAAACTGGCCCGATCTGCGATGAGCGCGGCGAGCGCCCCGAGTGCCACACCGAGCGGGACGACGAAGATCCCGACGATGAAGACCGTCATCCCCATGCCGACGTTCGGGTCCGCGGGGAATGCGGTGGTCACCGCGATCGTCGCGATGAGCCCGACCAGCAGGCCGATGACGAGGAAGACACTCCACTTCGGGGCACGGCGGACGGCCACCCGGTGAAGCTCTGGCTCGGTGGTCTTGGCCGTGCCATCCTCGGGCTGGATCGCCGCATCATCCTGGGGCTGCTGACTCACCCAGCCATTGTCCCAGGTCGCACCTGCGTGCGCGCCCGCGGAGATCTCGCGCCACCCACGCCCGAGGCTCAGGCGCGATGCAGCGGCAGCAGCCCGGCAAGGTCGGCGCGCGAGCCAGAAGCGCTGACGGCGCCGGAGCCGACGGCAGCGGCCCACTCGAGACGGCCGGCGGCGAGCGCGAGCCAGGTCTGCGCATTCATCTCGATGACGTTCGGCGGGGTGCCGCGGGTGTGCCGCGGACCCTCGACCACCTGGACGGCGCCGTGCGGGGGGACCCGGACCTCGACGGTCCGGCCGGGTGCGCGGTCCTCGAGGAGCTGCAGCGTCCAACGGACGGCGGTCGCGACGATGGCACGGGGCGCGGACTCGGGGGCGCCGAGCGCCGCGGTGTATGCCGCGAGCCCCTCCTCGAGCCCGATTCGCTTCCTCGCCACACCTCTATTCTCCGTCCTACTGCGCGGCGTTCCCTCGCCCCCACCTCCCTCGAGTCCCGCCCCCTCCACCACCTCCCTCCCTGCGCACGTTTTCACCCGGTGTACCCGATTTATCGGGCTCACGCGGTGAAAACGGGCACAGGGAGCACCGCGGACACAGCGACTGCGGAGGGCACGGGGCACCCCGGCGCGTCCGGGCTTGGTGGCGCGGCACACGGGCGGGCGGCTGGGGGCCGGAGGAGGCGGACACGGCACCACGTGGATGGCACGGCGCCGGAGCTGGGCAGCCGCAGAGGTCGGACGGGTAGGCTCTCGGCGTGCGTATTCTCGTCCTCGGCTCTGGCGCCCGGGAGCACGCGATCGTCAAGGCGCTGCTCCGGGAAGGCGCCGACGGCGGCGCACCGCACCACATCATCGCGGCCCCCGGCAATGCCGGCATCGCCGCCGAGGTGGAGACCGTCGCCCTCAACCCGAACGATCCCGAGGTCGTCGCCGACTTCGCCGTCGACAACGACATCGAGCTCGTCGTCATCGGCCCGGAGGCGCCGCTCGTCGCGGGTGTCGCCGACGCGATCCGGCCGCGCGGCATCGCCGTCTTCGGCCCGGGACAGGCGGCCGCCGCCCTCGAGGGCTCGAAGGCGTTTGCCAAGCGCATCATGGAGTCGGCCGGTGTGCCGACCGGCGCCGCCGTCCACGCGGCGAACCTCGACGAGGCGGAGCGCGCGCTCGACGAGCTCGGCGCCCCCTACGTCATCAAGGCCGACGGCCTCGCCGCTGGCAAGGGCGTCCTCGTCACCAGCGATCGCGAGGCGGCCGTCGCGCATGCCGCATTCTGGCTGCAGCACGGCGGGATCCTCATCGAGGAGTTCCTCGAGGGCCGCGAGGTCTCGCTCTTCTTCATCACCGACGGGACGAACGTCGTGCCGCTGTCGCCCGCGCAGGACTTCAAGCGCGCGCTCGACGGCGACCAGGGGCCGAACACGGGCGGCATGGGCGCCTACACGCCGCTCCCGTGGCTGCCGGAGGGCTTCGTCGCCGAGGTGACCGAGCGCGTCGCACTGCCGACGGTCCGGCAGCTCGCGCTCGAGCAGACCCCGTTCATCGGTCTGCTGTACTGCGGGCTCATCGTCACGCCGCGCGGCACGAAGGTCATCGAGTTCAACGCGCGCTTCGGCGACCCCGAGACCCAGGCGGTCCTCGCGCGGTTGCGCACGCCGCTCTCCGAGCTGCTGCTTGCGGCGGCGACCGGCACTCTGGGAGGAATGCGGTCCCCCGAGTTCACCGATGAGGTCGCGCTCACCGTCGTCCTCGCCTCCGAGGGCTACCCCGAGTCCCCCGTCACCGGACGCGTGCTCCGGGGGCTGGACCGCGCGGTCGAGGTCGATGGCGTCGCACTGGACCACGCCGCGACGGCGAGGAATGCGCAGGGCGAGTACGTCGCGACCGGCGGCCGGGTGCTGTCCATCGTCGCAACCGGGCGGGACTTCGCGACGGCACGCGAACGGGCATATTCCGCGCTCGGCATGATCGAGCTCGAGGGCGGGCAGTACCGCCGCGATATCGCCGCCGACGTCAGCTAGGACGACGCTCCACCGTCAGGCGGCCTCGCCCGGGCCCACCGGCTCTGGCCGCGCCCCCGCGCCGCGCACCCGCTCGATGAGCGGTTCCGCGTCGAGCCGGACGTTCTCGCTGTAATCGATGGGCACATCGACGATGTGGACGCCGGGGCGCTCAAGCACGTCCGCGAGCACGGTCGCGAACTCGTCCGCCGAGCCAACGCGGTGCCCCGTCGCGCCGAAGGCCTGCGCGAGCTGCACGAAGTCGGGGTTGCCGAAGTCGAGCCCGAAATCGTCGAGGCCCATCGACTTCTGCTTCCACTTGATCATGCCGTAGCCGTCGTCGTTGAGGATGACGATGACGAGGTCGATGCCCAGGCGCACGGCGGTCTCGAGCTCGGTCATGCCGCCCATGATGAAGCCACCGTCGCCCGTGACGACGACCGTCTTCGTGTGCGGCTGCACGAGCTTGACGCCGATGCCGACCGGGACGCCGGCGCCCATCGTCGCGAGGGCGTTGTCGAGGAGCACCGTGTTGTGCACATACGCGGGGTAGTCGCGTGAGATCCACAGCTTGTACATGCCGTTGTCGAGGCTGAGCACGCCGTCGCGCGGCATGACCCGACGCAGGTCCCGGACGATGCGCTGCGGCTTGATCGGGAAGGCGTCGGAGTCGGACTCGACGAGCGCGTCCTCGCGGTGGCAGCGCTGGAACTCCGCGAACGGACCCATCTCCCAGTGGAACGCCGCCGAGATGCGCGCGCGCAGCTCCCACAGCGTGTCGGAGATGTCACCGATGACCTCGAGGTCCGGCTTGTAGACGGTGTCGATGTCCGCGGCGGAGAAGTTGATGTGGACGACCCGCTGTCCGGCCTGCGCGAAGGCCGGCGGCTTCTCGGTGACGTCGTGGCCGAGCATGAGCACGAGGTCGGCGGCGCGGATCGCCTCGTGGACGAAGTCGTTGTCGCTGAGCGCCGTCGTGCCAAGGTAGCGATCGGAGTCCTCCGCGACGACGCCCTTGCCCATCTGGGTGCTGACGAAGGGGATCCCGGTCTGCTCGACGAGCGCGCTGAGCTGCTTGCCGATGAGCTTTCGGTTCGCACCCGAGCCGACGATGATGATCGGCCGGGCCGCGGACTCGACCGCGTGCACGAGCTGCAGGATGCTCTTCTCATCGGCGACGGATCGCCGCGTCTTCTGCCAGAGGATCGGCTGCTCGCTCGTGATGTCCTCGGCGATGTCCTCGGGCAGCTCGATGTGGACAGCACCGGGGCGCTCCGCCTCCGCGAGCCGGACCGCCTGGTAGACACTGGTCGGAATGCGGTCGGCGCTGACGATCGTTTCCGCGGACTTCGTGATCGGCCGCATGAGCCCGACGACGTCGATGATCTGGAAGCGGCCCTGCTTGCTCCGCTTGATCGGCTTCTGGCCGGTGATGACCATGAGCGGCATGCCGCCGAGCTGCGCGTAGGCGACCCCGGTGACGAGGTTCGTCGCACCGGGGCCGAGGGTCGACAGCGCGACGCCGACCCGACCGGTGAGCCGTCCATATGTCGCAGCCATGAAGACCGCGGCCTGCTCGTGCCGGGTCGTCACCAGCTCGATGCTCGAGCCGCGCACCGCCTCGACGAAGGCGAGGTTCTCCTCGCCCGGCACGCCAAAGATATAACGGACGCCAGAGGCCTCGAGGGACTTCACAAACAGTTCGCTGGCCTTCATGGTCCTCCTGTCAATGCCGTGCGCGGTATGAACCTACCTGCTCGCAGGGTCCCGGATGACGTGCCGAGTCCGACAACCTGATGTCCGCGGACTACAGCCCACCGCTGAGCCCCACGACGACGACCCCGGCTCGCCGCCAGCCGATCGCCAAGCCGACCTGACTCGAGGCGGGCCCCGGCAGGAACTGGCACAGCGCGACCGAACGACGTGACGCCGAGGCGCAGGAACGTGGGGAGCACCTCCGCGGACCGCCGCAGCATCACGGCCGCGATCCTAGGGGGTCGAGGTGTCCGACCGGGGGCCGTCGCCCGGCGACACGACGCTGACGCGGCTCACCGTCGTCGCGCGGCGGCTGATGATGAGGGACACGACGAAGGCGATGACCGCGAGCCCGGCACACACGAGGAGGCCGGCCGGGCCGCGGGTGCTGAAGATGACGGTCGCGACGAGCGCGACGCCGACCGCCGAGCCGAATCGCTGCATCGTCGTGAGCAGACCGTTCGCGCCCCCGGCGACCGCGGCGGGCACCGTCGAGATGACGAACTGGATGTTGGGCGCGACGAAGACCCCGTTGCCGAAGCCGGCCACGATGATCGGCACCGCGAGCATGACGCCGTGCACCTCGGTGCCGGCCACGAGAAGGATGACCCAGAGCGAGACGATGCCGAGCGCGCTGAGGCCCGCACCGAGCGGCATGCCGCGCATCCCGATCCGGGGGCTCAGGACGGAGCCGACGATCGCACCGACGGAGAAGGGCATCGCCGTCAGCGCCATGTCGAGCGCCGACTTGCCGAGCTCGCTCTGCCAGTAGATCGAGATGCCGAAGAAGAACGAGGTGAACGAGGCGAAGAAGCAGAATGCGACGATGATGCCGCCTGTGAAGCTCCAGTGCTCGAAGAGCGCGGGCGGGATGATCGGGGTGCGGCCCCGGCGATCCACCCGCCGCTCCCAGAGCGCGAACACGACGACGAGCAGCGCCCCGAGGATCATGGCCGCGATGACCCACCAGGGCCAGCCGAGCCCCCGACCCTCGATGACCGGCACGAGGATGGCCAGCAGCGCGACGCTGATGAGTAGCAGGCCGACCCCATCGAAGCCGACGTGACGCTGGCGATCGTGCCGCGGGACGACGAACCACGCGACGATCGCGCACGTCACCGCGATCGGCACGTTGATGAAGAACAGCCAGCGCCAGCCGAGCTCCGGGCCGGCGAGCCAGATGACGAGACCGGCGAGCATCCCGCCGAGCGCCGCGGCGATGCCGATCACCGCGCCGAGCACGCCGAGCGCCCGCGCACGGGCCCGACCCTCGAACATGAGCTGGATGAGGGCCCCGCCGGACGGGAAGATCATGCCGGCGCCAAGTCCCTGGACGACGCGGGCGAGCGTGATCTGCAGCTCGTCCGGCGAGAGCCCGGTCCACAGCGAGCCCACCGTGAAGAGCCCGAGGCCGATGAGGAAGACGGCGAGGTGGCCATAGCGGTCGCCAATGCGCCCCGCGGGGATGAGGGTGAGCGCCATGACGATGGAGAAGCCCGCCGCGATCCACGCGGCCGTCGCGTCGCTGGCCTGCAGCGACTCCTTGATGCTCGGCACCGCGATGTTGACGACCGTGAGGTCGAGGGTCGCCATGCCGAGCGCGGTGCACACGATCGCGAGCGCGACGCCGAGACGCGGGACGGGGACCGCGCCGGTGCCGAGACTGCTCACCCCCCTATCCAACTCGGTCTCCGGACCATCGATGACCATTCGGCCGCTCGGACCCGTCCTTCGCTGCAGAATCCGGCGCGGATGGCAGCCGGACACCCCAAAACCGTCGCATGCGACAGGCTCGGCGACTGCGGGATGATTGAGGCATGGATCTGACCGGCTGGCACCACGACTACTCCGGCAAAGTCCGGGACCTCTACAGTCGTCCCGACCTGCCCGGTCGCGTGCTCATGGTCGCCTCGGATCGCATCTCCGCATTCGACCACATCCTCGATCCGGCGATCCCGGGCAAGGGCGCGATGCTCACCCGGCTGTCCCGCTGGTGGTTCGCCCGCCTTGACTGGCTGCCGAATCACCTCGTCGCCGATCAGTCGCCGGTGCCCGCGGCCGTCGCCGATCGCGCGATGCTCGTGCGGGTGCTCGCGATGCATCCGATCGAATGCGTGGTGCGCGGCTACCTCACCGGCTCCGGCTGGCGGGAGTATCAGACGAGCGGGACGGTGTGCGGGATCGCCCTGCCGGCGGGCCTGACCGACGGCGACCGGCTGCCCGAGCCGATCTTCACACCCGCGTGGAAGGCGCCGCTCGGCGAGCACGACGAGAACATCACCTTCGAGCGGGCGGTCGAGCTCGTCGGGGCGGAGACCGCTGCGGCGCTGCGGGACACCTCGCTGCGGCTGTACCGTGAGGCGTCGGCGATCGCGGAGGCACGCGGGGTGATCATCGCCGACACGAAGTTCGAGTTCGGCGCCGACCCGGCCAGCGGCGAGTCGATCGTGCTCGCGGATGAGGTGCTGACCAGCGACTCGAGTCGCTTCTGGGACAAAGCCGCCTACGAGGCAGGTCGCCGCGGCGTCTCCTGGGACAAGCAGGGGGTGCGGGACTGGCTCGCCGCGCGCTGGGACGGCACCGGCGAGCCGCCTCGCCTCGACGGCGACATCGTCGCGACGACGTCCGCCCGCTACGCCGAACTCCTCGACCGGCTCACCGCCTGATCCGCGGCGCGGCGGTAGGCTGGGAGCGTGGCCGTGATCGTCGTTGAAGTCATGCCGAAGCCCGAGCTCCTGGATCCCGCAGGCAAGGCGGTCGGCGGGCTGCTCCGTCGCCGCGGCGACACCGTGTACACGGACGTGCGGATCGGCAAGCGATTCGAGCTGACGCGCGAAGGCCCCGTCACGCGCGAGGTCCTCGATGAGGTCCGCGCGCTCGCCGAGGACCTCCTCGCCAACCTCGTCATCGAGGACATCGTCGCCGTGTACGAGAGCGGCGCGGAGGACGAGTTCGACGAGTTCAGCGGCGTCGTCGCCGGGGAGACCCGCTGACGATGGCGCGCATCGGCGTCGTCACCTTCCCCGGTTCGCTCGACGACCGCGACGCACAGCGCGCCGTGCGCATCGCGGGCGCGGAGGCCGTGCCGCTGTGGCACGCCGACCACGACCTGCAGGGCGTCGACGCGATCGTGCTGCCGGGCGGATTCAGCTACGGCGACTACTTGCGCTGCGGCGCGATCGCGGCAGAGTCGCCGATCATGCGCGAGATCATCGACGCGGCCGACAAGGGCCTGCCCGTCCTCGGCATCTGCAACGGCTTCCAGATCCTCGTCGAGTCCCGGCTGCTGCCTGGTGGGCTCATCCGTAACGACCACGGCGCCTTCATCTGCCGTGACCAGATCCTCCGCGTCGAGAACGCGTCGACGGCGTGGACGAACGATTTCGCCGTTGGCGAGGAGTTCATCGTGCCGCTGAAGAATGGCGAGGGCGGCTACATCGCCACCGAGGAGACGCTGAAGGAGCTCGAGGGCGAAGGCCGCGTCGTCTTCCGCTATGTCGACGTGAACCCGAACGGCTCGCTCAACGACATCGCCGGCATCACGAATGCGCGGGGCAACGTCGTCGGCCTCATGCCGCACCCGGAGCACGCGGTCGAGCCGGGCTTCGGTCCCGACACCCCGGCCGCGATGCGCTCCGGCGTCGATGGCCTCCGCCTCTTCACGAGCGCGCTGCAGCACCTGCTCACCGTCTGACGGCGCCCGCGCATCCCTCTCCCTGCTCGCGAGGATGCACCAGATCGCCTCTTCAGGGGGTGAGCCCGTCAGAGGAGAAAGATCGGGACCGCGCCGGTGTGTGCGTGGACAATGACGAGGAAGACGATGAGGTCGAAGAGTAGGTGCACGGTGATGACGTACGCGAGTGACCTCGTCCGGCCAAAGAGCCAGCCCTGCAGCAGCGCGAACGGCACCGTCAGCAGCGGACCCCAGGACTGGTAGCCGAGCTCCCAGAGGAATGCGACGAAGACGATCGCCTGCAGGAGATTCGCCTGCCACATCGGGAAGTGGCGCAGAAAGAGCGCGAACACCGTGCAGATGAAGAAGAGCTCGTCCCAGATCCCGACCGCGTTGACCCCGACGAAGAGCCGCCCGATCTCGTGCCACTCGTGCACCGCGGGCCAGTTGCGATACACCCCCGAGGTGATGAAGTAGTACGGCAGGATGAGCCAGCCGGCGACGAGGACGATCCCCAGATACGCCCACTGCAGCGGTGACCACGGCCAGACGCCCCGCCACGGGAAGCGCACCTGACGGTCGCCGAGGATCCGCCGTGACAGGACGTACGGCACCGCGACCGCGGCCGTGAAGACGATGCCGAGCAGCGCGATGTTGCCCCACGAGATGTCCGCCTCGACGGACACGGTCGACACGATGGCGAGGCCGACCCCGATGACGGTGAGGTCGGGCCCGAGGCGGGTCGTGCGGCCGAGGCGGTCAAGCCACCAGGCGAGCAGGACGGCGACCGCGAGGATCGCCCACCCCGGCAGCAGCAGCCGGTAGGGCAGCAGGAGCACCGCGGCGCCCCCGAGGAGCAGTGCGGGCACGAGCCCCCAGGACCACGGTCGGACCTCGTGCCGGACCCCCGTCACACCCATCCCGAAATACTGCCCGAAATCGCGTCACGATTCCCGGGTTCCGCCGTCTCTTGACGTGAACGACCGGTTTTCCGGGTACCCCACGTACCCATCCCCGGCGGTCCGGCGCGGACAACCCGCGCGCCGGGCCCCGGGAACGGCTCAGGCGCCGAATGCGGCGGGGAGCGTCGCGCGGTGGATCGCGGCGAGCTCGTCGAGCCCGATCGTGAAGCGGTCCTGGACCTCGAGCTCGCCGATCGCCGAGGTGACGCCGATGCGCAGCACGGGGATGTCCCGGCCGCGGCACAGGCCCACGAACTTGACGTCATCCTCACGCGGGACGCTCACCAGCATTCGTCCCGCTGACTCGCTGAAGAGGGCGGTCGACGCGTCGACACCGTCACGCTCCATGAGCTCCTCGAGCCAGACGCGGGCGCCGACGCCGAAGCGCAGCACCGAGTCGACGAGCGCCTGGGCGAGGCCGCCGTCGGCGAGGTCGTGCGCCGAGCCGGCGAGCGACTCCTGCGCCGCGGCGCTGATCGTCGCGGCGAGCCGCCGCTCGAAGGCGAGGTCGACCACCGGCGGGCGCCCGCCGAGGTGGTCGTGCACGACCCCGGCCCACGCGCTCCCGTCGAGCTCGAGGCGGGTCGTGCCGAGCAGGTAGATGTTGTGGCCGTCGTCCTGCCAGCCGGAGGGAATGCGACGGCCGACGTCATCGATGAGGCCGAGGACCGCGATCGTCGGCGTCGGGTGGATCGCGACGTCGCCGGTCTGGTTGTAGAGCGAGACGTTGCCACCCGTGACCGGGATGCCGAGCTCGAGGCAGCCGTCGGCGAGGCCCGTGACGGTGCGCTCGAACTGCCACATGACCTCCGGGTCCTCGGGGGAGCCGAAGTTGAGACAGTCGGAGACGGCGGCGGGGGTCGCGCCGGTCGCGGCGACGTTGCGGTACGCCTCCGCGAGCGCGAGCTGCGCGCCGACATACGGGTCGAGCTGCGAGTACCGGCCGTTCGCGTCCATCGCGACCGCGAAGCCGAGGCCGGATTCCTCGTCGATGCGGACCATGCCGGCGTCATCGGGGCTCGTCAGCGCCGTGTTGCCCATGACGTAGTGGTCGTACTGCGAGGTGATCCACGAGGTGTCGGCGAGGTTCGGGCTCGCGGCGAGCTGGAGGAGCTGTGCGCGCAGCGTCGCGCCGTCGAGCGCGCGCTCCAGGCGGGCCGCGCTGTCCGCATTCAGCGAATCGATCCAGTCCGGGCGCGAGATCGGACGCTCGTAGACGGGGCCGTCGACCGCGACCGTGCGGGGGTCGACGTCGACGATCGTCTCGCCGCGCCAGCGGATGACGAGCCGGCCGGAGTCGGTGACCTCGCCGAGGACGGACGTCTCGACGTCCCACTTCTCGGTCACCGCGAGGAAGCCCGCGAGCTTGTCGGGGTGGACGATCGCCATCATCCGCTCCTGCGACTCCGACATGAGGATCTCCTCGGGTGTCAGCGTCGGGTCACGCAGCAGCACGTCGTCGAGGTCGATGAGCATGCCGCCGTCGCCGTTCGAGGCGAGCTCGCTCGTCGCGCACGAGATGCCGGCCGCGCCGAGGTCCTGGATGCCCTCGACGAGCGAGCCGGCGAAGAGCTCGAGGCAGCACTCGATGAGCACCTTCTCGGCGAAGGGGTCGCCGACCTGGACCGCGGGACGCTTGCGGCCCGAGCCCTCCTCGAAGGACTCCGACGCGAGGATCGAGGCGCCGCCGATGCCGTCGCCGCCCGTGCGGGCGCCGAAGAGGACGACCTTGTTGCCCGCGCCCCGCGCATTCGCGAGATGGAGGTCCTCGTGGCGCAGCACGCCGACCGCGAGGGCGTTGACGAGTGGGTTCGCCTGGTAGACGGGATCGAACCGGGTCTCGCCGCCGATGTTCGGCAGCCCGAGGCAGTTGCCGTAGAAGGAGATGCCCGCGACGACGCCGTGCACGACGCGCGCCGTGTCGGGGTCGCCGACGCGGCCGAAGCGCAGCGAGTCCATGACCGCGACGGGGCGCGCGCCCATCGAGATGATGTCGCGGACGATCCCGCCGACGCCCGTCGCCGCCCCCTGGAACGGCTCGATGAAGGAGGGGTGGTTGTGCGACTCGACCTTGAAGGTGACCGCCCAGCCCTCGCCCGCGTCGATGACGCCCGCGTTCTCGCCCATGCCGACCATGAGCCGGGTGCGCATCTCGTCGGAGACCTTCTGGCCGAACTGCCGCAGGTGCACCTTCGACGACTTGTAGGAGCAGTGCTCCGACCACATGACGGAGTACATCGCGAGCTCGCCGCTCGTCGGGCGGCGGCCCAGGATCTGACGGATCGAGGCGTACTCGTCATCTTTGAGCCCGAGCGCGGCATAGGGCTGCACCCGCTCCGGCGTCGCCGCCGCGTGCTCGACCGTATCGATGTGCGCGAGCGAGGAATGCGGGGGCGGGGTCACCGCTCCAGCCTACCGAGCCGCGATCAGGAGTTCGCGATGCGGAGGTTCGCCACCGGGCGGCTGTCGATGTCGGCCGCCGGGGTGAGCACGGGCACCTCGATGCTGACGGTGTCGCCGGCCGGGATCCGGACGGCCGTGCACTCGAGCGGGTTCGTGGGCGCGGCGGGGCAGGTCCACTCGGGGTCGCCATCGATCGCTCGGGCGCTGTCGACCTGCATGCCGCCCGGCAGTCGCAGTTTGAGGGCCGCGTCGATCGGCACCCGCGCGGTGTTCTTCACCTCGACGATGATCCGGCTGGTGCGGGTGCCGTCGCCAAGGCCCGCGTCGCCCTCGTCGACGACGTCGAGAAAGAGAGAGGCCTCAGGCGGGAGCGACTGCGTGGGCACCGGCTCGGGGGTCGGGGGCGGCGCCGGCTGCGGCCGGACCGGCGGCACGACGGGGGGCGTCGGCTCGGGGGTCGGGGTGGACGACGACGACGGCGTCGCGCGAGGGGTGGGGGTGGTGCTCGTGGGCGACGGGCTCGGCGCGGCGACACTCGGCGTGGGTGCCGTCGGCATCGCGCCGGGGTCGGTCGCGGGCAGCTGCGTCACGTTGACGATCGCGGAGCCGATGCCGACGACGGCGAGGACGGCGACCGCGGCGATGACCGCCTTCTCGACGACGTCCGAGACGGATCTCCCGCCGCTCGGCGGCACGGTCGCGGCCTGGGCGGACTGCGCCCCGCCCGCGAGGCTGGCCGCGGCGACCCCGCCCGCGGCGGCTGCGCCGATGGCGATGGGACCGAATGCGCTACGGAGGCCGCCGCTGACGTCCCGGAGCTCGGCGAGGACCGCGGGGCATTCGTCGCAGACGGCCAAGTGTGCCTCGACCTTGACCCGGTCGCGCGCGGCAAGGCGATCACGGGCGCGCGCACCGAGCAGCCGCCGGACGGGGCCGCAGTCCGCGTGGACGGGCGAGTCGGACACGTGCGCCTGCACGTACGCGTCCCGGAGCGCGTCGCGAGCTCGGATCGCGAGCGCCGACACCGCATTCGGCGTCAGATTGAACAGTGGGGCGGCCTGCGCCGGGGTGAGATCCTCGACATCGAGGTACCACAGCACCGCCTGGTGGCGCTCCGGCAGCGCGCCGAAGGCGGTCGCGACGAGCCTCGCCTCGACGGAGCCATCGGTCTGGTCCGCGAGCGCGGTCGCCGCGTCGTACGGCTCCCAGTCACCGACGTCGTCCTCGCGGGCGCGCGCCTGCCCGGCCTCGATCGCGAGCCGACGGATGACGGTGTAGAGGTATGCGCGGAAGGACTCCTGCGGACCGTGCCCGCGCATCAGCGCGGCATGTATGCGCTCGAATGCGCTGCTGACGAGATCCTGCGCGAGATCCGGGTCCCCGCTCACCGCGGTGGCGACTCGGAGCGCCGCCTCGCGGTGCCGCTGGTACAGCACCCCCATCGCGTCGAGGTCACCGGTGCGGATGCGGCGCAGCAGTTCGGCGTCGCCGACTTCCTCGTCCTCGGCCACCTCACCCCCGCATCTGCCGAACCGGGTCACGGACGGTGCGAGAGCGCACTCAGGGCGCTCGCCGTTCGGGCTCGGCATCCGTAGGATACGCTCCGCAGCGCGCCCGGGCGAGGAATTTCGTGCGTTCGCGTCACGAATCCGTCGCGCGCCGCTCTCTTCATCGACATGGAATTCGGCGATCGCGATCTCAGCTCGGCCATCGCACACCTGACCCGCGGGGTCGAGGCCGCGGACACGAGCGCGGGCGTACGGTGGCTCGGCACCCGGCGTGGTGAGGACGGTGTGGCCCTCGCCGACGCCTTCGCCGACCTGACGACCGCGCTGCGGGTGGCCAGCGGCCTCGACCCCACCGATGCGGAGATCCGGGACCTCGCGCTCGCCTGGTCGGAGGGCGCCTTCGCTGCGCTCCATCGCCGCGGCGCACTCGATCCCGCGACGGGGCTGACGACCGAGGACTACCTCGCGACGCGACTGCGCGACCTCGCGCGGCACCGCCGGGCGCCCGAGCACCGCCTGCTCCTCATCGGCGCGGGCCCGACGACGCACCGGCTCGCCGTCATACTCCGCGCGGGTCGGCTCGCGACCGAGGTGCTCGCGACATTCCCCGAGGCGGAGACCCCGGCACGGTTGTCCGGCGACCGGATCGGCGCGATCATCCGCGACGATGCGGCAAGCCCCACCGGGGTGGCCGGGCTGCAGCGCGCGGTGCACCGGATCGACGCGGGGACGCCGACCGGTGCGGTTGCGCACACGCGGGCGGAGGTGCGCACGCTCGAGCTGCCGGTAGTGGCGGACGAGGTCACCGCATTCCTCGACGCGCTGTAGGGGGCTTCAGCCGCCCTGCGCGATCTGCGTGTGGTGTCGGATCACTTCGGCGACGATGAAGTTGAAGTACTTCTCGGCGAACTCGGGGTCGAGCTCGGCCTCCTCGGCGAGCGCCTTGAGCCGCGCCGTCTGCAGGCGCTCCCGCTCCAGGTCCGACGGCGGCAGTCCGTGGGCGGCCTTGAGCCGGCCGACCGCCTGCGTCGCGCGAAACCGCTCGGCGAGCATGTGGATGAGCGCCGCGTCGATGTTGTCGATCGACCGGCGCAGCTCCGCCAGCTGGGGGAGGACGGGCGAATCGGTCATGCTGCCACGCTACCGCGGTGCGCTCACGCGAGGAGGTCGTGGCGGACGATGACCTGGTCGCGCTCCGGACCGACCCCGATGACGGAGATCCGGGTCCCGCTGATCGCCTCGAGGGCGAGCACATAGTCCTGGGCGTTGCGCGGCAGGTCCTCGAAGCTGCGGGCGCCCGAAATGTCCTCGCTCCAGCCCGGGAATTCCTCGTAGATCGGCTTCGCGTGGTGGAAGTCGGTCTGCGACACCGGCATCTCCTCGTGCCGCACCCCGTCGACGTCGTAGGCGACGCAGACCGGGATGCGCTCGATACCCGAGAGCACGTCGAGCTTCGTGAGGACGAGGTCGGTGATGCCGTTGACCCGGGTCGCATAGCGGGTGATGAGCGCGTCGTACCAGCCGGTGCGGCGCGGGCGCCCGGTCGTGGTCCCGTACTCGTGACCGACGCTGCGGAGCCGCTCACCCCATTCGTCATCGAGCTCGGTCGGGAAGGGTCCCGCGCCGACGCGCGTCACATACGCCTTCGCAATGCCGACAATGCGGTCGAGACGGCTCGGGCCGATGCCGGAGCCGGTCGCGGCGCCGCCCGCGGTCGCGCTCGAGCTGGTCACGAACGGGTACGTGCCGTGGTCGACATCGAGCATCGTCGCCTGACCGCCCTCGAGGACGACATTCTTGCCGGCGCGCAGTGCCGCGTCGAGCACGAGGCCCGTGTCGGCGACCATCGGCCGGAGCCGCTCGGCGGAGGCGAGCAGCTCCTCGACGACCTCGTCGACCGTGATCGCGCGGCGGTTGTACACCTTGACGAGCAGGTGGTTCTTCTGCGCGAGCGCCGCCTCGACCTTCTGCCGGAGGATGCTCTCGTCGAAGAGGTCCTGGATGCGGATGCCGACGCGGTTGATCTTGTCCGCGTAGGTCGGGCCGATGCCGCGGCCGGTGGTGCCGATCTGACGCTTGCCAAGGAATCGCTCCGTGACCTTGTCCATCGTCACGTGGTATTTCGTGATGACGTGCGCGTTCGCGCTGACGATGAGGCGGCTCACATCGATGCCGCGGGCGATGAGACCATCGAGCTCCTGCCAGAGGACCTCGAGGTCGACGACGACACCGTTGCCGATGATCGGCACGACACCGGGTGAGAGGATCCCCGACGGCAGCAGGTGGAGCGCGTACTTCTCGTCACCGACGACGACCGTGTGGCCGGCGTTGTTCCCGCCATTGAACTTGACGACGTAGTCGATGCGCGAGCCGAGCAGGTCGGTCGCCTTCCCCTTGCCCTCGTCACCCCATTGGACGCCGATGATCACGACTGCGGGCATAGCTCCTCCTCGTGCAGACCGACGGTCAATCCTACCGGGTCGCCCCGCGCGGCCGTCTCGGCGGGCGCGGTGCGCACCAGCCGAGACGGCCGCGATCGATCAGCGGCGCGCCGTGCTCGGGTCGCGTCGGCGGAGCCAGGCCAGCAACGCGAACAGGCCGAGGCCGCCACCGAGGAGGCTGAGCCCGAGGATCCCGAGTGAGCCGGAGTCGAGTCCCGTGGCGGGCAGGTTGAACATGTTCGTCACCGTGATCGCGAGCGGGGCGGTCAGCCCGGTCGCGAGCGTGAAGACGGCCATGCGCCCGATCGTCGCCGCGGTGGCGCCGACCGAGATCTGCGTCTCGTTCGCCGAGCCCGCGTCGGTCTCCGTCAGCATGCACTCCGCCCCTGCCGGCAGGTCGGTCTCGACGACGGTGAGCCCGAGGGGCCCGCCGATCTCGGCGGCGACACTGCGGATCGCCAGGCCCGGTGCCGGGTGGCTCGCGTCCGTCAGCGTGCACTCGAGCGTGACCGGGTAGGTCCCGCTCGCGCGGCCGGTGTCCGTGCCGAGCACGGCCTTCGTGATCTCGAGCTCGACGACATCGAAGGTGTTCGTCACCGCCACCTCATTGCCCTCGGTGAGGCCGACGAGCGGGTCGAGCACCGTCGAGGTCGCCGTCGCCGCCGGCGCCACGACGCCGTCCTGCGTCACGAGGAGCTCGACCTCGGCGGCGTCCGCCGTGTCGGTCTCCTCGATGAGGCAGTCCGCGCCGACCGCGAGCTCCGTCCAGGTCACGGTGTCGCCCGCGAAGAAGGACTGCGTCGCCGACTCGGCCGCGTCAATGGCGACCCCGTCGAGCGTGCAGGTCAGCGTCACCTCGAACGGCCCGTACTCGACCGGGGCCCCGGTCGCATCGAGCGCACCGCCGGTGTCGACCGTCTTCGTCGCGCTCACCGAGGCGAACTCGTAGCGGTTGACGACGCCGAGCGGCGTCTGCGCGTGGTCAGTCACCGCGAGCGTCGCGCCGGTCGTGTCGATGACGAATGCGTGCCCCGCCGAGGCCGGCGTCACGAGCGTCGGGCCGGTGGCACCGGTCGTCGCGTCGATGATCCGGGTCGCGGTCGCCCCGCCGTCGTTCAGCTCGACGAGGTCGCACGCGGTGCCGGTCGGCAGACCGGTGTACGTCGTCGCCGGGCTCGTCGCGCTCAGCGTGCGGATCGCCCCGCCGGGGACCGTGAACGGCACGCTGTCGAGCGTGCAGGTGAGCTGCACTTCGTAGTCAGCGGTGCCGAACTTCGTCCCGGCCGCGCCGTTCTCGAAGAACTTCGTGACGGCGACCGAGCCGGTGAGGTACCAGTTCGTGAAGTCGACGTCGGTGACCGAGCCGTCCACCACAGTGATCGTGGTCGTCGTGCCGGTCGTGGCCGTCCCGCCGTCGACCGCGACGGTCGTGACGTCGGCGTCGCCCGCATTCGTCTCCGTGATGTCGCACACGGCCCCGGGGACGATCGAGGTCCAGCTCGCCGTCGGCGAGGCGGCCGAGAGGGTGACGGTCTCGTTGACGAGCTCGTCGGTGCCGTACATGCACACCACGTCGACGGGGAACGTCTCGGCGTTGCCGCGGTAGGCGGCGCCGCCGTCGAGGTGCTTCGTCACCGAGAGGCCGGAGACCCCATAGGTGTTGCTGAACAGCGCGGTGTTCTGCGTCACCGGGGCGGCCGCCGCGTCGGGCGTCAGGCTCGCGAAGACGATGGTGCGCGTCGCCTGGGTCGGCGTGGCCCCACCCGCGGACGAGCCCGACACCACGGTGTCGTCGGCGCCGCGGTTATCGGTTTCGACCACCGTGCACGCGGCCCGTGCGGGCAGGCCGGTGAAGGTCTGGACCCCGGCGTCATCGAGCGTGAACGTCGTGTTGAGCACCGTGGCGCCGTTGAACGTGCACACAACCGAGAAGGCGAAGCCGGTCGGGACCGGGCTCGAGGTCGTGAGCACCTCCTTCGTGACGGACAGGCTCGCGAGCTCGTACTCGTTCGTCAGGGCGAGCGTCGTCGTCGGCGTGCCGCCGTCCGTCACGGTGACACTCGTCGGTGTCGACGGGTTCGGCAGCGCCTGGCCGTGGTCGTTCTCGACCACGGCGCAGACGGAGCCGACCGGGATGCCCGTGACGGTCGTCGTGTTGCCCGCCGTCAGGGTGATGACCCCGCTCGCCGGCAGCGGCACCGCGACCCCGTGCCAGGTGCAGCTGACCGTCGCGGTGAAGCTCGCTGGGGCGAATGCGGCGCCAGTGCCCGTGACCGCCTTGCTGACCGGCAGGGAGCCGTTCGCGAAGGTGTTCGTCACCGTGACGGTCCGCACGTTGCCGTTGCCGACGGTCACCGTGCCACCGGTCGGCGACACCGTCGTGCTCGAGGCGAGGCCGGAGTCGGTCTCGGTCACGGTGCAGGAGGCTCCCGTCGGTAGGCCGGTCCAGTCCGCGGAGCCGGCGCCGGTCACGGTGCGGGTGGTCCCACCGGGGATGGAGGCGTCGATGTTCACCGAGGCGCCGTTCACGGTGCGGGTGCAGGTGATCGCAAACTCGTAGACGTGGCCAGTCGCGGGGGTGAGGCTCGCCGCCGGGGCGCCGCTCAGTGCCTTCGTCACCCGGACGGTGCCGGTCTGGAAGGTGTTCGTCACCGTCGCCACCTGCGGGGACGCCGTCGCATTCGCGATCGTGACGGTCGTCGGCGAGACGGTGACCTGGTTCGCACCGCCGGTCGCGGACTCGCTCACGACACAGGCCGCGCCGGTCGCGAGGTTCGTGATGACCGGGCTGCTCGGGGTCGTCTTCGAGAGGGTGAACGACCCGGTGTACACCGTCGAGGGCACGGCGGAGTCGAGCGTGCACTCGACGTCGATCGTGAAGCTCGCGTTGCCCCAGAGCGCCTGGCCGGCACCGGTCACGGCCTTGTCGATGCGCAGCTGCCCGGCACCGAAGGTGTTCTCGACGGCGAGCGAGATCTCGGCGGGCGCGCCGGTGCTGTCCGCCTCGAGCACGAAGCTCACCGACTTCGTGTTCAGGTGCGGCACGGGCGGATCCGTGGTGCCGTTCGTCAGCGTGATGTCGGTCGTCGCGTTCCCGGCACCGTTCGCCGTCGTCTCCGTCACCGTGCAGGAGGAACCGGTGGGCACGGTGGCCGGCGAGGTCCAGGTGGCACCGTGCGCGAGCGAGAACGTGGTGTTCAGCGCGTTGGCACCGAGGAAGGTGCACACCGCGGTGAACACATACGGACCCGGTCGCGTGATCGGCGTGCCGTCCTGATCGACCGCGGGGCCCTCGTCGACCGACTTCGT
>DATMFQ010000028.1:0-4539 GCA_035556075.1 Microbacteriaceae bacterium | reverse complement strand
CTCGCCGACCTGCTCCGGCAGCAGGGCAAAGACGACCGCCCACTGTTCAAGATCGACGGCGACCCCCGGATCACCCGCTTCGGCCAGTTCATCCGCCGCTACTCCCTCGACGAGCTCCCGCAGTTCTTCAACGTCATCGGTGGGAGCATGTCGCTCGTCGGCCCCCGCCCGCAGATGCCCGAAGAGGTCGCGCTGTACGACGATGTCGCGCACCGCCGCCTGCTGCGCCGGCCCGGCATCACCGGACTCTGGCAGGTGTCCGGGCGGTCGAACCTGCCGTGGGAGGAAGCCATGCGGCTCGACCTCTACTACATCGAGAACTGGTCGCTCATCGGGGATATCGAGATCCTCTTCCGCACGATCCGCGTCGTCCTCGCCAAGGACGGCGCGGTGTGAGTGAGATCGCGGGGGAGCGCCCACACACGCGCTGGTCGCTCATCACCGTCAGCTACAACTCGGCCGCCACCCTTGCCGCCCACTGGGACGGTGAGCGCCCCGGTGACGTCGAGTGGATCGTCGTCGACAACGCGTCCGTCGACGGCTCCGCCGAGACCGCCGAGCGCCTCGGCGCGCGGGTCATCCGCCGCGCCGACAACGCCGGCTTCGCGAGAGCGAACAACGAGGGACTGGAGATCGCCGCCGGGCGGTACATCGCATTCGTCAATCCCGATGTCCGGGTCGACTACGCGACCCTGCCTGTCCTCGAGCGCACCATCGACGAGCACGACGCGATCGTCGCCCCGCAGCTCACCTACCCGGACGGGCGGCTGCAGCCCAACGGCCGGCACGCCCCGACCTACCCGCGGAAGGTCATCAACCGTCTCGGCTTCCCCGACTGGTCCGCTCGGAACTACTACGTGCTGTGCGAGCCGGGCGTCGCCCGCTACGCGACCTGGGCGATCGGCGCGGCGATCACCGGCACCGCGGCGACGATCCGGGCGATCGGTGGCTGGGACGAGCGGTACTTCGTGTACGAGGAGGACAAGGAGTTCTGCCTCGACGCCTGGGAGGCCGGCCACCCCGTCATCGTCACGGGTGATGCGCAGTGGATGCACTCCTGGGCGCGCGCGACGACGAGCCTCCGGCTGAAGCCCTGGCTCATGACCTTCCAGGGCGAGGCCAAGTTCTATGCGCAACGCCCCGGTCTGTTCCTGAGCAAGCGGCTGTGGCGGCACCGGCGCGACCCCGTCATCGCCTGGAGCGGGCGGCCCGTCCACACGGCAGCAGGATGAATGCGGGAGCCCGGCCAACCCGCCGGAACCGGCTGGTACGCGGGCGCGGCTCGGTAGGCTGGTCGGGTGCAGCGCGTGCTCATCACCGGTGGTGCCGGGTTCCTCGGCAGCCACCTCGCCGATCGACTCCTTGCCGACGGCCACGAGGTCCTCTGCGTCGACAACTTCTTCACCGGTGCCAGGCGCAATATCGCCCACCTCCTCGACCACCCGCGGTTCGAGCTCATGCGGCACGACGTGACCTTCCCGCTCTACGTCGAGGTCGACCAGATCTACAACCTCGCCTGCCCCGCCTCGCCCATCCACTATCAGCGCGACCCCGTCCAGACGACGAAGACGTCGGTCATGGGCGCGATCAACATGCTCGGCCTGGCGAAGCGGCTGCGCGCGCCCATCCTGCAGGCGTCCACGTCGGAGGTGTACGGCGACCCGGAGGTGCACCCACAGGCCGAGGACTACTGGGGTCGGGTCAACCCGATCGGCCCGCGCTCCTGCTATGACGAGGGCAAGCGGGTGGCCGAGACGCTCTTCTTTGACTACCGCCGTCAGGTCGACCTCGACATCAAGGTCATGCGGATCTTCAACACGTACGGTCCGCGGATGGACCCGCAGGACGGGCGGGTCGTCTCCAACTTCATCGTGCAGGCGCTGCGTGGCGAGCCGATCACGATCTATGGGGACGGGTCCCAGACCCGCGCATTCTGCTACGTCGACGACCTCATCGACGGCATGGTCCGGCTCATGGGGACCGGCCACGAGGTGACGGGTCCGATCAACATCGGCAACCCGGGTGAGTTCACGATGCTGGAGCTCGCCGAGGAGGTGCTGCGGATCACCGGCAGTGCCTCGCCCATCGAGCACCGCGAACTGCCCACTGACGACCCGAAGCAGCGCCGGCCCGATATCACGCTCGCAAAGGCGACACTCGGCTGGGAGCCGCGCATCGACCTCGCCGATGGGCTCGAGCGGACCGTGGACTACTTCCGGGGGGTGCTCGCGGCATGAGGGTGTCCGTCATCGGCGCGGGGTACCTCGGCGCCGTCCACGCCGCCGCAATGGCCTCGATCGGGCACGACGTCGTCGCGGTCGACATCGACGCCGCGCGCATCGCCCGGCTCCAGGCGGGGGAGACACCCTTCCACGAGCCCGGCTTCGAGCCGCTGCTGCGCACCGGACTCAATTCGGGGCGGCTGCGCTTCACGACCGACCTCAGCGAGGTGGCGACCGCGCGGGTCCATTTCATTGCGGTCGGCACCCCCCAGGTCGCCGGCGGCAATGCGGCCGACCTCAGCTACGTCGACGCGGCCGTGACGGACCTGTTGCCACACCTGGGTGCTGGGGCGCTCGTCGTCGGCAAATCGACCGTCCCGGTCGGGACCGCCGCGCGGCTCGCCGAGCTCGTCGAGGGCGCCGGGCGTGGCGCGGGCCTCGCGTGGAACCCAGAATTCCTCCGCGAGGGCTATGCGGTCGCGGATACGCTCAAGCCCGACCGGCTCGTGTACGGCGTGCGGGACGCCCCCGGTGCCGCCGTGTCGGCTGCCGTCGCCGAACAGCTCCTCGACGAGGTGTACGCGCCCATCGTGGCGAGCGGCACCCCCAAAGTCGTCACCGACACCGCGACTGCGGAGCTCGTCAAGGTCGCGGCCAACGCATTCCTCGCGACGAAGATCTCCTTCATCAATGCGATGTCCGAGATCGCCGAGGTCACCGGTGCCGACGTCACGACACTCGCGGACGCGATCGGCTACGACGAGCGCATCGGACGGCGCTTCCTCAACGCGGGCGTCGGCTTCGGCGGCGGCTGCCTGCCGAAAGACATCCGCGCCTTCACCGCCCGCGCCGAGGAGCTCGGTCGGGGGGAGTCCGTCGCCTTCCTCAAAGAAGTCGATGCGATCAACCTGCGCCGCCGCGACCGCGTCGTCGAGCTCGTGCTCGACTCGCTCGGTCAGCGTCGCTACACGGGACGCGTCGCCGTCCTCGGGGTCACCTTCAAGCCCGACTCCGACGACATCCGTGACTCCCCGGCGCTCGATGTCGTCGTCCGGCTGCGCGGGCTCGGCGTCGACGTCGTCGTCACCGACCCCCGCGGGCTCGACAACGCCCGCGCGATGCACCCGCAGCTCACGTACGTCGCCACGGCCGAGGAGGCCCTCGCTGACGTCGACGTCGCCGTCCTCGTCACCGAATGGCGCGACTACCGCGAGCTGGACCCCGTCGCCATGGCGCGGCTCGCGGGCGCCGCCCCCACCATCATCGATGGGCGGAACGTCCTCCAACCCGCCGCGTGGCGCGCCGCCGGCTGGACGTACCGGGGGCTCGGCCGGCCATGACCTGGCTCGTCACCGGTGGCGCCGGCTACATCGGGGCGCACATCGCGGCGGCCCTCCTCGACGCGGGCCTCGACGTCGTCGTGCTCGACGACCTGTCGACCGGGCGAGGGGAATTCGTGCCGGCGGGCGCCGCATTCGTGCCCGGTGATGTGAGGAATGCGGAGACGGTGCGTGCCGCGCTCGTCACCCACGACGTCACCGGGGTCATCCACGCGGCCGGGATGAAGTACGCCGGGGTCTCCGTCGCCGAGCCGCTGCACGCCTATGGCCTCAACGTCGGCGGCACCCTCTCGCTCCTCGAGGCGATGGCGGACGCCGGGGTCGAGTCGCTTGTCTTCTCCTCGTCGTGCTCCGTATACGGGACGCCCACCGTCGACGCCGTCGACGAGACGACGCCGCTTGCCCCCGAGAGCCCCTACGCGCGGTCGAAGCTCGCCGCCGAGTGGGCGATCGCTGATGCTGCGCGGGCGCGCACGCTCGCTGGAGGTGTGCTGCGGCACGTGAGCCTGCGGTACTTCAACGTCGTCGGTGCTGGCGGGTCGCCGGGAGCCGTGTCCGCGGGCGTGTGGGACTCGAGTCCGCACAACCTCTTCCCGCTCGTCTTCGAGGCGCTGCGGGAGGGCCGCAATCCTCGCATCAATGGCGACGACTACCCGACACCCGACGGCACCTGCATCCGCGACTACATCCATGTCGCCGACATCGCCGACGCGCACGTGGCGGCGGCGCTCGCGCTCACGGGTGGCTCGGGTGGCTCTTTGGGTTCGGGGGGTTCCGTGCCCGAGGTTGTCAACCTCGGCTCCGGCACCGGCTCCTCCGTCCGCGAGATCATGCATGCGGTGGCCGACGTCACCGGCATCGCCTTCGAGCCGGAGGTCGCGCCGCGTCGTGCCGGGGACCCCGCGCGGATCGTCGCCGGGTCCGGGCTCGCGGGCACCGCGCTTGGCTGGTCGGCGCGGCGTGGGCTGCGGGAGATG
>DATMFQ010000027.1:0-6897 GCA_035556075.1 Microbacteriaceae bacterium | reverse complement strand
TACCGCGCCTTGAGGCCCGCGGCGACCTGCGTCGGGGTGCCGACGACCGCGAACTCCCGGACGATCTCTTCGGTGACGACCTCCCCCATCGCCTCCCAGTCGCCGCGGCGGCTGGCCGCATTGAGCTGCTCGTGGACACCGGCCCAGCCATGCAGGTCGAGCACCGGCAGGTAGGCCGGCGTCGAGCCGTAAAACGCGATCTGCTTGCCGACCGCGATCGCCGCGCGCTCGATGGCGTCGGGGTCTGCCCCCATCGCGATGAATGCGGGAACCGCCACCCCCGGCCGCGCCCGGCCCGCCGAGGCGGCACCCCGGTCGAGCGCCGGCAGCGTCACCTCGTCGAGGTAGCGCCGCGTCGTGAAGGAATGGGCGACGAGGCCGTCCGCGACCGCGCCCGCCGTCGCCGTCATCCGCTCCCCGACGCCGGCGAGCCAGATCTCCGGGGAGCCGTACGGGTTCCGCCCCGGCGAGAAGAACGGTGACATGAGGGTGTGCTGGTAGAACTCGCCACGGTGGTTGAGTCGCTCGCCCGTCTCCCACGCCGTCCAGATCGCGCGGACCGCCTCGATGAAGTCCCGCATTCGTGCCGCCGGTCGCGACCACGGCATCGAGAAGCGGCGCTCGATGTGCTGCTGCACCTGCGAACCGAGGCCGAGGACGAGGCGGCCGCCGGAGGCCTCGTGGAGGTCGTTCGCGGCGCTCGCGACGGTCATCGGGTTGCGCGCGAAGGCCACCGCGATCGCACTGAACAGCTGGACGCGGCTCGTCGCCTGGGCGGCGAGGCCGAGGGCGACGAAGATGTCGTGCTTCGTCTCCGAAAGGAGCACGCCGTCAGCGCCGAGCGCCTCGGCCGCGGACGCGCCGACCGCGATCTCCGACAGACTCGCTGCCGTGTCACCACCCGCGTCGATGAGGAAGGTCATGGCCTCAGGCTACTGCGTGCCTCATGAAGGAGGATTCGCGTCCTCAAGTGCAATATCCCGATCCGACCGCGGATTCTCCTGAGTTCCGGACACCGGTCCCGATAGCGTGGGGCCATGGCCCTCATCGTGACGTTCGACGGGAAGACCCCGCGCATTCATCCCGACGCCTGGATCGCTCCGAACGCGACGCTCATCGGCGACGTCGAGATCGAGGCGGGCGCCTCCGTCTGGTACGGCGCGGTCCTCCGCGGCGACATGGACCGGATCGTGCTCGGCGAGGGCTCGAACCTGCAGGACGGCGTCATCGTCCACACCGACCCGGGCCGCTCGACCCTCATCGGCCGCAACGTCGGCGTCGGCCACGCGGCGATCGTGCACGGCGCGGTCGTCGGCGACGGGGTGCTCATCGGCATGGGCGCGCGGTTGCTCAATCACTCGGTCATGGGCGACGGGTCGTTTCTCGCCGCGGGAGGGTTGTTGTTGGAGGGTCAAGAGCTGCCCGCCGGCCACCTCGCCGCGGGCGTCCCCGCGAAGGACCGCGGGCCGATGGATGCCGCGATGGCTGAGCGCGTCCGGATGAATGCGGGGGCCTACCAGGAGCTCTCGGCCCGCTATCGGGCGCAGGGCCTGTAGCCCGCACCTCGTGGCGGTCCGAGCTCAGCCCGAGCTCAGCCCGAAGAATCGCTCGAAGAACTCGCTGAGCCGCGCGAGCACGCGTTGCTTCTGCTCGCCGTGACCGCCGTCCGGCGAGAAGCGTGAGACCGGTGGGAGCACCTTGGTGATCGCCGTGCCCGCGGCGTGGACGCGGCCGTCACGGAAGGCGTTCTCGATGAATGCGCGGGTCGCGTCCGGGCGGAGCCCCTCCGCTTCGATGATCGCCGTCAGCTCGGCGTCGCGACGGGCGAGCACGTAGGCCGCCCACTCCTCGTCGACGTCGCCGGTGGCCGACACCCGGTCGACGAAGGCCTCGATGAGGTCCTTCTTGTTGCGCAGGGAGGGCGAGGCGTCGATCGCCCGGCTGATCTCGGCGCGGATCTCCGTGTCCTTGACCGCGCCGTCGCCCGTCTCGCTCCGGGCCCGCTGCACGAGCATGAGGATGTAGTCGACGTTGATCTCGACCTGCTTGATCAGCTCGATCTCGAAGACGACGTCGTCGGTGATCTGCTCCTTCTCGGCGTCGTCGACGCGCCGGAACTCGGCGTACAGGTCGAGGTAGACGCTGCGATAGTCCTGGCTCTGCCGGTCGGTCAGGAGCGCGTCGACCGCGAAGTCGTCGAACGATGTGAGGATGTTCTCCAGCCGCAGGATGCCGCCGAACAGCCCGATGAAGGCCTTTTGGTCGCCCTCGCCGACGATCGGCGTCCCGAGCGGGAATCGCTGCAGCAGCTCCGCCACCTGCTCCCGATATTCGGCGTAGTACTCGCCGTAGGGCCGGAGCAGCACGACACCGCCGGCGTCCTTGTTGCCGAACAGGGCGATCGCGTCGTTGGTCTGCTGCTCGAGGTCGCGGAAGCTGACGATGTTGCCGTAGGTCTTGACGGAGTTGAGGATCCGGTTGGTCCGGGAGTACGCCTGGATGAGGCCGTGGGAGCGCAGGTTCTTGTCGACGAACAGCGTGTTCAGGGTCGTCGCGTCGAAGCCCGTCAAGAACATGTTGACCACGATGACGAGGTCGATCTCGCGGTTCTTGAGCCGGAGCGAGAGGTCTTTGTAGTAGTTCTGGAACTTCTCCGAGCTCGTGTCGAAGTTGGTGCCGTAGAGCTCGTTGTAGTCCTGGATCGCGCTGTCGAGAAACGCTCGGGACGAGTCGTCCAGCGCGTAGGTGTCGAAGCCCTCATCGTCGAGGTAGTCCTCGACCGCCTCGTTGGCGGCGTAGGAGTAGATCAGCCCCACCTTGAGTCGACGGTCTGACGGCAGGTCCTGCTGCTGGATCGCGAACTGGTTGTAGTAGCGCTTCGCCGCGTCGATCGATGCGGTCGCAAACAGGGCGTTGAAGCCGCGCACGCGCCGCTGGCCGAGCGTGTAGTGCTCACTGCGTCGGGTCTTCTGGTCGAAATGCTCGAGCACGTAGGCGACGATCTGGCGCAGTCGCTCCGGCGCGAGCAGCGCCTGCTCGGTGTCGATCGCCGAGACCTGCTTGTCGGCGACGTCGCCGACTTTGACCGTGTTGACGTAGTCGATGCGAAACGGCAGGACGTTCTTGTCGTTGATCGCGTCGACGATCGTGTACGTGTGGAGCTTCTCGCCGAACGCCTGCTCGGTGGTCCGCAGCTGCGGGTTGCCGCCCGTCCCCGCATTCTCGGCGAAGATCGGCGTGCCGGTGAAGCCGAAGAGGTTGTACCGCTTGAACGCGGTCGTGATCGCGGCGTGCATGTCCCCGAACTGCGACCGGTGGCATTCGTCGAAGATGATGACGACGTGCCCGCCGAAGATGGCATGTCCCTTGTTGGCCGGCGCGCTGATGAAGTTCGCGAGCTTCTGGATGGTCGTGATGATGATGCGCGCGCCTGGGTCTTCGAGCTGCCGCTTCAGCACGGCGGTCGAGGTGTTCGAGTTCGCCGCGCCCTTCTCGAAGCGGTCGTACTCCCGCATCGTCTGGTAGTCGAGGTCTTTGCGGTCCACGACGAAGAGCACCTTGTCGACGCTCGGCAGCCGCGACGCGAGCTGCGCCGTCTTGAAGGACGTCAGCGTCTTGCCCGAGCCGGTCGTGTGCCACACGTAGCCGCCGGCGGCGACGGTGCCGAGCGTCCGGTAGTTGGTCGAGATGTCGATCTTCTGCAGAATGCGCTCGGTCGCGACGATCTGATACGGCCGCATCGCGAGGAGCATGCGGTCCGCGGTGAGCACGCAGTACTTCGTCAGGAGGTTGAGCAGGGTGTGCTTGGCGAAGAACGTCTTCGTGAATCCGACCAGGTCCTGGATGGGCTTGTTCGTGGCGTCGGCCCACCACGAGGTGAACTCGAAGGAGTTCGAGGTCGTCTTCGCGCGCTTGCGCTTCGCGGCCTCGTCGAGGTGCTCCCGGCGGGTGGTGTTCGAGTAGTACTTCGTCAGCGTGCCGTTGCTGATCACGAAGAGCTGCACGTACTCGAAGAGCCCGGAGCCGGCCCAGAAGCTGTCCCGCTGATAGCGGTCGATCTGGTTGAAGGCCTCCCGGATGTCGACCCCGCGACGCTTGAGCTCGACGTGCACGAGCGGCAGCCCGTTGACGAGCACGGTCACGTCGTAGCGGCTCCCGTACGTCGTGCCGCCGTCACCCTCGGCCAGTTCGTACTGGTTGATGACCTGCAGCCGATTGTTGTGCACATTCGTCTTGTCGAGCAGCGTGACGTTCTTCGTCGAGCCGTCGTCTCGCTTGAGCAGCTGGACGTGGTCCTCCTGGATGCGGACCGTCTTCGCCTCGATGGTGTCGTTGGTCGCGGCGATCTGCTCCCGGAAGAACCGCTCCCACTCCGCGTCGGAGAACGTGATCGCGTTGAGCGTCTCCAGCTGGGCGCGCAGGTTGGCGATGAGCTGCTGCTCGCTCGCGATCGGGAGGTACTCATAGGCCTGTGCCTGCAGCAGTCGGATGAATGCGCGCTCGAGGTCCGCCTCGGACTGGTACGCGGTCTCCGTGGCCGCGTCGCGGACGAACTCTGCGACGACCGTCGACTCGGCGGAGACCGCGATCGGCTCGTACTTTCGGGGAGAGGCGTCACTCATGCAACGGCCTCCTCGAAGGTCAACAGCTTGTCGCGGTAGTGCTCGTACTGCTTGCGACGAGCGGCGAGCTCCGCGGGGAGTCCGATGCTGAGGTCGTTCACGAGGGCGTCGAACTTGTCGAGGCGTTCCACGATTCGGTCCTGCACGTCGCGAGGAGGAAGAGGAATCTCGATCTTCGCGAGACTCTCGCCACCGAGCCGCTTCACCTTTGCCCGTGCGACGTGCTTGTTCTTCTGGGCATGAAAGTCGGCTGTCTGTAACGCATATGAGACGAACGTGGGATTCATCCCGCTACGGAACAGAAACGTGTCGTCGTGTATGGCAACTGGTTCGCTGCCGAGCCACGCGACCGCCTTGCCGACATCGTCCACAGTCTCTCCGACGGCTGCGATCACAACATCTCCGGGCTGGGCGAACCGAAGCTGGTTGGAGATATCGCGTCGGACGCTAGAGCGTGCCGTAGTCGCCGCGACTCCATAGTGCGTATATATCTCGCCGTAATGAATACTCGGGATACCAATATCGACCACATCGTCTTTCGTAAACCGACGACCACGAATGAACGTGCCGATCTCACCCATCGGGGCCCTCCGGACCCCCCCCGCTTCCGGGAAGGTTAGGAGCGAATCCCGGTAGTGCTGGTACTGGCGGCGGCGGGCTTCCAGCTCCGCTTCCAGCTCCGCTTCCAGCTGAGTGAACTGGTCCAAGATTCTCACGATCTCCCGCTGCACCTCGAGAGGCGGCACGGGGATTCGCAACTTGCCTAGGACGCTCTGGGTTTGACTCGGAACACCGCCCGCTTGGTTCATGTCACCAAGTCCCATTGTGAGTAGCTGGTGGTACAGGAACTTCGGCTCAACTACGGATGCGTCAATCTCAGTGCGGAATATCGTGTCAACTACCCAGAAGGGACCCTCGACATAGAAGAGATTCCCCAGTGACCCTTTGCGCGGGATCAGAACGGATGGCCCTTGAGCGGCCGCGGTATCGACATATCGCATGATCCCCCCGCTTCCATAAACGGGGATGTCACCGTCGCCAAGAAGCTTGTGGTCCTTGCCGTTCTTGATCTTGAGCACGTCACTCAGCGCTCTGAACTCCACTCCGTCCGGGCAGAGCTCCGCAATCAGCTCATCGATCCGACTCATGACGCATCCCCCGCGAGCATTGTCGTGACGAGGGCAACCATGAGGTCCTTCTCCTTGGGGTCACTCATCGCGACCATGAGGGTGATGGCGGCGAGCGCGTTGTTGGAGATCCGCGGCACACCGTCGGTGCCGAGCAGTGCGTTGTTGCGCGCGAGGAAGTGGACGAAGAGCGCCGCGGCGCTGCGCTTGTTGCCGTCGGACAGCGGATGGTCCTTCACGACGAGATAGAGCAGGTTCGCGGCCTTCGCCTCGACGGTCGGGTAGATCTCCTGGCCCGCGAACCCCTGGTAGATGGCCTCCACGACGCCGCGGAAGGCGCCGCCCCGCTCGCCGCCGAAGAGCGTGTCCTCAGGGAACTCGGCTCGCACCTGGTCGACGACCGCGCGCGCCTCCTCATAGGTGAGCGTCCAGATCGGTGTACTGCCGGGCGGCGGGGTGATCGACCCCTCGTCGTAATCACGAAGGGTCTGCAGGCCAGGAAGGTACCGCCCGACGACATCGGCGACTCCCGCGACGAGCTCGTCCGTCGAGCGGGACAGGATCTGCACGATGGACTCGAGCTCATCAAGCCGACGCTGGTTGATCGCGACACCGGCCACGAGGTACTCGCGGAGCACACCAGTCGCCCACCTGCGAAACGCAACCCCCTCCAGCGACTTCACCCGGTATCCGACCGAGATCGCGACGTCGAGGTTGTAGTGGGTGACCTGGTAGGTCTTGCCGTCGTCGGCAGTTGTTGCAAAATCTGCAACAACTGCGTCGCGCTCCAGCTCGCCATCGCTGAAGACATTCCGTAGGTGGCGAGAAATCGTCGACTTGTCCCGACCGAACAGCTCCGCCAGCTGATCAGCCGTCACCCACACCGTCTCTCCGTCGGTGCGTATCTGCAGTGACGTGTCGCCGTCAGCCGAGCGGTAGAGCTCGACCGTGCCCCCTGGTCGATTCATGACACCTCGCCCTCCAGATCGGCCACGATCGCGTCGATCGAGGCACGCAACTCCTGCTGGCGCGCCACGATCCGGGCGATCTCCGCATTCAGCGCCGTGATGTCGACGACCTCGCGGGTGTCCTCCTGCTCGACATACGAGGAGACGGCGAGGTTGTAGCCGTTGTCGGCGATCTCGGCA
>DATMFQ010000026.1:0-9707 GCA_035556075.1 Microbacteriaceae bacterium | reverse complement strand
CCTCACGCGGCGTCGCTGCATCAGGCTTGCGCCCATTGTGCAATATTCCCCACTGCTGCCTCCCGTAGGAGTCTGGGCCGTGTCTCAGTCCCAGTGTGGCCGGTCACCCTCTCAGGCCGGCTACCCGTCGTCGCCTTGGTGAGCCATTACCTCACCAACAAGCTGATGGGCCGTGAGCTCATCCCGAACCGAAATTCTTTCCACGCGGTGAGGATGCCCTCCCGCGTCGTATCCAGTATTAGACACCGTTTCCAGTGCTTATCCCAGAGTTCGGGGCAGATTGCTCACGTGTTACTCACCCGTTCGCCACTGATCCAGCAGGAGCAAGCTCCCACTTTCACCGTTCGACTTGCATGTGTTAAGCACGCCGCCAGCGTTCGTCCTGAGCCAGGATCAAACTCTCCATAAAGGTTGGTAGCACGACAGCACGAAGCTGCCGGCAAACCGTGTACGACACCGGTCGGGAAAACGATCGGCGTCGTGAATCTGATCTTGACTGTCCGAATGTCACTGACATTCATTCATTCAATTTCCAAAGGAATCTCAACGACTGACCGAAGTCAGCCGACGAGGATAATTTGGCATTTTGACATGTGCACGCTGTTGAGTTCTCAAGGATCGGGCGCTGCTCCGCATCGCCCTCTCGGGCTATCGAAGCGCAACTTCTCCAACTTAGACCCTGCTCGCAGCTTCGGCTTGGCCGACACGCCGCGATCACGGTCGAAGGTCAATCTTATTCCGTACTGGTCCCGCCTGCAAGAGGCGTTCCGTTCCGGAGGATGGTCCCGCTTGGGGCCGGGCTCAGGGCTTGAGGCCTCTGGAGCATCCGGCCGCTTGGGGCGACAACGAATAAGTTACATGCCGGTGGCCGCTGCCGCAAATCGGCTCGGTTTCTCGGGCGTGTCGCCCGGAAACACTGGGCTCGCGACGCGCGCGCCTAGCGGTAGCTCGCACTGCCGACCGCGGCGAAGAGCCCGCCGAGCACCAGGATCCCAACCACCAGCACCCAGAACCCAACCGCGATATAGCCAAGCACCAGGCCGGCGATCGCCATGCCACGGCCCTGCTGCTGGGGATGACGTTTGATCTGACCGAGCGCAATGTGCCCGAAGATGACCGGGATGACACCGAACCCGAGGATGCCGAGCACGAGCGCGGCGATCGCCAACCCATTCGTCGCACCAGGTTGCGAGGCGTACGGCGCTCCGTGCGGTGGGACGTGCGCCGCGGCCTGCGACGAGACCGGTTGCCCCGGCGCGACGGAAGCGCTCGTCGCCTCCGAGGGCGGGGCATCTGCGAGACGCTCGGTCCAACCCTGACCGTCCCACCAGCGCTGCGCTCCGGAGCCGTCGTCATACCACCCTGCGGGAATACTCACCCGCCCATCCTGACTTCCGATCACGCGCTCGGCAAACCGAATCGCCGAGATCAGCGCAGCGTCACACCAGCAAGCGCCCGCTTGCCCCGGCGGAGCACGACCCGGCCCCCGGGCAGCGACGATGACAGCACCGCGTCCTCGGTATCGACCTTGGCATTGTCGACATAGACCCCGCCCTGCTGGATCGCACGGCGCGCCTCCGAGAGGGAGGTCACCAACCCCGTTGCCACGAGCGCTTCCGTGACCGGGGCACCGGCCGCGAGCTCCGCGGCCGGCAGCTCCTCGAGCGCTGCCGCGAGGGTCAGCTCATCGAGCGTCGCGAGCTCACCGGCGCCGAACAGCGCCTCGGAGGCGGCGAGCACCGCATTCGTCGCCGCCTCGCCGTGGACGAGGGAGGTGACTTCCCAGGCGAGCCGGCGCTGCGCCTCGCGCTTGAACGGCTCGGTCGCGACCGCCTCGGCGAGCGCCTCGATCTCGGCGCGCGACAGGAACGTGAAGACCTTGAGCCGGTCGAGGACGTCCGCGTCGGCGGTGTTCACCCAGAACTGGTAGAAGCGGTACGGCGAGCACATCTCGGCGTCGAGCCAGATCGCGTTGCCCTCCGACTTACCGAACTTCGTGCCGTCTGAGTTCGTGATGAGCGGCGTGCCGATCGCGTGCACCGAGACGCCCTCGACCTTGTGGATGAGGTCAATCCCCGAGGTGAGGTTGCCCCACTGGTCGCTGCCGCCGGTCTGCATGCGGCAGCCGTACTGCCGGTAGAGCTGGAGGAAGTCGTCGCCCTGCAGGATCTGGTAGGAGAACTCCGTGTACGAGATGCCGGCCTCGGAGTTGAGCCTCGCGGAGACGGCGTCCTTCTTGATCATCGTGCCGACGCGGAAGTGCTTGCCGATGTCGCGGAGGAAGTCGACGGCGGAGTACGCGCCGAACCAGTCGAGGTTGTTCACCATGCGGGCGGCGTTGTCCCCCTCGAACGACAGGAACCGCTCGATCTGGGCGCGGAGCCGGCCGACCCAGTCCTCGACCGTCTCCTTCGTGTTGAGCGTGCGCTCGGCGGTCGGCCGCGGGTCGCCGATGAGGCCGGTGGAGCCGCCGACGAGGCCGAGCGGCTTGTGCCCGGCGAGCTGGAGGCGACGCAGCAGCAAGAGTTGCACGAGATTGCCGAGGTGGAGGCTCGGGGCGGTCGGGTCGAAGCCGCAGTAGTAGGTGATGGGGTCGCTGTCCGGTCCGAGCAGCGCGCGCAGCTCGTCCTGGTCCGTCGAGACCGCGATCAGCCCGCGCCACAGGAGCTCGTCGACGATGTTGTCGAATGCGGGATCGTTGCGCTGGACGGTGGTGCTGGACACGGCATCGAGCGTAGCCGCTCGATGCCGCGCCTCAGTCGCGGCGCTTGGGCACGTGCGGTCGATACGGCGAGACACTCGGCTCCCCCGGCAGCCAGAACCGCCAGGGGAAGGCGAGTGCGTCGCCGCCCGGGCCGGAGACACCGGTGCGTGGCCCGGTGAGGAAGTCGGTGCGGGCGGTCTCGGGCAGCTCGAGGGTGAACTCCGTCGTCCCCACCGTCCGCCCGAGCGCCGTGCCGTCGTCGGGTCCCGTGATGCCCAGCGCCATGGTGAGTCGAGCGGGACCGCGCGCGAGCTCGGCGTCACGCTTCGCCGTCGGGCGCCGGAGGCGGGCGAGGTCGAGTCCCTCGACGATCTCTCCGCCGCGGAGGAGAACCCCGGTGCCCTCGCCCTCCAGTCCGCACACCACATTTGCACACCAGTGCATGCCGTAGGTGAAATACACGTAGAGATGCCCGGCCGGGCCAAACATCGTGGCGTTGCGTGCCGTCTTCCCCCGGTACGTGTGCGCACCCGGGTCCATGCCCTGGATCCCGTACGCCTCGACCTCCGTCAGGCGCACCCCAACCCCGCGCACACGGAGGATCGCGTCGAGCAGCCGGGGGGCGACCTCGACGGCCCGGCCCTCGAGTGCCTGCCACTGCCCCATGCACCCACTCTCCCACGCGACCCGCCGCATTCCTCCCCGGAGTTGCTCGCTCGGCAGTCGGCGCCAGGCGGGCGCAGGGTGCGGGTCAGGCGGTCAGGCGGTCAGGCGGGCCGCGAGGGTGGCCGACCAGTGCTCGAGGTCAGCGAGCTGACGCTCGACCCCCGGGCGCGCCGTGCCGGCGTAGCCGTCGCGGGCCGCGATCGCACCATCGACCGTGAGGACCTCGCGGACCTCGGGCGTCAGGTGCGGCGAGATCGCGAGGTAATCCGCGTCGCTCGGGGCGTCGAGCCCCAGGCCGCGCTCCTCGCAATGGCGCACGAGGGCCCCGGCGATCTCGTGCGCCTCCCGGAAGGGCACCCGCTGGCGCACCAGCCACTCGGCGACATCCGTCGCGAGTGAGTAGCCCTCGGGGGCGAGCTCCCGCATTCTCGCCGTGTCGAAGGTGAGCGTCGCGACCATGCCGGTGAAGGCCGGCAGCAGCACCTCGAGGGTGTCAACCGAGTCGAAGACGGGCTCCTTGTCCTCCTGCAGGTCGCGGTTGTACGCGAGCGGGAGGCCCTTCATGGTCGTGAGGAGTCCCGTGAGGTTGCCGATGAGGCGGCCCGCCTTGCCGCGCGCGAGCTCGGCGATGTCCGGGTTCTTCTTCTGCGGCATGATCGACGACCCCGTCGAGAAGGCATCGTGGAGGCGGACGTAGGCGAACTCACGCGTGTTCCACAGGATGATCTCCTCGGAGATCCGAGACAGGTCGATCCCGATCTGGGCCGCGATGAATGCGAACTCCGCGACCTGATCGCGGGAGGCGGTCGCATCGATCGAGTTGGGCTCGACCCCGGCGAAGCCGAGCTCGGTGGCGATCTCGGCCGCGTCGAGGCCGAGGGTGTTACCCGCGAGCGCGCCGGAACCGTACGGCGAACGACTCACGCCCTCGCGCCAGCCGGCGAGCCGCTCGATGTCGCGGCCGAGTGCCCAGGCGTGCGCGAGCAGATGGTGGGCGAGGAGGACCGGCTGCGCGTGCTGCAGGTGCGTACGGCCGGGCATGACGGCGTCGAGGTGCGCGGCCGCCTGCGACCGCAGAGCCGCGACGAGCCCGAGCAGTTGCTCGCCGATCACGGCCGCGTGGTCGCGCAGATACATGCGGATGAGCGTCGCGATCTGGTCATTGCGACTGCGGCCCGCGCGGAGCTTGCCGCCGAGCTCGGGACCGAGGACCGCGATGAGCGCCGCCTCGAGCGCGCCGTGGACGTCCTCATCCTCGTCACGGGGCACCAGCTCGCCCGACTCGATCCGACGGGCGACCTCGTCGATGCCCTCGTGCATCGCGGCCGTCTCATCCGCGGTGAGGTAGCCGGCGGCCGCGAGCGCGTTCGCGTGGGCGTGCGAGCCCGCGAGGTCGTACGACCAGAGCCGCCAGTCGAAGTGCGTCGACTTCGACAGCCGCGCGAGCTCCGGGGATGGCCCGTCGGCGAAGCGGGCGCCCCAGAGGGAGCCCTCGTTGGTCCCCGCGCCGCTCATGACGACGACCGAGCCTGCTCGAGCAGCCAGATGAGGAGGGCCTTCTGCGCGTGGAGGCGGTTCTCCGCCTCGTCCCAGATGACCGACTGCGCGCCGTCGATGACCTCCGAGTCGACCTCGTAGCCGCGGTCGGCGGGGAGGCAGTGGATGAAGATCGCGTCGGGCTTCGCGAGCGACATCGTCTCCGCGGTCACCTTGTAGCCGCCGAGGTCGCGGA
The DNA here is from genome assembly GCA_035556075.1 of Microbacteriaceae bacterium. GTDB lineage: Bacteria > Actinomycetota > Actinomycetes > Actinomycetales > Microbacteriaceae > 73-13. The sequence continues at coordinate 4,605 of DATMFQ010000026.1, read as the reverse complement.
TGCGCTGCAGCTTCTCCTCCTCCTTGCCCATGGAGACCCACGTGTCGGTGACGATGACGTCGCTGCCGGCCGCGGCCTCGAGCGGGTCCGTGAACAGCGTGACGGAGCCACCCGTCACCGCCGCGATGCGGTCGGCATCCGCGACGATCCGCTCACGCGGCGCGTAGTCGGCCGGCGAGGCGACGCGCACGTGCATGCCGGCCGTCGCGCCCGCGAGCAGATAGGAATGCGCCATATTCGACGCTCCGTCACCAAAGAACGTCATGGTGAGGCCGGCCAGATCGCCCTTGTGCTCCCGAATGGTCAGCAGATCGGCGAGGAGCTGGCAGGGGTGGAATTCGTCGGAGAGGGCGTTGACGACCGGCACCGTCGTGCCCCGCGCCATCTCCTCGAGGCCGGCCTGCGCGTAGGTCCGCCACACGATCGCGGCGACCTGCCGCTCGAGCACCCGCGCCGTGTCGGCGGGTGTCTCCTTGCCGCCGAGCTGGGAGGACGCCGTCGTGATGACGAGTGGCACGCCGCCGAGGTCGGCGATGCCGACCGCGAACGACACCCGGGTGCGCGTCGAGGACTTGTCGAAGATGACCGCGACCGTCTCCGGCCCGGCCAGCGGGCGCCTGGCCCAGCGGTCGGCCTTCACCGCGGCGGCGAGATCAAGGATCTCCGCCTGTTCCACGGGGCTCACGTCGTCGTCCCGGAGGAAATGCCGGATGCTCATGCGTCGCCTGCTTCGATCACGGCCTCAACAGTACGCAGGGCCTCGGCGAAGCGCGCACCAAAGTCGGCGACCTCCGCGTCCCCGATGTTGAGCGGTGGCACGAGCCGGATGGTCTCCGGGTTCGCCGCATTGACGATGAGCCCGTGGCCGAGCGCCGCCGTGACGACGGCGGACGCCACCGGCTGCGTCAGCGCGACACCGAGCAGCAGGCCGCGGCCCCGCACGCCGGCCACGAGCTCCGAGCCGAGGCCGAGCACGACGTGGCTGAGCTCGCGACCGCGGCTCGCCGCATTCGTCACGAGGTCACTGCGCTCGATCTCCTCGAGCACCGCGTCGGCGACCGCGGTCGCGAGCGGATTCCCGCCGAAGGTGCTGCCGTGCTGGCCGGCGCCCATGAGCTCGGCCGCGGCGCCGAAGGTGACCATCGCGCCGATCGGCATGCCGCCGCCGATGCCCTTCGCGAGCGTGATCGCGTCCGGCACGATGCCGTCCGCCTGGTAGCCGAACCACTCGCCCGTGCGACCCGCGCCCGTCTGGATCTCGTCGATGATGAGCAGCGCGCCGTGGCGCGAAGTGAGCTCCCGCGCGGCGGCGAGGTAGCCGTCGGGCAGCGGCAGCACACCCGCCTCCCCCTTGATCGGCTCGACGATGAGTGCCGCGACGTCATCCCCGATCGCCGCGTCGAGCGCCGCGACGGTCGAATCGAGGAACTCGACCCCCGGCAGGAGCGGCTCGAAGGGCTCCCGGAGCGCGGCTTTGCCCGTCACGGAGAGTGCGCCGAGCGTGCGCCCGTGGAAGGAGTTGGTGAGCGCCAGCACGCGAGTCCGGCCGGTCAGCCGAGACAGTTTGAGCGCGGCCTCGTTGGCTTCCGTCCCCGAATTCCCGAAGAACACCCGGCCGCCGTGCGCATCCGCCCCGGTCAGCCGCAGCAGCCGCGCGGCGAGGGCAAGCTGCGGTGGGGTGCTGAAGAAGTTCGACACGTGCGCGAGGGTCGACGCCTGCCGGTGCACGGCCTCGACGAAGACCGGGTGCGCGTAGCCGAGCGAGTTCACCGCGATGCCCGCGAGGAAGTCGAGGTAGCGGCGTCCCTCGACGTCCCACACGTAGGCGCCCTCACCGCGGACGAGCTGCGCGAGCGGCTGCCCGAAGATCCGGAGCATGCGGCTCGCGTAGTCGTCCTGCCAAGTCGACTCGGTCATGATGCCGCTCCTTCGCGCATTGTCTCGGCGAGGACCACTTCGGTCCCGACGCCCTGGTCGGTGAAAATCTCGAGCAGCACCGAGTGGGGCTGCCGGCCATCGATGATCGCGGCCTTGGGGACGCCGCCCTCGACCGCATCGAGGCAGGCGGTCATCTTCGGGATCATCCCCGACTCGAGGCCCGGCAGCAGCTCGCGAAGCCGTCGGCTGTCGAGGTGCGAGATGAGCGAATCGCGGTTGGGCCAGTCGGCGTACAGGCCGGCGACGTCGGTGAGGACGACGAGCTTCTGGGCGCCGAGCGCGATCGCGACGGCCGCGGCGGCGGCGTCGGCGTTGACGTTGAGGACCGCGCCCTCCGCATTCCTCGCGAGCGTCGAGATGACCGGGATCCGTCCGGCATCCAGCGCCGCACGGATGGCCGAGGCATCGACCGCCGTCACCTCGCCGACCTCGCCGAGGTCCACCTCCGCGCCATCGACGAATGCGCCGCGCCGCGCCCCGGTGAGGAGCCCATCGACATCCCCCGGCATCGCACGGCCGAGCCCGTCGAGCCGAGCGACGAGCCCAGCGGCGACCTCCTCGACCAGCGCGGCGCGGACGACCGGAATCGCCTCGGGGCTCGTCACCCGATAGCCGCCACGGAACTCACTGGTGATGCCCGCCGCCGCGAGCGCCGCCGAGATCTGCGGGCCGCCGCCGTGCACGACGATGGGCCGGAGTCCCGCGTACCGCAGGAAGGTCATGTCCTCCGCGAAGGTGCGGGCGAGGTCGGGGTCGACCATCGCATTCCCGCCGAACTTCACGACGATGACGGCACCTTGGAATCGCCGGATCCACGGCAGTGCCTCGACGAGGACCGTCGCTTTCGCGGCCGCCGCCTCGGGCGTCGTCACGGCCCGGACGTCCTGCGTGTCACCGGTCATGAGCTGTACGCCGAGTTCTCGTGGACGTAGTCGTGGGTGAGATCGTTCGTGAGGATCGTGGCCGCCGCCTCGCCGACCCGGAGGTCGATCAGCAGATCGAGGCGCCGCGGCGTCAGGTCCACCTCCTCGCGCGGCCGGTCGGGACCGCCTTCGTGGCAGACCCGGACGCCGTTCATCGACACGTCGACGTCGTAGGGGTCGAAAGCGGCGCTCGTCGTGCCGATGGCCGCGAGCACCCGTCCCCAGTTCGGGTCATTGCCGAAGACGGCGGTCTTGAAGAGGTTGTTGCGCGCGACGGAGCGGCCGACCTCGACCGCATCGTCCTCGCTCGCGGCCCCGACGACCTCGATGACGATCTCGTGGCTCGCGCCCTCGGCGTCGGCCATGAGCTGGACCGCGAGATTCGTGCACAGCTCCGCGAGCGCGGCGCGGAAGGCGCCCGCATCCGGGGTGACGCCGCTCGCGCCAGAGGCCATGAGGGTGACCTGGTCGTTCGTCGAGGTGCAGCCGTCGGAGTCGAGCCGGTCGAAGCTGACCCGGGTCGCCGCCCGCAGGTGCTCGTCGAGCTCGGCGGGGGTCAGGACCGCGTCGGTCGTGATGACAACGAGCATCGTCGCGAGCGCGGGGGCGAGCATCCCGGCGCCCTTCGCCATGCCGCCGATCGTCCAGCCGTCGCCGCGGACCTCAGCGAGCTTCGGGACGGTATCGGTCGTCATGATCGCCTGCGCGGCGTCGACACCGCCGTCGGGGCTGAGGGCCGGCACCGCGGCGCGCACCCCGTCGAGCACCTTGGCGCGGAACACCTCGTCGCCGGTGCCGATGAGACCCGTCGAGCAAACGAGCACGTCGCCCGCTCCCCCGCCGAGCAGCTCGGCGACGAGCTCCGCGGTCTGATGCGTCGTCTGGAAACCGAAGTCGCCGGTGAAGCAGTTCGCGCCGCCCGAGTTGAGCACGATCGCGAGCGCGCGGCCGTCCTTGATGGCCTGCTCCGACCAGAGGATCGGGTTCGCCTTCGCCCGGTTGCTCGTGAAGACGGCGGCGGCCGCGTCGAGCGGGCCGCGGTTGACAACGAGGGCGACATCCTTCGCGCCGGTCGACTTGAGCCCGGCGACGATACCAGCGGCCTCGAATCCGGCGGCGGCCGTGACGCTCACGGCGCGACCCCGTCGATCGGCAGGCCGGCGATCTCCTCGAGCCCGAGCGCAATGTTGAGCGATTGGACCGCGGCACCCGCCGTGCCCTTGCCGAGATTGTCGAGCACGCTCGTCGCGACGAGCCGCCCCGCGCGCTCGTCGACCGCGAGCCCGATGAGGCAGGTGTTTGCGCCTGTCGTGTCAATGACCCGCGGCTGCTTGCCCTCGGGGAGCACGTGGAGGAACGGCTCGTCCCCATACACCGCCTCGAAGGCGGCCCGGATCTCCGCGAGCGTCGCGCCCGGGGTCAGCCGTGCGGTCGAGGTCGCGTGGATACCACGGGCAAACGGCACCAGGACGGGGGTGAACGAGATCGTCGTGCCGGGGGCTCCGGCCGCCGCGAAGTTCTGCCGGATCTCCGGGTTGTGCCGGTGACTGCCGCCGACTGCGTAGGCGTGGGCCGAGCCGAGCATCTCGGACGCGAGCAGGTCGGTGCGCATCGCCTTGCCTGCGCCGGACGGCCCGACCGCGAGGACACTCACGAGGTCCTCCCGCTCGACGAGGCCCGCCGCGAGCGCCGGGGCGAGCCCGAAGGTGATGGCCGAGACGTTGCAGCCGGGCACGGCGATCCG
>DATMFQ010000025.1:0-41488 GCA_035556075.1 Microbacteriaceae bacterium | reverse complement strand
ACTCATCAACCCAGAGACCGGGATCGCTCCCGGACGCAAGGTCGAGCGCAAGGGGAACGTGCTCGCCAAGTGGATCACCTCCACGGACCACAAGGTCATCGGGTACATGTACCTGATCACGTCGTTCATCTGGTTCCTCATAGGCGGCGTCATGGCACTGCTCATCCGTGCGCAGCTCGCCGGGCCGGGCATGGACCTCATCCAGACCGGTGAGCAGTACAACCAACTCTTCACGATGCACGGCACGATCATGCTGCTCATGTTCGCGACGCCGCTGTTCGCCGCATTCGCGAACGTCATCATGCCGCTGCAGATCGGCGCGCCGGATGTCGCCTTCCCGCGGCTCAACGCCTTCGCCTACTGGCTCTACAGCTTCGGCTCGCTCATCGCGGTCGCCGGCTTCCTCACCCCCCAGGGCGCTGCATCCTTCGGCTGGACGGCCTACGTGCCGCTGTCGGAGCAGACCTTCTCGCCAGGCTTCGGTGGCAACCTCTGGGTGTTCGGCCTCGGCCTCTCCGGCTTCGGCACGATCCTCGGCGCGGTGAACTTCATCACGACGATCATCACGCTGCGCGCACCCGGCATGACGATGTGGCGCATGCCGATCTTCACTTGGAACACGCTCATCACCTCGCTGCTGGTGATCCTCGTCTTCCCGATCCTTGCGGTCGCGGTACTCGCCCTCGGGGTGGACCGGGTCTGGGGTGGGCAGATCTACAACCCGGAGAACGGTGGACCGGTGCTGTGGCAGCACCTGTTCTGGTTCTTCGGCCACCCCGAGGTGTACATCATCGCGTTGCCGTTCTTCGGCATCGTCTCCGAGATCTTCCCGGTGTTCAGCCGCAAGCCGGTCTTCGGCTACAAGACGCTCGTCATCGCGACCATCGCGATCGCGGCCCTGTCGGTCACGGTCTGGGCGCACCACATGTATGTCACCGGCTCCGTGCTGCTGCCATTCTTCGCCCTCATGACGATGATGATCGCGATCCCGACGGGCGTGAAGATCTTCAACTGGATCGGCACCATGTGGCGAGGCTCAGTGACCTTCGAGTCACCGATGCTCTGGTCGATCGGCTTCCTCATCACCTTCACCTTCGGGGGACTCACGGGCGTCATCCTCGCGTCGCCGCCGCTCGACTTCCACATTTCGGACACTTACTTCCTCATCGCGCACTTCCACTACGTGGTGTTCGGCACCGTCGTCTTCGCGATGTTCGCCGGGTTCTACTTCTGGTGGCCGAAGTGGACGGGCAAGATGCTCAACGAGCGTCTCGGCAAGCTGCACTTCTGGTTGCTGTTCCTCGGCTTCCACACGACATTCCTCGTCCAGCACTGGGCGGGTGTCATGGGGATGCCGCGCCGCTACCGCGACTATCTCGTGGAGGACGGCATCACCTGGATGAATCAGCTCTCGTCGATCGGGGCAGCGATCCTCGCGATCTCGATGATCCCGTTCTTCTACAACGTGTGGATCACCGCACGTCGCGCGCCGAAGGTCACGGTCAACGACCCGTGGGGCTACGGTCGCTCGCTCGAGTGGGCGACGAGCTGCCCGCCGCCGCGCCACAACTTCGTGTCGATCCCGCGTATCCGCTCAGAGTCGCCGGCCTTCGACCTCAACCACCCGGAGCTCGCAGGGCAGCCTGGCGGCGACGCGTCGCAGGCGATCCCAGTCGGTGCCGGTGTTGACAATGCAGATGGCGCCGGGAGGAGCTGAGCGATGAAGACCAATATTTGGCTGTTCTGGGTGATCTGTGTCTTCTACGTGGCCGCCACCGTCATGTACGCGGTCTGGGGCCTGATGTCCGACGGTCAGGTGGAGTGGGTCGGCGTCATTGGCATGCTTCTTGCCGCGGCGCTCGGCGCCATGATCGCCACCTTCCTCGGCATGGCGCACAAGGCGCAGGGTGGGGAGCTCCCGGAGGACATCGATACCTCCGATATCGATGACGGTGACCCGGAGATCGGGCACTTCAGCCCGTGGAGCTGGTGGCCCATCACGCTCGCAGCGGCGCTGTCCATCTCGTTCCTCGGCATCGCGGTCGGCACGTGGCTCACCTTCATCGGCCTGCCGCTCGTCGCGGTCGCGATGGTCGGCTGGACCTACGAGTACTACCGCGGCCACTTCGCGGAGCGCTAGGTTCTACGCGCGTTCAAGCGCCCCGGGATTATAGTCCCGGGTCGCTTCGCGTTGGGTGCGCCCGGCTAAGGTGAGCACTCTGGCGATCCCCGCATTCGTACTTGTCGGGCCCCCTCCCTCGTCGCGGTTTTAGCTCCGGTCACGCCGCGAGCTCCGCAGATATAAACCGGGGGGGGGGTGCCCCTATATGGTTTGTCAAGCGGTGAGGGGTGTGATTTCCCTTGGCGGGGCGTAGAGGGTTCCGTCTCGGAGCATCGCGAAGAGGACGTCGGAGCGGCGCCTGGCGAGGGCGATGAGTGCTTGGTTGTGGCGTTTGCCCTGGGCGATCTTGCGGTCGAAGTAGGCGCGGGAGGCGGGGTCGCGGAGGGCGGCGAAGGCGGAGAGGAACATGGCCCGTTTCAGGATCTTGTTACCGCGCCGTGAGGCGTGCTCGCCGCGAATCGAGGAGTCGGGCGGCCGTCCTGACGCCGACTCCGGGCATGCTCGTCAGGACGGGGTGAAGAGGGTGGGTCTCGACGATGGCCTCGACCTCGTCGGCGATCTCGTCGCGCTGCCGGTGCAGGGCTTCGAGTTGCTCCGCCAGCCGCGGGATCACGTGGGAGGCGGCGCTGGTGCCCGCGACGATCACGGTCTGCTCGGTCAGCGCCTGGGTGATCTCGACTGCCCAGTCGACGCCTTTGCGGGGCGCGCGCTGCAGCAGCCGGGCGGCCAGCCGCTTCGGCCCGGCTTGCCGCAAGGCCTCCGGCGACCGATAGCGGCGCAGCAGGTCCAGGATCGCCGGATGGTCGAGTCTCGGCCCGAGTGTGCGCTCGAGCGCAGGATGGATCTGGGTGAGCAGGCCCCGCAGCCGGTTGCTGACCTGGGTGATCTGCCCGGCCAGGTCGTCGTCGAAGCCGCAGAGCATCGTGAGCTCCGCGACCTGCGCGTCGGCGACCTGGATCGATCGCAGCGTGTGCGGCAGGGTGCGGGCGGTCTCGGCGATGATCAGCGCGTCCCTCGCGTCGGTCTTCGCCTCGCCCGGATGCAGGTCCGCGATGCGGCGCATCGCCAGGCCCGGGAGATAGCCGACGAGGGCGCCGACTGCCTGGGCGACCGCGACGGGCAGTGCCCCGATCGTCGCCGGCTGGTCGACGACCAGCAGCACCGGACCGTGCTCGGCCAGCGAGACCAGCATCTCGCGCAGCTTGCCCTCGTCGTTGGGCAGTGGCTTGTCGAACAGCCGGTTCCCGGAGCGGTCGACGGCGACCGCGTGATGCTCGCCCTTGCCGACGTCCAGACCGATGAAGACCCCGGCTTCCTCGTAGCGTGCGATGCCTGTTGCCATGTTCCTCCCGTCGATCGGTCACGACGGCCCGCCGACGGCAAGTCCCGGCATCCACGTTACGGACGACCTCGCAAAGCTGGCCGAGCCCCTATCCGCGATCACTCACCGCCAGACCGGACCCGGTGACAACACCCCCCAGATCATGCGTGCGACAGGGGGCAACAATCATGCCGGGCCCGGCAGGCCATCAGCCCTCAGCATGCCCGCCGAGGCACCGGGAAGAAAGTAACGGGGCTTACGCGCGGACTGGCTCCCGCATTCCTGCTGGCAACGACTGAGGCCGCCGTCCCGTGGGGGAGCGGCGGCCTCAGTGATGCGCTGCGCGCGAGGTGATCAGTGGTGGCTGGACGCCTCGAGTTCCTTCTTGGTGACCGGGGCGATCCGGTCCTCGAAGAACCAGCGGGACAGGCCGGCGCGGACGTTCTGCCAGAAGCCGATCTTGCCCTTCGCGTTGGGGCGGACCATGAGCGGTTCGTACGTCTCGAAGCTGACGAGCTTCCAGCGCTCGTACTCGTCGACCGGCTCGTGCACCTCGATATATTCGCCACCGGGGAGTCGCACGATGCGGCCGGACTCGAAGCCGTGGAGGACGATCTCCCGGTCCTTCTTCTGCAGGCCGATCGCGACACGCTTCGTCATCCAATAGGCGACGATCGGGCCGAGGATGAGGAGGGCCTGCAGCGCGTGTGTCACGTGCTCCACCGCGAGCAGGAAGTGCGTCGCGATGAGGTCGGAGCTCGCCGCGCCCCACATCACCGCGTAGAAGGTGACACCGGCGGCGCCGATCGCGGTCCGCGTCGGGGCGTTGCGCGGGCGGTCCGCGATGTGGTGCTCCCGCTTGTCGCCCGTGACCCACGCCTCGATGAAGGGGTAGAACGCGACCAGGACGAGGAAGAGGCCGATGATCACGATCGGGACGAGCATATTGAGCGACAGGGTCAGCGCTCCAGCACCCCAGGGGATCTCGATCTCCCACCCGGGCGGGATCAGCCGGAGCATGCCGTCGGCGAAGCCGATGTACCAGTCGGGCTGCGTACCCGCAGAGATCGGGGACGGGTCGTACGGACCGTAGTTCCACACCGGCAGGATCTGCATCGTCGAGGCGATCACGACGATCACGCCGAAGACGAGGAAGAAGAAGCCGAGGGCCTTCGCCGCGAAGGTCGGGAGGATCGGCGCGCCAACGACGTTCTTGTTGGTGCGGCCGGGACCGGCGAACTGCGTGTGCTTGTTGACGATGAGCAGCACCATGTGCACCGCGATCAGGGCGATGACAAGCGCCGGCAGCACCATGATGTGCAGCATGTACAGGCGTCCGACGATCTCCGTGCCCGGGAATTCCCCGCCGAAGATGCCGTAGGACATCCAGGTACCGACGAACGGGACCGCCTTGACCATCCCGTCGATGATCCGTAGGCCGTTGCCGGAGAGCAGGTCGTCGGGGAGCGAGTAGCCGGTGAAGCCCTCCGCCATGGCGAGCACGAAGAGGAGGAATCCCACGACCCAGTTGAGCTCACGCGGCTTGCGGAAGGCGCCGGTGAAGAACACCCGGAGCATGTGCAGGCCGATCGAGGCCACAAAGAGCAGTGCGGCCCAGTGGTGAATCTGCCGGATGAGCAGACCACCACGGATGTCGAAGGAGATCTCGAGGACGGAGGCCATCGCCGCCGACATCGGCACGTTGCGCATCGTCTCGAGACTGCCGGTGTAGTACGTGTGCGTCATCGCCGCATCGAAGAACAGCGTGAGGAAGGTCCCCGACAGCAGGATGACGACGAAGCTGTACAGCGCGATCTCGCCGAGCATGAACGACCAGTGGTCGGGGAAGACCTTCCGGCCGAGCGCCTTGACGGCTCCGGAGAGGCTCGTGCGCTCGTCGACGTAGTTCGCCGCCCAGTTCACGAAGCGAGTGCCCCCGGGGGTCTTCGCCGTCGCGGTGGGACGAGGGGCAGTGGCGGTCACAGGGCACGCTCCCAGTAGCTCGGGCCGACAGGCTCAGTGAAGTCGCTCTGCGCGACGAGGTAGCCCTCGTCGTTGACGGTGATCGGCAGCTGCGGCAGCGGCCGCTTGGCCGGTCCGAAGATCACGGCCGCCTCGCGGGTGATGTCGAACTGCGACTGGTGGCACGGGCACAGCAGGTGGTGCGTCTGCTGCTCGTAGAGGGCGACGGGGCAACCGACGTGGGTGCAGATCTTGGAGTAGGCGACGATGCCGTCGTAGCTCCACGACTTGCCTCGCTCGGAGTATCCGCTGAGCTGCTCGGGCTTGAGGCGCATGAGCAGCACGACGGCCTTGGCCTTCTCCTCCAGCGGGTGCTCCGACTCGTGGAGGCCCTCGGGGATGACGTGGAAGGAGGAACCGAGGGTCACATCCGACGCCTTGATCGGACGGCCCGACGGGTCGATCGTCAGTCGCACGCCCTTGTCCCACATGGTGTTCGCCAGCAGCGGGAGCGGGTCAGCTTCCGGGGCGAGACCCCGAAGCACGACGACGGCGGGCGCCGCGGACACGACGGCGCCGGTGATGAGCGAGCCGGTCAAGAGCTTGCGTCGCGTAAACCCGGACTCCTCGTTGGCGGTCTTGAAGATCTCCACCGCAGCGGCGCGCGTGTCGTCAGTGCCGCGCGTCTCGTGCCGTTCCTCGACGATCTCGTGGCCGCCCATGAGGGCCTTCGCCCAGTGCACCAGTCCGACGCCGATGGCCAGGAGCGCGAGCGCGCCGGCGAGGCCAAAGAGCATGTTGCTGATGCGGACCGACCCCAGGTCACCGGGAACGAGGGGCAGCGCGACGTAGGCCGCCACAGCGCCGACGCTGCCGACGACCGCGACCCAGAAGAGCGTGACGATCCATCGCTCGATGCGCTTCGCGCGGGCTGGGTCCTTGTCGCCGAGGCGCAGCCGCTCAGGCGGGAACCCCGGGTTCTCGATGGCGTCGGACTGGACGATTGCGGTGCCGGCAGGGCGCTCGGGCAACTCGTGTTTAGACATGAATGCGTTTCCTCCCCGGCTCAGTTCGACCGCGACGTCAGCCAAATGGTGACGCCGACGAGCGCCCCGAGACCGAAGATCCAGATGAAGAGGCCCTCGGCAACCGGGCCGAGACCTCCGAGTTCGTACCCACCAACGGCAGGCTGATTCTCGAGGAACTTCAGGTAGGCGATGATGTTGGCCTTGTCCTCGGGTGTGATGTTGGCGTCGTTGAAGACCGGCATGTTCTGCGGGCCGGTCAGCATGGCCTCCCAGATGTGGGTCTCGTCCACCCCCATCAGCTGCGGCGCGAACTTGCCCTCGGTCAGTGCGCCGCCGGCACCGACGACGTTGTGGCACATCGCACAGTTGATGCGGAACAACTCGCCACCCAGGGCCAGGTCAGTGCCCGAGGCGACGAGCTCGGGCGAGGGGATCGCCGGACCGGGGGAGAGGCTCGCGACGTAGGCGGCCAGCGCCGCGATCTGCGTCTTCGTGAACTGCGGCGGCTTCACCATGGCCTGTGGGCCGGTCATCGCCATTGGCATCCGCCCGGTGCCGACCTGGAAGTCGACCGCTGCCGCGCCGACGCCGATGAGCGAGGGACCATCGGGCGTGCCGGTGAGGTCGAGCCCGTGGCAGGAGGCGCAGTTCGCGTCGAAGAGCTTCTCGCCCTCGGCGACGAGCGCCGCGGTGCTCGTCGGGTCGTCCGCGCTGGCGGGGATCGTGGCAAGCGCATAGGCGCCACCGGTGCCCAGCAGGGCCGCGCCGATGAGCGCGAGCGTGGCCAGCGGGTGCCGGCGCCCGCGCTTGCGAGGCTTGTCGGTCATCTCAGTCATGTGGTCGGTGCTCCCAGTCGTCGTCACGTCGCGGCTCATTGGAGGAGGTAGATGACGGCGAACAGGGCGACCCACACGACGTCCACGAAGTGCCAGTAGTACGAGATCGCGATCGCACCGACCGCTTCACGGTGGGTGAAGCGTTTGACGGCATAGAAGCGGCCGATCACGAAGAGGAATGCGACGAGGCCGGCCGTCACGTGGATGCCGTGGATGCCGGTCGCGAAATAGAAGATGGTGCCGTAGGCACTCGAGTTGAGCGTGAGGTGCTCGCTCGTCAGCAGCGCGTACTCGTAGACCTGGCCGACGACGAAGATCGCGCCGAGGATGAACGAGAGCCAGAACCACTCGGTGGCGCCCCACTTGCGGAGGTTCCACCGACTTCCGAGCCGCTTCGCCTGCAGGCGCTCGGCGGCAAAGACGCCGAACTGGGCCGTAAAGGACGAGAGGACCAGGACGGCCGTGTTGACGGAGGAGAACGGCACCGTCAGCTTCTCGGTCTCAATCGCCCACAGCTCGGGCGAGGTGGATCGCAGCGTGAAGTAGATCGCGAAGATGCCCGCGAAGAACATGACCTCGCTACCAAGCCAGACAATCACCCCGACCTGGGTGACGTTCGGGCGATTCACAGTCGGTGGTGCCAGCGCTGCAGTGCTCACGAGACCATTATGGCCGATGTCGGACGGCGCGGTGGCCGACAGGCGGGCGCCAGGTGCCTTCGTCCTAGAATCGCCGCATGCGTCCCGACACGACTTGGCCTGCCGTCCTGACGACCCTGGCCGCGGGTCAGGATCTCACGATCGGGCAGGCCGACTGGGCAATGGGCGAGGTCATGCGGGGTGCGGCAAGCGGCGCGCAGATCGGCGCGCTGCTGCTCGGGCTGCGGGCCAAGGGGGAGACGGTCGACGAGATCGTCGGCTTCCGCGATGCAGCGCTGCGGAGTGCGACCGCGCTCGAGGTGCCATCGCGTGTGCTCGACATCGTCGGCACGGGCGGCGATGCGCTCGGCGGCATTCTCAACATCTCCTCGGTCGCATCGATCATCGCGGCCGCCGCGGGTGTCCCGGTCGTGAAGCACGGCAATCGCGCGGCGAGCTCGTCCTCGGGCGCCTCTGATGTGCTGTCCGAGCTCGGGGTCGATATCCAGCTGCCGCCGGAGCGGGTCGCCGAGGTCTTCACGCAGACGGGCATTGCGTTCGCGAATGCGGCGGTGCTGCACCAGGGGTTCCGCCACGCTGGGGGGCCGCGCCGCGAACTGGGCATCCCGACGCTCTTCAATATCCTTGGTCCGCTGTGCAACCCGGCTAGGCCCGAGGCCTCGGCGGTGGGTGTCGCCGACCTGGAGAGCGTGCCGCTCATCGTCGGGGTCTTCCAGACTCGCGGGGCAACGGCGCTGGTGTACCGCGGTGATGGTGGCATCGACAAGATGACGACGACCGGGCACACGCGGCTCTGGGAGGTGAGCTCCGGCTCGGTCCGGGAGCACGACATCGACCCGACGGAGCTCGGTATCCCGCTCGCGCCGCCCGAGGCGATCCTCGGGCGGGACCCCGCCTACAATGCGGCGGCGATCCGGGCGATCCTCGCGGGCGAGTCGGGTCCGCACCGCGACATCGCTCTGCTCAATGCCGCCGCGGGGATCGTGGCGCACCGGCTCGCGGAGGACCCGGGGGAGTGGGATGTCCCGATCCGGGAGCGCCTTCGGGCGCAGCTCATCACCGCCGCGGATGCGGTTGACAGCGGGGCTGCGGCGGCGACGCTGACTGCCTGGGCGACTGCGACCGGTTGACTCGGCGCTCAGTCGAGCCAGTCGAGCGAGCGCTGGATGGCGCGGTGCCACCTGGCGAGTCGATGCTTGCGCTCGGCGTCGTCGATCGTGGGCGTCCAACGCGCATCCTCCCGCCAGAGGCTGCGGAGCTCGTCGAGCCCCGACCACACGCCGACGGCGAGTCCGGCCGCCGACGCGGCGCCGAATGCGGTCGTCTCGATGACCGCGGGGCGCACGACGGGGATGCCGAGGATGTCGGACTGGAATTGCATGAGCCGGTCATTGATGCTCATCCCACCGTCGACCCGCAGCTCGGCCAGCGGCGTCGCGATGTCGCGCGAGACGGCCTCGATGACATCCCAGGTCTGGAACGCGGTGGCCTCGAGCGCGGCCCGGGCGATGTGCGCTTTCGTCGAGAATCGCGTGAGTCCGACAATCGTGCCGCGGGCGTCCGGTCGCCAATACGGCGCGAAGAGCCCGCTGAAGGCGGGCACGAAGTAGACGTCGCCGGAATCCTCGACGCTCGTCGCGAGCGCTTCGACCTCTCCAGAGGACCTGATGATGCCGAGCGAGTCGCGCAGCCACTGCACGAGCGACCCGGCGACGGCGACGGATCCTTCGAGCGCGTAGTTGGCAGGACGGTCGCCGAGCCGGTAGGCGACGGTCGTGACGAGCCCCGAGGTCGACTGCACCGGCTCAGTCCCGGTATTCACGATGAGGAATGCGCCGGTGCCGTAGGTCTGTTTCGACTCGCCGGGGGAGAAGGCGCTCTGCCCGAACGTCGCCGCTTGCTGGTCACCGAGGATGCCGGCGATCGGCACCCCGGCCAGCGGTCCGCCGACGACCTCGCCGTACACCTCCGCGGAGGAGCGGATCTCCGGCAGCATGGCACGCGGGATGTCCCAGGCCGACAGCAGCTCGGGGGACCAGTCGAGCGTCGTGAGGTCCATGAGGAGCGTGCGCGACGCATTCGTCACATCGGTCGCGTGGACCCCGCCGTCCGGTCCGCCCGTCAGGTGCCACAGCAGCCAGGTGTCGGGTGTGCCGAAGAGCAGGTCGCCGGCGGCGGCGCGTGCCCGGGCGCCGTCGACGGCGTCGAGGATCCACGCGATCTTGCTTGCGGAGAAATAGGTGGCCAGCGGCAGCCCGGTCGTGGCGCGGAAGCGATCGGTGTCGCCGTCGGCCACGCGATCGATGAGCTCCTGCGTCCGGGTGTCCTGCCAGACGATGGCGGGGTGGATGGGCCTGCCGGTCTGCCGGTCCCAGACGATCGTGGTCTCGCGCTGATTGGTGATGCCGATCGCCGCGATGGCGCGTGCGGACAGGTGCGCATCGCCGAGCGCCTGGCCGAGGACCGAGCGAGCGTTGCGCAGGATCTCGTCGGCGTCGTGCTCGACCCAGCCCGCCTCAGGGAAATGCTGGCGGTGCTCGAGCTGACCCGTACCGACGAGAGCGCCGGTGTGGTCGAAGACGATGGCCCGGGTCGAGGTGGTGCCCTGGTCGATGGCGATGACGTGAGTGGGCTGCGCTGCCATGCGCCGAGCCTAACTACTGGCTGACGGGGCGTGCCTGCACACCGAGCGACGCCGACCACGTCCGGATGACGTCGCGCTGGCTGTCGTCGCAGACGTACCCGTACCCGTAGCTGACGTCCCAGTAGCTGCTGCTCGACACCCACACCCGCTCGTCGAGGCTCCAGCTGTCAAGCATCGTGAGCGCGTAGCAGTCGGCCATCGTCTCGGGATCGTCGCCGAATGCGGTGAGCGCGTCCGCGGTCGGCCCGGGATTCGTGAACTGCAGGACGTGCGCGAACTCGTGGTAGCCCACGAGCGTTTCGCCCCATGCGGTGCGGTAGGGCTGGTCGAAGCTGTCCGCGTCGAGGTGGACGACGAGCGGGTCGCCGCTCCACACGCAGCCGAGCGCGTCTGTTTCGCAGGCGGCACCCGCATCGCCCCACACGGTTTCGACGAAACCGCGGCCGAGCTCGTCGAGGAGCGACTCCGCGACCGAGCCCGACGCATTCGTCGCCAGCCGTGCCTCCGCCGAGGCGAGCAGCGCCGCGAGCTCCTCGTGGAGCGCGTCCACCGCGCCGGTGTGCTCCCGCACGGCGGCGACGTCGTGGCGATCGAGCCACGCCCAGACGGCGAGCTCCTCGATGCGGTCGAAATCGACGAGGCTCGCCATCGGCACGCCGTTGAAGCGCTGGGCGGTCGACATGAGGGCGCCCATGGACTCGCCGAAGACCTCCTTCTCGTCAAGCTGCCGCTGCTGCTCCTCGAGCTGCCGCTGCCGGTCCTCGAGCTCCTCGCGCGTGTCGTCGAGCTGCGTCGTCGTGTCGTCGAGCCGTGCTTGTGTCTGCAGCAGGAATGCGGTGAGCACCGCGGTCGCGGCGAGGGCGACGGCGAGGAGGACGCCGAGCCCGATGCGCCAGCCCTTGCCCGTCCGCGCGGGCTGGTGCGGGCCGGGAGCGGAGGCGGTCGCGACGAGATACGGGGGAGGGCTCGCGGGCGACATCGCGGTCTCGGGCGATGAACAGGGCAGCGGCGGCGGCTCGGCCGGCGGAAGGGTCACCTGGCTACTGAATCACACCCGCGCGCCGGGTGGCGGCCACGAGCGCACCGAGCTCGTCACGCAGCGCCTCGAGTCGCGCGATCGGGAGACCGAGCCGCTGCACGATCGTCCGCGGGACGTCGAGCGCGCGGGCGCGCAGCGCGGCGCCGGCCTCGGTGGGCCGGAGGGCGAACGTACGATCGTCGCCGTCAATCGCGAGGCGCTCGATCAATCCGAGTGCCTCGAGTCGCTTGACGAGCGGGCTGAGGGTTGCCGGGTCGAGGTGCAGCGCGTGCGCGAGCTCGCCGAACCGCAGGGGCGCCTCGCCCCAGAGTGCGAGCATGACGAGATACTGGGGATGGGTGAGGCCGAGCGGCTCGAGGACGGGCCGGTAGAGGTTGATGACGCTGCGGCTGGCGACCGCGAGCCCAAAGCACACCTGACGGTCGAGCTCGAGGGGGTCGACGCCGTCCGGGAACTCGAACTCGTCCATGTCGTCAGGCTACTGCTAGAATTCGTTTGTGCGCAAACGATATGCCTGGTCGTTCATCCGGACGCCGTGGGATGGGCAGCCGGGATTCTGGGCCGCGTGGAATCGCCTCATGTATCTGTGGGAGGGACCGGCTCAGCTCGGCGATCCGGGGGAGGCCCCGCCGGAGCCGAAGGCGCAGCCCGTGTGCCCGCTGTGCGACGCACTGATGAGCGCGCACCGGATCAATCGTGACGGGCCGAACGGCCGCACGCTGCTCCATTGTCCCGGCACGGCGGCAGCGCGTCACCAGGAACCGGGTGCGTAGTCCTTGAGAAACACGCCGAAAAGGTCCTCGCCGGCCTCACCGCGGACGATCGGGTCGTAGACGCGTGCGGCGCCGTCGACGAGGTCGAGGGGCGCGTGGAACCCCTCCTCGGCGAGCCGGATCTTCGTGGGGTGCGGACGCTCGTCGGTGATCCAGCCGGTGTCGACGCTCGTCATGAGGATGCGGTCGGTCTCGAACATCTCGCGGGCGCTCGTGCGCGTGAGCATGTTGACGGCGGCTTTCGCCATGTTGGTGTGCGGGTGGCCGGGTCCCTTGTACCCGCGCCCGAAGACGCCCTCCATTGCGCTGACATTGACGACGTAGGTGCGCCTGGCGGGGGAGGCGGCGAGCGCGGCGCGCAGCTTGGAGATGAGGATGAATGGGGCGGTCTCGTTGGCGAGCTGGACCTCGAGGAGCTCGAGTGGCTCGACCGCGTCGACCCTGCGGGTCCACGAGTTGACCGATGCATGGTCGGGCACGAGGCCGCCAGCGTCAATCGCAGTGCCCGCGAGGTGGCGCTCGATCGACGCATTGCCGGACGCGAGCGCCTGGGCGGTGAGTTCGTGGGCCTGGGCGGCGGCCGCGGCAAGGATCGGGTGCGCGGCGACCGAGCGTTCCAGCGCGAGCGGGTGCGCATCGTTGGTGTGGCCAAAGGTGAGCAGCTCAGGCAGTGGGCCGTCCGGCAGGGGAGCGAGCTCGGCGTCGACGAGGTGCTGGTAGGCACCGGGGGAGCGACGCACGGTTTGGGCCGCGTTGTTGATGAGGATGTCGAGCGGGCCTTGCTCGGCGACAGATTCGGCGAGGGCGACGACTTGCGCGGGATCACGGAGGTCGATGCCGACGATCCGGAGTCGATTGATCCAGTCCGCGGAGTCCGCCAGACTCGTGAACCGGCGGACCGCATCGCGGGGGAATCGTGTCGTGATCGTGGTGTGGGCGCCGTCACGCAGCAGCCGCAGTGCGATGTACATGCCAATCTTGGCGCGCCCGCCGGTCAGCAGCGCGCGTCGACCGCGGAGGTCCGTGCGCGCCTGGCGCTTCTCGTGGCTCATTGCCGCGCAGCTCGGGCACAGCTGGTGGTAGAAGGCGTCGACGATCGTGTAGTCCTGTTTGCAGATGTAGCAGGCCCGGGCTTTGAGTAGGGTGCCGGCGATCGCGCCGGTCGCGCTCCCGGAGATCTGCACCCCACGCGTCTCGTCGTCGATTCGGTCGGGCGCGCCCGTCGCGGTGGCGGCGACGACGGCGCGGTCATTGGCCTGAATGCGAGCCCGTGCGGCGAGCTTGTGCACGCGCTTGGATTCCTTCACCATGACCGCCGCAGCATTGCGGACGGTGACGAACAGCGGATCCGTCTTCTCGAGTTTCGCGACCTGCGCCAGCACGCGCAGCGTCACCTGCAGATCGGCGGGATCGATCCCGTTGGTCGGCGGCGGCTCCTTGATAGGCACGTGCGATTGTCGCATCAGTGCGTGAGTGACGATGTCAGCGACAATGCCGGTGGGCTTGCATGTCGGGACTGGGGGACGCGGGAGCGATATCACTGCGCGAGCAGACTGACATAATGTTGATTATCAGCGTTAGCTATATTCCGATGAGACCGCTCCCGGGGCTCAGCTTGTATAACGGTCAGCGATGCTGAGCACCTCGTCGTAGACCGCAATGCCCCGGCGCAGCTCATCCTCCTCGATGACGAGCGGCGGGGCGAGATGCAGCCGGTTGAAGTGAACGAACGGCCAGACGCCGCGGCCCTTCGCGGCCCCCGCGATCTCCGCCATCGGTGCCGCGGACGGGCCAGACGCATTGAATGGGACCAGCGGCTCTCGCGTCTGGCGGTCCCGGACCAGCTCGAGCGCCCAGAACAGCCCGCGCCCACGCACGTCGCCGACCGATGGGTGTCGTGCGTCGAGCTCGCGGAGCGCGGGCTCGACGACGCGGCGGCCGAGATCACGCACACGCTCCAGGATGCCGTCGCGCTCGAAGATGTCGAATGTCGCGACCCCGGCGGCCGCCGCGAGCGGATGTCCGGAATAGGTGAGCCCGCCTGGGAACACCCGCTCCTCGAAGTGCCTCGCGACCCGCTCCGAGAGGATGACGCCGCCGAGTGGCACGTACCCCGAGTTGACGCCCTTCGCGAAGGTGATGAGGTCGGGGCGCCCGCCGTATGCGTCGATGGCGAACCATTCCCCGACGCGGCCGAAGCCGACCATGACCTCGTCGGCGATATAGAGGAAGCCGTGTCGGTCGGCGAGCTCACGGACGCCCTCGAGGTAGCCGGGCGGCGGCACGAGCACGCCATTCGTCCCGACCACCGTCTCCATGATGACGGCGGCAATCGTGTCCGGCCCCTCGAGCGCGATCACCTGCTCGAGATGCTCGAGGGCGAGGGCGGTCTCCTGCTCTGGTGAGCCCGCATGGAAGGCGGAGCGGTAGGCGTAGGGGCCGAAGAAGTGCACTACTCCCCCATCGGACGGCTCGTTCGCCCAACGACGCGGGTCGCCCGTCAGCGCGATGGCGGTCGCCGTCGCACCGTGGTAGCTGCGGTAGAAGGCGAGCACCTTGCGTCGACCGGTGACGAGCCGCGCCATGCGCACCGCGTGCTCGTTGGCGTCCGTCCCGCCGTTCGTGAAGAACACCTGCTCCATGCCCTCAGGCGCGACCCCGGCGATCCGCCGGGCCAACTCTCCCCGCACGTCGTTCGCAAACGACGGCTGGATGGTGGCCAGCCGCCCGGCCTGCCGCTGGATCGCCTCGACGAGGTCGGGGTGCTGGTGGCCGAGGTTGAGGTTCACCGCCTGGCTCGAGAAGTCGAGGTAGGCGCGACCCTCGTAGTCCCAGAACGTCGCGCCGCGCCCCACGGCGATGGGCAGCGGATCGATCGCCGCCTGCGCACTCCAGGAATGGAACACGTGCCGGCGGTCATCACGGCGGACCTGTGCCTCGAGCTCCGGCGCGGGCAGGGAGCACGGCGCTCCGCTGGGATCCGTGAATGGGGGTGCGGTCGCAGCTCGCGAGACGGTCATGATCATGCTTCCCTTCGCCCTCGGACACTTTGACTGCTAATGTCGGGAGTCCTCAAGGCCCAGGATGTCGCGCCGTCGACTGGACGGCCAGCGGCAGAGCGTCGGGATTGTGACATGGATCGGTCAGAGCGTCCGGGTGAGGATCGACTGCCCGGCGATCGGGTGCTCCCCTCCATCGCGGAGGTGCTCGCGATGCCCTCGCTCGCCGAGGGCAGGCCGGAGGTGCTCACCGGCGCCGAACTCCTCGATCGCCCGATCCGCTGGGTGCATGTCTCCGAGGGGGCGGAGATCGGTCGGTTCCTCAACGGCGGCGAGATGCTGCTCACCACCGGCTCGAGCTGGCCCCGTACCCCGGAGGGACTCGCGCGCTTCGTCGCCGAGGTCGCCGAGGCGGGTCTCACCGCGCTGGTCATCGAGCTGGGTCGGCTCATCCGGGTGGTGCCCGATGTGCTCGTCGAGGAATGCGCGGCGCACGGCCTCGTGCTCGTCGCATTGCACCGGGAGGTCCGGTTCATCGCCGTGACCGAAGCGGTGCACCGACGGATTATGGTGGGACAGAACGACGCGCTCCGGGCCCGCCAGGAGCTGCACGCGCTCTTCAGCGGCCTCATCCTGCATGGTGCCCCCGCTGACCACATCGTGCAGGAGCTCGCTCGGCTGCTCGACGCGCCGGTGGTGCTCGAGAGCCTCGGGCACGAAGCGATCCTCTCGGCGGGGATCGGCAGCGGGGCGATCGAGCTGCTCCGTGACTGGGAGACGCGTTCTCGCCGCGCTGACGACCAGGCGGACGGATGGACCGTGGTCCCGGTCGAGGCGCGGGGCATCCGCTGGGGCGCGCTCGTCGCGCTCCCCGGTCCCCCGCACCCCGCGGGACGCCGGACCGTGCTCGAGCAGGGCGCCGTCGCCTTGGCGTTGGGCCGCCTGGTCGACGGGGGTGTCGACGACTGGGCCCGGATCAGCGGGCAGCGTCTCGTCGACGCACTCCTCGAGGGACGCTTCTCGAGCATCCGGCAGTTCGCCGTGCGGCTCCGGGCCGCCGGACTGCCGATCGGCGGTCGGCGTCTGCATGGGCTGGCGATCGGCGGCCTCGGCGCCGCGGCCGCCGCGGCGATCGATGACGGCGCGCGTCGACTCGGCGGTCGCGCCGTCGCGGGGCTGATCGATGGCTCGCTCGTCGCGCTCGTCTCACTGCCGCCGGATCGCCGTCTTGACGACGCCGCGGTCGCGGTGCTCCTCGCCCCGGGCGCGGCGCAGGAGGGGGTGACGACCGCACGCCTCTCGGTGGCGATCGGCGCCGCTGCCGAGGACGTCGACGGCCTGCTCCAATCAGTCCGCCAGGCGTCGGAGCTCGTCGGTCCGCGCGGCATCCAGCGCACGGAGGCCCGCCCACTCGCCGGCCTGGTCGCGACCCTCCGTGACGACCGTCGGTTCCAGGCCCATACCGAGCGGATGCTCGCCCCGCTCATCGAGCATGACCTCCGACACGGCGGCGACCTCCTCCTCGTGCTTCGCGCGCTCCTCTCACACCCTGGGAACCGTACGGCAGCCGCGAGCGCGAGCCATCTCTCGCGCTCCGTCTTCTACCAGCGCCTCGCGCTCATCGCTGAGCTCCTCGACGTGGACCTCGATGACGGTGAGGCGCTCGCGGCGCTGCACCTCGCGCTGCTGGCGCGCCGGTCCTGAGCCCGAGGACCGCGACCGGCCGCTCAGTCAATCTGTCTGGCGATTCGTCAAATCCCGACGCTCTGCGGCTATCCCGCTCCCCCGCGACCGTCGATCATTGGGGATCAATTCCGTCCGTGCCGTGCAGTTTGTCCGGCCCGGACGGAGCGTCAGCGTCATGGACGGGCAAGGGAGCTCGCCACACCGGTCGAGATCGACCCGCCGTGACCACAATGAAGGGAGCAGCCGATGTCACCGTCCGGGTCGCAGCTGGAGACCGAGATCTGGAGCGCCGAGCGGATCTATGAAGCCGATCGGAAGTATGTGATCCACTCGTGGTCCGTTCAGGGCGCGCTCGATCCCATGGTGATCGGCGGCGGCAGCGGCTCCTGGTTCTGGGACCGGGACGGCAATCGCTACCTCGACTTCCAATCCCAGCTCGCGAACCTCGGGCTCGGCTATCAGCACCCGCGGATGATCGAGGCGATCAAGCGTCAGGCAGACCGCCTGTGCTACATCGGTCCGGGGGTTGCGGAGCAGTCCCGCTCCGAGCTCGCAGAGGCATTGGCCCGGCTGACGCCAGGTGACCTCACGATGAGTTTCTTCACCACGGGGGGCGCGGCGGCGAACGAGAATGCGGTCCGGTTGGCGCGGCACGCGACCGGACGCCCGAAGGTGATCTCCCGCTACCGCTCCTATCACGGCGCGACCGCCTCCGCGATCTCCATGAGCGGGGATCCTCGGCGCTGGGCGTCGGAGCCGGGCGTGCCCGGCGTAGTGCGCATGCTCGACCCATATCCGTACCGACGTCCGGCCGACGACCCGGCAAACGACATGCGCCATCTCGAGGAGCTCCTGCAGCATGAGAACCCGGCGACGATCGCCGCGGTCATCGTCGAGCCGATCAGCGGAGCGAACGGCATCATCTACCCGCCGGACGACTATCTGCCGGCGCTACGCAGGCTCTGCGACGAGCACGGGATCCTGCTCATCTTCGACGAGGTCGTCACCGCGTTCGGCCGGACCGGTGCCTGGTTCGCTGCGGATCACTGGAACGTGGTCCCGGACATCCTCGTCACGGCGAAGGGCCTTAACTCCGGGTACGTGCCGCTCGGGGCGATCACGGTGAGTCAGGCACTCGGCGAGTGGCTGCAGACCAACATGTTCTGGGGCGGCCTCACCTATTCAGGCCACCCCATCGCCTGCGCGAGCGGCGTGGCGTCGCTGCGGATCATCGAGGAAGAGGGGCTCGTCGAGCAGTCCCGGCTACGGGGCGAGCAGCTCGGCGCCGGGCTCCTGGCCATGGCCGAGCGTCATCCCTCGATCGGCGAAGTCCGTGGCCGCGGGCTCTTCTACGGTGTCGAGCTCGTGCGCAGCCGTGAGACCCGCGAGCCGCTCGTCCCGTACGCCGCCTCCGGGGCCGCGGCAGCCCCCGCCCGAGAGCTTGTCGACGCGGCCGCGGCGCGGCAGCTGCACATCGGGCTCGCGCACAACGTGCTGCGGCTCATCCCGCCGCTCATCGTGACCGAGGACGAGGTCGAGCTCGCGCTCGCGGTGCTCGATGAGGTCCTCGACGTGGCGGATCGTCACAGCATCGACTGAGCGTTTCACCCATCAATCGCGATCACCAGCACGACAAGGAGAAACTCGTATGGAGCACCTGGAACGAACCCGCCGCGGACGCGTCTGGACGCGTGCGCTGGGCGGACTCGCGCTCGCCACGGCGGCGGCCCTGCTCGTCACATCCTGCGCATCGGGGAGCCCATCGGGCGAGAGCCCCGGGCCCGAGGGCTCGGAGGCCACGGCCGGCTTCGACCTCATCGGCGGAGACAAGCTCTCGGTCATCGCGCCCGCCGGTGCGATGCCCGCGATCGGCACCGAGGGCGACGAGCTGGTCGGCTTCGAGGCACCAGTCTTCCTCGAGGTGGCCAAGCGACTCGGCCTTGACTACGACATGACCTGGGCCGACTTCCCCGGCGGCCTTGCCGCCATTCAGGCGGACCGCAACGATGTCATGATCGGCAGCATTGCGTGGCGGGCCTCCCGGGCCGAGAGCGGACTGTTCACCGACCCGCTCTACTATGTGCCGACGATCTTCGCCCAGAAGCGTGGCGCGGGGATCAAGACCATTGAGGACCTCGTCGGCAAGCGCGTCGGCACGGCTTCGGGCTACTACTTCATCGATGTGGTCCAGACGATGCCCGAGGTCGACCTCCGGATCTTCCCCGACGTCGCCACGACGATCGCAGAGCTCGGCGCCGGACGCATCGACGTCGCGCTACTCGACTCCACGATCATGGTCTACACGGCGAAGGTCCGCCCTGACCTCGACATCGAGGCCGTCAAGGCAGAGGGGCCGACCGAGGCGCAGCTGCGCGAGCACCCCGAGTGGGAGATCTTCGGACCGATCATGGCCGAGTGGTACTTCCCGAAGGGGCACGAGGCGCTTGTGGAAGCGTTCAACACCACCATCCGCGAGATGTATGCGGACGGGACACTCGTCGAGGCGCTCAAGCAGTACGGGTTTGAGGACCCCTCGGAGTGGCTGACGCTCGACCCCTACTGGCACGACCGGCTTCAGCAGGAGCGGCGCGACGCCGACCGTCCCGCCGACTGGACTCTGCCGACGCTCTGAGGCCCGAGGCAAGAGCACAAGATCAACACGTGATTGAGGGGCAGGACTGAATGCTGTTCGACGGATTCGACTGGGCGTACTTCTTCGCGGGGCTTCCGAAGGCGCTCGGGATGACGCTCGCCTTCACGGCGGCCGCGTTCGTCTGCGCGATCGTCGTGGGGGTGCTCGTGGCGATCATGCGGACCGCCCGGGTGCTGCCGATGCGATGGTTCGCGACCGGGTACACCGAGCTGTTCAAGAACCTGCCCCTCATCACAGCGATCTACATCATCTACTTCGGGCTGCCGAGCCTCGGGATCAAGCTCGACGTCTTCATCGCCGGCACGGTCGCGCTGGTCTTCTTCTACGGCGCCTACCTCGGCGAGATCTTCCGCGGCGGCTTCCTCAGCGTCGACAAGGGCCAGCGGGAGGCGGCACTGGCAATGGGGATGCGGCCGTCGAGGGTCGTGACGAAGATCATCCTCCCCCAGGCGGTCCGGGTGGCGCTGCCCGGCGCAGGCACCATGATGGTCGATCTGCTCAAGGGCACATCGCTCCTCGTCACAATCGGGGGCGCTGAGCTCATGACCCATGCCGCCACCGTGGTGTCGATCACCTATCGGCCGCTGGAGAGCTACACCCTCATCGGGCTCGTCTACTTCGCACTGTGCTTCCCACTGTCGCGGCTGGTCAGCGGGCTCGAGCAACGGATCGCCTCTGGAGTCCCGCTCTCCCCCGTGCGCGCGGACCTGTTGCGGCGTGCGCGTGAGCTCGTCGCCGCCCGGGTCGCGATCCTCGAGCCGCAGCGAGTCGCGCGATGACCGCCGATGCGACGGCGATCTCGGTGGCCCAGACGGTGGCGCGAAGCGGCGAGCTCATCCGGGTCGCCGGGCTGACGAAGTCCTTCGGTGACATCGAGGTCCTCAAGCACGTCGATCTCAGCGTCGCGGAGGGCGAGGTCGTGAGCATCCTCGGCCGCAGCGGCGGTGGGAAGAGCACGCTGCTGCGCTGCCTCAACCTGCTCGAGACGCCCAGCGGCGGGACCATCGAGGTCTCGGGACGCCGGGTCTTCGCCGATGGCATCATCGCCTCGCAGCGCAATGTGCTCGAGCTGCGCAAGGACCTCGGCATGGTCTTTCAGAGCTTCCACCTGTTCCCGCACCTCACCGCGGTGGAGAATGTCGCGCTCGGGCTGCTCGAGGTGCGGCGGAAACCCCGGGAGGAAGCGCTCGAGATCGCGGTCGAGCTGCTCGACAAGGTCGGTCTCGTCGAGAAGGCGACCTCCCTCCCGGGCGCGCTCTCGGGCGGCCAGCAGCAGCGGGTCGCGATCGCTCGCGCCCTCGCGCTACGGCCGAAGGCGCTGCTGTTCGACGAGCCGACCTCGGCACTCGATCCCGAGTCGACCATCGATGTGCTCCGCGTCATGCGGGAGCTCTCCGCGGAGGGGATGACCATGCTCGTCGTGACGCATGAACTTGCTTTCGCTGAGCATGTCGGCAACAGGATGGTCCTCATGGACGGCGGCGAGATCATCGAGGACGACGCCCCCGCCGCGGTGCGCGAGTCATCGAACCCGCGGACCCGGTCGTTCTTCCAGAGCTACAGCGAGTGAGGACCGGGACGGCTAGGCTCGGCGGGTGACGACGAGCCCGACGCCGACCGCGTGAGCGCGGTGCTCACCGCATTCGCGGTCGTCGGTGTCGCGATTCTCGTCGGCTACATCATCGGGCGGATCGACCTGCTCGGCGCGCACGCGCGCTACGTGCTCAGCCGGCTCAGCTTCTTCGTGCTCTCGCCGTTCCTGCTGTTCGTCGTGCTGTCCGAGGCGGACATCGCGGTGCTGTTTTCCAATCTCCTGCCGATCTCCATAATTGCCGCATTCGCGATCATCATCCCGTTCTGGCTCGTCGCCCGTCTCAGCTGGAAACGATCGCTCGGCGACACGGTCATCGGGGCGCTCGCCGCCGGGCAGGTCAACTCGAACAACATCGGCATCCCGTTCTCGGTGTATCTGCTCGGCAGTGCCGCCTTCCCCGCACCGGTCATCTTCTTCCAGCTCCTCATCCTCACGCCGATGTCGATGGCACTCCTCGAGGCCGCCAGCAGCGGCAGCCGCTCCCTCGGGCGCATCGCGCTCCAGACGATCCGCAACCCGGTGCTGATCGGCTCGGCGCTCGGCGTGCTCATGTCGCTGCTGGGCTGGCGACTGCCCGGGATCCTGCAGGACCCGTTCCACCTCATCGCCGATGCGGCGATCCCGATCCTGCTGCTCAACTACGGGATCTCGCTGCACGGGCAGCGCGTGCTCACGACGAAGGGACTGCGCCGTGACGTGATCCTCGCGACGGGGCTCAAACTCGTGGCGATGCCGATCATCGCCTGGGCGCTCGGGGTGTTCGTCTTCCACATCGAGGGACTCGAGCTGGCTGCCGTCGTCGTCCTGGCGGCGCTGCCGACCGCGCAGAACGTGTTCAACCACGCGCAGCGCTTCGATTTCGGCGAGATCGTCGCCCGCGACGTCATCTTCCTGACGACGCTGGGTTGCATCCCGGTGCTCCTCATCGTCTCGTTGCTGCTGCTCTGACGCGGCGTCGCCCGCGACCGCCGCGACATGGCACGCGCCGATGAATGCGGGACCCGGGATCAGCGCGGCGGTGCGAACCGCGCGACGAGCTCCGGCAGCTCCCTGGGCGAGTATGGCTCGTGGCTGCTGAGGAGCTCGTCGAGCGACCACCAGCGTACGTCGCGGACCGTGCGCTGCTCTTCCGGCGTCCAGTGCTCGCGGGACGGCTCGAAGGCGGCGTCGACCGCGTAGACGAAGAAGCTCCAGTGCGCGAATGAGTGCTTCGCGCTCGGTCGCCGCACTGCGAACTCCAGCTCGTGGACGACAGACCCGAGTCGCTCGACGCGCAGTCCCGTCTCCTCGTGGAGCTCCCGGATCGCCGTCGCCTCCGGCCCCTCCCCCGGCTCCCTACCCCCGCCGGGGGTGATCCAGCGGCCCTGCCCGGGCTGGTCCTCAAACTCCTCGAGGAAGAGCAGGAAGCGGCCGGTCGGCTCGAACAGCAGGATCCGGCTCGCGTACCGGGTGCTGCCGTCGCCCACGGCCCCTCAGCCGGTGAATGACGCGACGTCGCCGACGTAGCGCGTGTGATGAGCGGGGATCGGGTCGACTGCGGCGAGCGCCACTTCTGCCGCGAACTCCCCGACGTTGTAGAGGCGCCCCGCTGTCTCCTTCCGCGCGGCGATGACACCGGGCTGGGCGCGCTCGAGGAGCGTTGCGGTGATCGTGCCTTCGATCATGTCCCCCGACACGACGACGAACCCGACGCCGGCCGTCTCGAGCTCGGGGATGCGGGCACGGAGGGCGTCCTCCCCCGCCCGCTTGGATCGCGCGACCGGCTCGTACTCCGGCATCGTCGGCACAGTCTCGATGAAGTGCGCCTGGTGACTCGTCACGAAGACGACACGGCTGCCCTTGGACAGCAACGGCAGGAATGCGTCGAGCACGCCGAGCTGGGCGTCACGATTCAGTCGCATCGCGTAATCCTCGCCGAGCCCGGCCTCCATGCCGCCGGACGCATTCAACACGAGGAGGTCAAGACCGCCGACGGTGGCTTGCACCTGCGCGGCGAAGGCGGCGACAGCGTCCGGATCGGTGAGATCTGCGCCGACCGCATAGGCGGTGGCGCCAGCCGCGGCAAACTCGGCGACGAGCTTCTCCGCCCGCGCCGCCTTGTTCCGGTAGTTGAGGAAGACGGTTGCGCCGGCGGCCGCAAGGTACCGGGCGGTGTCGGCGCCGATGCCGCGGGAGGACCCGGTGACGAGGGCGCGCTTGCCCTCGAGGGAGCCTGGGGCGAGGGGAAGCTGCTCGGTGCTCATGGTGATTCGACCCTATTCGATTCGATGCCCACCGGTTGGCACCTCCAGCGTCGGAGGTGCCTGCTAGCGTCATGGTGACTGCAAGGAGCAAGCATGCCGGACCTCACCCAGTGGACCTGGATCGTGTGGCTGGCGCTTGCGCTCATCTTCATCGTCATCGAGATCTTCACGCTCGAGTTCACCTTCGCGATGCTGTCCGCCGGGGCGCTGCTCGGCGGGCTCGGGACGACGCTGCTCGGCGGCCCCTGGTGGCTGCAGATTCTGCTCGCCGCCGCAATCGCCGGGCTGCTGCTCTTCCTCATCCGACCGGTGTTGCTACGGCTACTGCGTAAATCAGAAGACCGGACGAAGCACAACATCGACGCGATCAGCGAACAACTCGGCCGAGCCGAAACCGCATTCGTCGACGGTCGCGGCGCCGTCAAGCTCGACAATGGTGAGACCTGGAGCGCGGTGCTCCCCGAGCATGAGGATGTTGACCTTGCGCCTGGCGATCGCATCATCGTGACGCGAGTGCTTGGCGCGACGGTCGAGGTCCGACCGCGCACCGACGAAAGGGCATAGACCATGATCGATTTCGGCGCCTGGATCGGACAGATCTTCGTCGTCGGCCTGCTCATTGTCATCGGCATCTTCGTGCTGACAGTGCTGATCCGGTCGATTCGCATCATCCCGCAGGCGTACGTCGGCATTGTCGAGCGCCTCGGCCGGTACAACAAGACGCTGCAGCCGGGGCTCAACCTCCTCGTGCCCTTCATCGACCGCCTCCGCCCGCTCGTGGATATGCGCGAGCAGGTGGTGTCCTTCCCGCCGCAGCCGGTCATCACCGAGGACAACCTGGTCGTCTCGATCGACACGGTGATCTTCTTCCAGGTCACCGACGCGCGGGCCGCGACCTACGAGATCGCCAACTACATCGCCGCCGTCGAGCAGCTCACCACGACGACACTGCGCAACGTCGTTGGCGGGATCGACCTCGAAGAGGCGCTCACCAGCCGAGACCAGATCAACGGCCAACTCCGCGCGGTGCTCGATGAGGCCACCGGCAAGTGGGGCATCCGCGTCGGCCGCGTCGAGCTCAAGGCCATTGACCCGCCGCAGTCGATCCAGGCGTCCATGGAACAGCAGATGCGCGCCGAGCGTGACCGCCGCGCCGTCATCCTCACCGCGGAGGGCTCCAAGCAGTCGCAGATCCTCGAGGCCGAGGGTCGCCGTCAGGCGGAGATCCTCAAAGCCGAGGGTGAGTCCCAGGCTGCCGTGCTCCGCGCCCAGGGGGAGGCCCAGGCGATTCAGACCGTGTTCGGAGCGATCCACGAGGGCAACCCCGATGAGAAGCTCCTCGCCTATCAGTACCTGCAGACGCTGCCGAAGCTCGCGGAGGGCGACGCGAACAAGCTCTGGATCGTGCCGAGCGAGCTCACCGAGGCGCTGCAGCACTTCGGTCGTGGGTTCGGCGGCGACGCGAAGGCCTGATTGGCAGCGTGAAGGCCTACTTCGATCTCCCCGCACCGCGGGTGATCGCGCATCGCGGGCTCGCGATTGCGGCACCGGAGAACACGGCCCTCGCATTCATGCACGCCCTGGCGATCGGGGTGCGGTACCTCGAAACGGACGTCCATGCCTCGTCCGATGGCGAAGCGATGATCAGCCACGACCCCGATCTCCGGCGCCTCGCCGGACGCACCGCACGAATCGGCGACCTCACGGCCGCGGAGCTCAGCGAGGTCGAGCTCGGCGAAGGACAGCGGGTGCTCAGCCTCGCGGCCGCGCTCGACGGCTTCCCGGACGGCCGGTTCAACATCGACATCAAGGACCCGGCCGCGGTCGAGCCGACCGTGCGAGCCGTTCTCGAGGCGAAGGCGATCGACCGCGTGCTCATCACCTCCTTCGACGAGGGGCGCCGCGCGGCCGCGGTCGAGCGTCTCCCTGGTGTGGCGACCTCCGCGTCGGCGCGGCGGTTCGTCCCCGCGTTGCTGAGCGGCCACCTTGGCTCCGACACGCTGTTACGGCGCGCACTGCGCGGCATCGACGCCGTCCAGATCCCAGAGCGCGCGCTCGGCCTGCCGACGACCGGTGCCCGATTCATCGACCGCTTTCACGCGATCGGGGTCGAGGTCCACATCTGGACGGTGAATGACCCGGTGCGGATGGCGCAGCTCCTGGGCCGGGGCGTGGATGGTCTGGTCACAGATCGCGCGGATCTGGCGATCTCACAGGTGGCACGCGATATCCTGCCTGGCAATCCCCTGTGATCCGCGCAGTACGCGCAATACGGCCGTGCCGTCGGGGGTTGCACCAGGTGCCGCGAGTGAGCGCGGCCTGACGGACCCGAGCTGGTAAGAGGACAACACCATGGCAGATCGCAGCCTGCGGGGCATGCGCCTCGGCGCGCAGAGCTTCCAGAGCGAGGAAGGCGTCGACTTCGTCGAGCGCATCACCGCCCGCTACCGCGCTGAGGACGGCTCGGAGTTCGAGGTGAAGTTCGCCGTGGACGCCGAGATCCCGCCGAGGTGGGAGAACGCCCGCACCGGCATGATCGGCGCGCTGCTCGATGAGGGCGGTGCGCTGGTCGAGCAGGACGAGGTCGAGGAGAAGCCGGTCCGCACGCACTGGGACATGCTCCTCGAGCGCCGCACGATCCCTGAGCTCGAGGAACTCCTGGAGGAGCGGCTCCAGATGCTACGGGAGCGCCGCGGGGAAGTCAGCTCGGTGAGCTGACCCCCTGGGTTGCGCCGCGCCCTGGCCACCGTCTGGCGGCCGCGCCGAAGAGTAGGCCCGCCCCGATCGCCCAGGTCGCCCATTCGATCCACTGCCCGGCGGCTGCCGCGGGGGTGAGCGTGTCGATGAGCGGCACCGTCGTGACGATGGAGCCCACCGTGTACCAGGGCAGCTCCTCGCGCACCGTCCCATCCGGGTCCACCACCGCCGTGATGCCGACCGTCGACGCGTTCACCACGGCACGGCCCAGCTCGACCGCGCGGATCCGTGCGAAATCTAGCTGCTGGCGACTCTCATCCGTCCGCCCGAAGTCGGCATTGTTCGACGAGGAGACCAGTAAGCGGCCCCCATCGAGCACCGACTCTCGCAGCAGCGCGTCGTCGACGATGTCGAAGCAGATATCGATTCCCAAGCGGACCGGCCCCGCCGCGGTCGGCAGGTCCATCACCGCGTCCGTGGTCCCCGGGGTGTACTCGCGCTGGATGAGGTCGATCAGACCCGGCGCGAGCATGCGGAAGAACCACCGGTCGGGCACGTATTCGCCGAATGGCACCGGGTGGCGTTTGTCATACTCGTCGAGCACCTCGCCGTCTGACCAGAGCATCGCCGTGTTCGTCCAGGTCACCACGCCGTCCGGGGCCGTGCGCTCCACGACCGACTGGGCGATGAGCGGCGCATCCATCCGCTCCGAGACTTCCGACCACACCGTCGCGGCATAGGGCTCGCGACGGGGGTCCCATTCGCTCGAGCCCTCGGGCCACAGCACGAGATCGACGTCGACCTCGCCGAAGAGCGGCTCCGTCGCAAGGTACTGCGCGGCCAGCAGGTCCCCGGGCTCACGGTCTCTCGCGTCGAAATACCCCGCCTTCGCGTTGCCCTGCACGACTGCGATACGCAGCTCACCCGTCGTGGGTGTCGGCCACACCGGCCAGATGAGCAGGACGGCGATGAGTCCCAGTGGCGCGACCACCCGCCGGAGCTGCGGGAGCCCCCGAAACCGGACCGCCTCGATCGTCACCGCGATGAGGAGCACGACGAGGAAGGTCATCCCGGCCACCCCGACCCAGGCATACAGGGACGCGACCGGCGAATCGATCATGGCGTGCCCGACACGTCCCCAGGCAAAGCCGCCGTACGGCCAGACGCTGTTGACCGACTCCCGGAGCGTCCACAGGCCCGCGACCGCCAGCGGCAGCAGGATCATGCGCCCCGCCACGCCCGGCCAACGACGGGGCAGCCAGCGGTATGCCAGCGCGATGCCCGCGGAGCCGATCGCATAATACGCCGCGCACAGCACCGACAGTCCGACCATCGGTACTGGTCCGAGGAACACCGCCGCCCACTCGATGTGGACGAGGTAAAAGCTCATCCCGTAGAGGAAGCCGAGCAGCGCGGCCATCCAGGGCCGGCGCCCGATGAGGGCGACAAGGAGACCGGCGACACCGAGCAGGATGGCGGGCCACCAGCCGATGTCGGGGTACGCCGCGTCACTGACGATCCCGGCCAACAGCACGGCCGGCACCGCGGCCCACACGGGCAGCGGCACGCGGGCCATCGTCTCGGTCATCGGTCGAGCCTAGAACTCCAGGGCGCCGACGACGCCACGGCGGACCGCGTCAACCGCCTGCCGCGCCGACCGTGCGACCGGGCCGTCGGCGACCTCCCGGAGCTGCTCGAGCAGATCAACGGTCTGGCGCCCCCAGCGCACGAAGTCACCTGCCGCGAGGTCCGCGTCGCGCAGCACGAGGTCAAGCGATCCGCCGCGCGCCCAGCGATGCATCGCGGGCACGAGCGCGATGGATGGCGGGTCACTGCCTGACAGGTGATGCGCCCGTTCCATGTCGTCAAGCTCGGCCCAGCGGTCCGTCATCCGGTCGATCGCCTCGGTGACCGCCCGCCCGCCGGGAAGCCGCATCCCGTACTCGGTGCCGCCCTCGCGTCGTGGCTCGTAGACGAGCGCGGTGACCACCGCGGCAAGGCCCGCCGGGTCAAGCTGCTCCCAGAGCCCGAGCCGGAGCGATTCGGCGACGAGGAGATCCCGCTCACCGTAGATCCGACGCATCCGACGGCCGTCGTCGGTCAGCGCAAGGTCGTCACCGCTGCCGGTCACATAGCCGAGCTCGAGGAGCACCTCCGTCACCCGGTCGAAGGTGCGCGCGACCGCCCCGGTACGGGACTCGATCTGGCGCAGCAACTGGTCGGTGGTGCGGCGCAGCTGCCAATAGCGCTCCGACCAGCGGGCATGCTGCTCGCGGTCGGGGCAGCCATGGCAGGGATGGCGGCGCAGCTGCAGCCGGAGTCGCTCCAACTGCGCCTGCCGTCGCTCCCGGGCCGAACGCTTCGCATCGGGCGACGGCTTCTTGCGCTCGAGATCGCTCAGCTCGCGCCGGATCCCCGAGTACTCCCGGAAGTCGCCGCGATCGCACGTCATGGATCGCTCGTACCCCTCGAGCGATTCCTCCTGGGACCGGACGCGACGCGCGAGGTCCACGACGGCGCGGTCGGCCTGGAACTGCGCGAACGAGGACTCGAGGATGTCTCGGGTGACCTGTCGCCCGAACTGGTCGATGAGGTTCGCCGCCATGTTGTACGTCGGCCGGAAGCTCGACACCAGCGGGTAGGTCCGCTTCGACGCCAGTGCCGCCAGCGCAGCGGGGTCGACCCCGGGCATCCACTGCACGACCGAATGGCCCTGCGTGTCGATCCCCCGGCGCCCCGCCCGGCCGGTGAGCTGGGTGTACTCCCCCGGGGTGATCGGCACCCGTGCCTCGCCATTGAACTTCTCGAGCGACTCGAGCATGACCGTCCGGGCCGGCATGTTGATGCCGAGCGCCAGTGTCTCGGTCGCGTAGACCACTTTGACGAGCTTGCGTCGGAAGAGCTCTTCGACGATCTCCTTGAAGATCGGGAGCAACCCCGCGTGGTGCGCAGCCACGCCGCGCTCGAGCGCGGCCTCCCATTCGAAGAAGCCGAGCACGCCGAGGTCGTCGTCCGGCAGCGATCGCGCCCGTTCCTCGACGAGCGCACGGATCTCCGCCCGCTCCGCCGCGGTCGTCAGCTGGACCCCGTCGCGCACGACCTGCTGGACCGCCTGCTCGCACCCCTTGCGGCTGAAGACGAACACGATGACCGGGAGGAGCTGCTCCTCCGCGAGGAGCCGGATCACGTCGGGTCGTGACATGCGCTGCTGCTCGCGCGGGGCGAACCGGGGCCCGCCTCGGCCACGCGGGCGGCGATGCCCCTGCCAGGTCGAGGTCAACTGGTGTCCCGTGCGGCGGATCAACTCGAGGAGCTCGCGGTTGACGGCCGCCGGTGCGCCGCGCCGCACCGCCTCGGCGTCCTCAAAGAGCTCCACGAGCCCACGGCGCACGAGCACATGCTGATCGAGCGGAACGGGGCGCTCCTCCGAGACGATGACGTCCGTACCGCCGCGGACCGTCTGCAGCCAGTCCCCGAACTCCTCCGCATTCGACACCGTCGCACTGAGCGAGACCATGCGGACGTCGCGCGGCAGGTGGAGGATGACCTCCTCCCAGACCGCCCCGCGCATCCGGTCCGCGAGGAAATGTACTTCATCGAGGACGACGACCGCGAGGCCGCTGAGCAGCGCCGAGTCCGCATAGAGCATGTTGCGGAGCACCTCGGTCGTCATGACGACGATGCGGGCGGTCGGATTGACGTTGACATCGCCGGTCAGGAGTCCGACCTCGTCAGCCCCGTAGACCGAAACGAGCTCATTGAACTTCTGATTCGACAGCGCCTTCATCGGCGTCGTGTAGAAGGCCTTCGCGCCGGGCTCCTGCATCGCCCGATAGACGGCGAACTCCGCGACGATCGTCTTGCCGGCGCCCGTCGGAGCGGCCACGAGCACACTGCGGCCGGCCTCGAGCGATTCGCACGCCCGCTCCTGGAATGGGTCGAGCTCGTGGGCCAGTTGCGCGCGAAATGCTTGCAGCAGTGGCGCGGCGGCGCGACGGCGCGACGCGGCGTAACGCTCGGCGGGCGAGGGATCGCCTCCCGCGCTCACACCGGCTCCGACCCCGGGTCGACATCGATCGAGTCGAGTGGTACCGGCTCCTCATGCAGCACACGCTCGGCACGCTTGCGGCGAATCCGGTCATTCCACAGTGCGAGACCGGCCGCGAGGAAGTAGAGCACGAGCATGGGCACCGCGAGGATCAGCATCGACACGATGTCGGAGGCTGGTGTCGCAATCGCGGTGAAGATGACGATGACGAGGAGTGCCACGCGCCAGCCGCGCAGGATGGTGGCACCGCGCATGACGCCCGCGACGTTGAGCACGACGAGGATGACGGGGAGCACGCAGGCCACGCCGCTGACGAGGATGAGCTTGAGGAAGAAGTCGTAGTAGTAGCGTGCCGACAGGTTCGACACCGACTCGGTGGGCGCGAAGCTCAGCATGAGGTCGACCATCCGCGGCATCGCGAAGAACCCAAGGGCGCAGCCGACGAGGAAGAGCGGAATGGCGGCGGCGAGGAAGCCGATCGCATACCGCCGCTCCTTCCGCACCAGGCCGGGTGTGACAAAGGCCCACACCTGGTAGAGCCAGACGGGCGAGGCGATGAGCACGGCGATGGTGAGCGCGATCTGCAGCGTGAGGTCGAATGAGACGCCGAGCGTGTCGAAGTCGAGGGTGACGTGGCGGCCGGAGGCCTCGGCGACCTGGGTGATGGGCGCCTGCAGGCTGACGAAGACCCAACCAGAAGCCCACCAGCCGATGATCCCCGCCAGGACAATGGCGATGAGCGAGATGATCAGGCGGCGCCGGAACTCCTTCAGGTGCGCCCCAAGGCTCATACGGCCCTGGGGGTTGCGCGCGCGCCCCGACGACGTTGCCGCCACGGCGCTCAGGAGGTCGGCTTGCCGTCTTCGCCGTTGACGGGCGCGGACTGGGACGGCGAGGGCGGCTCGGGTGCCGGCGGCACCGACGCGGACTCCTCCGCGCTCTCGGACTTCATCGTCTTGACCTCCTTGCGGAAGATCCGCATGGACTGTCCGAGGCTCTTCGCGAGTCCCGGCAGCTTCGGCCCGGCGAAGATGAGCACGAGCAGCACGACGATCGCGATGATGACGATCGGGTTCTCAAAAATCGCGCGCATGTGTCGCCTCCCGCTAATCTGACCCGGGCAAGTCTAGTGGTCGGGACCTCCGTAGCGTCCGAGCACTGCCGTCGCCCAGTCGCGTACGGCATGGCGGACCTCCGCAGGGTCGAGCACGACAGCGCCGGGGATCTCACTGAGGAGCCGTTGCAGCGTGCTCGGCGCGGTGATCGCCACCCGCATTCGTCGCTGCCCGGTATCGGGATCGGTGTCGTCGACCTCGATCGGTCGATACGCGAGCGCGAGCGGCTCCGCGTCAGGGTCGAAGCCGATCGTGACGATCGTCTCCCCCGGGCCGGCGATGAATGCGCTGGCCGCGTCGTCGATGGCGGTGACGTCGTGCGCGCTCGGTGTCGTCAGAAGCTCGAGGCCGCTGATGCGGTCGAGCCGGAAGGTGCGCAGCGCCCCCCGGAGCAGGCACCACGCCCGGAGGTGGTACGTGGCGTCGATCGACTCGATCCGCAGCGGCTCGACCTCGCGGCGCTCGATGCGGTCGGAGCCAGCGCCGCGATAGTCGAAGGCGACGCGGCGGCGCTCCTCGATGGCGGTGCGCAGCGGCGCAAAGTTCGCGACCTCGGTCGACATGACCGCGGTCGGCATAGGGTCGGCCGCGGCGCCGTGCCGGAGCTTGTCGAGGAGGCTCGCGTACTCGGCGGAGGCACCGATGGCCGGATCGCGGCCGAGCAGGTGGAGGCCCGCGATGAGCGCTGCTGCCTCCCGTCCAGACAGCCGCGGTACCTCGTCCTCGATGGCGATGCGGGTGACGAGCACGATCTCGTCATCGTGCTCGAGCGCGTCGAAGTCAATGTCGAAGAGTTCCCCGTCCGGCAGTGAGCCGGCCGCGACACCGGTGACCGTGAGCGCGAGCGCGGAGCGCCGGATGAAGTCCTCGTCGTAGCCGAAGTGCGCGGCCGCCTCCGCGACGCTCACCCGGCCCTGATGCGTCAGATACGGCACGAATGCGATGAGGAACGTGAGCTTGTCGAGTGCGACCTGCGGGGAGTTCCGATCAGCCATGTCGCGCCGCCAGTTCGCTGAGGCGGGCGATGACCTGTTCCCGCAAGTCACCGGCGGTCATGACGATCGCCTCGGGGTGCATTGCGACGAGCTCCTCGGCGAAGATCCCGAGATCACTCCAGTGCACTTCGAGGACGCCCGGCTCGAGCACTCGCGTGTCCGCGCGGTTGCCGAGCCGGATCGCCGCATCGGATCCAGGGACGACATGGATGACGGCCCGGTTGCTCGCGCGGTACGCACGGAGCTCCTCGGCGAGGGCCAGGTCCTCCCCCGGCGCCATCCGGATCGCCGGCTCCCGTCGCTCGACGACCTGACCGAGAATGCGCTGCAGGAGGAAGGTCTTGCGGGTCCCGTCGGCCTCGGCGGCGAGCAGCAGCCAGCGACCGTCATGAATGATCGGGGCCAGCGGCGAGACCCGCCGCCGACGCGATACCGCCTCCTCCGGGCGTCGGTAGTCGAACTCGACCATGACACCGCGCTCAATCGCGCGGCGCAGCGGCTCGAGCGCGGCCTCCCGGGCCCGCACGAACGGCAGGAACCCGACGACCGGCTCGGACGGGGCAATACCAAAGCCTTTGAGCTTCGTGAGCGCCCGGCGAGACTCCACCGAATACGAGCCGTCCCGCCAGACCTCAGCGGCGAGCCCGAGGAGCGCGAGCTCACCGCTGCTGAACCGCGCCTGCTCGGGCAGCTCATATGCCTCGCGGGAGATGCGATAGCGGGCGTGCTGGTTATTGCCGACCTCCCCCGCCGTGTCGAGGACATCGATCCGAATGCCGAGGTCACGGAGTTGGTCCTTGTCACGCTGGAAGAGCTGGTCAAGGGCCATCTCGCCGCTGTCGGCCCGCTCGACGTAGCCCGCGACCGACGACATGATCTGTGCCTTCGTCAGGCCCGCATTCGTCGCGAGCAGGGCGAGAATGAGGTTGAAGAGCCGCTGCTCGGGCGGTCGCTGCCTGGCCACAGCCTGAGTCTAGGCCGCGGGCGCTCAGTGCGCGTGCCGGTCCACCCCGAGCACATCGACGACGAAGATCATGGTCGAATCGGGCCCGACCGGTGAGCCGGCGCTGTCCCCGTAGCCCTCGCTTGGCGGGATCGCCATGACGATGCGGGAGCCGGCCGTGGCGCCGATGATCGCCTGCTGGAAGCCGGGCACGACGTCGTCGAGGTTGAAGGCGTGGGGGCGTCCCGTCGACCAGCTGTCGTCGAAGACCTTGCGGGTCTCCCACTCGACGCCGATGTAGTTGACGACGATCTGATCGCCAGCCTTGACGACCTCGCCGTCGCCCCGGATGAGGGTCTCGACGGTGAGCTCCGTCGGAGCGGGCGCGCCGGTGAAGGTGAGTCCAGGCTGACCGTTCGGCGCCGTCGTCACGGCGGGCAGGCCCTCGATCGCGTTGACGGTGACCCCACTGGCACGGCCCGGGAAGGCGTCCTGGATGTCGATGACCCCGACGACGGTCTGCGCCGGATCGATCCCGAAATTGGCGGCGAAGTCGCCGAAGAAGTCCTGGGCCGGGGCGACGGTCACGACGCGCGAATTGACGGTCGCGCACGTCGTCCCCGCGAAGAACGGCAGCTCCTCGTCGTCGGTGAACAGCATGATCGTGCCGCCGTCGACCACCGTGCCGCTGGCCCCATCGAAGATGGTGACCTGTCCGACGACCGCATCGCCCTCACCGACGACTCGGCCGTCGCCGGGCACTGCGATGGCGTGGCTTGAGCTCGTCGCCACGAGCGGCGTCGGGAAGGCGGCGATCGCCGGGAAGTCATCGGCGGTGCCGCTGAGCTCGACCGTGTCGGCGAGTCCACCGAGCGGGAGCGTCGACTCGCAGCCGACCGAGCCGCCGGGCGCACAGGCACTCAGGGTCAGCAGCGTGGCCGTCGCGAGCAGGAGACCGGTCGTTTTCCGCACCGGGCTACTCTAGCGAGCCTTCCGCACTGCCCAGTGCGGCGTCCGCCGCGGCACGCGCCTGCCGGACGGCCTTCCGGGCGCGCTTCGCGCTCGTCTCCCGCTGCCCGACCGCCCCCGGTGTCCACAGTTCGAGATCCTCGTCGCTGTAGTCGTCCTTGGAGGCACGACGCTTGCGTGCGGGCAGGATCGTACCGGGAGCGAGCCGCCGGGCGGTCACCAGGAAGCCGGTGTGCCCACTCATGCGGTGGTCCGGCCGGACGGCGAGGCCCTCGACGTGCCAGGTGCGCAGCAGCGTCTCGCTGGAGGCCGGTGGGGTGAATGCGGCGCTCGCGCGGAGCTGCTCGACGGTGCGCGACAGCTGCGTGACGGTCGCGACGTACACGCAGATCACGCCACCGGGGGCGAGCGCTGCGGCGGCCGCGGGCACGCATTCCCACGGGGCCAGCATGTCGAGGATGATCCGATCGACGCTGCCGGGCGCGAGGCGCTCGGGCACGACGTCAGCGAAGTCGCCGAGCGCAATCTCCCAGTTCGTCGGGGGCGCGCCGAGGAACGCGGTGGCGTTCGCCGCCGCGACGGCCGCGAATTCCTCCCGCCGCTCGACGGATAGCAATCGGCCCTCCGCCCCGATTGCCCTGAGCAGCCAGAGGCTGAGCGCGCCGGACCCGACCCCGGCCTCGACGACCCGCGCGCCAGGGAAGATGTCCGCCTGCGCGATGATCTGGGCGGCGTCCTTCGGATAGACGATGGCCGCGCCGCGGGGCATCGACATGACGAAGTCGGTGAGCAGCGGACGTAGGCACAGGTACGCCTCATCGTTGCTCGATTCGACGACGATGCCGTCCTCACGGCCGATGATGTCGTCGTGGGCGATGACGCCGCGGTGGCTGTGGAACTCACCGCCGACGGTGAGCGTGATCGTATTGCGGCGCCCCTTGGGTCCCGTGATCTGCACCCGCTCCCCGGGGCGGAACGGGCCTCGCGGCGCGTTCACGCGGCGATCCGCTCAAGCGCGAGCACGTCAGCGGCAGTGCGGCCGTCGAGGCTCGTCCATCGGTGGTGGTCGCCCGCGTCCGGGATCTCGACCAGGAACGGCACGGCGACGGCGATGGTGCCGGCGGCGACGGCCGACGCGACCCCGAAGACGGAATCCTCGAATGCGACGCAGTCGGCGGGATCGAGCCCGAGCGCGGCGGCACCACGGAGATAGGGGTCGGGGTGCGGCTTCTCGTGCGCGACCTCGTCACCGGCCACGATCGCGTCGAACCCGGCGAATCCGAGCTGTCCGGCAATCGCCTCCGCCATCCGGCGATAGGACATCGTGACGAGCGCGTTGGGCACTCCGGCCTCGTGCAGTTCCCGCAGCAGTTCGACGGCGCCGGGCCGCCACGGCATCGCCGCCGGATCGAGATGGGCGGTGACATGGTCGGTGAGCCAATCGATGATCTCGTCCTCACTGAGGCGCACGCCGGCGGCCTGCAGGATCCGCGCGGAGGTGGGTAGGCCCTGACCGACGCATTGCAGTGCCTGCTCCTGCGTCCACACGCCCCCGAAGGAGCCAACCAGTTCCTCTTCGGCCTGCATCCAGAGCGGTTCCGTATTCACGAGCGTGCCATCCATGTCCCAGAGCACGCCGATTCGCCGTTCCACCGCCATGTGCACCGATGCTAGTTCTATCCTGGGGGCATGTCCGAGTCGGTGCTCAGCGGTGCCCGGATCCTCGTGGTCGCCTTCGAGGGCTGGAATGACGCCGGAGAGGCGGCGAGTGGGGCGGTGCGACGGCTGCGCGACGAGTATGAGCCGCGCGTCGCATTCGAGATCGATCCCGAGGACTACTACGACTACCAGTTCGCCCGGCCAGTCATCGGCACGGACGCCGACGGTGTGCGCCGGATCACCTGGCCCGGCGTGACCCTGTACGCGCCGACCAAGGGCGCGGACGGCGTGCATCTGCTCCTCGGCACCGAGCCGTCCCGCGGCTGGCAGACCTTCGCCGCTGAGCTCATGGAGCTCATCGACGAGTACGAGCTCGACGTCGTCGTGTTCCTTGGCGCGATGCTCGCCGACGTGCCACACAGTCGGCCGATCGGCGTCCACGCCTCCAGCGAGGGGACCGAGCTTCGCGAGATCCTCGGGCTGCCGCGGCCGCAGTACGAGGGTCCCGTCGGGATCCTGTCGGTGCTGGCCGCCGCATTCGAGGAGGTCGGGATCCCGACGGTGTCGGTGTGGGCCTCGGTCCCGCACTACGTGCACAGCTCACCGAGCCCGAAGGCGACGCTGGCGCTCCTCGACCGGCTCGAGGAGCTCGTCGGCATTCGGGTGGATCGGCGGGAACTGCTCGCCGAGGCGGCCGCCTGGGAGTCCGGCATCGACCAACTCGCCGAGGAGGACGAGGAGATGGCCTCGTACATCGAGACGCTCGAGCGCGCCCGCGACACGGTCGACGCGCCGGAGGCGAGCGGGGAGGCGATCGCCGAGGAGTTCGAGCGCTACCTGCGCGGCCGCGGCGAGCAGCCCGGCGCCTGAGCCACCCCGCTACGCCGCGCGGAGCAGTCCCGCGGCGAGCAGGATCATGATCGCCGCGCCGAGCGCGATGCGGTAGATGACGAAGGGCAGGAACGACCGGGTCTGGATGTATCGCATGAGGAAGGCGATGACGAGCCAGCCGACGACGAAGGCGATGACGGTCGCGACCGCGGTCTCGGCGTAGCCGAAGTAGCCGGTCGTGCCCGTCCGCAGCGCCGTCACGAGTTCGTAGCCACCGCTGCCGAGCACCGCTGGGATGGCGAGCAGGAATGCAAATCTCGCCGCGGCGGGTCGGGTGTAGCCGAGCGCAAGCCCCATCGAGGTGGTCGCGCCGGAGCGTGAGACGCCGGGCACCAGGGCCAGCACCTGTGCCAGACCGATCCAGATACCGTGCCGGTAGGTCATCCGATCCAGTTCGCGGGTGCGACGACCGAGCCAGTCGGCAAGCCAGAGCAGGATGCCGAACACGATAAGCAGCACGGCGACGATCCACAGGTTGCGGAACGCGTCACGGATGTAGTCCTGGGCGAGGAAGCCCACGATCCCGATCGGCACCGTGCCGATGATGACGATCCAGCCGAGCCGGACGTCTGGGTCACCCTTCGGGATCCCGGACGCCCTCGAGAAGTGCCGGCACCACCTGCCGATGATCCGCACAATGTCCCGGCGGAAGTAGATGATGACCGCGAGCTCCGTGCCGATCTGGGTGATCGCCGTGAAGGTCGCGCCGGGGTCCACGGCCGAGGGCAGGAATTCGCCGACGATCCTGAGGTGCGCGCTCGAGGAGATCGGGAGGAACTCGGTGAGGCCCTGGATCAGGCCGAGGATGATGGCCTCGAAGAACGTCACCGCATGAGGTTACTCGCCGCCGCGGGCGATCGGTGTCGGCAGTCCTGCCGCCAGCTCCGCGAACACTTCTCGCGCGTCCTCGTGGCGTGCCAGCGGTGCCGCCTGGCCAAGCCACAGCGACAGCAGGTCGCCGAGGCCCAGCCGCCCCGCCTCGCCACGAAATCGCCCGGTGAGCCAGTTCTGCGCCGGGAACGGCGCGATCGCACCGCTCGCCTCGAGCTCACGCACCGCGCGGTTGCGCGCCCCTCTCGCGAGCCGCCCGCTCATCGCGGTGGTCAGCACACTGCTGTCCGCAGTCGCCGTGATGATCGCTTGCCGGTGCGCCTCGGTCGCGGCGGACTGACGAGTCCTGAGGAATGCGGTGCCCGCGAGGACCCCGGAGGCCCCGAGCGCGATCGCGGCCGCGACGCCCCGCCGGTCGGCGACGCCACCGGCGGCGATGACCGGCACGCCGACGGCGTCCACGACCTGCGGCACGAGCGCGAAGGTGCCAACCAGGGACTCGGCCGCGGGACGGAGGAACGAGACTCGGTGGCCGGCCGCCTCGAAGCCGGTCGCGATGACCGCGTCGACGCCGGCCGTCTCGAGCGCGACCGCCTCCGCGACGGTGGTGGCGCTGCCGACGACGCGGATCCCGGCATCGTGGGCCCGTGCGACGAGCTCTGCCGATGGGACCCCGTACACGAGGCTGAGCACCGCGGGTCGCGCCGCGATGACGGCGTCGAGCTGCTCCTGGGCATCCGGCAGGAATCGGTCGGGCAGCGGCGGCAGTGGGATGCCGAGCTCGGCGAAGATCGGGCGCGTGGCCTCGCGGGCGGCGTCCAGGTCGGCCTCCCCCGGCAGCACTTCATCCCCGGTCGGGAGCCAGAGGTTCAATGCG
Organism: Microbacteriaceae bacterium; assembly: GCA_035556075.1. GTDB lineage: Bacteria > Actinomycetota > Actinomycetes > Actinomycetales > Microbacteriaceae > 73-13. Next base: position 2,904 of record DATMFQ010000025.1, on the reverse strand, counting down.
ATCGGCTTGTCGGTTGCCGCCCGGAGGGCGTCCGCCGTCTGGGTGATGCGGGCGCCGTCGTAGCCGTACAGTCCGTAGGAGCCGAGCCCGCCGAGCTCGCTGACCGTCGCGGTCAGCTCGACCGAGGACAGTCCCCCGAACGCGCCGAGCAGGATCGGTGTCTCGATGCCGAGCAGGCAGCTCAGTCGCGCGACACTCACGAGGTCGCACCACCAAGGTAGTCGCGCAGCACCCGAGCCTGGTTGAGCTCCGGATCGTGGGCGCCGTACAGCAGCGTCGTCGTCGGGTGCGTGGCGGTGACCTCGCGGAGCTCATCGACGGCGGGATTGTCGTCGAGCTCCGCGTGATACCGAGCGGTGAACTCGTCGAGTCGCGCAGGATCGTGGTCCCACCAGTTCCGCAGCTCCGTACTCGGGGCGATCTCTTTGAGCCACAGGCCGAGCTCGGCGCGCTCCTTCGACACGCCCCTGGGCCAGAGCCGATCCACGAGCACCCGGAAGCCGTCGTCAGCGGCGGCTTCGTCATAAATCCGCTTGATTCGCAGCGTATGTCCGGACATGTGTCGCCTCCCGCTCGCGGTACTTCGACCATACTCCCGGGGCGTCGGCCCGACGTTCGGGGACGGCGGCGCGAGCACGAAGTACTGAGATATCTCCCAAGTACTTGAGGAATGCGGTGCCGCGGTCAGCACTCCGCGCATTCCTCAGTACTTCGTGCAGTCCGCCAGGGCAGGAATGTGGGCGCAGCGGCGGTCGCGGGCAACCAGAAAAGCCCTGAGTCGCGTCTCGCTCTGCAGCGATAACGGGACTCAGGGCCACTGTGCGCGGAGGGGGACTTGAACCCCCACGCCCGTTAGGGCACTAGCACCTCAAGCTAGCGCGTCTGCCATTCCGCCACCCGCGCGCAGTGCTCCCTTGTGGGGAACACGAGGAGCAATGCTAGCACTACGCCGCGGCCGACTGCGCCGTGACGAGGATCGGTGCGTGGTCGCTGCGACCGCGCGGCAGCGTCTGCACTTCGACCACCTCGATGCCGGTCGCGGTGACGAAATCGAAGTGGCCTTTCATGATCTTCATGGTCTGGTAGGTGCGTTTGTCGCTGAGGGTCAAATCGATGCCGCTGCGCCCGAGCCGGTGGCCAAGCCGGTTATGAAACAACGGATAGTTGTAGTCGCCGACCATGAGCACGGGTGCTCCCTCGCCGAGCTGCAGGAGCCGGTCGTGCGCGGTCTGGATCTGCTGGCGTCGGAGCGCGGATCGAGCCGTCGGCGGCGCCGCGTGGAAGGAGGCGACGACGAGCTCCCGGCCGGTGTCGCGCTCGCGCAGGTGCACGCCGACGACTCGCTCCCGGGTCCGGTCGAAGACGGCGTCGTGCAGCGACTTCTTCAGCTCGAATGTGCCGCTCGCGAGCTCCTCGAAGCGTTCGTGACGTACATAGACGGCGAGCGCGAGCATGTTGCGCCCCGTGTGCGCGGCCAGGCGCAGACCGCCGATGCTCGAGGAGAGCCCGACCCGGTACGCCTCCTGGACGCAGAGCGCGTCGAGATCGGGCTCGCCAGCTACCAGCCCCGCGAGTTCCTCCGCGGCGCGGCTGTGGTAGAGGTTGTAGCTGATCACCCGGATCACATTTTGAACCCTACTGCGTGCACATTGCGCTCAGATGACCGGCGTACCCTGCCGACATGGACCTCTTGACAACGCCCGTCACGACGATTCAGGGCGAGGCGACGACGCTGGAGCCCTACCGGGACCAGGTGCTCCTCATCGTCAACGTCGCCTCGCGGTGCGGCAACACGCCCCAGTACGCGGGGCTCGAGGCGCTCCAGCAGCGCTACCACGACCGTGGCTTCACGGTGCTCGGTTTCCCGTGCAACCAGTTCCTGGCCCAGGAACCCGGCAGCAACGAGCGGATCCTCGAGTACTGCACGACGACGTGGGGCGTGACCTTCCCCATGTTCGAGAAGATCAAGGTGAACGGTGGCCACGCCCACCCGCTCTACCAGGAGCTGCGCAAGGCGAAGGACGCGAAGGGCGAGGCGGGGAAGGTGGAGTGGAACTTCGAGAAGTTCCTCGTCACCCCGTCCGGTGAGGTGCTGCGCTTCCGGCCCCACACGCAGCCCGATGACCCCGCGATCATCGCGGCCATCGAAGCGAATCTCCCCCGCTGATATGCGCCTCACCCTGATCCGGCACGGCCAGACCCCCTCCAACGTCCGCGGACTCCTCGACACCGGCGCCCCGGGCCCCGGGCTCACTGATCTCGGCACCGCCCAGGCCGAGGCGCTCCCCAGCCAGTTCGGCGACGCCCCTGTCGATGCCGTGTACGTCAGTCGTCTCGTGCGCACCCACGTGACGGCGGCGCCACTCGCGCTGGCCCGAGACCTCGAGCGCGTCGAGCTGCCTGGGCTGCACGAGGTCGAGGCAGGCTCGCTCGAGATGCGCGGTGACCAGGCATCGGTCCGCCGCTACATGGAGACCGCCTTCAGCTGGGGTCTCGGCGACCTCGACCAGGCGATGCCGGACGGGCCGGACGGGCACGAGTTCTTCGGCCGCTATGACGCGGATATCGAGCGAGCGGTGCGCGAGGCGCGTCACCCTGTCCTGGTCAGCCACGGTGCGGCGATCCGGATCTGGGTCGCCGCCCGCGCGACGAACATCCTGCCCGAGTTCACCGCCCACCATCATCTGCCGAATGCGGGGGTCGTCGAATTGGAAGGCACGCCCGAGACCGGCTGGCGGCTACTGCGCTGGCCCGATGCGGAGATCCCCGCGGACGACCCGGACCCCATCGACACCGAGATCGACGTCGTCGACGGCGATCCGCGAGTCACCGAGTCCCGCGCGCCCGCGCATTCTGCTAGGGACGGCTCTAGACTGCCGACATGACCCGCACCCTGACGAATGC
>DATMFQ010000024.1:0-9464 GCA_035556075.1 Microbacteriaceae bacterium | reverse complement strand
TCCCACAGGACGCGCACGCGCGCCTCCTCGAGGAGCTTGAGCATCGTCACGTTGTTGACGTGCGCCTGCGCGTCGAGGTCGCCCCAGCGCAGCTGGATGGGGACGGTGAGCCGCTCCCCCATCCTCAGTCCCTCGTGAGCTTGCGGTACGCGGTGCGGCGGGGCTTGGCGGCGTCCGGGCCGAGGCGCTCGATCTTGTTCGCCTCGTACGCCTCGAAGTTTCCCTCGAACCAGTGCCACTTCGCCGGGTCGGTCTCGTCGCCCTCGTAGGCAAGAATGTGGGTCGCGACCCGGTCGAGGAACCACCGGTCGTGGGTGATGACGACCGCGCAGCCGGGGAACTCGAGCAGCGCATTCTCCAGCGACTGGAGCGTCTCGACGTCGAGGTCGTTCGTCGGCTCGTCGAGCAGCAGCAGGTTGCCGCCCTCCTTGAGCGTCAGGGCGAGGTTGAGTCGGTTGCGCTCGCCGCCGGACAGCACGCCCGCCTTCTTCTGCTGGTCCGGTCCCTTGAAGCCGAACTTCGAGACGTAGGCGCGCGACGGGATCTCCGTCTTGTTGACCACGAGGATGTCGAGTCCGTCGGAGACGACCTCCCAGAGCGTCTTGTTCGGGTCGATGTTCGCCCGCGTCTGGTCGACGTAGGAGATCTTCACCGTCTCGCCGATCTTGAGGTCGCCGCTGTCGAGCGGCTCGAGCCCGACGATCGTCTTGAACAGCGTCGTCTTGCCGACGCCGTTCGGGCCGATGATGCCGACGATGCCGTTCGGCGGGAGCGAGAACGACAGGTTCTCGAAGAGGACGCGGTCCCCGAAGGACTTCTTGAGGTGCTTCGCCTCGATGACGACCGAGCCGAGCCGCGGACCCGGCGGGATCTGGATCTCCTCGAAGTCGAGCTTCCTCGTCTTCTCCGCCTCGGCCGCCATCTCCTCGTAGCGGGCGAGCCGGGCCTTCGACTTCGCCTGGCGACCCTTCGTGTTGGAGCGGACCCACTCGAGCTCGTCGGCGAGACGCTTGGCGAGCTTCTGGTCCTTCTTGCCCTGGACCTCGAGGCGCTTCGCCTTCGTGTCGAGGTAGGTCGAATAGTTGCCCTCGTAGGGGTAGAGGTGGCCGCGGTCGACCTCGGCGATCCACTCCGCGACGTTGTCGAGGAAGTACCGGTCGTGCGTGATCGCGATGACCGCGCCCGGGTACTTCTGCAGGTGCTGCTCGAGCCACTGCACGCTCTCCGCGTCGAGGTGGTTCGTCGGCTCGTCCAGCAGCAGCAGGTCGGGCTTCTCGAGGAGGAGCTTCGCGAGCGCGACGCGGCGCTTCTCACCACCGGACAGGTGCGACACGATCGCGTCCGAGGGCGGGGTGCGCAGGGCGTCCATCGCCTGCTCGAGCTGGTTGTCGATGTCCCAGCCGTCCGCGGCGTCGATCTCCTCCTGGAGGACGCCCATCTCGGCGAGCAGCTTGTCGAAGTCGGCGTCGGGCTCGGCCATCGCCATGCCGATCGCGGCGTGCTGCGCGATCTTGTCGAGCAGCGGTCGCACCGCGCCCTGCACGTTCTCGAGGACGGTCTTGTCCTCGTCGAGCTCCGGCTCCTGCAGCAGGATGCCGACCGTGTAGCCGGGGCTCAGCTTTGCCTCGCCGTTGGAGGGCTGGTCGAGCCCGGCCATGATCTTGAGGATCGTCGACTTGCCCGCGCCGTTCGGGCCGACCATGCCGATCTTCGCCCCGGGGTAGAACGACATCGAGACGTCGTCGAGGATCACCTTGTCCCCGACCGACTTCCTCGCCTTCGACATGGTGTAGATGTACTCGGCCACGTGTGGTTAACCGCCTTACTCGAGAAGCCTTGGATCGCAGCAACCACGCTACCCGGTCCGCCTGCCGGGTGGGACCGGGGGCGTCCCGCCTCAGCCCGGGTCGGTGAAGCCGTCACCGATCAGGCAGTGGCCCGTGCTGAGCACGGGCATGATGGCGCTCGCCCAACGGTCGGCACGCACCGTCCCCACGAGGCAGTCCTCGCCGAAGCGGACGGCGACGTCGATCGAGACCTCCTGGAGCCCATTTGGGGTCGTCGCCCAGCCCGACTCAATCGCACCCGGGTCGAAGCCGGCGCTGCTCAGGTGCCCGATGAGCAAGGCCCGCTCGCCGCGCCCGTAGGCACTGACGTAGCTCGCGAGCGTCTGCTCGAAGAACGGCAGGTTGACGGCCGCCGAGCCGCCCGGGTGCAGTGTCGCCGGCGCGGGTGTCGGCGTCGGTGTCGCGGCCGGTGTCCGCGACGGCCCCTGGGGCGGCGGCGCACTCGGCGTGCGGTCGGTCGTCGACCCCGCCGTCGGTGGCTCGGGCGTGGCGCCGACGCAACCCGCGAGGGCGAACGCGAGCACCCCCGCGAGGAATGCGGCAGCGCCGCCCGCCATGACGCGGCGCGCCCCGGAGCTGGCAGGCATTCGTCGATTCTATGCCCGGGGCCGGTGCGCGTCGCGAGGGAGGTGGGGACGCACACCGACCCCGGATTCTCAGAACGCGGCCGCCGGCTCGCGGGTCTCGACTGGGGCCGTGCCACCCACGGAGGCCGTGGGCCAGTGCGCCCCGGCCAGGCTCGTGTCGCCTGACCCAGCGCTCCCGGCTTCAGCAGCGGCCTCGGCAACGACCTCCGGGCTGGGGGCAGGACTGGCCCCGGCGCCGCCCGGTTCGGCCTCAGGATCGCGGCGCGCCGCCGTCTTCGTATACGCGGTCCGGCCCCAGAGCAGGTCGTGACCGAGGCTGTCGACCTCGACCTCCATCGTCGTGCCGCTGCGGTCCGCATTCGTCCAGTCGCGGACGCGAGGACGTCCGAACGCGATGACCCGATCCCCCTTCTTGATCGACTGCGCCGCATTGCTCGCGAGCTGGCGGAAGGCGACGATGGTGTACCAATTGGTGTCGCCGTCCACCCATCGCTGCGATTTGCGGTCGTAGCGGCGGTGCGCCGACGCGAGGCGGAACGTCGTCACCTCGAGTTGCTCCTCGGTCTTGACGTGGCGCGGCGCGGTCGCCACCGTGCCGACTACCGTGATTGTGTCCGACATGGCTGCCGTCCTTCCGGTCCTGTTGCAATGGACCGGCCACCCCCGCGCCGCTCGTGCCCGATTGAGGCTGGCGGTGGCCGGTGACAGGACTCTGGCACCGACGGCGCCGTGCCGCTCAGGCTGGCGCGCAGAATGTGGAGAAGGCGCGCGATACGCGCACTGTGAGGAAGTCGGGACGCGCCGATTCAGCCCCGGACGTAGGGGGCAAACGACTTGCGGACCTTGTTCACCTTCGGGACGGTGACGGCCAGGCAGTAGCCCTGATTCGGGTTCTTCGCGAAGAAGTCCTGGTGGTACTCCTCCGCTGGCCACCACGCACCGAGCGAATCGATCGTCGTGACGACACCGCCGCCCCAGAGCTCGTCCGCGCGGGCGCGGGCGGCGGCGAACAGCTCATGCTGCGCATCATCCGTCGGGAACATCGCCGAGCGGTACTGGGTGCCGATGTCACCCCCCTGCCGATTGAGCTGTCGCGGGTCGTGGAGGGTGAAGAAAATGTCGAGGATGACCTGCTCCGGCACCTTCGTCTCGTCGAAGGAGACCGCGACCGCCTCGGCATGACCCGTGGTCCCGGTGCAGACCGTCTCATAGTCCGGGTGGTCGACGTCGCCGCCGGTATACCCCGACTCGACCTCGGTCACCCCATCGACCGTGCGATACACGGCGTCGAGACACCAGAAGCAACCGCCAGCCAGATGGAAGGTGCGCATACTCACTACAATCGCACGGTGCTCCGTGTGTATTCCCAGCATTGCTGATGGGCGCCGTCTATGCGCTGCTTGGCGCACTGCTCTTCGGGGCCAATGGGAGCCTCACCAAGGTCATCATCGATGCGGGCATCGACCCACTGCAGTTGACCCTGTTCCGCACGCTCGGCGCAGCACTCCTTGCGGGGCTCGTGCTCGCGGCGACTGACCGGGGCATGTTTCGCTTGCCGTGGCGCCGCATGCTCGCCCTCGCATTCCTCGGGGTCGGTGGCATCGCCATCCTGCAGGCCTCGTACGCGCTCGCGATTGCTCGGCTCCCGGTGGGCATCACCCTGCTCCTCGAATTCCTCGCGGTGCTCATCGTCCCGTTGTTTGCCCTCATCGTGTACCGGGAGCGGATTCGTGCGTCCGTGTGGGGTGCGAGCGTCTGCGTCCTGCTCGGTCTCGCACTCGTCGCGCAGGTGTGGGACTCGATGCTCGACCCCATCGGGTTGGCGTTCGCGCTGCTGGCCGCCGCGAGTCTCGCGTTCTACTTCCTCTACGGCGAACGCCAGATCATCGCGACGAGTCCGCTGGCCACCATGTTTTGGGGGTCACTGTTTGCCGGGCTGTTCTGGGCCTGCTTTAGCGGCTGGTGGGAGCTCGAGCCGAGCGTCTTTGGTACCGCGGCATCACTCGGGGGCGCGCTCGCGGCGATCGAGCTGCCGATCTGGACGCTGCTCATCATCACCATCGCGGGTGGCACATTCCTCCCGTTCCTGCTGTCCTTCCTCGCGATCAGGCGACTTCGGCCGACCACGGCCGGCATCATCGCGTCGAGCGAGGTCGTCTTCGCCTTCGCCGTCGCCTGGCTCTGGCTCGGTGAGGCCCTCGACTGGGTCCAACTCATCGGTGTCGCCGTGGTGCTCGTCGGCATCGTCCTCGCACAGACCGTCCGGCCCGGCTCTGTGGCCGACCCCAACCTCGCGGTCGCGACGGGCACCGTCGAAATCGTCACGGGCGCGATCCGAGTCATCCCCGACGACGACACCGAGCCCGCCAGCTGACCCCGGCGCTGCACTGCTCCCCACGGTGCCCTCGGCTGGAATCGAACCAGCGACCAAGAGATTAGAAGGCTCCTGCTCTATCCGCTGAGCTACGAGGGCGCTGGGCAAGGATACCGGCGCACCCCGGGCCGGTGACGAATGCGATCACTACACTCGAGCGCATGGCTGGCGACGACCTCCTCGTATGGATTGACTGCGAGATGACGGGACTCGACCTCAACGTCGACGAACTCGTCGAGATCGCCGTCATCGTCACCAGCTACGACCTCGTCCCCATCGACCCCGGCATCACGGTCGTGATCAAGCCATCGGCGGCGGCGCTCGAGCAGATGAGCGATTTCGTCCGCACCATGCACACCGACAGCGGGCTCATCGACGAGCTCGAGCACGGGGTGGGCCTCGAGGCCGCCGAGCAGCAGGTCCTCGATTACATCCAGCGCTTCGTGCCCACGGCGAGCAGCGCGCCGCTGGCGGGGAACTCGATCGGGACCGACCGCGCCTTCATCGCGAAGCATATGCCGCGCGTCAATGCGCACCTGCACTACCGCAGCGTCGACGTGTCGAGCATCAAGGAGCTCGCGCGGCACTGGTATCCGCGGATCTACTTCAATGCCCCGGCGAAGGATGGGGGGCATCGTGCCCTCGCCGACATCATCGAGTCAATCCGCGAGCTCGAGTATTACCGTGCTGCCGCATTCGTCCCACAGCCCGGGCCGACGAGCGATGAGGCGAAGGCCGCGGCGACGACCGCGATCGAGCGGTACGCGGCCGCGCTCGGTGGCGCGAGCACTCCTGGACTGTCCTAGAATGGTGCGGTCCCGCCGCGCGCGGCGGGCGTGGCGGCCGTAGCTCAGTTGGTAGAGCGCTGGCTTGTGGTGCCGGATGTCGCGGGTTCGAGTCCCGTCGGTCGCCCCGATGCGAGGCCCGTGATCTTAAGTGGTCGCGGGCCTCGCGGCGTCCTCGGGGGTTCACCCATCCGCGAACACCGCGGCTGTTCTCACCCGCCTTCCGTACCATGAAGGCATGGCCCATATCGTCGACGAGCCACTGCTCGAGGAGTCGCTCGACTTCGGTGCGACGTCGAGCCTCGATTCCCCGTGGCGCACCATCGTGTGGAACGACCCGGTCAACCTGATGCCGTACGTGGTCCGGGTCTTCCAGACGTACTTCGGCTACCCGCGGCCGGAGGCGGAGCGCCTCATGCTCGAAGTGCACGAGCGCGGTCGGGCGGTCGTCGCCGCCGGTCCGCGGGAGGAGATGGAGCGCCACACCGAGGCGATGCACGAGTACGGACTCTGGGCGACCGCGTCGAGGGGTGAGCATTGATGCGGTTCGCGATCGATGACGACCGGATCGTGGTGCGCACGGGCGCTCGGGAGCACGAGGTACTCCACGGGTTGCTGCACGAATTCACGGCACTGGCCGCCTCGCGCCGCGAAGACCCGATGCGCGGGGAGAAGACGCCGAAGGACCCCGCCCTCGCCCGGTTGCTCCCTGACCCGGTCCACGGTGACGCGGAGGCCGCCGCCGAGCTGCGCTTCCTCACCGAGGCCGCGCTCATCAGCCACAAGCTCGCGAATGCGGAGACCGTGCGCGCGTCGCTCGTCGACGCCGGCGGTGCGCCCGCGCGTCTCGACGCGGCGCAGGAGCTCGCCTGGCTCAAGACCCTCACCGACCTGCGGCTCGTCCTCGCGGCACGACTCGGCATCGAGCGTGATGAGGACACGGGCCGTAGCGCGACCGAGTCGGATCGCTGGATGCAGGCCGCCTACCACTGGCTTGGCGCGACGCAGGCCGAGCTGCTCGACGTCATCGATGCGCGGGACGCTCGACGCGACCGGGCGGAGGCGGACGAGCCGGACCCGGCAGACGAACCGGACCCGGTCGAAGAGCCGACCCGATGACCGAGCTCGACCTCGACGCGGACGCGTTTGCGGCGCTCGTCATCGAGGAGCTCGACCGGCTGCCGGACGAGATGGTCGATGATCTCGACAATGTCGTGTTCGTCGTCGAGGATCGTCCCGAAGACGGCTCCCTCGACCTGCTCGGTGTGTATGAAGGTGTCGCGCTCACCGACCGCGGGAATTACGGCTTCGGGGAGCTCCCGGACCGGATCGTCGTGTTCCGTGAGCCGCTGCTCGCGATCTGCGCGGACCTCGACGAACTCCGGAAGCAGGTCCATGTGACGCTCGTCCACGAGATCGCGCACTTCTACGGCATCGATGATGACGAACTGCACCGGCTCGGCTGGGCGTGACGGCCTCGGTCGAGCCAGCGGGCCCCGCTAAGATGCCCTGGCGCCGTGAACGCGGCCGCTGCACGACGAACGGAGACCGCATGCGCCCCGCGCGACGCCGACTGGCCCGGTCCGGGGCGATGCTCGCCGCGACGGGGCTCGCCGCGACCGGGCTCACCGGTTGCCAGTTGTTCGAGATCCAAGAGCCGGAATACGTCCCGAGTGCGCTCGAGACGTGCGTCACCGCGCACACCTGGCAGCTCGACACCGACTCCATCGTCGCCAATGTCGCCGAGCGGCTCGCCGCCGTCGGTGCGACCGGTGACATCTCGGTCGAGGGGAGCCAGCGCCTCGACGTCAGCGTCGGGGGTGCGCTCGTCCTCGACACGGACCTCGTGACGACGGTGACGAATGCGGGACCACCGATCGTCGTCACCGAGCAGACGGTGCGGGGCACCTCGACCGGCGCGATCGTCATCTCCGGTGATGTCGCGGTGCCGCGGGGCTGGTCCGTCGCCGATCTGACCGTCACCGAACAGATGACGAGCGACGACGCGCCGGTTGATCCGATCCCCTGGCAGATCGGACGCACCTGGATCGATGACACCGTGGGGCTCGTCCTCACCTGCTCCGCCGACACGCTCCGGGTCGCCGGCCGCGGCACGAAGCTCGCGTGGGTCTTTCACCCCGAGGGCTGGGCCCCGCCCGCGCCGACGGAGGAGCCGAGCGACGGCGAGGCCGCGGAGCCAACCGAGGGCTGACGGCTCCCCCGGTTCAGCCTCGCGGCCGCAGCACCTCGTCCGCGAGGTGCTCGGGCCGCTCCCGACGCCGGAGGGCCTCCTCCTGCGCCGCCCAGCGCTCCCAGTGCGGCGCGAACGTGTCACCATCGCGGCCGAGCGCCCGCATTCGTCGCGTGGCAGCATCCAGCTCGAGCCACACCGCGTACGCGGCGAGCGGTCGGCTCGCCCGGCTGAGCGCCCCGACCCCCTCGATGATGATCGGGCCTGTCGCCGGGACCTGCCGCCGCTCACCCGGCGCCGATGACGCCCAGTCCCACCGCGAATACGCCGACGGCGGCCCGAGGACGTCGGTCGCGACCGCCGCGGAGCCGGCGTCGAGGCCATCCCAGCCCGGGTAGATCTCGTCGAGCCGGACCAGCGCCGCCTCCGGCCACACCGCCACGACCTCGTCCGCGAGCGTCGACTTGCCCGAACCGGCACGTCCGTCGATGAGGAGCACCGGCCGCACGCCCCGCGCGAGCGCCGCCGAGCGCGTCGCGTCCCGCAGGCGCGTCGCGGTGTCCTCGTATGTCGACCGCACCGTCATCGGGTCCATCATCGTCCGAAGATCGGATTCCACGCCCCGGTCGCGACCGAGACGCTCACCGCCAGCGCCGCGACCGCGATCGCCAGCAGCACGAGCACGAGGTCGCGCGCGCCGAAGGGCGAGGGCCGTGCCCAGCTCCGCTGGATCGGTGCACCGAAAGCCCGCGCCTCCATCGCCGTCGCGAGACGTCCCCCCCGCCGGATCGCGATGACGAGGAGGGCGAAGGCCTGACCCGGAAAGCGTCGCAGCCGCCCCCGGTCGGCGATGCCGCGGGCGCGGCGGGCCAGCTCGAGCGAGCGCCAGTCGTCCAGGAGCAGGGCGACGAGCCGTAGCGCCCCGAGCGCACCGAGGACGAAGCGGGACGGGAGTCGGAGGCGCTGCGCGAGCGCGTCGGCGAATGCGGTGGGATCGACCGTCACAAACAGCACGACAGCCGGCAGCGCGATCGCGAGCACTCGCAGCATTGTCGCGATCGCGAGCGTGATCGACCCGTCGGTCACGTGGACCGCGAGGAACTCGATATACGTCTGACCGGACGGGTCCCCGTAGAGCAGCATGGTGAAACCGCCGAGCGGAGCGGCGATCCACACCGGGAGGGTGCGGAGCGCGAACTGGCGCAGCGACAGGCCCGCCCAGGCGAACAGCACGATCTCGGCGGACAGCGCGACGGCGGCGGACACCCAGTCGATCGACGGTACGAGCGCGGCGGCGATGATGAGCGCGGCGACAAGCTTCGCGACCGGGTTGACCCGGTAGATGGCCTGCCGTCCGGCGACCGGGGTGAGGACGGCGCTCATCGCACCGCCTCGAATCGGCCGGGGGCGCCGGGGTGCGCGCGCAACTCGTGGTCGGCGACGGCCGCAGCGAAGTCGCCGTCATGCGTGATCGCGACGATGGCACTGCCGGCCTCGAGGAGCTCCGCGAGCACGGCCACGAGCTCCCGCCAGGTGAGGGCGTCCTGACCGAAGGTGGGCTCGTCGAGGATGAGCACGGGGGGCCGTGTCGCCAGCGCGGTCGCGACCGACAGCCGCCGCTGCTCCCCGCCGGACAGGGTGTACGGGTTCGCGTCGAGCAGGTGCCCAAGGCCGAGGCGC
>DATMFQ010000023.1:0-18831 GCA_035556075.1 Microbacteriaceae bacterium | reverse complement strand
TCCTGGTTCTCGGACATCCACTGCGTGACGACCTCGGTGAAGTCGCTCGGGACCTCATCGACGTTGTACATGACGTTCTCGAGCGAGTAGAGCAGCTCGGAGTCCATCTTGAACGCCTGCAGCCACTTCGTCAGCTGCGGGAAGTCCGTGTCGAAGCCCGGGCGGGCGATGCTGTGGATCGACTCCTCGTCGCCGAGGGTGCCCTCGGGGTCCTCGAGGTCACGGATCGGATACTCGTCGTAGGCCCAGTGCGGACGCCACAGCGTGACGACGATGTTGCGACCGGCGTCGATCGCGCCGCTGAGCTCAGCGAGCATCGCGGGGGTCGAGGACGTGATGAATTCCATGCCCTCGAGGCCGTACGTCGGGATGACCTGCTCCTGCGTGGCCTTCGTGAGCCCAGCGCCCGGCTCGATGCCGATGATCTGGTTCTCGAAGGCGTCGGCGTTCGCGGCGAGCTCCGCGATCGAGGTGATCGGGGCATCCTCGTTCACCGCGAGGGTGAGGACGGCGTCGGTGTTCCACGCGCCGAGGTCGATGATGTCCGGGTACTCCTCGAGGTAGTGCTGGTGCGTGAGCGGGAACCAGCCGTCGAGCGCGAGGTCGTAGTCGCCCTCGGACACCCCGAGGAAGACCGGACCGGCGTCCGCATACTCGAGCTTGACGTTGTAGCCCTGCTCCTCGAGGAGGATCTTCCACACGTAGGAGGCGGCTTCACCCTCGGGCCAACCGTTGAACACCCCGATGGTGAGGTCGGTCAGGTCGCTGGAGGCGGAGGAGCCATCCGTGGGGGTGGGTGCTGGCGCCGGGGCGTCCGCGGCGCAGGCACCGAGACCCAGCGCCGCAGCGGCACCGATCGCCAGACTGGCAAGCAGTCGCTTCTTCATTCGTTGTTTCCTTTCGGCCCCTGTGCTGTTGGCAGGAGCGATTGGGGGGTGTGGTGACGCGCTCGACCTTCGGTCAGACCGAAGCCGTGGGCACCACCGTGTCGGCCGACGTGTCGTCGGTCGAGGTGTGTGAGGTCGTGTCCGGGTCCGCGGCGGACTTCCGCCGGGATTTCGCGAAGAATCCCCGGCGGCCGGAGCCGAGGGTCGCCGTGAGCCGGTCGAGCAGGATCGCGAGGATGACGACCGCGAGACCGGCCTCAAAGCCGAGTCCGATGTCGATCCGCTGCAGCGCCTGGATGATGTCGAGGCCGAGCCCGGGAGCACCGACCATGCTCGCGATGACGACCATGGACAGTGCGAGCATGATGACCTGGTTGACCCCGGCCATGATCGTCGGCAGCGCGAGTGGGAGCTGGATCTGCCGCAGGATGCGTCCGGGCGTCGAGCCGAACGCGTGCCCGGCCTCGACGATCTCCTTGTCGACGCCGCGGATGCCGAGCTCGGTGAGTCGGACACCCGGCGCCATGGCGAAGAGGATGGTCGCGACGATGCCGGGGACGACGCCGACCCGGAAGAGAATGATCGCCGGGATCAGGTAGACGAAGGCGGGCATCGTCTGCAGGAAGTCGAGGATTGGTCGCAGGATCGCCGAGACCACGGGGGATTTCGCTGCCCAGATGCCCAGCGGCAGGCTGATGAGGATGGCGATGAATGCGGCGACGAGGGTCAGCGCGAGGGTGTCCATCGCGTTGTCCCACTGCCGGATCGTGACGATGAGCAGCAGGCCGACGGCGGTGCCGGCCCCGAATCGCCACCCCCGCGCCCACACGGCGAGCGCGACGATGAGCAGGATGATGATCCAGAACGGCGGGGTGCTGAGCACCCAGTCGACGCCGGAGAACATGCCCTGGAAGATGGTGCGGAAGAAGTCGAAGATGGCGCCGAGGTTCGTCGTGACGAATTTGACGATCGCCTCGACCCAGTCGCCGAGCGGGATCCGGAAGCCGTTCATGCCGAGGCTCCCGTCGTGGAGGTCGAGTCGCTTGCGGGGTCACGGTCGGTGGCCGATTCGGCAGTGGCCTCGAGGATCTCCGAGATGACCGCCAGCGGCACCGTCGGCGGCGGTTCGACGACGGGCAGCTCGCCCGTATTCGTGATGTTGCCGAGTGCGGCCAGCAGCGTGACCCGCGGGACGACGCCGAGGAGCCGCCCGTCGTCGCTCGTGACGGCGAGCGGCAGCGGGCTCTCGACGGATGGCACGAAGAGGTCGATGAGCGCCGTGTCGGCGTTGACGGCGGCGTAGTCATCCGTCGTGATCGATTCGAGGGTCCCGGTCCCCGAGCGCACGAGGCGCATGGCGTCCCCGTCGCGCGCGACACCGAGGAGTCGACGGTCGCGTCCGACGACGAATGCGGCGGACGTCTGCAGGTCGCGCATGACGCGGAGCGCTGCGCGCGGCCCGGCGCTCACCGAGACGGTGGCGCGGGCGGTCTCCATGACGCTGCCGGCGGTGAGGACGCGCGCCCGGTCGACGTCCTGCACGAACTGCGCGACATAGTCGTTCGCAGGGTCCGTGAGGATGTCTTCGGGGGTGCCGATCTGGACGATCCGGCCGTTGCGCATGACCGCGATCCGGTCGCCGAGGAACATCGCCTCGTTGAGGTCGTGCGTGATGAAGATGATGGTCTTGTTGAGCTTCGACTGGAGCTCGACGAGCTGCTCCTGCATTTCGCGGCGGATGAGTGGGTCGAGGGCGCTGAAGGCCTCGTCCATGAGGAGCACGTCGGTGTCAGCGGCGAGCGCGCGGGCGAGTCCGACGCGCTGCCGCATGCCGCCGGAGAGCTGGTCGGGCAGGTGATTCGACCAGCCGGCGAGCCCGACGAGCTCGATGACCTCCTGCGCGCGGGCGAGTCGCGCTTCCTTGCGCTTGCCCTGCAGTTCGAGGCCGTAGGCGACGTTCTGGATCACGGTCCAGTGGGGGAGCAGGGCGAAGTGCTGAAAGACCATGGAGATGCGCGAGCGGCGGATTTCCCGGAGCCGCTTCGGCGCGATCCCGGTGATGACGTCGCCGCCGACGGTGACCGTGCCGGCGGTGGGCTCGAGGAGTCCGTTGAGCATGCGGATGAGGGTGGACTTGCCGGAGCCGGACAGGCCCATGACGACGAAGATCTCGCCGGGTCGCACGTCAAAGTTGGCGTCGATGACGGCGGCGGTCGCGGCCGTGCCGAGTTCGGCGGGCTCGGCGCCCGCGTGGAGGCGCTCGACGGCGTCAGCGGGGTGGCGGCCGAAGATCTTCGTCAGCCCGGCAACGCGCAGCGCAAAGGGTTCCGTCACGGTCGTCCTGTGCCGGACTGGGTGTCCGGTCTTGGGTCGCGGTCCGGGCTGGCGACGGCGGAGCGCTCCTGCACATCCTGGGGGCGCCGGCTGCGGCCCCCTCGTCGCCCGCCATACGACTTCTCGTGGGCGAGAAGGCGCGGCCTGGGCGTCATCCACACCGGCCGTGTCGGACGCGTCACCGGTGTGGCTCGGCACACTGTAGCGAAGCCGCCCGCGCTCGACAAGTAGCCGCCATGCGCGCGTCGGATCGAAAAATCCCTGATCAGCGAGGCGTTGTGGGGCTAATTCTCGTCTGGTGCACCGTTACCTGATCGTGATCTTGGTCAGCGCACCGCGGGGGTGGTTCCCGCCGGCACGCGGATCATCCCCTCCTGCGCAACGCTCGCGATGAGCGTCCCGTCGGCCGCGTACATGCGTCCAGCGGCGAGTCCACGGCCACCAATCGCATTCGGCGACTCCTGCACGTAGCAGAACCACTCGTCCGCGCGTCCGGAGCGATGCCACCACATCGCATGGTCGAGCGAGGCGATCTTGAGTCCCGGGGTCGCCCACGCGACCCCGTGGCGACGCAGCACTGACTCGAGCAGCGTGTAGTCGCTCACATAGGCGAAGATCGCGCGGTGCAGCACCGGGTCGTCCGGGAGCCGCCGCCGACACCGGATCCAGACCGCCTGCTTGGCGGCCGGCTCGGGGACATCGAGGAAGACCGGCCCCTGGATGTGACGGAAGTCAAAGGCGTTCTCGGTCCAGAGGGCGGCCGCGGCCGCGGGATACCCACGGAGGAGGTCGCTCGCGCTCGGCAGCGTCTCGGGGGCCGGAAGTCCGCTCGGCATGACCGACTGGTGGTCAAGGCCGGGATCGCTGTCCTGGAACGATGCGATGCCGGAGAAGATCGGGACGCCCTTCTGGTACGCCTGGGTGCGTCGCGCGGTGAAGGATCGGCCGTCATGAATGCGGTCCACCGCGAGCGTGGTCGGCTCACTGACATCGCCGGGGCGGAGGAAGTAGCCGTGCAGGGAGTGGATGTGGCGGTCGGCGGGGACGGTGCGGTAGGCGGCAAGCACCGTTTGGGCGAGCACCTGACCGCCGAAGACCCGCCCGTGGGACATCCACTGGTTGCCCGCGGTGAAGATGTCCTCGCTCGTGCGCGCCCCGGTGTCGACGAGGGCGAGCGCCGCGAGCAGTGATTCGTGGGCGTCCGGCAGCTCCGTTCCAGCCATGCGCCCAGGCTAGCCGTCGCCGGGTACCGTGGATGGCATCATGGCCGCACGACTCCGACTCACTGACCGGGAGGCGGCGAAGGACCTCGACACGTACCTCGCCCGCGCCCAGGCGGTGCAGGACGGCGGGTCGGTGCGCGTCATCGCCAGCGGCCGGGCGCTCGCCGTATACGTGCCGGTGCTCGAGCCGGCGGGCTTGCTCGACGACTCGCCGACGGTCCTCGGCTTGCGGGTCTTTGCCATTGCCGAGCAGGCGGAGCCGATCGACGTGGTCGTGCCGAGCGCGCAGCTGCGCACCCGGGTGACGGAGGCCATGGCCGAGGGCTTCGAACTCGGGATGCCTACCCCGGTCTATGCGATGACGTGGGCCGGTGTGGTCCCGCCGCGCGGCGACTGGCAGCCGGTCGGCGAGGTCTCCGCCGAGGTGCTCCGCGCTGCGGCGGTCGAGGGGATCGCGGAGGTCACGCGGACCATGCCGACGAATGCGGGTGCGCCCGTTGCGCGCCGCGTGCGCAACCAGGTGTGGCGGGTGAGTCTCCCCGAGGACGAGCGGCTGACCCGCGGCGTGGCGCTCGCCGCCTACACGCTCGGCTTCCTGCCGCCGTCCGGGGATGAACTCGCGAGCATCCACGCCGTCGGGCACTGGACCCGACTCACGCTCCGCCGCGGCCACGTCCTGGCGCGCCACCGCGCCTGGTCGCTCGCCGGCTGAGCCGTCCTCGATCCGGTGGGCAGGTATCAGTCGTCGTAATTGTTGATGAGCGAGTGGGCGGCGCGCTCGAAGTAGTCCCAGAGCTCGGCCTCGTCCATCGGCGACAGCTGCAGCGCATCGACCCCCGCCCGCATGTGGCGCAGCCACCGGTCCCGGGCGTCCGGATTCACCTTGTACGCCTGGTGGCGCAGCCGCAGCCGCGGGTGACCGCGCCGCTCGCCATACTCTGTCGGGCCACCCCAGTACTGCTCGAGGAATGCGCGGAGCCGCCAGATCGCCGGTTCGAGATCCTCCTCGTACATGGGACGGAGGACCTCATCCTCGGCGACCCCCGCGTAGAACGTGCGCACCAGGGTCTCGAAGGCCTCCCGTCCGCCGACGCGCGCCCAGAAGGAACGGTCCGGGCCCGTCGGGATCGCATTGAGTTCGCTCGTCATGTCAGTCCTCTCCGGCCGGCTCATCCGGCACTGCCGGCGGCGCCTCGACCTCGGTCGTGTCGACGACCCGCAGCTCCTGGACCGGGTACCTGGCGGCTCCGGCCTGGTCGAGCGCGCGCTTGATGCGGGCGCGCAGTTCGCGGGCGACGTCGTCCTTCGCGCTCGTCCGGGTCCGCGCGACGGTGCGTAACACGATGGCGTCGGGGGCCACCGACTGGATGCCCCACACCTCTGGCGGCTCGAGGAGCACCTGCTTCCACCGGGACTCACCCCGCAGCGACGTCGCCGCCTCGGTGAGAATGCGTCGGACCTCGTCGACGTCGACGGTCGCGGGCACCGCGTAGTCGACGATCGCGCGCGCCCAGCCGTGGGACTGGTTGCCGACCCGGTCGATCTCTGCATTCCGGATGAACCACAGGGTGCCGTGCACATCCCGCACCCGGGTCGTGCGGATCCCGACGTCCTCGACGACACCGACCGTCTCACCGATCGTCACGACGTCGCCGATGCCGAGCTGGTCCTCGATCGCGAGGAAGATGCCGTTGAGGATGTCCTTGACAATGCCCTGCGCGCCGAAGCCGAGGCCCGCACCAAGCGCCGCCGTGATGAGCGCGAAGCCGGCGGTGGCACCCGGGAAGGCGATCCACACGACGAGGAGGATCGCGACGACGGCGATGCCGGTGGTCACCGCGTTCGAGAAGACGCGCCCGAGCGACTGGGTGCGCCGCACCCGACGGACGGCGGAGATGGGCGAGGCGGCGGTGAGCTGACCCGTGTCCTTCACCTGGTACCGGGTCTTGACCCCGGCCACGACCTGGCGGACGCTGCGGTGGATCATGCGCAGCAGCACCCACCGCACGAGGATCGCGCCGGCGATGACGAGCACGATCTTCGCCGGGATGCCCCAACCGGAGGCAAACAGCCAGTCGAACCACCCCGCGACCGCGGCCCACCAGGTCACAGCGGTCGTCTCGAGGTCCTCGATGCCGTCCACGGCTCAGGGCCTCCGGTCCCGCTCCTGTGCGCGGAGTGCCCGCTCGACGCCAGCGAGGTGCTCCGCGACGAGGCGGCGCAGCGCGGGGATGTCGGGGTGGGTGGCGAGCCAGGCGGTCGTCGCGGCCGCGAGTTCGGCGCTCGCGAGCGCCGCCGGGTAGAGCCCGCCGATGAAGATCTCTGCGAGCTGGTAGCTCCGGTCCGCCCAGACCCGCTCGAGCGCGTCGTGGTACGGGTCGATGAGCGTCGCCAGCGGCGCCGGGTCGTTGACGTGGCCGTAGCCCAGGGTGATGGCCCGCTGGATCTCATTCGACAGTTGGCCGTCGACGATCGCGCGGTACGCCGCCGTCTTCGCCGCCGCCGTCGGGATGGCGGCGCGCAGCCGCGCGGCCGCCTGCTGGCCCTTCGCGGTCGCGTCGCGCCGTAGCTCCGCCGCGATCTGCGGCTCCTCGGCACCGCCGAGCACGACGAGCCCCTCGAGGAGCACCCACCGCAGGTCGGTGTCGATCTCGAGCCCGGGCAGCTCGAGCTCGCCGTCGAGGAGACCGGTGAGCGCGTCGGCATGGGTGGCGGTCGTCGAGAGCCCGGCGAAGGCGGTGACGAACTGGAACTGCGCGTCCGAGCCCGCCTCGGCGGACTTCGCCAGCTCCCACAGGGCCGTGCCGACGCTCGCGATGGTCTCCGGGCGGACGGCCGGGTCGACATACGAGCGGGCGGTCAGGGCAAGCTGCGCGAGCGTCGTGCGCAGGGTCGTCGACTCCGTCTCGGCGGCGATGTTGCCGAGGACGAGCCGGATGTAGTCGGTCGGCCGGGTCTCGGCGTCGCGCGTCGCGTCCCACACCGCCCCCCAGATGAGCGCCCGGGCCAGCGGCGACGCGATCCGCGACAGCCCAGCGATCGCCGCGTCGAGCGAGGCCGGGTCGAGCCGGATCTTCGCGTAGGCGAGGTCATCGTCGTTGATGAGGATGAGCGCGGGCCGGCGGCGACCGACGAGCTCCGGGACGACGGTGCGCTCCCCGTCGACATCGATCTCGATGCGGTGGACCCGCACGAGGTGGGATTCGTCGTCGCCGGTCTCCGCCCATTCGTACAGCCCGATCGCGAGTCGATGCGCGCGCAGCATCGGGTGCTCCGCCGGTGCCTCCTGCAGCACGGCGAACCACGTGATCGTCCCGTCATCATCGGTCGCGAGCTCCGGGCGCAGCGTGTTGACCCCGGCCGTCTCGAGCCACTGGGCGCTCCAGCCGCTCAAGTCCCGGCCGCTCGTGGCCTCGAGCTCGATGAAGAGGTCCTTCAGCTCGGTGTTGCCGTGGGCGTGCTTGCGGAAATAGTTGCCGACGCCCGCGAAGAATGCGTCAACGCCGACCCAGGCGACGAGCTGCTTGAGGACGGAGCCGCCCTTCGCATAGGTGATGCCGTCAAAGTTGACCTGCACGTCCTCAAGGTCGTTGATCGTCGCCGAGACCGGGTGCGTCGACGGCAGCTGGTCCTGCCGGTACGCCCACGTCTTCTCCATCGCCTGGAAGGTTGTCCAGGCCTCGGTCCACTCCGTCGCCTCGGCGGTCGCGATCGTCGAGGCCCACTCCGCGAAGGACTCGTTGAGCCACAGGTCGTTCCACCACCGCATCGTGACGAGGTTGCCGAACCACATGTGGGCGAGCTCATGCAGGATCGTGACGACGCGGCGCTCCCGGACCGCATCGGTGACCTTCGACCGGAAGACGTAGGTCTCGGTGAAGGTCACGGCCCCCGCATTCTCCATCGCGCCCGCGTTGAACTCGGGGACGAAGAGCTGGTCGTACTTGGTGAACGGGTAGGGGACGCCGAACTTCGACTCGAAGTAGGCGAAGCCGCGCTTCGTCACGTCGAAGACCTCGTCGACGTCGACGTGCGCCGCGAGCGAGGTCCGGGCGTACAGTCCGAGCGGGATGGTCCGGCCGTCCGAGCTCGTCAGCTCGTCGTGCCACGCGGTGTACGGCCCTGCGATGACCGCGGTGATGTAGGAGGAGATGACCGCCGTCGGCGGGAAGACCCAGCGCTGCGCCGCGACACCGGAGGGCTCGACGGTGGCGGCCGCTTCGTTCGAGATCACGGTCCAGTGGGCCGGGGCCGTCACGGTGAAGGCAAAGGTCGCCTTGAGATCCGGCTGCTCGAACACAGCGAAGACCCGGCGGGCGTCCGGCACCTCGAACTGCGAGTACAGGTAGACCTCGCCGTCGACCGGGTCGACGAAGCGGTGCAGCCCCTCGCCAGACGTCGAGTACGCGAAATCGGCGACGACTTCGAGGACGTTGTCCGCCGCGAGCCCGGGCAGTTCGATGCGCGCACCATCGGCGACGTCCTCCGGGTCGAGCGCGATGCCGTTGAGTACGACGAGGCGCACGTCGGCGGTGATCGCGTCGATGAAGGTGCTCGAGCCGGGCCTCGCGGTGAAGCGCACGACCGTCGAGGAGCGGAACACGTCGGGGCCTGTGGTCAGGTCGAGCTCGACCTCATAGGACTGCGTCTGCACGAGCGACTTGCGCTCGATCGCCTCGACCCGGGTGAGATTCTCGCCTGCCACGAGGACAAGCCTAGAGTGGCTGGCATGCGGATCCACGTCGCCACCGATCACGCCGGCCTCGACTTCTCGCAGGCGCTCCAGGAGCACCTCGCCCGCGCCGGACACGAGGTCATCGACCACGGACCGACCTCCTACGATCCGCTCGATGACTACCCGGCCTTCTGCATCAACGCGGCCCGCGCGGTCGCGCGTGACCACGGCGCCGGTATCGAGGCGCTCGGCGTCGTCTTCGGCGGCTCCGGCAACGGCGAGCAGATGGCCGCGAACAAGGTCGCGGGCATCCGTGCTGCGCTCGTGTGGTCGCTCGCGACCGCGGAGCTCGCCCGCGACCACAACGATGCGAACGTCATCTCGATTGGCGCGCGCCAGCACACCGTCGAGGAGGTCTTCGCATTCGTCGACCGTTTCATCGCGACCGACTTCAGCGGTGAGGAGCGGCATGTGCGACGCATCGCGCAGCTTGCCGAGTATGAGACGACCGGGGCGATCGCCGGGCACGAGCTGGTCTGAGTCGATAGGAATGCGCGGTCGTCACCTCCGTCAGGGGCGCGATGCCTGAGGGGCACTCGGTTCACCGGATCGCCCGGCAGTTCCGGCGCCACTTCGTCGATGCCGGTCCGGTCGCGGTCTCATCCCCGCAGGGCCGGTTTGCCGCGGACGCCCAGCTGATCGACGGGCACGAGCTCGTCGAGGCCGCGGCGCTCGGCAAGCAGATGTTCCTCCGCTTCGACCACGAGTTGTGGCTGCGCGTGCACCTCGGCATGTATGGCGCGTGGGACTTCGCGGGCGAGATCACCTCCGACGACTCGACCGCATCGGCCGGCGGCCGGATGGGACAGACGAATCAGCGCGGCACCGTCGTCGGCGCCGCGGTCACCGGTGAGCGCGGGGTGTCGGCGAATGCGCGGCCACGTGTCGACGGTGCGTTCGAGGACTCACTCTGGTCGATCGGTGCGCCGCGGCGCACCCGGCTGCGCATGAGCGAGGACACGCGAGCGCTTGAGGACGAGGCGATGCCGGGCGATGCGAACTGGCCACCGCCGCCGATCGGGCAGGTGCGGGCACGGCTGCGCACCGCCGCGGCGCTCGCCGACCTTCGTGGCCCGACCGCCTGCGAGGTGCTCGACACCGAGGCGGTCGCCGGGATCGTTGACCGTCTCGGCCCCGACCCGCAGGTCGCCCGCGACTTCGCGGCACGATTCGGGCTGCCGCGCGGGCAGGCGGCGCGGCAGCGCTTCGTCGAGCGTGCTGGTTCCCGCGGCACCCCGATCGGCCAGCTGCTCATGGACCAGCAGGTCGTCGCTGGGATCGGCAATGTCTATCGGGCGGAGCTGCTGTTTCGGGCGCGACTGTCCCCATTCGTCGCGGGGAAGGCCGTGCCGGGCGAGCTGCTCGAGGCGCTCTGGCGGGACTGGGTGAAGCTGCTCAAGATCGGGATCGAGACCGGGCAGATGCTCACCATGGACGGACTGCGGGGGCGAGCCTACGCCGCCGCGCTCGCGCACCGGGACGACCGGCACTGGGTGTATCACCGGGCGGGGAAGCCGTGCCGAGTCTGCGGGACGCCGATCGCGATGGAGCTCGCCGCGGGACGCAAGCTCTACTGGTGCCCCAGCTGCCAAGCCGCGTGACACGCAGGCGCCCTCCCGCATTGCGGTGGGAGGGCGCCTGGCAACTGGGCTTGGACTACTTCGCGATATGGGCGAAGAGGAACCAGCGGTCCTGCTCGAGCTGGTGCTGGATGCCGATGACGAGGTCCTGGCTCGTCAGATCGATGTCGTCGAGCTCGGCGACCGCGGTGCGCACCTGCACGAGCGTCGCGTCGATCGCGGCGATGATGTGCGCGACCGCGGCGTCCGTGCTGATGAAGCCCTCGGGGAACGTCGGGGTGGTCGTGCGCTCCGCGACGGTCGCCGTGCGGGCGTCGAGCGGGAGGCCGAGGGCGATGATCCGCTCGGCGGCGAGGTCAGCCGCATCACGGGCGTGCGCGACGACCGTGTCGAGGAGCTCATGAATCGCCTGGAAGTTGGCGCCACGGACGTGCCAGTGCGCCTGCTTCGCGTCGATGGCCAGGGCCGTGAGGTCGACGACGACGGGCGCAAGGAACTGTGCGACGCCGGTGGCGACATCCGGGCTCACGGCGCTCGCGGTCACATTCTTGGTCTGGGTCATGATGAACCGTCCTCTCCTGGATTCAGTACCAACAACAATTCACCCCGCGGGGTTGTTCCGCAAGGAAGCCAAGGCTCTACTCAGGTACCTCGCACTCGCCCGCCTCGTGCGCTCGTCCGGCACCATGCCCGCTAGGATGGGCGCATGAAGGTCGTGGGATTCATCATCTGCTTCTTGATCTTTGTCGCGAGCCTGTACCTCATGAGCCTCGCGTTCAGCTTCGGTGACAGCTGGGTCGCGCTCGTCACCTTCGCGGGCGGACTCCTCGGCGTGTGCGTCGCCTTTGCGCTCCCGATCCACCTCGCCAAGCGCATCGCCCCCTGACGCGGGCACGACCTTCACCGACGCGCGCACGAGCGCGATCTGACCCCCGAATCGGGGTGCTACTCTCCCCGGGTGCAACGCATCGACGCCCCGAGCAAGGTGTACATCGCCCAGTCCACGATCCCCGGCGCGGGTCGGGGTGGCTTCGCCAAGGAGCCCATCGCGGCGGGGGAGATCTTCGAGGTCGCACCCGTCATCGTCATCCCCTTCGATGACGCCGCCACGGACGAGGCGACGAGCGTCGTCCCGCACTACTACTTCACCTTCACGAAGTGGTATGGCTTCGCGCTCGGCTACGCGACGATCTACAACCACGCCTATGAGCCGAACGCGCTCTACGAGAAGAACGACGAGCAGCAGGCCGTCATCTTCCGGGCGCGGTGGGACATCGCCGCCGGCGACGAGATCTTCATCACCTACAACAACTCGGACCCTAACGACAAGTCGACGCCGATGAATTTCGGCGTGCCGCCGTACGAGGGCTGAGCGACTGAGGCGACCCGCGCATTCATGCAGAATGACGGCGCGGATCTCCTGGGATCAGCGCACGCCGGCGAGGGCCTCGGTCTCGCGCCGGAGTTGCATCGTCAGGTCATTGGGCAGCGGCGTCACGTCATCCCAGGTCACGACCTCGCCGCGGGCGACCGGCCGCAGCAGCTTGACCCCGTGGGCGAGGCCCATCGGGACGGCACCGCGGGCGACGGAATCCTCCGCGGGCATGAGCCGGCCGTACGCCGCGAAGCCGCCCTCGCCGTCCAACTCGTCGCCCGGCGCGAGGTCCCGTTTCGCGGTTGCGACGACATCGCCGCGGAACCACCGCGTGTGCCCGGTCGGCTCGCCACGCAGCGCCACCGAGAGGATCGAGATGCCGAGCTCGAGTCCGACGATGTGGTAGGGCTTGTACATCGCCGCGTACGTGCCGCTCGGGTCCGTCGTGAGATGGCAGTAGGCGAACTGCTCCGCGACGAATGCGCTGGGCGCCTGGAACGTGACATACACGCCCCAGCGCAGGTCGCGGAAGACTGGGCGGCCGTCACGCTCGAGCGAGGAGAGCGACTCGACGACGCCCGAGGTCTCGAGGACCCCACCAGCCGAGCGCGGGCGCAGCACCCGGGCGAGGTCGTCGACGCCGCACGGGTGGAACGACAGGCCCGCCTTCGGGACACCAAGGTTGCAGGCGTTCGCGATCGCGGCCATCTCGATCGCCGACTTGGTGCCGTCCGTGAACGAGGTGAGCATCCGCGGGTTGACGTCGTGGCCCTGCTCCCTCGTCATCCCGAACTCCTCCCAGACAGTGTCCGGGGTGACCTGCGGGAAGTGGGGGAGGAACTTCGTGCCCTTGCCCGCGGCCTGCACCTCGAAGCCACTGGCGCGCGCCCAGTCGACGAGCTCGGCGGTCAGCGCCGGCTGGTCGCCGTAGGCGAGCGAGTAGACGACGCCGGCGGCACGGGCGCGAGCGGCGAGTGCGGGGCCGGCGATCGCGTCGGCCTCGAGGTTGACCATGATGATGTGCTTGCCGTGCTCGATGGCGGCGAGCGCGTTCTCGATGCCGACGGCCGGCACGCCGGTCGCGTCGATGACGACATCGACGAGATCCGACGAGGCGAGCTCGACACCGCGCTCGACGAATGCGGTGGCCGCGATGCGCTCTTCCGTCCAGCCGGCGTTGCGGCATGCCTGCTTCGCCCGATCGGGGGAGAGGTCGGCGACGGCGGTGAGCTCGAGCCCGCGGGTGGTGAGCACCTGTGCGAGGAACATCGCGCCGAACTTGCCGGTCCCGATGAGCCCGGCGCGGACCGGCCTGCCCTCGTCGGCGCGGGCCTGCAGCATGGCGTAGAGATTCATGTCGACGTGCTCCTTCGGACGTGTCCCCGGGCGATGCTAATGGTGGCGGCTGCGCGGGACTTGGCTTTCGGCGCACGCGTGCCGCGCGAGCGCGCCCGACTACGATGGCGCGCATGCGTGACGGCGTGCGCCTCCTGTCCGGCGGCAATCCGCAGATCCCGAAGGGTGACGGGCCCGGTCCGGTGCGCGACTACATCGCGGCCATGCCCGAGTGGAAGCAGGCCATCGGCCAGCGCCTCGACGAGCTCATCGAGGCGGAGATCCCTGATGTCCGGAAGGCCGTCAAGTGGAACCAGCCGTTCTATGGGGTCGACGGGGAGACGTGGCAGCTGTCCTTCCGGTGCTTCACGCACTATGTGCAGATCGCATTCCATCGCGGTGCGTCGCTGGAACCCGAGCCGCCGAAGGCCGGGAAGCATCCCGAGGTGCGTTACCTCGACATCTGGCAGGATGACGAGCTCGACGAGGGGCGACTGCGATCGTGGTTCGCGCAGGCGGGGAGGCTGCCGGGCGTGCGGATCTGACCTGTGGCGGCGCGGTCGCGCCGCCGCGTCAGTGGATCCGTGTCGACGGCCACCACAGCCTGCGGCCGAGCTCCTGCCCGATCGCGGGCACGAGCAGCGAGCGCACGATGATCGTGTCGAGCAGCACGCCGAAGGCGACGATGAATGCGAGCTGCACGAGGAACAGGATCGGCAGCACCGCGAGCGCGGCGAACGTCGCGGCGAGCACGAGGCCCGCCGAGGTGATGATGCCGCCGGTGATGCCGAGCCCGCGGCGCATGCCGAGCCGCGCGCCGTGCACGAGCGCCTCCTCCCGGACGCGGCTCATGAGGAAGATGTTGTAGTCGATGCCGAGTGCGACGAGGAAGACGAAGCCGTACAGCGGTACCGCCGGATCCGCGCCGGGCATCCCGAGGACGTCCTGGAACACCCAGGCGGCGATACCCATCGTCGCGGCGAACGAGAGCACGACCGTCGCGATGAGGATGAGCGGCGCGACGATCGACCGCAGCAGCAGCGCGAGGATAACGAGGACGACGAGCAGCACGACCGGGATGATGAGGGTGCGGTCGTGGATCGACGCAGTATCCGTGTCGAGGGCGACCGCGGTCGTCCCCCCGATGAGCGCGCCCTCGCCGAGCTCCGCGCGAAGCAGAGTGATCAGGGTCGTCGCCTCGGTGCTGTCCGCGGCGACGTCGAGGGTGCCCTGCAACAGCACCCGACCGTCGACGACGGTGGGCGCCGGTGGTTCGGTGCCGGGCGCGCCGATCGCCATGACGCCGTCTGAGGTGACCGGCGCGGTCCCACTTGGCGAGTCGGCGGTGACGACTGATACCGACGCGATCTCGGCGGTGCCGAGCAGGACATTGGCCGTGTCCCGCAGCGCAGATTCGTCGACGAGTACGTAGACGGGGGCGCCTGAGCCCCCGGGGAAGTGCTCGGCGAGCAGCTCCTGCCCGGTGCTCGCCTCCGGCGTGCCGAGGACGAGCTCGCTTGAGGCGACCCCGTTCGCGTCGAGCCGAAGCATGCCGAGCCCGGCGAGGCCAAGGAGGACGACGGCGATGATCCAGACGGGACGGGCCCGCTTGGCGACGAACGCGGGAATCTTCGACCAGATACCCTTCGTTGGCATGCCATCGGGGCTCGCGACGAGACGCGCCGGCCAGTACGCGACCCGGCCAGCGAGGTACAGGAGTGCCGGCAGCAGGGTGAGCGCCGAGAGCATCGCGAACCCGATGCCGATCGCCGCGACCGGTCCGAGACCGCGATTGGACTCGAGGTCGCTGAGTAGCAGGCAGAGGAGCCCGGCGATGACGGTGCCGCCCGAGGCGACGATCGGCTCCCAGGCGCCGCGCCATGCGGCCTTCGTCGCGCGGAGACGATCGGGGTCGGCGGCGAGCGCCTCTCGGTATCGGGCGACGTAGAGCAGGGCGTAGTCGGTGGCCGCACCGATGACGAGGATAAAGAGGATGCCTTGGATCTGCCCGTTGAGGAGGAAGACCTCCGACTTCGCGAGCCACCACACCGTCAGCAGCGCGGCGCACAGCGCGAAGACGCTCGTCGCGAGGACGAGCAGTGGCAGTAGCGGCGAGCGATATACGAGGATGAGGATGATGAGCACCGCGCCGAGCGCGACCGCGAGGAGGAGCCCGTCGATGCCGGTGAATGCGGCAATGAGGTCGCCGCTCAGCCCTGCGGGCCCGGTGACGTAGACATCGACGCCGGCGATGGGGTTGGCCGCGATCGTGGTCCGCAGCTGCTCGATGATCTTGCCGACCGGTTCGTCGGTCTGGACCGTGAGGAAGACCTCAGCGGCGATCCCGTCCTCCGAGCTGAGCGCCGGGCTCGGCGCCCCGCCGAGGCCTTCCTGCTCGCCGAGCAGATCGACGACCGCGCCGATCTCGTCGAGCTGCGCGTGCGTGAGGGGTCCCGTGCCGACGAAGAGTACGACCGCCGGCAGCGCATCCTCGCCGAGGAATGCGCCGAGCTGCTGCTGCACCTGCGTCGCCTCCGCGCTGCTCGGCAGATATGCCGCCGGATCGTTCTTGGCGACCTCCCCCACTTTCCCGAAGTAGGGTCCGCCGACGCCCGCGGCGGCGAGCCAGGCAAGGATGATGAATGCCGGGACGATCGCTCGGAGCCAGGTTCGCGCGCGCATTGGAATCCTTATCGCTATATCGGTTAGTAACTAACCATAATCGCAATTACGCCAATAGGGCCACCTGCAGGAGCAGCGCGACTGGCTTCGGATGCACGACGCCCCGACCCGGACGAACCGGATCGGGGCGTCGGTGACGGCGAGTCGTCAGTGCCACACGGTGGCGATGACGACGTTGGCGGTGGTCAGGACACCGAGGGTGGGGAGCACCCAGCCGGGGACCGGCGTCTTCTTGCGGTGCACGAGTCCGATGACGACGATGGCGATGAGGATGACGAGCTTGACCGCGATCTTCGTGTTGTTGAGGTCGTCACCGAGGCCGAGCGGGTATTGCAAGCCGACGAGGATGAGCCCGGTGACGAGCATGGTCCAGGCGCCGTGCATGATGGCGGGGAGCACCCGCGCCTCACCGGCCCGCATCGCCTTGATCTGGTAAAGCACACCGCCGAGCAGCGCCGCGACACCGATGATGTGCAGGGCGAGCACGATGTTCTTCAGGATCTCCATGGCGGCATCCTATCCGTGGCGCGACTCACTCGCAGGCGATCCCGTCGTTGTCCCGGTCGAGACCGGACCGATACCCGGGCTCTCCCCGGTAGATCGGCGCTACGCCGGCGGCTCGCGCCTCCGAGCAGTTCGCATAGTGGGCAGTGCTGCCGCCGACGAACGGAATCACCGGCTGCGGCACTTTGGCTTCGCACGTGACCCGCTGCGTCCCGGTGAGCACGCTCCCCGCTTGTGGGGTTTGCGATACTACGATCCCCGACCCGGTGCACCCTCCGGTCACTCCGGCGGAGGACAGGGCGGAAGCCGCAGTCGCAAGCTCGAGCCCCACAATGCTCGGCACCACGACCTCGGCGACGCATGTCACGGCGGTACCAATCGGGGTGGGTGTTCCCGCCTCAGGGACCTGGCGGGTCACCGTGCCGGTACCAGAACAACTCGCCTTGAGATTCGCGGCCTTCAACGTCGCTGTTGCGGCGGTGTCGGACTGGACGGACTGCCCGACGTGGTTGAGTCCGAGCAAGGTGGGCATCGTCGTCGGAGGCCAGGCGACTTCGACGACGACCTCGCTGCCACAGAGAACCGCATGCGTGGTGGCGGGCTTGAGCGAGACCACCTCCCACCGAGCCATCTCGGCGGCAGGCGGCAGACTGATGCCACGCAGCGCGGTCGGGTCTGGCTCGAATATCGCCGTGACCCTGGGCTCGAGCACACAGCCATCGGTCGTGATGCGGAGTGCAGCAAGTGCGTCCTCAAGCATGCTCGCCTCGGTGGTCGGCACGGTGGTGAGGGGCACCGTCAGCGCTACCTCGACCGTGGACCCGGCAGGTAGCTCAGTCGCGGGCCTGGCGCGTTGCTCGCACACCGGCCACGTTGGACTCGGATCCAGTGACGGATGCTCGAGTCGGCCGGTGGAGGCGACGAAGGTGAACCCTGTCTCGGTCTGCAGGCTTCTTGACGTCAGCGACTCAGTAGGGCCGGAGAAGCGAGCAGGCAGGCACCACGCGTTCAGCACCTCGGTGTGAAGACAGTTGGTCAGCAGTTCCGACTCGGCGTCCGCAAGGCTTTTGCCGACGACGCGCGGCATCGGCAATGACCGTGGCTCGATCGTGAGCGCGATCAGGGTGTCCTCCGGCACGACTCGTGTGCCGGCAGGCACACTTTGCTCGCTGATCGAGTAACACGCGGGGTCGAGCCGCGTATCGGACACCGCCACTGGTTCGACTGCGAGCCCGAACCGCTCGAGCAGCTCCGTGCCGGAGGGCAGCTCCTGGCCGACGGCGAGGGGGACATCGATCCGAGTCGCGTCCCAGGCGGCGTAGCTGCCGATGCCGCCGCCCATGAATAGCATGGTCGGCACTGCGATCGTGGCGGGGAGAAAAGCCTTGCTTCCACGGAATCTAGCCCAGAGCGTTGACCGCGCGGCTCCGACACCCTCGCTCATGCCCCACCCCTTTACCTCGTCGAGGCCCCGCCGCCAAGTAGATCAGCTTCATGTCGTTCGCGCAACGGCGGCGGCCGGTCCGCCGACGCCGCGGGGAGGCCTCACGCGACGTCGAAGACGAGCGTGAGCGCGGACCGCGAGTGCCTCCCGGTGGGCGCTTCGCAGCAAGACTTCGTTGAGTTCCTCCGGCGTGAGCAGGTCGGCGATCGTGCCGTCGGCGACTGCGCGCACCTCCCGGAGCAGGTCGCTTGGGTCGGCGGCTGCCGCGACCCGTCCGGTGAGGCGTCCTGCCCGGCCCTGGCGGAACCAGGAGCTGAGGAGCGCCCTAGAGCTGGGTCGGGCTGTGCGAAGTACTGAGGAATGCGTGGGGTACGGGCCCTGCCGCCGCATTCTTCAGTACTTCGTGCTTTTCTCAGTACTTCGCGCAGCCGCAGCGTGTCCGTGGGGTCCTCGAGGTGAGGAACGAGTAGACGACGGAGAGGGGCGGACGGGAATCGAACCCGCGTAATCAGTTTGGAAGACTGAGGCTCTACCATTGAGCTACCGCCCCGCGGCCTCGCGCGCGAGACCGACGGACAGCCTACCGCGGCACGCACCACGTGCGGATGCTTGCCCGGCGATCTCGGGCCGACAGGTCCGCTAGACTTGTGCGTCGGTAAGCGGGGCGTAGCTCAGCTTGGTAGAGCGCCCGCTTTGGGAGCGGGAGGCCGCAGGTTCAAATCCTGTCGCCCC
>DATMFQ010000022.1:0-44345 GCA_035556075.1 Microbacteriaceae bacterium | reverse complement strand
GCGACCGTGAGGTGGCGACGGGATTCGAACCCGTGTAAACGGCTTTGCAGGCCGGTGCCTAGCCGCTCGGCCACGCCACCGTGGTGCCCGTCGACGAATCTTCGGGCCCCGAGAGGTTCAGAAACCATCCTCGAGCGGATGACGAGATTCGAACTCGCGACCCTCACCTTGGCAAGGTGATGCGCTACCACTGCGCCACATCCGCAATCACAACCGGTCTCCCAGGTGCCCGACCACATTACCCGAAACCTGGGGTCACGACCAAACCAGTCACACGCGTGTCGTGTGGCAAGATTGATCCCTGCGGGCGATTGGCGCAGTTGGTAGCGCGCTTCGTTCACACCGAAGAGGTCATCGGTTCGAGTCCGGTATCGCCCACTATCCCGCACCGCTCGCCGCGTGCGCGTCGGCACGCCATCTGGCGAGAGACTCCGCCAGAGTGGAGAGGAGGGGGACGAATGCGTGCGCTCGCCTCGCTCATCGGCATAGTGCTGCTCGCCAGTGCGGGCTGTGCGGCCGTCCCCCCGCCGCCGCCCGCGCAGTCCATCGATCCGTCGTTCGCACCGGACCGCAGCGACTGGCCCGCTCCCCCGCGCATCCCTGACGACTTCAGCTGGGCGGGCCGCTACGTCGTGCCGGACCTGGGCGTCGAGGTGCCGTTCACGTGGCAAGGGGCCGGTGGGGACTTCCAGATGGTCGCGGGCGGCGCGGGCGAGCCGATCCACTTCACCAATCTCATCGTCGACGGCGAGCTCTACACCCTGACCTACACCTGGCCGGGGATCGCGCGGATGCCGTGCTCGCACGTGGGCGCGTTCACGGTCGATGAGCTCAACACCGCGCTGGCCGGGGCGAGCTACGCCGGTCGGGAGACGCTGCACCGCGAGGACGGGGACCACGAGGTGCACCACTTCCGCTCGGTCGGCGTGATCGACCTGCCGCCGGAGCTGCTCGACGGCCCGGACGGGGCGCCGCTGCGACTGCCAGTCATGGCCGGCGATGTCTACACCGACGTCGACGACTCGACGCGGCTCCGGCAGCTGCTGCACTTCGGCGTGCAGAACCTCTACGACCCCGACCTCGACGAGTGGATCCTCATCGACGAGCACGAGGACGCCGCAGGGGTGGTGACGCTCCCGGCAGAGTGCACCGCCCCGTGAGGCACGCTGCGATCAGTCACGGGCGAGCACGATGCACGCGTCACCGGGCGCGAAGTCGATGCGGTCCGCCTTGAGCGGGTTGAGGACGATGCCGTAGCGGCGCTCGGGGTCCCGGGCGTGCGCGGCGACCCGGTACCCGATCGCGGTCTCGCCACGGCGGGCGGCGACCGCGAGCACGGAGTAGAAGTCGCTCGAGCGTCCCGGCGGAACGTAGTCGGCCGCGTCCCGGAGGGAGATCCCGTTGCCGGTCGCGGAGAACAACTCCTCGAAGACCTCCGCAATACGCGCATTCTCGGCAATCTGGGCAAGGGCGAGCGCGACAAACCGGCCGCTCACCACGAAGTCGTCGACCTCGGCGACGACCGCGAGCGCGCGGTTCTCATCGTCGAGCATCTCTGAGACGATCCGGGGTCGTGCGCCGTCCTCCGACAGGCCGTGCAGCTGGAGGAGCGTGAACAGTGTCCGGTCATCGGCCCGCCTCGGGTCGATGAAGCGGCCCTCCGCAAGCACGATGATCTGGTGATGCGCCGCGATGCCGAGCCCCGCCAGCACCGCGCCGAGCGAGTGGTCGGCCTGGGTGACGGTCACCGTCAGGTTGTGGCAGGCGGGGAGGTCGGGCACCGGCTGCTGCGTGACGATCTGGATCGTTGAGCCGGCGACCACGTAGGTGTCCAGCTCGTGGAGCATCGACGGGAGCGCTTCGCTCGACCCGAGGACGATGAAATGCTCGGGGTCCGGGGCCGCGCGCGGCAGCAGCTCCACCTCGCAGGCACCCGGGCGACCGGGGACCGCCAGCTTGATGGTGGAGTCGTCCTCGGCGAGGACGATGAGCTGGTCGCCGTGGCCGAGGACCGTGTCCGCGGGCGGATTGAGCACGGGGCCGCCGCCGTGCCGCACGATCCCGACCGCCACCGAGTCGGCGAAGGCGAGCTGCGCCTGAAGGAAGCTCTGTCCGACGAGACTCGGCTGCTCGGTGGGGTAGAGCTCGACGCCGTCGAAGTCGAGCAGCTCCTGATAGATCGTGGAGAGCCCGGACTGGCCGCGGCAGGACTGCACGATGATGCGGCCGATGAGGTCTGGGCTCAGCACCCACTTCACGTTGCCGCCCGTGACGAGGCGGGCCAGCTCCAGCGAGGCGGCGTGCTGCAGCTCAGCGACGATGTGCAGCCCGGCCCGCATCAGATCCGGGCTGTTGCTCAGCGCGAGCGTGCATTTCAGGACCTCGGCGTCCGGGTCGTCCGCGCCGTCGGGCGCCAGCACGATGACGCTCCGCGCCGTGCCGGGGCTCACCAGCGCCAGGTCCGCCGGGCGTTTCGGGTCGCCGGTGCGGCAAATCACGCTCGTCCGGCCCGTGGCGCCGACTGCCGCCCGGATCTCATCCTCCATCTCCACTTTGCTCTTGTCCGCGAGGATGACGATCGCGGCGCGTCCACGTGATTCGTTGGCCGTCGCCAGCTCGGCGATCACCGTGAAGATCTTGCGGTTCCAGCCGAGGATGACGCTGTGGTCGTTCTCGATGACGCTCGAGCGGCCTTTGCGCAGCTCCTCGATCTTGCCGTCGAATGCGCCGGAGACGATGCCGATGAGGCTCGCGACGATGACGAGGCCGCCGATCGTGACGAGCAGCATCAGGATGCGGAACCACCAGCCCTGATCGGCGCCCATCGTCCCCGGGTCGAGGGTGCGCATGAGGCTCAGCCAGATCATGTCGATCGGGTCGTCCCCCGGATCGGGACTGAGATTGTCCGGCAGCGCCTTCAGCACGATCCACGAGACGACACCGAGGATCGTGACGAATGCGAGGGTCGCGAGGCCCAGCAGCAGCATGATCGCCACCGTGCCCTTCGACATCCAGTTGTCGAACCAGTACCGGAAGCGCTCCCCCACGCTCGGCTTCGCCATCCCCACTCCCCCGAATATCACCCGCTGCGGTCACCATCGAGCCGCTCGTCACGACGCTACCAGCGCAGGAGCAAAGCGCGACAGCAGGAGAGTCCGGGTGGATTCATCCTGCTGCCGCGCATTCGTCCGACGTTCGCGGGCGTGCCCCTCAGTCGACGAGCGCGTAGCCCGCCTCGCCGTGCACCGCGACGTCGATACCGGCGAGCTCGTCCTCGTTCTTCACCCGGAACCCGATGGTCTTCTCGATGATGGTCCCGATGACGAAAGCGATGACGAAGGAGTAGATCGCGACCGCGAAGGCGCCGATCGCCTGCAGCGCCAGCTGCTCAAGTCCGCCGCCCATGAGCAGGCCGCGCTCCGCATTCGCGAAGAGCCCGAGCCAGAGCGTGCCGAGCATGCCCGAGACGAGGTGGATCCCGACGACGTCGAGCGAGTCGTCGAAGCCCCACTTGAACTTGAGCTCGATCGCCAGGGCCGACACGGCACCGGCGGCAAGGCCCAGCACGATCGCCCACAGCGGGTCGAGGTCGAGCGCCGCCGGGGTGATCGCAACGAGGCCCGCGACAGCCCCGGATGCGGCGCCGACAGCGGTCGGCTTGCCGTCCTTGAGCTTCTCGACGAGGAGCCAGCCGATGATCGCGGCCGCCGGGGCCCCGATCGTGTTGATGAAGCTGAGGCCGAGACTGCCGGTGTCGCCGGAAAGGCCGGTGTTGAACCCGAACCAGCCGAACCACAGGATCGCCGCGCCGAGGAGCACGAAGGGGACGTTGTGCGGCTGGTGCGCGCCCTTCGCGAAGCCGATGCGCTTGCCGAGCACGAGTGCGAGCGCAAGCGCGGCCGCTCCCGCGTTGATGTGGACGGCGGTGCCGCCGGCGAGGTCGATGACGTGCAACCCACCCAGGTCGAGTGTCTGGATCCAGCCGCCGCCCCACACCCAGCCGGCGACGGGGAAGTACACGAGCGCTGCCCAGACGCCGGCGAAGATGAGCCACGAGCCGAAGCGCGCCCGGTCCGCGATCGCCCCGGAGATGAGCGCGGTCGTGATGATCGCGAACGTCGCCCCGAAGGCGACGTCGATGTAGTCGATGCCCGGCGGGAAGCCCGCGAACGGGTTGCCCGCGAAGCCGGGTACGAGCACCCGGGCGCCCTCGAAGTAGGCGTCATCGCCGCCAGCCCCCGCATAGACGTTGTACCCGAAGAGGATCCAGAGCACGCCGATGAGCGCGATCGCGCTGAAGTTGAGCATGAGCATGCTCACGACGCTCTTCGCCCGGACGAGTCCGCCGTAGAAGAACGCCAGTCCCGGGGTCATGAACAGCACGAGCGCCGCGCTCGTCACGATCCAAATGCTGGATGGGGTGAGTTCCATCAGTACCGCTCCTCGTCCTCGCTCACGGCCGCGGTCCCCGACCCCGGTGGGGTCGTGCTGCGAACCACTGCGGTGTGGCGCCAAGTCTCCGCGGCGAGTGTTTCCGGGGTGGTGCGTGGAGCGTTTCGCGCGTGTTACATGCTGGGCGCGGGGGTGAACATCACGTTTCGGGGCGCCGGACGCGGCCGCCGCATTCCTCCTCAGTCCGCGGCGGACTCGTCCATGCCGGTGAGCGCGACGAGGCGGGAGATCGCCCGCAGGTACTTCTTGCGGTACCCGCCGGCGAGCATCTCCTCGGGAAAGATCTCGTCGAGCGGGGTGCCGCTAGCGACGACACGAATGCGGGCGTCGTACAGCCGATCGACGAAGGCGACGAATCGGAGTGCGTCGGTCTGATTGGCGAAGGGGTGCACCGCGGTGAGCCCGATCGCATCGAGGTCCCGGACGAGCGCGACGTAGTAGGCGGGGTGGATCTGCGCGAGGTGGTCGAGCAGGCTGTCGAAGGGGTCGAGCGCGGTCCGGCCCGGGATCTGCTCGAGCACCGCGGCGACCTGGTCCGTGACGACGGCGTGCTCCGCGGTGTCGCGACGGCGGTAGTCGAGGCCGTCGATGCGGACGGTCTCGAAGCGGCTCGCGAGCGCATCGATCTCGCGGAGGAAGTCCTGCGCGGCGAAGCGGCCTTCGCCAAGCGCCTGCGGCGGGGTGTTGCTCGTCGCCGCGATCCGCGTGCCGGTCGCCGCGAGCTCGCCGAGCACCCGGTTCATGAGCCGGGTGTCGCCCGGATCGTCGAGCTCGAACTCGTCGATGCACAGCAGCTTCGTGCCCCGGAGGACCTCCACCGCGGTCTGGAAGCCGAGCGCCCCGACGAGCGCCGTGTACTCGATGAAGGTGCCGAAGTACTTGCGACCCTTCGTCGCGTGCCAGGCCGCGGCGAGCAGGTGCGTCTTGCCGACCCCGAACCCACCGTCGAGGTAGATCCCCGGCTTGGCGGGCTCGGACCTGCGGCGGCTGAAGAAGCCACCGGCGGCTTTCGGACCGGCGAGGAATGCGCGGACCCGGTCGACCGCGGCGGCCTGCGATGGGTAGTCGGGATCCGGGCGGTAGGTGTCGAGCGAGGCCGTCGCGAACTGCCGGGGCGGCACGAGCACCGCGAGCAGTTCTTCGCCGCTCAGCCTGGGAAAGCGCGAGCAGATGCTCTCGGCGGCCTCCACAGTCACGTCAGGAGCCTACCGGCGCGCGGCTGTGGGACTACTTGACGAGGCGTGGCCCGCCGTCGATCGCAATCGTCTGGCCCGTGATCGACTTCGCGGTGTCCGAGGCGAGGAAGACGCAGAGGCCGGCGATGTCCACGGGGTCGACGAAGTACTGCAGCGCCTGGCTCGACAGCTCCGCGGCGGTCTCCTCCTCGAGGCTCCGCCCGCTCGACTCGGCGCGCGCCCTGAGCACGCTGCGCACCCGCTCGCCGTCCACGGCACCCGGCGCGATCGCGTTGACCCGGATGCCGTCGCCGCCGAGCTCGAGCGCGAGGGTCTCGGCGAAGCCGAGGATGCCGCGCTTCGCCGTCGCGTAGGGACTGCGCTGCGGGTAGCCGGCTCGACCCGCGAGTGAGGACATGAAGAGGACGACGCCCGAGTCGGACTGCCGCAGGTACGGGATCGCCCGCTGCGTCACGGCGAAGGTGCCGGTGAGGTTGACGGCGAGCACCGCCTCCCAGGCGTCGGGGTCGAGGTCGGCGACGTCTGCCGTGGGGCCCGCGATGCCCGCGTTGTTGATGAGGACATCGATGCCGCCGAGGGCCTCGACCGCCTCCCCGACGAACGCCTGGGCCGCGGCACGATCCGCGAGATCACAGACCGATGTCGTCACGGCGGGCAACTCCGCGCGCAGCCGTTCGAGGGCCTGGACGTCGATGTCGCAGACATGCACCCGGTCCCCGGCCGCCGCAAACGCCCGCACGATCGCCAGCCCGATGCCGCCAGCACCCGCGGTGACGACCACTCGACGTCCGGTCATGTGCATCCTGCCGTTCCACGCATTCCTGTCATGCGACCACGTCATGTTGCCAGCGTCGGCCCGGCACCCGCAACACAGCGCGGGGCATACTGGTCGCCATGCTCACCCCGCTTGTGCCGGCTGGCCTCGCCTTCGACCCACTCGACGATGCGGGGCGGGCGAGACTGCTCGAGCTCTACGCGCCGCCGACGCGCGACTGGGTACGGTGCAACTTCGTATCGAGCGTCACCGGCAGCGCCGAGGGCGGTGACGGCACGAGCGAGTCGCTGACGAGTCGACTGGACCGGCGCCTCCTCGGGGTCATCCGCGAGCAGGCCGACCTCGTGCTCGTTGGGGCGCAGTCGGTGCGCGCTGAAGGGTACCGGACGCCACGGACGTCGGCGCTCGCGATCGTCACCTCGAGCGGGCGGCTCGACGGCCACCGCATCGGCGACGACCCGGACCCCGAGCGCGTCCTCGTGCTGTGCCCTGCCGCCGCGCAGGCCGCCGTGGCCGAAAGCCTGCCGGGCGCGGGCATCGTCGTCATCCCTGATCGGGACGGGCGGCTTGCCCCGAGCGACCTGCTGGCGGCGGTGCGCGCACGCGGGCATCGCAGCATCGTGTGCGAGGGCGGGCCGAGCCTCGCCGCGCAGCTCGTCACGGCCGGGCTCGTCGACGAGCTGTGCCTGAGCACGGCGCCGGTGCTCACCGCGTCGACGCTGCCGACACTCGGCGACGCCCCCTTCGCCGCCGTGCCGGTCCGGCTCGAGCGACTGCTCATCGATGAGCAGTCGACCCTCTACGCCCGCTGGGTGCGGGCGAGCCAGTCGCCGATGGCCGCCTCGTAGCGCGCCTCGTCACGGTTCCACAGCCGGACGTGGCCGGCCCCCTCGAAGACCTGCAGCTCGACGAGGTCGGGGCGGGCCGCCGCGAGCGCACGGGCGACCTCGATCGGGACGACGCTGTCCGCGCTGGAGTGCAGGACGAGCATCGGCACGCTGAGCTCGGCAGCGCCCGCGATGCTGTCGAGTCGGTCGAGGTCGATCGGCTCGTCGAGTCCGACGAGTGCGGCGCCCCGCGAGGTCGTCAGCAGCGCCCGATACACCGGGTGGAGGAATGCGGGCACGGCCCGGTCGTCGAGGATGCGGCGGATAATGGCTCGCCACTCGATGGCTGCCGAGTCGAGGATGACCCGGTGGACGGTGCCGGCCAGCGGCGAGCGACGTAAGGTCTGCAGCACCGTGCCACCGCCCATCGACCACCCCATGAGGGTGATGCGGGTCGCACCCGAGGCGAGCGCGTAGGCGATCGCCGCCTCGACGTCGTACCACTCTCGATCGCCGAGGTGGTACTTGCCGTCGGGGGCCTTCGGGGCGCCCGGGTCATTGCGGTAGCTGACGATGAGCGAGGTGAGCCCCGCCGCACGGAGCATCGGCACCGCTCGGATCGTCTCCCAGCGCTGCGCATCCCGGCCGTGGACGAGGATCGCCCATTCCTCCGTCGGAGACGCGGCCGGAACGCACCAGGCCGGCGCGGGGCCGAGCGGCGTCCGAATCGTGACCTCCTCGACCGGCACACCGAGCTCGGCCGGCGAGCGGTAGTACGCGGCGCCCATCCGCACGACGAGGCCCGGCACCCACGGCTCCGCCTCGATCGCGAGGAGCTCCCGGGTCACCGTCCGCGCGTCCGTCCGGATCACGCGGCCGACCTTCGCGTAGCCGCGGTCGTCGTCCGTCCACATGCCGTAGCGGCCGGGCAGCGCGGTCTCCGCCGTCCTCGTGAGGGTCACCTCGCCGTCGCCGATCGCGAGCAGTCGGCCGGATCGCCACGGCCGCGGCGGCGTCACGAGGTCCCGCGCACCGGCAACGAGGCGCGCGAACACCCCACCAACTGATAGCGCGACGAGTCCGAGCGTCGCGCCTGCGGCGACAAGCCCGGTGCGGCGTGCCTGGTCCCCTGCCACGAAGCCTGATCGTAGTCTGAATGGGTGAACGACTGGGGCACTGCGCTCGACTCGATTCGCGCCGCGGTGCCGCGACGCGATCTCGAGTTGCAGGAGATCACGGCGCCCGACGGGCTTGCCCCGCACGCCTACGCGCTCGCCGCCAACGTGCACCCCCGGCAGCACGGCATCGATTCCGAGCTCGGGGTCGGGCGGTTCATCGTGCTCCACGATCCGACAATGCCGGATGCGTGGGACGGCGCGTACCGAGTCATCAGCTACGCCCAGGCGCCACTCGACCGGGAGATCGGCTCGGACCCCGTCCTGCCCGAGGTCGCATGGTCGTGGCTCGTCGATGCGCTCGCCGGCCGCGGTGCCACCCACCACGCGGCGAGCGGCACTGCGACGACCGTGCTGTCGACCGGATTCGGCGGACTCGCCGGCGAAGGCCAGGGTGCCCAGATCGAGCTCCGGGCATCGTGGACCCCGGACCGTGCGGACCTCGGCGTGCACCTCGAGGCGTGGAGCGATTTCCTCTGCATGCTCGCCGGCCTCCCACTCGATGAAGGCGTCGCCAGCCTCGACGCGCAGCGACTGGCGCATGGCCGCTGAGGAACCGCGCACGGTCGTTGACGACCGTGCCGCCTACCACCGCGTGCTCGAGACCCTCGCCGGTGGCGACGGTCCCATCGCGATCGACGCGGAGCGCGCCTCCGGCTACCGCTACTCACAGCGCGCGTACCTCATCCAGCTCTTCCGCCGCGGGGGCGGCACCCACCTGCTCGACCCCCCGGCGCTCGGCGAACTCGGTGAGCTGCACCGCGAATTCATCGACGAGGAATGGGTGCTGCACGCCGCCACGCAGGACCTCACCTGCCTTCGTGAGGTCGGCATCGACCCACAACGGATTTTCGACACCGAGCTCGCTGCCCGGCTGCTCGGCATGCCGCGCGTCGGACTCGGCACCGTCGTCGAAGAGCTCCTCGGCATTCATCTCGCGAAGGCACACTCCGCCGCCGACTGGTCGACCCGGCCACTGCCCCAGGCCTGGCTCGACTATGCCGCGCTCGACGTCGAGCTCCTCGTCGACGTCCGCGACCGACTCGCCGAGCAACTCGACGCGACGGGGAAGGTGCCGATCGCCGAGCAGGAGTTCCAGGCCGTGCTCAAACGCGACCTCACCCCCGTGCGCGCCGAGCCCTGGCGCCGCCTCAGCGGGCTCCACACCGTGCGCGGCAGCCGGGGTCTCGCGATCGCCCGCGAGCTCTGGCTCGCCCGCGACGCCTACGCCCGCGAGACGGACACGGCGCCGGGCCGGCTCGTACCGGACGCCTCACTCGTCGCCGCGGTGCGCGCCGCGCCCGAATCGAAGCGCGCCCTTGCGAGCCTCAAAGAATTCAACGGACGTGCCTCACGCAGCCAGCTCGACCGCTGGTGGGCCGCGATCGAACGCGGCCGGACCACCGATGACCTGCCCGCACCCCGTGGACCGGGGGACGCCATCCCGCCGCCACGCGCGTGGGCGGAGCGGCACCCCGAGGCCGCTGCCCGGCTCGCCGCGGCGAAGCCTGCGGTCGCCGCGGTCGCCGAGGAGCTCGAGCTCCCGGTCGAGAATCTCCTCACCCCCGACTACCTTCGGCGCATTGCCTGGGAGCCGCCGGCCCCGGCCGACGCGGCGCAGATCGCCGAGGCGCTCCGCACCCTCGGCGCGCGGGACTGGCAGGTTGCGGCGACCGCACAGCCGATCGCAGACTCCTTTGTCGAGGCGGCCCAAGCCGCCCCGGAAGGTGACGACGCCACTTCGTAGGATCCGTCAGCCCGATCGCGGACGTCAGCGGCCGGGCATAGCATCGAATCGAGCGCTCCCCCAGCGCCCCGTACTCATGAGCTTGGAGGCATCGTGGCCGAACGTACCGAAGTCGTCTTCGTCGATGGGGTCCGCACCCCATTCGGACGCGCCGGCGAGAAAGGCCAGTACTGGGGCACCCGCGCCGACGACCTCGTCGTCAAGGCGATGGTCGGCCTGCTCGAGCGTCACCCCGACCTCCCCCGAGAGCTCATCGAGGACGTCGCGATCGCCGCGACCATCCAGGTCGGCGACCAGGCCCTCACCCTCGGTCGCTCTGCCGCGATCCTCGCGGGCCTGCCGAAGTCCGTGCCGGGCTACTCGATCGACCGGATGTGCTCCGGTGCGATGACCGCCGTCTCCACCGTCGCCGGGCACATCGCCTTCGGCGCCATCGACCTGGCCCTCGCCGGCGGTGTCGAGCACATGGGGCGCCACCCGCTCGACTTCTCCTACGCCGACCCCAACCCGCGCTTCATCAGCGAGGGCCTCGTCGACCCCGACGCGCTCAACATGGGTGCGACGGCCGAGCGGCTCCACGACCGCTTCCCGCAACTGACCAAGGAGCGCGCTGACGCATTCGCCGTCGCCTCACAGCACAAGGCGGCCGCGGCCTACGAGGCCGGCAAGATCCAGCCCGACCTCATCCCCGTCGCCATCCAGTCCGAGGCGGGCTGGGGGCTGGCGACGCGCGACGAGACGATGCGCCCCGAGACGACGCTCGAGGGCATCCGCGACCTGAAGACCCCGTTCCGTCCGCACGGCCGGGTCACCGCGGCGACCTCCTCCCCGCTCACCGACGGCGCGACGATCTCGCTCATCGCTTCCGAGCGGAAGGCGCGGGAGCTCGGCCTCGGCGCGAAGATGAAGCTCGTGTCCTTCGCGTTCGCCGGCGTCGAACCCGAGGTCATGGGCCTCGGCCCCGTGCCGTCGACCGAGAAGGCGCTCCGCAAGGCGGGTCTGACGATCGATGACATCGGGCTCTTCGAGCTCAACGAGGCCTTCGCCGTCCAGGTCCTCTCCCTCCTCGACCACTTCGGCATCGCTGACGACGACCCCCGGGTGAACCTCTGGGGCGGTGCCATCGCGGTCGGCCACCCGCTCGCCTCCTCCGGCGTACGCCTCATGATCCAGCTCGCGCGCCAGTTCGAGGAGCACCCGGAGGTGCGCTACGGCCTCACCGCCATGTGCGTCGGGCTCGGGCAGGGTGGCTCCGTCATCTGGGAGAACCCGCACTACGACGGCAAGAAGGACTGACCATGGCGAAGGCCCGGAAGGTCTCCGCACAGTACGACGGCATCGACTTCTCGCTGCTGCTCGGCCCCGACGCGGAGGACGTCGTCACGCATTCCTACGTCCGTGATGTGGTGCTGCCCAGCGGCCGTCGGCTCGCGCTCATCACGCTCGACAACGGGAAAGACCATACCCGGCCCAACACCCTCGGCCCAGTCACCCTCACCGAGCTCGAGGGCGTTCTCGACGCACTCGCCGGGCGGGCCGCGGGCGGCGAGATCGACGCGATCGCCGTCACCGGCAAGCCGTTCCACCTCGCCGCCGGCGCCGACCTCTCGCAGATCGAGCACCTGACAACGAAGGAGCAGGCGCTGCGCATCGCGCAGCTCGGCCACCGCGTGTACGCGAAGCTGACCGAGACGGGCGTGCCGAGCTTCGCATTCATCAATGGGCTCGCCCTCGGCGGCGGGCTCGAAATCGCGCTCAACTGCGACTACCGGACGGTGAATGCGGCGATCCCCGCCGCCGCGCTGCCCGAGACCTTCCTCGGGCTCGTCCCCGGCTGGGGCGGCGCCACGCTGCTGCCGAAGCTCATCGGGATCGAGCACGCGCTCGAGGTGATCCTGACGAACCCGCTGCGCCAGCGCACCCTGCGCGGTGCTGACGTGCACCGGCTCGGCATCGCCGATGCGCTCTTCGAGCCGATCAACTTCCTTGAGGACTCACTGAAATGGGCCGACGGCGTGCTCGGCGGTGACATCAAGGTCGAGCGCCCCAACGAGCCTGGACTCGTCGAGCGCACCGTCAAGTGGCCGATCGCGATCAACATCGCCCGCAAGACGCTCGAGTCGAAGATCGGCAAGATCGCCGAGGCGCCGTATCGCGCCCTCGACCTCATCGAGAAGTCAGCGAAGCGATCGAAGGCCGAGGGCTTCCAGGCGGAGGATGCGGCGCTGAGCGAGCTCATTGCCGGCGACCAGTTCGCGGCGTCCATCTACGCCTTCAACCTCGTGCAGAAGCGGGGGAAGCGACCGGCCGGCGCCCCCGACAAGGCACTCGCGCGACGTGTGCAGCAGGTCGGTGTCATCGGCGCTGGCCTCATGGCGCAGCAATTCGCGCTCCTCTTCG
This sequence comes from Microbacteriaceae bacterium, assembly GCA_035556075.1. Taxonomy (GTDB): domain Bacteria; phylum Actinomycetota; class Actinomycetes; order Actinomycetales; family Microbacteriaceae; genus 73-13. Next base: position 31,773 of record DATMFQ010000022.1, on the reverse strand, counting down.
TCCGGCGCCTCCAGGTCCCCGTCGTCATCACCGACCTCGACCAGGCACGCATCGACAAGGCGATCAGCTACATCCACGGCGAGCTCGAGACCCTGCACGCGAAGGGTCGGCTCGTCAGCGATGACCTCAACAAGCTCAAGGGGCTCGTCACCGGCACGACCGACAAGGCGGACTTCGCCCAGGCCGACTGGGTCATCGAGGCCGTCTTCGAGGAGACCGAGGTGAAGCAGCAGGTCTTCGCCGAGATCGAGCCGTTCATCGCCCCCGAGGCGATCCTCGCGACGAACACCTCCTCGCTGTCGGTCGACGAGATCGGTGCAAAGCTGGCGCACCCCGAACGGCTCGTCGGCTTCCACTTCTTCAACCCCGTCGCGGTCATGCCGCTCGTCGAGGTCGTCAAGGCACCGAAGACCTCGGATGAGGCCCTCGCGACGGCAATGTCGGTCGCACAGCAGCTCAAGAAGACCGCGGTCATCACGGGCGATGGCACCGGCTTCGTCGTCAACCGCCTGCTCACCCGGCTCTTCTCCGACGCGATGGAGGCCGTCGAGTCCGGCACCCCGTTCGAGACGGTCGTCGAGGCGCAGCGACCCTTCGGCTTCCCGATGGACCCCTTCGTGCTCCTCGACCTCGTCGGGCTCAAGGTCGGGCAGCACGTGCTCGACACACACGCCCGTGCGTTCCCCGACCGCTACAGCGCGTCCCCCGCGCTCGCCGAGCTTGCCGATCGCGGCACGCTCGTCGACAAGAACGACAAGGGCGAGGTCACCGGCATCTCGAAGCTCGCGAGAGAGATCGTCGCGAAGCACCGGCGCCCCGGCTCGACGCCGTTCACCGCCGACGCACTCCGGCGCAAGATCGAGGACGGCCTCGCCGACGAGGTGCAGCGCATCCTCGACGAGGGCATCGTCAGCGCCCCCGAGGACGTGGACCTCGCCGTCATCACCGGCGCGGGCTGGCCCTTCCAGATGGGCGGGGTCACGCCGTACCTTGACCGGGTCGGCGCATCCGAGCGGGTGACGGGGCACACGTTCCACGCCCCACCGATCCGCGGCATCGACTGACCCATCCCGCACGGTCCCGGTCACGCGCTAACGTAGGGCGGTGACCAGTCCGCGCACCGCCGAGCGGCCGATGGCGTTCACCGCGTGGGAGTTCATCCGTGGCGCCCTACTCACCTACGTCTACTTCCTGCCGCTGACGATCATCCCGTTCCTCGTCATGTTTGCCGGGGGCATCCTGCATCCCGACCGCATCGGCGGGATCGTCGAGGATCCTGAGGTGCTCCTCGGCACGCTGTCGCTCTGGGCCTTCATGCTCCTGCCCTCGGCGACATGGGGAGCAGCCGCCCTCGTGCCCGCCGCACTCGTCGCCCTCGGGATCGGTCTCGGGCTGCGCCGGAATCCGCGACGCGGTGTCCATGCCCTCGCCCACGGCGCCTGGGGCCTCGGCGTCGGCGTCCTCGTCGCGGGGCTCGTCATGGGCGCCTGGAGCTTCGGCGGCGACGCCATCGGCCTGCTGCCGACCGTGCTCGGCTTCGGGGTGGCGGTCGGACTCGCCGCCGCCCTCGCCTGGTGGACGACCGCGGCGCTCGCGCTCCGCCGCGACGCCCGTGCTCCTCAGGTCTCGGGCTGACGCTCCGGCACGACGATCGGCGACGTCGAGGTGTCCTCGCCTGGCAGCGGGCGGGCGACGGGGAGCCGCTGGCCGAGCACCTGCGCGGTGATGTCGCGCGCGATCTTCTGCGCCGTGAGTCCGACCCGCTCCAGGATGAATGCGCGGGAGCCGTGCTCGAGGAACTCGTCTGGCAGACCGAGCTCGTCGACGCCGGTGTCGACGCCGGCGGCACGAAGGTCCTGTCGAATCCGCGTCCCGACGCCGCCAACACGGACACCGTCCTCGAGGGTGACGACCAGACGGTGATCGCGGGCGAAGTCGATGACGGCGGGCTGCGTCGGCACCACCCAGCGGGGGTCGATGACCGTCGCCCCGATCCCCTGCTGCGCGAGCCGCTCCGCGACGTCGAGGCCGAGACCGGCGAAAGCGCCGACCGCGACGATGAGGACGTCCTTGTGGCCCGCCTCGCGGAGCACATCGACACCGTCCGCCGTCCGCCGCACGGCCGCGATCTCCTGGATCGCCGCGCCGCGCGGGAAGCGTAGGACCGTCGGCGCATCCTGCACCCCCACCGCCTCCCGGAGCTCCTCCCGCAGCGTCACCGCGTCACGGGGCGCCGCAATGCGCAGTCCCGGCACGATCTGCAGCACGGCGAGGTCCCACTGCCCGTGGTGCGAGGGCCCGTCGGGGCCCGTGACCCCGGCGCGATCCAGCACGAAGGTGACGCCGGCCCGGTGGAGCGCGACATCCATGAGCACCTGGTCGAAGGCCCGGTTGATGAAGGTCGAGTACAGCGCGACGACCGGGTGCAGCCCGCCGAAGGCGAGCCCCGCGGCCGCGGTCGCGGCGTGCTGTTCGGCGATGCCGACGTCGATGACCCGCTCGGGCATGGCGTCCGCGAGGGGCCGCAGGCCCGTCGGGCCGAGCATCGCGGCCGTCACCCCGACGATGCGATCGTCCTCGCGGGCGAGCTCGAGCAGCTCCTCAGCGAAGACGCTCGTCCACCCGGGCGTGCTCGCACGCTCGCGCGCCTCCCCCGTCTCCGGGTCGATCTGCCCGACCGCGTGGAACTTCTCCGCCCGGTCCGCGATCGCCGGCTCATAGCCGCGGCCCTTCTGCGTGATCGCGTGCACGATGACCGGGGCGCCGTACTCTTTCGCCCGCCGCAACACGCGGATCAGCTCGCCGATGTCGTGGCCGTCGACGGGCCCGAGGTACTTGATGTCGAGGGTCGAGTAGAGCGAGTCGTTGTTCGTCAGGCGCGAGAGGAAGCCGTGCGTCGCCCCCCGCATTCCTCGATACAGTGCGCGCCCGGCGGCGCCGAAGGCGTAGAAGAACCGCTTCGACGAGCTGTGCGCCCAGCGGTAGGAGCGGCGCGTGCGCACATCGTTGAGGAAGCGGGCCATGCCGCCGATCGTCGGGGCGTAGGAGCGTCCGTTGTCGTTGACGACGATGACGAGGCCGCGACGGTTGTCGTCGGAGATGTTGTTGAGTGCCTCCCAGGTCATGCCGCCGGTCAGCGCGCCATCGCCGACGACCGCGACGACCCGGCGATCATCCTGTCCCGTCATGCTGAATGCGCGGGAGATCCCGTCGGCCCAGCTCAGCGAGCTCGACGCGTGCGAGGACTCGACGACGTCGTGCACGGACTCGCTGCGCTGCGGGTAGCCGGAGAGGCCACCCTCGACGCGGAGTCGACTGAAGTCCTGCCGCCCGGTCAGCAGCTTGTGGACATACGACTGGTGCCCGGTGTCGAACAGGATGGCGTCCCGCGGGCTGTCGAACACCCGGTGGATCGCGATCGTCAGCTCGACGACGCCAAGATTCGGGCCCAGGTGGCCCCCGGTCTGCGCCACCTCGGTGACGAGGAAGCGGCGGATCTCGGCAGCGAGCGCATCAAGCTGCGCCTCGCTGAGCCGGTCGAGGTCGCGTGGCCCGGCGACCGACGCGAGCAGGCTCGCGCGATCACCTGGACCATCGACCGCGGTGGACGTCAGGCAGCCCTCACGAGCGAGCGCAGCACATACTGCAGGATGCCGCCGTTCCGGTAGTAGTCCGCCTCACCGGGGGTGTCGATCCGGACGACCGCGTCAAATTCGACGACCGGCTTGCCGGGTGCGGAGAACTCGCTCGGCGCCGCCGTCACGCGCACCGTCTCGGGGGTGACCCCGTCATTGAGCTGCGCGAGGCCCTCGATCGAGACGATCTCCGTGCCGTCGAGGCCGAGCGACTCCCAGGACTGTCCCTCCGGGAACTGCAGCGGGACGACGCCCATGCCGATGAGGTTCGAGCGGTGGATACGCTCGAAGCTCTCGGTGATGACCGCCTTCACGCCGAGGAGGCTCGTGCCCTTCGCCGCCCAGTCGCGCGACGAGCCCGAGCCGTACTCTTTGCCGCCGAACACGACGAGCGGCACGCCCTGCTCCTGGTAGTTCATGCAGGCGTCGTAAATATAGGCCTGCGGACCACCTGGCTGCGTGAAGTCACGCGTGTAGCCGCCCTCGACGACGTTGCCGTTGTTGACTGGGGCGACGAGCTGATTCTTGAGTCGGATATTCGCGAAGGTGCCGCGGATCATCACCTCATGGTTACCTCGGCGCGAGCCGAAGGAGTTGTAGTCCTTGCGCTGGACGCCATGCGACTCGAGGTACTGCGCGGCCGGGGTCCCAGCCTTGATGCTGCCGGCGGGGCTGATGTGGTCGGTCGTGACCGAGTCCCCGAGCGTCGCCATGACCCGCGCTCCCGTGATGTCCTCGACGGGCGTCAGCTCGAGCGTCATCCCATCGAAGTACGGGGGTTTGCGCACGTACGTCGACTCATCGTTCCATTCGAAGATCGGGCCCTCGGGGGTCGGGAGATTGCGCCAGCGCTCGTCACCGTCGAAGACGGTCGCGTACTGCTTGATGAACTGCTCACGCGAGATCGAGGTGTTGATGACCTCCTGGACCTCTTCCGGCGAAGGCCAGATGTCTTTGAGGAAGACGTCGTTGCCGTCCGGATCCTGGCCGAGCGGGTCGGTCTCGAAGTCGAAGTGCATCGAGCCAGCGAGCGCGTACGCCACGACGAGCGGGGGTGAGGCGAGGTAGTTCATCTTCACCTCGGGGCTGATGCGGCCCTCGAAATTACGGTTGCCGGAGAGCACCGCAGTGACGGCGAGATCGTTCTTGCTGACCGCCTCGGACACCTCGGTGATGAGCGGCCCGGAGTTGCCGATGCAGATCGTGCAGCCGTACCCGACCGTGTAGAAGCCGAGCGCCTCGAGCGACTGGTCGAGCCCCGACTTCTCGTAGTAGTCGGTGACGACCTTCGACCCCGGCCCCAGGGTCGTCTTGACCCACGGCTTCGTCTTGATCCCCTTCTCGACCGCCTTCTTGGCGAGCAGCCCGGCCGCCATCATGACCGACGGGTTCGACGTGTTCGTGCACGAGGTGATCGCCGCGAGCGTGACCGCGCCGTGGTCGAGCAGGTAGCGGGTCCCCTCGGGGGTCGTCACCTTGATCGGGTTCGACGCCTTCGCAGTGCAGGCGCTGGCGATGTGCACGTCCCGCGTGTCCGGGTCCTCCTCACCGGGGACGGGACCGGGGTCCGACGCCGGGAAGGAGTGCTTGCCCTGCAGATCGGTGATGTCGTCGGTGACGGTCGGGGTCGCGTACGAGAGGATGTCCGCCTCGAACTGCTCCTTCGCCTTCGACAGCAGAATGCGGTCCTGCGGACGCTTCGGACCCGCGATCGACGGCACGACGGTGCCGAGGTCGAGCTCGAGGTATTCGCTGTAGTGGATGTCGCGGCTCGGGTCGTGCCAGAGCTGCTGCTCCTTCGCGTACGCCTCGACGAGCGCGACCGCGTGCTCGTCGCGGCCGGTCAGGCGCAGGTAGTCGAGGGTCACGTCGTCGATGGGGAACATCGCGGCCGTCGAGCCGAATTCGGGCGACATGTTGCCGATCGTCGCGCGGTTCGCCAGCGGCACCGCACCGACACCGGCCCCGTAGAATTCGACGAACTTCCCGACCACACCGTGCTGCCGCAGCATGTCCGTGATGGTCAGGACGACATCGGTCGCGGTGACGCCCGCCGGGATCTCCCCGGACAGCTTGAACCCGACGACACGTGGGATGAGCATCGAGACCGGCTGGCCGAGCATGGCCGCCTCGGCCTCGATCCCGCCGACGCCCCAGCCGAGCACCCCGAGGCCGTTGACCATGGTCGTGTGGGAGTCGGTGCCGACACAGGTGTCGGGGTACGCGCGGAGCACGCCGTCGACCTCGCGGTCGTAGATGACCTTCGCGAGGTGCTCGATGTTGACCTGGTGGACGATGCCGGTGCCGGGCGGGACCACCTTGAAGTCCTGGAATGCGGTCTGGCCCCAGCGCAGGAACTGGTAGCGCTCGCCGTTGCGCTCATATTCGATCTCGACGTTGCGCTCGAGCGCATTCTCGCTGCCGAAGAGGTCGGCGATGACCGAGTGGTCGATGACGAGCTCGGCCGGGGAGAGCGGGTTGATCTTGTTCGGGTCACCGCCGAGGTCGATCATCGCCTCGCGCATCGTCGCGAGGTCGACGATGCAGGGCACACCCGTGAAGTCCTGCATGATGACGCGCGCTGGTGTGAACTGGATCTCGGTGTCCGGGTGCGCGCTCGGGACCCACTGGCCGAGGGCCTCGATCTGCGCCTTCGTGACGTTGGCGCCGTCCTCGGTGCGGAGCAGATTCTCGAGCAGGACCTTCAGGCTGAAGGGGAGATGCTCGTGACCTGGGACCTGATCGATCCGGAAGATCTCGTAGGCCTTGCCCCCGACGTCGAGCGTCGACTTTGCACCGAAGCTGTTCACTGACATACCCCAATCCTAGTTCGCCTCGCGTGGCTCCTCCGCGGGAGCGGCCTGACGCCGCAGCAGGAGCCAGGTGAGCCAGAGGGTGGCCGCGTACAGCGGGATGCCCATGAGGAGCTTCGCGAGCGCGAGGGCCTCCGTCTGTTCTGCGAAGTACAGCGGCAGCTCCACAATGAGCCTGGCGGCAAAGAGTGCCGCCCACAGCCAGGTCGACGCGATGGCCGCGCGGCGCACCCGATGCGCCTGGCGCCAACCGACCGGGTCACCCGTCAGCACCCCGTAGACGAGGCCGACGAAGGGCCACCGCACCAGCAGGCTCACGAGCATCGCGACCAGGAACAGCCCGTTGACCCACAGTCCGGGCAGGAAGTTGTCGTTCGCGTTCCCCGTCAGCAGTGCGCTCGCCGCCGACACGACGACGATGAGGAACCCGCCGAGCGCCCCGAGCGGCGACTGTCGCTGCACGAGACGGACGAGCAGGAATGCGGCAGCGATGATCACCGGCGGGATCACCGACAGCCAGGTGTCCTTCGTCACCGCGTACAGCACGAGGAATGCGAGACCGGGCAGGATCGACTCGAGGAGCCCCCGCATTCCTCCGATCGCCTGCCAGAGCGCGGCACGCGTCGGCACCTCCCCCGGTGTCAGTGCGCCGAGCCCGGTGCGTCCCGGCCTCTCGGGTGGGCCGTCCGCGCTCATGCGCCCGGCGTGACTTGCGTGGGCGCGGCTGCGTCCGGTGTCGTCTGCGCCGCCGCGGCCGGCATCGTCATCGGGATGAGGTCGCGCGGCGGCATCGGTGTGCTGCCCCGCACGACGACGATGGAGCGGAACAACTCCTCGACCTCGGCCGCTGCCGCCGCGTCGGTCGCCCCCTTGCCGGCGATGACACCCCGGAGGAACCATCGCGGCCCGTCCACCCCGATGAAGCGCGCGAGGCGCATCCCGGACTGGCCCTCGGCCGTCACCGGGATCTCCGCGAAGATCTCGGGGCCGAAGGGACCGTTCGCCGACTTCGCGCGGGCGCCCTGTGAGGCGAGCTGCTCCAGGATCTGCGAACGGATCTCGTGCCAGAGGCCCGTCGAGCGCGGGGCCGCAAAGGGCTGCACCTGCAGCGTCGTGCCGTGATATTCGAGGCCAACCGCGACGACCCGCTTCGAGGACTCCTCGATGTCGAGCCTGAGGTGGAGATCGGGGCGCGGCACGATCTTCACACCGCCGAGATCGACGTACGGGCGGACGCCCGAGACCTCACTCACGTCGAAGGGGCCGCGCGTCGCCCGATCCGCGGGCGCCGACTTCTCGGTAGGCTCCTCAATCGACTCCGCTGACGCCTCGCCAGCCGCGGTCTCCTCACTCACGCTGTTCCTCCGTTCGTCTGCTGTCCGATGCCGGTCGACCCGAAGCCGCCCTCACCGCGGTCACTGCCTGGCAGTCGCGCCACGCGAATGAACTCCGCACGTGACACCGGCATCACGATGAGCTGGGCGATCCGGTCGCCGACGGCGATCTGGAATGCGTGCTCGTGGTCCGTGTTGAGCAGCGTCACCCTGATCTCGCCCCGGTACCCGGCGTCGACGGTGCCTGGCGAGTTGACGATCGTGATGCCGTGCTTCGTGGCGAGGCCACTGCGCGGGACGACGAATGCCACATAGCCGTCCGGCAGCGCGATCGACACGCCGGTGCCCACCAGACGCCGCTCACCCGGCGCGAGCGTCAGCGACTCGGCGGACTGCAGGTCGGCTCCGGCGTCGCCAGGGTGTGCATATCGGGGGGCATCACCGCTGGCGATGAGCACCGGCACCGTCTCGGGGAGGCTCTCGGACACGCATCGAGGCTAGTGCACGGGGGCTCCCCCAGGCTGAGCCACCACAATGGAGCGGTGACCTACCGTGAGCGGCTCCGACCGTCGCCCCTGCTGATCGTCATGTGCGTGCTCCTCATCCCGGCCGTGATCCTTGTCTTCGCGCCGATTGACCTGCTGACCGGCGTCATCGCTGGCGTCGTGCTCTACGTCATCGTGCTCGTCGTGCTCATCGGGAGCGCACCGACGGTCGGCATCGGTCCGGAGGGGCTCCGCGCCGGACGGGCGCTGCTCCCCCTCGAGTACGTCGGTCAGGCCGAGGCCCTTGACGGTGCGGACGCCTTCGCCGCCCGGGGCACCGGACTCGACGCCCGCGCGTTCGCTTACTTCCGCGGCAATATCTCCGGGCTGGTGCGGGTGGCCAACACGGACACGACCGATCCCGCGCCCTACTGGGTCATCAGCACCCGACAGCCGCACGCATTCGCCGAGGCCATCCGGAGTGCCACCGGGTGCCCGGACTAGCCCGCGCACTCCTTGCAGATCGGGCCGCCGAAGCGCTTGTCGTTGGCGACCGCCAACTGCGAGCGGTGCTTGACGAGGAAGCAGCTCAGACAGGTGAACTCGTCCGCCTGCTCGGGCAGCACGACGACATCGAGCTCGACGTCGGACAGGTCCGCGCCGGCCAGCTCGAAGCTGCCGGGATTGTCCGCATCGTCGACGTCAATCGCCGCGCTCGCCGAGTCCGGCACACGCTCTTTGAGGGCCTCAATCGACTCAGCGTCGTCGTCGGTCTTCCTCGGTGCGTCGTAGTCAGTCGCCATCCGTCCAGTCCTCGTCGTACGCTCGTGTCCCCGTGAAGCGGCGACAGTCTGCACGAAGCCGAGTGGGAAAGCAAACTGCCGAGTCCACGGGTGATCGGGTCCTCGTAAACCGGCGCCACGCCACGAATATTCCGGGCTTTCACGTACGTCCATGCCACGATGACGGCATCGTGCACCGACCCGCAGCGACCGGTCGGACCAGCGCAGAGAGGGCTCGCCATGCAGGAACTCGAGATCGCCGGAGTCGAGGACGGTCGACTCATTCTCGCTGACGACGACGGCACCCGCTACTCGATCGCCATTAACGAGCGCCTCCTCCTTGCGGTGCGCCGCCCGATCGCGGACCACGGCACCGGCCGACGGCTCAGCCCGAAGGACATCCAGGGCCACATCCGTGGCGGCATGAGCGCCGAGGACGTCGCGGCGATCACGGGTGCCCCGCTCGAGTACATCCAACGGTTCGAGGGCCCGGTCCTTGCCGAGCGCCAGTACGTCGTCGACGCCGCACTGGCGGTTCCGGTCCACTCCGCCGACGCGGACCCCCTCGCAGCGCCGAGCACCTTCGGCGACGCGATCCTCGAGCGGCTGCACATCATCGGCGGCGTTGACGAACGCTGGTCGAGCTGGCGCGAGGCCACCGGCTGGGTCGTGCGGCTCGGCTATGAGGTCGGTGTCGTCGAGCACGACGCCCGGTGGCAGTTCGACCCGAAGCGCCAGTCGCTCTCGCCGCTCAACGCGGAGGCGGTCGGGCTGTCCCGCGTCGACCCCGGTGCCGAGCAGCCCGCACCGCGGCGCCTGCACGCCGTCATCGATGCGCCCACGGACGATGGCGACGAGGTCGTCGCCCAGGATGCCGATCGCTTCGACTCGGGCGCATTCCGTCTCGACCCCACGCATGACAGTGGCCCGGTGCTCGCCCCGATCGGCCACCGCCCGCGCGTCGAGGAATCGCACAACCAGACCGCGGACCTCCTCGAGGCGCTGCGACGACGCCGCGGCGAGCGGGAGTCGGTGCTTGCCGAGGCAGAATCGGAGGCGCCGCAGCAGCTCACCGGGTCGATCCGGCTCGTCGAGCTCGAGGTCGAGGAGACCCCCGCTGAGGCTGCGCCACCCGGACGACAGCACACGGGCGGCCTCGGCAAGCGGAAGGGGCGCCCAGGCCTGCCGAGCTGGGACGAGATCGTCTTCGGCGCGCGCTCCGACGACTTCGACGACGACCTCGCCTGACGCCGTCGCCCCGCGGCCGTGCGCCAGGGCGGATCAGGCGAAGGCGCCGAAGCGGAGGAGGGGGACGCGGGTCTCCACCGCGGTCCACGAGCCGTGCTGGCCGATCATCGCGCCGGCGCTGCCCGCCCGTGCCTCGGCCGTGTAGTAGGCGACCTGCTTGCGCGCCGCCACGAGGACGTCGCCAATGCGCGGCAGCACCTCCGTCTCGACGACGGGACCGAACCAGCCCGCGGCGACCGCCTCGGCCCGGGTCGCGACCCACGCCCGATCGCCCTCGGCATCGGCCCAGCGCGCGGCGACGACCGACGGGTCGGCGTCAGGCTCGAGGTGGAGATGGACGAATCGGTGCTCGCCCGCGATGTGGACGACCGACTCCCACAGTGCATCCGGCACGACGAGGCGCCCGCGCTCGGGGATGTCGAGCATGCCGTGGTCTGCGGTGAGGAGCACTCCGGCACGACGATCAAGGCCCACCACGAGTGCCCGCACGGCCGCGTCGACGCGCTCGAGCGCACTCGACCAGGAATCGGCGGACCAGCCCGCCTCGTGCCCGGCCACGTCAAGCTCCGCGACGTAGCAGTAGGCGATGCCACGCCAGCTACGGTCGGCGAGCGCCGCGCCGAGGGCCGCGACGCGGTCCTCGATGCGAGCCCCCGCGACATATCGGGCGCCGCCGAGCACCGCGCGCGTGAACCCGCTGCCCGCATGCTTCGGCGGGCCGAACACGACGCTGCCGAGCCCGGCCTCCGCAGCCCGCGTGAACAATGTCGGGCGACGCAGCCAGCCGCCCGGCAGCGCACCGCCGTCGAAGCCGTGGAGCTGATTCACGACCCGGCCGGAGGCGGGCTCGAGCGCGGTGTACCCCACGATGCCGTGCTCGCCCGCACCGACACCGGTCGTCAGCGTGCTCAGCGCCGCGGCCGTCGTCGTCGGCGCCCCCGTCGCGATGACCGTCGCCTTCGACGACATGGCCGCCGCGAGGCCACGGGCGTGCCCGGCACGGGCGCGGAGGTTGTCGGCGCCGAGCCCGTCGATGACGATGACGGCCGCCCGCTCGACACCAGGCAGACCGAGCCGCGCGGGTCCGTCGAGCAGCCCCGGTTCGACCGCGCGCAAGGAATCGGCGAGCACGTCGGCCAGCCGCACAGCGCCGTCAACGGGCCCGGGTAGCATGACGCCGATCCTATGACCGCCGTAGCCGCCTCCCCCATTCCTGACCCCATCACCGAGCGCATCGACGACGTCGATGTCGCCGCGGAGATGCAGGGGTCCTTCCTCGAGTATGCCTACTCGGTCATCTATTCCCGGGCCCTCCCGGATGCGCGCGACGGCCTCAAGCCGGTGCAGCGCCGCATCCTGTACCAGATGACCGAGATGGGGCTCCGTCCCGACCGCGGCCACGTCAAGTCCGCCCGCGTCGTCGGCGACGTCATGGGCAAACTCCACCCGCATGGCGACGCCTCGATCTACGACGCGATGGTCCGGCTCGCCCAGCACTTCGCGATGCGGGTGCCGCTCGTCGACGGGCATGGGAACTTCGGCTCCCTCGACGACGGCCCGGCCGCCGCCCGCTACACCGAGGCACGTCTCACGGCCGCCGCGATCGCGATGACCGAGGGGCTCGACGAGGACGTCGTCGACTTCGTCCCGAACTACGACAACCAGCTCACCCAGCCAGCCGTGCTGCCCGCGGCCTACCCGAACCTGCTCGTCAACGGCGCGAGCGGCATCGCCGTCGGCATGGCGACAAACATGGCGCCGCACAACCTCATCGAGGTCGTCGCCGCCGCGCGGCACCTCCTCGCCCACCCCGAGGCGACGCTCGAGGAGCTCATGCGCCACGTGCCGGGCCCGGATCTGCCGACCGGGGGCAGCATCGTCGGGCTCGACGGGATCCGCGACGCCTACGCGACCGGGCGCGGCGCATTCAAAATGCGGGCGAAGGCGACCATCGAGACCTCCGGGCGGCGACCCAGCATCGTCGTCACCGAGCTGCCCTACCTCGTCGGTACCGAGAAGGTCATCGAAAAGATCAAGGATGGCGTCGGCACCAAACGCATCCAGGGCATCTCGAACGTCACCGACCTCACTGACCGCAAGCACGGGCTCCGGCTCATCATCGAGGTGAAGACGGGGTTCAGCCCGCAAGCGGTCCTCGAGCAGCTGTACCGGCTGACGCCGCTCGAAGAGTCGTTCTCGATCAACAATGTCGCCCTCGTCGACGGCGGCCCGCAGACGCTCGGCCTGCGGGAGCTGCTCCGCGTCTACCTCGACCACCGCATCGACGTCGTCCGCCGCCGCAGTCAGCACCGCCTCGACCAGCGCCGCCGCCGACTCCACCTCGTCGACGGGCTGCTCATCGCGATCCTCGACATCGATGAGGTCATCCAGGTCATCCGCAGCTCCGACGACGCGGAGGCGGCGCGCGGGCGGCTCATGACCGTCTTCGACCTGTCGGAGGCGCAGGCCGAGTACATCCTCGAGCTGCGGCTCAGGCGCCTGACCAAGTTCTCCCGCGTCGAGCTCGAGGCGGAGCGCGACCAGCTGCGGGCGGAGATCGAGGAGCTCGAGGCGATCCTCGCGGACCAGTCGCGACTGCATGACCTCGTCGGGGACGAGCTTGACGCGGTGGCCGAGCACCTGGGCACGCCCCGACGCACGGTGCTGATGAATGCGGCGAGCACGCCCGTCGGCGCCGTCACGCCGGGTGCTGCCCCCGCCGCCGGGCGCGGCAAAGCCGCCGCCGCGGTCTCCCTCGAGGTGCCGGATGCGCCGTGCGTGGTCGTGCTGTCGGCGACCGGCCGCATGGTCCGGATCGACCTCATGGACGGGGAGGAACTCGCGCCGCCGGCGCGTCGCGGCAAGCATGACGCGATCCGGTCGCGCGTGACGACCACGGCACGCAGCGAGCTCGGTGCGGTGACCTCGACCGGTCGGCTCATCCGCGTCACCCCGGCCGACCTGCCGAGTGTCCCGTCGAGCTCGGTGCTCCTGTCGGCGGGGGTCCGGGTGTCGACCTATGTCGAGCTCGGCCGCGGCGAGGATGTCGTCGGGCTCGTCTCGCTCGACGCGGAGCAGCCCATCGCGCTCGGCACCGCACAGGGCGTCGTCAAGCGGGTGCAGCCCGGCGCATGGCCGGCGAAACCGGACTTCGAGATCGTCGCGCTCAAGGCCGGGGACCGCGTCGTCGGGGTCGCGCAGCCAGCGGAGGACGCCGAGCTCGTCTTCGTCACGGCGGGGGCGCAGCTACTGCACTTCCCCGCCGCCCAGGTGCGACCACAGGGCTTCGGCGCGGGGGGCATGGCCGGCATCAAGGTCGGGGCGAAGGATGCGGTGGTGTTCTTCGGGGCGGTGCCCGCGGGGCTCGACGCGGTCGTCGTGACCGTCTCCGTGCCCGAGGGGACGCTCGCTGGTGCGGATCCGGGTCGGGCGAAGGTATCCGACTTCGGCGAGTTCCCTGGCAAGGGCCGCGCGACCGGTGGGGTCCGAGCCCACGCATTCCTCAAGGGTGAGTCTGCGCTCGCGCACGCCTGGGTGGGCGCGGCGCCGGCGCTGGCGAATGGGCCGGGCGGTGAGGTACGGGAGCTCCCGGCGTCGGGCGCGAAACGTGACGCGAGCGGTCAGGCGCTTGACGCGGTGATCGGGGCGATTGGAGGACGACTATGACGACGAATGCGTTGCGCAGCCGAGCGGGGCGGCTGGCGCTGCCCAGGTGGGTGCTCGTGTGGTTCATCGTGACCGCGATCATCCAGACCTATGACGCCTGCTATGTGCTGCTCGGCCCGCTGTCGCACACGGGTGGCCCGCTGTCCTGGCTGTGGGCGGGACACGTCCTCTACGGCAACTACGACGCGACCTACGGTGGGACCCATTCCGACGCCTGGGGCGAGGCGCAGTCCTGGCTCAACCTCATCGAGGTGGTCGTCCTGCTGGTGATCCTCGCGAATCGTCGCAAGCCGGTCGCGGTCGTCCTCGGGCTCATCGTCTCGACGGCGACCTTCTGGAAGACCGTCGCCTACTTCGCGATCGAGATCTGCAGCGGTCTCGCCAAGACGCAGCACTCGCTCGAGCAGGGCGATCTCGCCGGGTTCCTCTTCATCGGCGTGCTCCCGAACCTCTTCTGGATCGTCATCCCGCTGCTCGTCGTCATCGCGCTCGGCCGGCAGGTGCACGCTGTGCTGCACGAGGCCGGTATGCCGGCAGAACTGGGCGACCCCGCGAACTTGCGATAGCGCTGAGCCCGCTGGACGTCACACGTCGACGCGGGCCCGGTCGAGGCCCTCGCCGGCGATGATGAACTCCTTGCGCGGCGCGACCTCATTGCCCATGAGGAGCTCGAAGACGCGGGATGCCGCCTCGCCGTCGCCCACATTCATGCGGCGCAGCGTGCGGCCGGCCCGGTCCATCGTCGTCGAGGCGAGCTGCTCGGCGTCCATCTCGCCGAGTCCCTTGTAGCGCTGGATGGGGTCCTGGTAGCGCCGACCCTGCTGCTGCAGCTTCGCGAGGAGCTGATTCAGCTCGGTCTCCGAGTAGGTGTAGATGACCTCGTTGGGCTTGGTCCCCGGCTGCATCACGACGACGCGGTGCAGCGGGGGCACCGCGGCGTACACTCGGCCGTCCTCGAGGAGGGGCCGCATGTAGCGGTGGAAGAGCGTCAGGAGGAGGGTCCGAATGTGGGCGCCATCGACGTCGGCGTCGGACATGATGATGACCTTGCCGTAGCGGGCGGCATCGAGCTCGAAGGAGCGCCCGGAGCCGGCGCCGATGACCTGGATGATCGCCGCGCACTCCGCATTCGACAGCATGTCGGCGACGGAGGCCTTCTGCACGTTGAGGATCTTGCCCCGGATCGGCAGCAGCGCCTGATACTCGCTGTCACGCGCGAGCTTCGCGGTGCCGAGCGCGGAGTCGCCCTCGACGATGAAGAGCTCGGAGCGGGCGACGTCGTTGGATCGACAGTCGACGAGTTTCGCGGGCAGCGAGGAGGACTCGAGCGCATTCTTGCGACGCTGCGTCTCCTTGTGCGCCCGCGCGGACAGCCGGGCCTTCATCTCCGAGACGGCCTTCTCGAGCACGACCGCGGACTGGGCCTTGTCCTCGCGCTTCGTCGACTCGAAGCGCGCCTTGAGCCCGGCGATCAGTACGTTCGTCACGATCTGCCGGACCGCCGGCGTGCCGAGGATCTCCTTGGTCTGGCCCTCGAACTGGGGCTCGGGCAGCCGCACGGTCAGCACCGCGGTGAGCCCGGCGAGCACGTCGTCCTTCTCGAGCTTCTCGTCGCCCTTCGAGCTCACCTTCAGCCGCCGGGCGTTCGCCTCGACCTGCGAGCGGACGAACCGCAGCAGTCCCTGCTCGAAGCCGGTCTGGTGCGTGCCGCCCTTCGGCGTCGCAATGATGTTGACGAAGGAGCGGAAGGTCGTGTCGTAGCCCTCCCCCCAGCGCAGCGCCACGTCGACCTGGCAGGTGCGCTCGACCTCGCGCGAGACCATGTGGCCGTGCTCGTCGAGCACCGGCACCGTCTCGGTGAAGTCGCCGGCACCCTGGATCCGCCACGTCGAGGTGAGCGGCTGGTCACTCGCGAGGTGATCGACGAACTCGGCGATGCCGCCCGCGAAATGGAACGACTGACTCGTCGCCCCCGCCTCGACCGTCTGATCGACGAGGTCGAGGCGCAGGTCCGGGACGAGGAATGCGGTCTGCCGCAGCCGGTCGGCCAGCTCACTCGGCTGGAAGGCCGCCCCCTTCGTGAAGATCTGCGGGTCGGCCCAGTAGCGCACACGCGTGCCCGTGACACCCTTGGCGACCTTGCCGATGTCGCGGATCTTGGAGGCCGACTCGAAGGGCGTGAACGGCGCGTCCGGCCGGGGTCCCTCGGGGCCGTCAGCGAAGACGCCTGGCTCGCCGCGGCGAAAGCTCATCGCCCAGGTCCGCCCGTCGCGATCGACCTCGACGTCGAATCGCTCGCTCAGTGCGTTGACGACCGACCCGCCGACGCCGTGCAGACCGCCGGATGCGGCGTAGGAGCCGGTGCCGAACTTGCCGCCGGCATGCAGCTTCGTGAAGACGACCTCGACACCGCTCAGCCCGGTCTTCGGCTCGATGTCGACGGGCACGCCGCGGCCGCGGTCGCGGACCTCGACGGAGCCGTCCTCGTGCAGCACGACGGCGATCTCGGTGCCGAACCCGGCGAGCGCCTCATCGACCGAGTTGTCGATGATCTCCCAGAGGCAGTGCATGAGCCCGCGGGAATCGGTCGAGCCGATGTACATGCCGGGTCGCTTGCGCACCGCCTCGAGCCCCTCCAGGACGGACAGGTGCCTCGCCGAGTAGTCCGTTGCCACGGATTCCACCCTAGGCGCGGCCACTGATGGTGCCTGGGCGACCCGCCAGCGGCGCGGGATGGTTGGATGAATGCGTGGGGAACGACCTCGGCCGCCGACTCAAGTACTGGATGCGGCGCCTCCGCACGATGCGCGTGCGCAACATCCTCGACACCGCCAGACGGGTGCACGACGCCTCTGGGAAGCCGGTGCCGCTCATCCTCGCCGACATGGTGTGGTGCACGCTGCGCTACGAGTCCGGCTACGCGGACTACGAGGAGTACGAGTACTTCAACCTCAATGGCGCCCAGCGCCGGACGATGCTGTCGGCCGCGCAGAACAACCGGCTCATCCAGCGGTACAACCCGATCGAGTTCCGATACAAGTTCCAGGACAAGCGCGAGTTCAACCGGATCTTCGCCGACTACCTCGGACGTCAGTGGCTCGATGTCGAGGCCTCGACGACGGACGAGCTCCGCGCATTCCTCGCCCGTCATCCTCGGGTGATGGTCAAGCCCATCAGCGCCGAGGCCGGTGCGGGTATCGAGGTGCTGCGGGCCGCCGACGTCACCGATCACGAGACGCTGCACGCGCGACTGACGGCGGACGGCCCGGTGATCCTCGAGGAGTTCGTGACGCAGCACCCGGAGCTCAGCCGCCTCGCCCCGGACAGCGTCAACACGATCCGGATCGTCACCTTCCGGCGCGATGACACGGTCACCGTCCTCGCCCGGGTGCTCAAGATGGGCACGGGCGCGCCGATCGACAATTTCGGGGCGGGCGGGGTCTACACGACGCTCGATGAGGCCGGGGTCGCGCTGTACGGCGCGATCGGGAACTCCGGCCGGGTCCTCCAGGTCCACCCGCAGACCGGGGTCGAGATCGTCGGCTTCCAGGTGCCGCGCTTCGCCGAGGTCCTCGCGCTCGCCGACCGCCTCGCCCGGGTGGTGCCGGAGATCCCGTACGTCGGCTGGGACATCGCCGTCACCCCGGACGGCCCGATCGTCATCGAGGGCAACGAGAACACGGGGCTGTGGTGGATGCGCCCGAGCCTCAGCGGCGTCAAGGAGGGGCTGCTGCCCGCCTACCGCGAGGCGATGGGCTTCTGAGGCCGCATTCTGCTCGAAGCGAAACGGTGACGTGTTCGACATGGTTTCCAAGCCACCGTGTGTTTACATGGGCGAACCGATCGGACTGACCCAATCGGTCACGTGACGGAAGGCAGGGCCATGACCCAGACGATCGAGACGAGCGCAATGCCCGCGACCGAGCTCACCGCCTTCGACCGCTGCGACAGCTGTGGTGCGCAGGCCTATGTCCGCGTGACGCTCGAGTCGGGCGAGTTGCACTTCTGCGCCCACCACGCGGCCGCCTACCGGGAGTCGCTCATGCCGAGTGCCATCCACTGGCACGACGAGACGGCGCGCCTCCTCGAGGACGCGCGAGCCTGAGTCCGCGGCGGGGCGCCGGGACGTAGGCTGGGCGCCATGTCCGATCTCAGCGTCTTCGAGCAGCACGAGTCGGAGGTGCGCGGCTACATCCGCGCCTTCCCGACCGTCTTCGCCAAGGCGGTCGGCTCCCGCTTGATCGCGGAGGACGGCACCGAATACCTCGACTTCTTTGCGGGTGCCGGGACCCTCAACTATGGGCATAACAATCCCCGATTCAAGCCCGCGATCCTCGCCCACATCGAGCAGGACGATGTCGTGCACGGCCTCGACATGGCGACGACCGCGAAGCGTGACTTCATTCAGTCGTTCCAGCGGCGGATCCTCGCACCCCGCGGGCTCGAGTACCGACTGCAGTTCACCGGACCGACGGGCGCGAATGCGGTGGAGGCGGCGATCAAGGCGGCGCGCATCGCGACGGGCCGCAATACCGTCATCGCCTTCACCCACGGCTACCACGGGCTGAGCCTCGGCGCGCTCGCCGCGACGGCGAACCGCGACTACCGGCGCTGGTCGGGCGGACCGCTCGGCGGCGTCGTCTTCGCCCCGTTTGAGGGCTACCACGGGCCCGACGTGGACACCGTCGCCATGCTCGCCCGGATGCTCGACGACCCCTCGAGCGGGGTCGACACCCCCGCCGCGATCATCGTCGAGACGATCCAGGGCGAGGGCGGGGTCAATGTCGCCTCAGCGGACTGGCTCCGTGCGATCCGGGCGCTTGCGACGGAGCATGGCATCCCATTCATCGTCGACGACATCCAGGCCGGCTGTGGACGCACCGGCGACTTCTTCTCCTTCGAGGCGGCGGGGATCCGACCGGACATCGTCGTGCTGTCGAAGTCCCTGTCCGGCTACGGCCTGCCGATGTCGCTCGTGCTGCTCGCGCCCGAGCTCGATGTCTGGGAGCCGGGCGGGCACACTGGCACCTTCCGCGGGAACAACCTCGCCTTCGTCGGCGCGACCGCCGCACTCGAGACGTATTGGGCTGATGACGCCTTCCGCACCGAGACGCTCCGCAAGTCGGCGATCCTCGGCGAGGGCCTGCTCGCGATCGCCGCACGGCACCCGGGCCTGCTCGAGGCGCGCGGTCGCGGCATGTTCTGGGGGCTCGCCTCGCTCGGCGACCCGGGGCTCGCCAAGCGCCTGTCCCGGGAGTGCTTCGCCCGCGGGCTCGTCATCGAGACCGCCGGTGCGCGCGACGAGGTCCTCAAGTTCCTCCCCGCCCCCACCATCGAGGAGTCGGAGCTGCGCGCGGGCCTCGCGATCGTCGAGGCCGCGGTCGCGGCGGAGCTCGTCGGGGCGGGGAGCTCGGCGAGCGCCGGGGTCGCGGAGGCCGCCCGGTGAGGATGCTCCTCATCCGGCTGCGCTTCCTCGCGCGCCGGATCTGGAACTGGGACCCGAAGCGACTCACCGAGTTCCTCGGCTACGTCAAGAAACTGTCGAAGAAGCCCTCCTGGGTCCTCGTCCCCGACATGATCTGGTCGGCGGTCGTCTACACCGCGCCCTTCGAGGCGTACGCGCAGTGGGATTTCTTCATGCTCAGCGGGCGCGAGCGACGCACCTTCATGACGGACGCGAAGTCAGCAATCCTCTCGAACCGCTTCAACTCGCAAGAACACCGAATCTTCTTCGACCACAAGCTCAACATGCTCGAGCGGTTCGACGCGTACCTGCGTCGGGAGTGGTTCGACGTCGCCGCGCACGACGAGCAGGCCTTCGAGGAATTCGTGCGGCGCCACGGGCGAGTCCTCGCGAAAGAGGTCATGGGCGGCGGCGGGCACGGCATCGAGGTGATCGAGGCGAATGCGGTGTCCGACTTCCCCGCGCTGCGCACGCGTCTCCTCGACCACGGCCAGGGCATGCTCGAGCAGTTCCTCCCCCAGCACGAGGGCATGAACCGGCTCAACCCGGGCGCGGTGAACACCATGCGGATCATCACCTACCTCGACCCGGACGACCACGTGCACGTCCTGACGCGCTGCCTCAAGATCGGCAATCAGGGCGTCATCGACAACTATTCCGGTGGCGGCATGTACACGATGCTCGACGAGCGAGGCGTCGCGATGCACGCCGCCTACGATCAGCACAATGACATCTTCGAGACGCACCCTGTCACGGGCACGCGGATCGAGGGCTTCCAGGTCCCGCTCTTCGATGAGCTCCTCGCCATGATGGAGCGCCTCGCCCGAGAGATCCCGACCATGCCGTACATCGGCTGGGACATGGCGATCACCCCCGACGGCCCGGCGCTCATCGAGGGCAACCACAACACGGGCGCCTTCCAGTCCCGCCCCTACGTCTCCGGCATCCGCACCGGCGACTACCCGAAGTACCAGGCGGCGATGCGGCTGTAGCGCAAGCTACCCGTCCGAGGCAGCGAGGGTCCTCACTCGGACGCGCGGATGAGGCCGAGCGGGGTCGACTCGCGGCCCTGGCCGAGGGGGTTGTCGCGGATGAGGCTCGCGACGTACTCGTCGCCGCCGCGGCCCAGGGTCGTGCCGAGGATGTTGACCCCGAGGTCGTTCGCGTCGACGATCGCGACCTCGAGCGCGAGCCCCCGCTCGGCGAAAGCCGCCTTGAGCTCCGCGGCGACGCGGCGCGGCCCGAGCGGCACGAGGACGACCTGCTCGTTATACGGCGGGATGGTGTGCGCGGTCGGACCGTCGATCCCGCGCACCCGGTCCCCCGCGATCCGGTAGAAGTCGCCGCTGCGCCCGAAGCGCTTCGTCACCGCAGCCACCGCGGCGGCGAACAGGATGCGTGGCGCACCCGCCTCCCGGAACGCCATCTCCATCGTCTCCGGCATCCCGATGCCGATGCCGTACCCGGTCTTCGTCACATGCTTCGAGAGGAATGCGGCAAGCGGCCTCGCCTTGACCTCCGCGATCGGATAGGCGCGACCCTGCGCGATCGCGACGATCTTCTCCGAGACAATGAGCAGATCGCCGTCGGCCGCATGCGGCACCGCGTACTCAAGGACGAATGGGATCAGGTCGTCGCCCTCGACGAGCACGCGGGTGCGCACGGGGATGCGCTGGAAGCGTCCGCCGTCGACCTCGATCTCGAGCTGTTTGTCCGGATTGGGCTGCGCGGTCACGCATTCCTCCCTGGGATCAGTCGAGCTGGGATCACTCGAGGTAATCGCGCAGCTGCTGCGAGCGGGACGGGTGGCGGAGCTTCGCCATCGTCTTCGACTCGATCTGACGAATGCGCTCTCGCGTCACCCCGAAGGTGTCGCCGATCTGGTCGAGCGTCTTCGGCTGCCCGTCGCCGAGGCCGAAGCGCATCCGGATCACGCCCGCCTCGCGCTCGCTCAGCGAGTCGAGCAGCTGCTCGAGCTGCCGCTGCAGCATCGTGAAGCCGACCGCGTCCGCCGGGACGACCGCCTCGGTGTCCTCGATGAGGTCACCGAACTCGCTGTCGCCATCCTCACCGAGCGGGGTGTGCAGCGAGATCGGTTCGCGACCGTACTTCTGCACCTCGACGACCTTCTCGGGCGTCATGTCGAGCTCGCGGCTCAGCTCCTCGGGCGTGGGCTCGCGCCCGAGGTCCTGCAGCATCTGGCGCTGCACGCGGGCGAGCTTGTTGATGACCTCGACCATGTGGACGGGGATGCGGATCGTGCGGGCCTGGTCGGCCATCGCGCGGGTGATCGCCTGCCGGATCCACCAGGTCGCGTAGGTGGAGAACTTGAAGCCCTTCGTGTAGTCGAACTTCTCGACCGCACGGATGAGGCCGAGGTTGCCCTCCTGGATGAGGTCGAGGAACTGCATGCCACGACCCGTGTACCGCTTCGCGAGGCTCACGACGAGGCGGAGGTTCGCCCCGAGCAGGTGGGACTTCGCCCGCTGGCCGTCACGCGCTACCCAGTCGAGGTCCATGCCGAGCTGCGAGCCGCGCTCCGCGGGCGTCATCGCCGCGAGCTTCTCCTCCGCAAACAGGCCGGCCTCGATGCGCATCGCGAGCTCGACCTCTTCGGCGGCGTTGAGCAGCGCGACCTTGCCGATCTGCTTCAGGTAGTCCTTGACCGGGTCGGCGGTCGCACCCGTGATCTGCGTCGACGTCGCCGGTGCGTCGTCGTCCTCGTCCGTGATCCGGATTCGGATGGCGCCCGTCGGGAGCTCCTCGTCCTTGCCGGTCGAGGCCTCCTCGTCGTCGTCATCGTGGTCCGCGGCGTCATCAGCCGGAGCATCCGCGTCCTCGGCGTCGGGAGTCTCGTCGACCTCCGTCTCCTCGACCTCGTCCTCGTCGAGCTCGTCCTCGTCCTTCGCCTTGCCCCGGCCGCGGGACTTCGCCGGGGCCTTCGCCTTGGCCGTGGTCTTCGCGGGCTTCTCGGTGGCCGGCTTCTCCGCGGCAGCGGACTTCGCGGTGGTCGTCTTCGTCGCCGCGGCCTTGGCCGTGGTCTTCGTCGTCTTCGTAGCGGCCGTCTTCGTCGCCGCGGCCTTGGCCGGCGCCTTCGCCGGGGCCGACTTCGCCGGAGCGTCCTTCGTGACCGACTTTGCCGGTGCCTTCGTTGCAGCCGCCTTGGTGGCAGGCGCTGCCGTCTTCGCGGCAGCCTTCGTGGGCGCCGCCTTCTTCGCCGTCGCCTTCGCAGCCGCTGCCTTCTTGACCGGTTCTTCAGTCACCGTCTTGCTCGTCGTCGCCATCTGCACCCTCCGCTCCGCCGCCGTGCCCGCGGCATAACTAAGACCCTTGTCAAGTCCCACGCACCGCACACTGGCGACGGATAGGGCTCAGACAGGGTCCAAGGGCATCGATTATCGCACACCCCACTGCACAATCAGTACAGCGCCCGACATCCGCGAGACATTCCCGTTCGGCACGGATTCAGCTGGGCTCGCTGCCCTCGTCCCGCTGGCGCGCGAGGAACTTCTGCAGTTCATCGGCGATTTGGTCTGCGGTCGGCAGATTGCCCGAGCTGTCGGTCAGCAGCGACGGGAGCGGGTTCTCCTCCATATAACTGTCGTGCCGCCGCTCGAGCCCCTCGATGAGCCGCTGCAGCTCCGCATTCGTCCCGACTTGCTCCTCGATCTTGGCCAGGTACTCCCGGCCGTCTGCCCGCAGCTCGTCCGTCGGAAAGACGAGCCCCGTCGCCGTCGTGATGGCCTCGAGCGCGGCGACCGCCGCATTCGGGTAGGTCGTATCACCGAGGTAGTGCGGGACGAGCAGCGCAAGGCCCGAGACCGGATAGCCGAGCTGGTGCAGCCGGTACTCGATGAGGTGCAGCGCCGTCGACGGCAGCTGCGTCGTCGGGCGCCAGATCGACAGCTGCTCGATGAGGTCCTCGCGGTTGCCGCTGATCGTCACCCCGATCGGCCGAGTATGCGGCACGGGCATCGGCACCGCGTGCACCCAGGTGGTCCCCGCCACGCCGAGGCGGTCGACCAGCCCAAGCACGGCGGTGGCGAATCGCTCCCACTGCAGGTCGGGCTCGTAGCCGGACAGCAGGAGGAATGGGGTGCCCAGCTCGTCCTCGAGAAGATCGAGCGTGAGCTCCGCCGGGGCGTAGTCGGAGAGATGGTCGCTCTCAAACGTCATGATGGGCCGCCGCGAGCGGTAGTCGAGCAACTCGTCGTTGACGAAGCGCACCAGCTCCTGCCCCGGCAACGCCTCGACGAGGTGATCGCTCAACTGCGCGACGGCATGCCCCGCGTCCGCGAACCCGGTGAGCCCGGCGACGAGATCAAGCCCGCGCGGGACAACCGAGAGGTCGGCGAGCACCTCGTACAGCTCTTCCGGGTCCCTCATGCGTCCCAAGCCTAGGCCCCTTGCCTAGACTCGTGCTGTGCCAGTGCCTTCCCTGTCTTCCGCCCCCACCCCCCTCCTCGAGACCCCCGGCGACGTGCTGGTCGTCGGCATCCGGCAGACCCCGGACGGACCCGCGGTCCTCGGCGATGCGCCCGCCGAGATCGCCGCACAGCTCGCGGTGATCGGGGCGACGGGGGCACGGGATGAGGTGCGGCGCCTGCCCATGGCGCTCGGCCAAGCCGCCTCGGTCGCCACGATCGGCCTCGGGAAGGACGAGCCCGATGCGAATGCGCTGCGCGAGGCCGCCGGCGCACTCACCCGCCAGCTGCGCGGCGTCGACACCATCGTGCTGGGCCTGCCGGGCGCGAGCGACGAAACAGCTGCCGCGATCCTCGAGGGCGCCGCGATCGGCGCCTACCGCTTCGACGACTACCGCTCCACGACCGATGCGGCGCAGGCCCCCGCGAGCACGATCGTGCTGCCGGGCGCGAGCGACGAGGTCGTCGCCCGGGCGACCGCGACCGCCGAGGCGGTCGGGCTCGTCCGCGACCTCGTCAACACCCCGCCGAACGCGCTGTACCCCGCGGAGCTCGCCGCTCGGGCACTCGCCGCGGTCGAGGCGGCTGCCGCGACGGGCGCCCCGATCAGCGCCGAGGTGCTCGACGAGGACGCGCTCGAAGCCGGCGCCTACGGCGGCATCCTCGCCGTCGGTCGCGGCTCCCGCCGGGGCCCGCGCCTCGTGCGGATCGACTACCAACCCGAGGGCGCGACCGCCCACCTCGCCTACGTCGGCAAAGGCATCACCTTCGATACCGGTGGGCTCTCCCTCAAGCCGCCGACCGGCATGGTCGGGATGAAGTACGACATGACCGGCGCGGCGACCGTGCTCGCGGCGACCATCGCCGCGGCGCGACTTGGGGTTGCCACGCGGCTCACCGCATTCCTCTGCATCGCCGAGAACATGCCCGGCGGCGACGCGACCCGCCCGAATGACGTCATCACCATCAAGGGCGGTACGACCGTCGAAGTGCTCAACACCGACGCCGAGGGGCGGCTCGTCCTCGCCGACGGACTTGTTGCCGCGAGTGAGCTGCAGCCGGACGGCATCGTCGATGTCGCAACGCTGACGGGCGCCGCGCGCAACACCTTCGGCTTCCGCACGACGGTCGCGATGGGCGACCCCGACTTCTCCGCGGAGGTCGCCGCTGCGGCTGCGACCGCGGGTGAGGGCCTGCAGGTGCTGCCGATCGGCGCCGAGTGGCGTGCCGAGCTCAAGAGCGACGTCGCCGACCTCACGAATGTGAAGTCCGGATCGGCGATCGGCGGCATGTTCGTCGCCGGGGCCTTCCTGCAAGACTTCATCGGCCGCACCGGTGAGAGCGAGGACGCCCCACAGATCCCCTGGACGCACCTCGACATCGCCGGCACCGCGAACAACGAGGGTACCGCTTGGGGCTACACCGGGAAGGGCGCGACCGGCGCCACCGTCCGCACGCTCGTCCAGCTCGCGACGGACCGCGCCGTCGGCTGAGCCTCCCGGCGGCCGTCGGCTGACAGCCGCGAAGCGATAGGCTTGATACCAGGATTCCGCGAGCAGTGAGGAACACTGAACTTGGCTGAGCACACCTTCGACCTCGTCGTCCTGGGCGCTGGCAGCGGCGGGTACGCCGCCGCACTCCGGGCGACCCAGCTGGGCAAATCCGTCGCCCTCATCGAGAAGGACAAGGTCGGCGGCACCTGCCTCCACGTGGGGTGCATCCCGACGAAGGCGCTGCTGCACGCGGCCGAGCTCGCCGACGATGCCCGTGACGCGGGCCACGCAGGCGTCCAGGTCGAGTTCAAGGGCGTCGACGTGCCCGGCGTCGTCGCGTACAAGGACGCGATCGTCCAGTCGAAGCACAAGGGACTCCAGGGGCTCCTCAAGGCCCGCGGCATCACGACGGTCGAGGGCGAGGGTCGCCTCGTCGGGCCGAAGCAGGTCCAGGTCGGCGAGGACGTCTACACCGGGACGAATGTGGTGCTCGCGACCGGCTCCTACTCGCGTCTCCTGCCGGGCCTCACCGTCGGCAAGCGCATCATCACCTCCGAGCAGGCGCTGCAGCTCGACACCGTGCCGCAAAAGGCGATCGTCCTCGGCGGCGGCGTCATCGGCGTCGAGTTCGCGTCGGTCTGGCGCTCGTGGGGCGCCGAGGTCACGATCGTGGAGGCACTGCCCCACCTCGTGCCGAACGAGGACGAGTCGATCTCGAAGCAGTTCGAGCGCGCCTTCCGCAAGCGCGGCATCGACTTCAAGCTCGGCGTGCGCTTCCAGTCCGCCGTCGAGACGGAGACGGGCGTCACCGTCACCCTCGAGAACGGCGAGACCCTCGAGGGCGACATTCTGCTCGTCGCCGTCGGCCGGGGTCCCCGCACCGAGGGGCTCGGCTACGAGGAGCAGGGCGTGCAGCTCGACCGCGGATTCGTCACGACGAATGAGCGGCTCGAGACCGCGGTCCCCGGCGTCTACGCCGTCGGCGATATCGTCCCCGGCCTGCAGCTCGCACACCGCGGCTACCAGCAGGGCATCTTCGTCGCCGAGGAGATCGCGGGGCTGAACCCGATCGTCGTCGCGGACACGCACATCCCGAAGGTCACCTACTCCAACCCCGAGGTCGCCTCGGTCGGGCTGACCGAAGCGAAGGCGATCGAAGCCCATGGCGCCGACGCCGTGCAGACCTACGACTACAACCTCGCGGGCAATGGCAAGAGCAGCATCCTCGGCACCGCCGGCTCGATCAAGGTGGTCCGCAAGAAGGACGGTCCGGTACTCGGTGTACACATGATCGGTGCGCGGGTCGGCGAGCTCATCGGCGAGGCGCAGCTCGTCGTCAACTGGGACGCGTACCCCGAGGACATCGCGCCGCTCATCCACGCCCACCCCACCCAGAACGAGGCGCTTGGCGAGGCCTTCCTCGCGATCGCCGGCAAACCGCTACACGCGATCTGAATTCCCAAAAGGAGCAACACCCATGAGCGACGTCGTCCTCCCGGCACTCGGCGAGAGCGTCACCGAAGGCACCGTCACGCGCTGGCTCAAGGCGGTCGGCGACACCATCGCGGTCGACGAGCCGCTGGTCGAGATCTCGACCGACAAGGTCGACACCGAGATCCCCTCCCCCGTCGCCGGCGTCCTCGAGGAGATCCTCGTCGCGGAGGACGAGACGGTCGAGATCGGCGCGGTGCTCGCGCGGGTCGGTGATGGTGCGACACCGGCGGCGCCAGCGCCTGCTGCGGCTCCGGCTGAGTCTGCGGCGGCAGAGCCCGCACCTGCTGAGCCTGCTCCGGCGGCTCCCGCTCCGGCGGCAGAGCCTGCGGCCACTGAGCCGGCCCCAGCGCCTGCTCCGGCAGCACCTGCCGAGCCCACTCCGGCGGCGCCTGCTCCCGCTCCCGCCGCACCTCCTCCCGCTGCCGCACCTGCTCCCGCGCAGCCAGCTGCTCCTGCTACGCCGGCATCAGCTGCTCCCACGGAGCCAGAGGCGTCCGGCTACCTGACGCCGATCGTCCGGAAGCTCGCGGCCGACCTCGGGGTCGACGTCACGACCGTCACCGGCACCGGCGTCGGCGGCCGCATCACGAAGGACGACATCCTCGCCGCCTCGCAGCGCGCCGTCGCTGGCGCGACCCCGAGTTCGGGCGCGGCACCGACCCCGGAGGTGTCCCCGCTGCGCGGCACGAGCGAGCCGCTGTCCCGACTGCGGAAGGTCATCGCCGAGCGGGCCGTCGTCTCGATGAACTCGACCGCCCAGCTCACCTCGGTCGTGGAGGTCGACCTCACGAAGGTCGCGACCTATCGCGACGAGGTGAAGGCCGACTTCCTCGCGAAGACCGGACACAAGCTCTCGTTCCTGCCGTTCTTCGCGGTCGCAGCGACCGAGGCGCTCGCCCAGTACCCGGTCATCAACTCGACCGTCGACGGCGACACCATCGTGTACCCGCCGTCGGAGAACGTGTCAATCGCCGTTGACACGCCACGCGGCCTGCTCTCCCCCGTCATTCGTGACGCGTTCGGCAAGACGCTCGCGCAGTGGGCGGCGGACATCGCCGATCTCGCCGAGCGCACCCGGAACAACCAGCTGAAGCCCGATGAGCTCGCTGGCGGCACCTTCACGCTGACGAACACGGGCTCCCGCGGCGCACTCTTCGACACCCCGGTCGTCTTCCTCCCGCAGTCGGCGATTCTCGGCACCGGGATCGTGACGAAGCGTCCGGCCGTCGTCGAGGTCGACGGGGTCGAGGCGATTGCCATCCGCTCCTTCGTTTACCTCGCGCTGTCGTACGACCACCGGATCATCGACGGGGCGGACGCTGCCCGCTTCCTCGGCGCGGTCAAGTCGCGCCTTGAGGCTGGCGACTTCGCGGGGGTCCTCGGGGTCTGAGTTCCGCCAGACGGCGCCGTCTCATGGGTCGGGTGCGCTCGTGCCTGCCCCCGCACCGTCCGCGCCGGGATCGGCTGGGAGTTGTGCGCGCACCTGCCAGCCGTCGGGCCCGGTGACGAGCACCAGCTGCTCGGGACCGCGCGGCCCATCGACCAGGACGATGACCGCACCGCCGAGCTCGTCGAGTACCGTCGCGGTCGGTGTCGGGTTCGGTCTGGGCGGCGGTATCGACGGGAGCTTCGGGGCGGGTTCGACCTGCGGCACGGGCTCGGACGTCGACGGGCTCGTCGGGGCCGGGCTGCTGGACGACACCACCGCGTCTGCGCTGCCACCGGCAGCGGTCGGGAGGAGGACTAGGGCGAGACCGACCGCGGCGACCGCCGCCGGCACCCAGAACCGGGCACGCACCCGCCCCAGTCGGGTCAGCCGCGAGACATGCGCACGCAGCCACGCCACGGCGGCATCCCCGCCCCGCGGCGTTGGCGCCGCATCGCGCACCGCCATACGGGAGCCTCGCGCATCGGCTGCCGCAGCGAGCACCACCGCGTCGAGCGACTCCGCACGCTGGAGCGCGATCGGCTCGGGCTCCGCGAGGTCATAGACCCGCTCGACGAGGGCGTCGAGCCAGCGCTCCTTCCCAGGCTGGCTCGCGCCGAGCCAGGCCACCAGGCGGTGCCACGAGTCGGAGCGGTCCTCCTCCGGCACCGCCGAGAGCACGACCAGGGCGAGCGCAGCGAGCCCCGCGCAGTCCGTGGCGCGGCGCGCCACGTCGGGTGGGCCGATCTGCGCCGCGCCGAAGCCGAGCAGGACGGGACTTCCCCGCTCGTCGAGGCCGACCGCCGCCAGCCGGACACCGCCGTGGGTGACCCCGAGCGCGTGGAGTCGGGCAAGCTCCTGCGCGAGCGGCACCAGGACGGTGACGACCGCACCGAGCGAGAGCCCTCCCCCGAGGACGGCACCGAGCTCGTGTGGCACGACATCGAGCATGAGGAACGGGGTCCCGCTCGCCAGTGGCACGACCTCCCGCAGGCGCACGACGTGCGGGCCACGTGCCCGCCACAGCGCCTCCGCCTCGCGTGCCGCGCGCTCGGGCCCGGCGCCGACACGGATGAGCTTCAGCGCGACCCGTTCGCCGTCCTCAGCGACCGCCGACGCGGCAAGCCACACCTCCGCCGACACTCCGCTGCCGAGCCGCCGCAGCAGCCGGTAGCCGCCCACGATGACGCCAGGACCCCATTCATGCGGCTC
This sequence comes from Microbacteriaceae bacterium, assembly GCA_035556075.1. Classification (GTDB taxonomy): domain Bacteria; phylum Actinomycetota; class Actinomycetes; order Actinomycetales; family Microbacteriaceae; genus 73-13. The sequence continues at coordinate 2,297 of DATMFQ010000022.1, read as the reverse complement.
GTTCATCCCGCCATGATCGCGGGGTCGGGACCGACCTGGTTCGCCGTCGCCGACTTCGGTGGATGACCCACCCGCCCCGGACGGTGGGGAGGAGTCTTCGCGCCCACCCCGCCCCGTAAACTGGGCCCATGGCCCGATCGACCAGCGCTGCTGATTCACGTACGCCCAAGGAGCCCGGTCGGCTCAAGCAGATGTGGCAAGTCCTCCGGATGACCATCCGGCACGACTCGCTCGCACTGCCGATGCTCATCGCCGCATTCGTGCTCCCCGTGCTCGTCGGCGTGCTCCTCGCATTCCTGCTCACGCCCGGGCAGTGGCTCGGGATGACGCTGTACATCGTGACGGGCGTGCTCGGCGGTGTGCTCCTGCTCCTCCTCGTGCTCGGCCGACGCGCCGAGAAGGCGGCGTACTCGCAGATCGCGGGACAGCCGGGGGCGGTCAGCGCCGTCATCCAGACCTCGCTCCGCGGCGGCTGGATCGGCGATGCGACCCCCGTGGCGATCAGCCCGAAAACGCAGGACGCCGTGTACCGGATCGTCGGCAAGGGCGGCATCGTGCTCATCGCGGAAGGCCCCGCAAGCCGCACCGGGCGGCTCATCGAGGAGCAGCGTCGCATCGTCCGACGAATCGTGCCGGAGGCGCCGCTCGGCACTCTGCAGGTCGGTCCCGACGCCGACTCGGTCCCGCTGCACCGCATCCCCGCCGCGCTCCGACGCTTCAAGCGGGCGCTGCGCAAGGCGGAGGTTCGCCAAATCTCGGCACGGCTCGAGTCACTCAATAAGACGGGCAACCTGCCGATCCCCAAGGGCATCGACCCGCAGCGGGTGCGCCCGCAGCGTCCCCGGTGAACACCAGCGATACAGGGCCGAAACACGCTCGAAACGTCGTGGCCCTAGCCTCATGACAGTTGCCCACACCGCACCCGCACCGATGGAGGCCCAATGTCCAAGCCCATGTTCAAGGATGCGTCGGAGGTCCTGAGTTTCATCCGGGACACCGACGTGAAGTTCGTCGACATCCGCTTCACCGACCTGCCCGGCGTGCAGCAGCACTTCAACATCCCGGCGGCGACGGTCGACGAGGACTTCTTCGTCCACGGGCAGCTCTTCGACGGGTCATCCATCCGCGGCTTCCAGTCCATCAACGAATCCGACCTGCAGCTCATCCCGGACGTGTCGACGGCGGTCATCGACCCGTTCCGCTCGGAGCGCACGCTCATCCTCGTCTTCGACATCTTCAACCCGCGCAGCGGCGAGGTCTACCACCGCGACCCGCGCCAGATCGCGAAGAAGGCGGAGAAGTTCCTGGCCTCGACGGGGATCGCGGACACCGCATTCTTCGCGCCGGAGGCCGAATTCTTCATCTTCGACGACGTCCGGTATGAGGTCTCGCCGCAGCGATCCTTCTACGAGGTCGACTCCTCCGAGGCGGCGTGGAACAGCGGCCGCGTCGAGGAGGGCGGCAACCTCGCCAATAAGACCCCCTTCAAGGGCGGCTACTTCCCGGTCTCCCCCGTCGACCAGCACGCTGACCTGCGCGACGACATCTGCCTCAAGCTCATGGACGCCGGCCTCGAGGTCGAGCGCAGCCACCACGAGGTCGGCACCGCCGGTCAGGGCGAGATCAACTACAAGTTCGACACCCTGGTGCGCTCGGCCGACGACATCCTGACCTTCAAGTACATCGTCAAGAACACGGCGCTCGAGTGGGGCAAGACGGCGACCTTCATGCCGAAGCCGCTCATGGGCGACAACGGCTCGGGCATGCACACCCACCAGTCGCTGTGGCTCGACGGCAAGCCCCTCTTCTACGACGAAGCCGGCTACGGCGGGCTCAGTGACATCGCGCGCTGGTACATCGGCGGCATCCTCAAGCACGCGGCCTCGCTCGCCGCATTCACGAACCCGTCCGTGAACTCCTACCACCGGCTCGTCAAGGGCTACGAGGCGCCGATCAACCTCGTCTACTCTGCCGGCAACCGCTCCGCGGCGATCCGCATCCCGATCACCGGCACGAACCCGAAGGCGAAGCGCATCGAGTTCCGCGCGCCCGACTCCTCGGGGAACCCGTACCTTGCCTTCGCCGCCCAGCTCATGGCGGGTCTCGACGGCGTCATCAACAAGATCGAGCCGGCCGATCCGATCGACAAGGACCTCTACGAGCTCCCCGCCGAGGAGGCCAAGCTCATCCCGCAGCTGCCCACGTCGCTCGGCGAGGCACTCAACGCGCTCGAGAACGACAACGACTACCTCCAGGCCGGCGGCGTCTTCACCCAGGACCTCATCGAGACCTGGATC
>DATMFQ010000021.1:0-39157 GCA_035556075.1 Microbacteriaceae bacterium | reverse complement strand
CGAGCGCAGCCACCAGGCGCGCGACCAGTCGACCGTGAGCAGCATGGCGATGAGCGTCGCGAATCCCGCGTAGATCGCCGTGTCGCCCCGCGTGCCGGCGGCCATGAGCATCGCGACGGCGTAGAGGGCGCCGAGCACGATCCGTCGTCCCCGCGACGTCGCGTGATACCAGCCGAGCAGCGCGAACGGCGCCGAGACGACGCCGATCGTCCCCCATGCGCTCGGATTGTTCGTCGTGAGGAGGAAGAGACCGAACGGCACGGCGGTGAGGACCCACGTCCACAGCAGCGCGCGACGGACCCGCGAGACCGAGAGCACGGCGATCGCGGTCGTGAGCCCGAGGAAGAGCACGATCGTCACGACGCGCTGGACGAGCACCGAGGCCTGCACGTCCTCGCCCGCGAAGACCGACATGACGGCGTAGAAGACGGGTGGGTAGGCGCCCGAGGCGAAGTTGCCACCGCGGTACTCCGCGAGCTCGCCGCTGAGCGCCCAGGCGTCCTCGAGACAGGCCGCCGACTTCGCCGGCTGCTCGAGGTGGCAGTCGGCGTGGAGGATCGGGGCGGGGATGAGCCGTCCATCGGCCGTCTCGCCGGGCTGGCAGACCTCGGCGGCTGCCCCGCCGCACCACGTCGAGGCGAGATGGTACTGGTCGTCCCAGGAGCTCCCGACCGGCGCGGCATACATCCATGCGAGGAGCGCGACGAAGGCGAGCGCCGGGAGCAGGGCGAGGCGACCGAGGCGACGCAGCGCCTTCATACGGCGACCTCCGCACCCCGGCGCATTCGTCGCATGAGCACCACGATGAGCACGCCGTACGCGAGCGAGCCCACGAGCCAGACGAGATCGGGAGGCGGCGCGCCGCCCCACCACCACTCGGCACCCGTCGCGAGCAGCGGCGCGACGCCGTCGATGCCGACGATGTAACGCTGCATGACGATGTGGAGCGCGATGAAGTTCGCGGCGGCGAGGGCGACGGCGAACACCCAGGCGGGCACGCGCCCGATCGTCACCGCGCGGCCGCGCGGGGCGAGCATCGCGAGCCCCGCGAAGAGCACGATGAGCGGGAGCAGGTACCGCGGCTGCACCTGCTCGCCGACGAGGTCACCGCCAGCCTGCAGGACGTAGACGGGGACCGCCCAGAGGACGACTCCGGCCGCGATGACGACCCCCACGAGCCGCCCGTCCTTGACCCGCAGCCCGTAGGCGATGACGCCGACGAAGACGGCGATCGCCGCGAGCGACACGACCCACGGCACCATCGTGTCGAGCCAGCCGATGCCCCAGGTGCCGAAGACCCCGGACCAGAGGAAGGGGACGTTGAGCGCGTTCGAGACGAAGAGATCGCCACCCGTGAGCTGCGCGCCGATCGGGGTGCCGGGCGTCGGGATGTACTCGACCGGGGGGAGCCCCGCGCCCGAGCCGGTGCCTTCGCCGGAGGACCCGCCGGAGAAGCCGCTCGCCGTCGTCGACGACTGCCCCGCGGCAACGAAGAAGGCCAGCGCGCTCAGCCCCGCCACGACCGGGAGGATCGTGCGCAGCCACCACGCACGCGTCGGCCGGAAGGTGAGCGCGAGCACGACGGCGATCGCGAAGCCCGTGTAGATCGCCGCGTCGGCCCGGGACCCGGCGGCACCGATCACCGCGGCGGCGAAGAGCCCACCAGCCGCCCACCGCCGCACGCCGGGCGGCGACTCGTACCAGGCCAGCAGCGCCGACCAGGCGACGCCGACGCCGATGACGGCCCAGGTGCTCGGATTGTTCGACCCGACGAGGGAGAGGCCGAGCGGCAAGCTCGTCACAAGCCAGCCCCACATCGCCGCGTCCCGCACTCGCCGCGGTGCGAGCCACGTCGTGAGCCCCGCGGCGCCGAGGAAGAGGACGATCGTGAGGACACGCATCCACATCGCCGAGGCCTGGATGTCGGCGCTCGCGAGCAGGCCGTGTACCGCGTAGTAGACCGGCGGGTACTCCCCGACGAAGTTGCCGCGCTCGGTCGGCACGAGGGCGCCCTCGTCCCACGCCTGGCACGCCGCCGACTCGGCGGGATCCTGCGCGAAGCACGCGACGTCGACGAGCCGCTCGTCGACGAGCCGCTCCCCCGGGCTCGCGCCCGGCTCGCACAGCCCCGCGCCGCCCGTCGGGCTCGCGCACCAGATCGAGACGAGGTGGTAGTCGTCGTCCGGCCCAGCGCCGATCGGCGAGGCGAGCGCCCACGACAGCAGTGCGACGAATGCGAGCACCGGCACAATGGCGAGTCTCAGCAGGCGGCGCGTCACCGGACCATCTTCGCAGAGCGCAAGGTCCGGGGCGTCTCGGCTCGTGACTCAGGCATCGATAATGGTCGCGACGGTGTTTCGAAGCCGCCTGAGCGCGACGGGGCCGACGTTGCCGAGCCGCGCGCCCACCCGATTCGTCGCGACGGAGCGGATGTGCTGACACTGGGCCGCCGACACCGCGCTAAGCCCATTGTGTGCGTCAGGCTCGACGACGATCTCGGCCCCGCTGTCCCGGATCGTGCGCGTGAGCGGGACGACCTGGATGACCTTCGGCTCGCCGCTCAGGATGTGCTCAGCGGTCACGACGATGGCGGGTCTGCGCAGTCCCGCCTCCGCACCGCTGGGTGCGCCCAGGTCGAGCTCGACGACGTCACCCGGCGTCAGCATCGAGCCAGGTGACCTCATCGTCGCGCAGCGGGACGGCGAGGTCGCGGCCGATCGCCTCCTGCTCGAGCAGCCGGGCCGCGCGAGCCACGGTGTCCGTCAGCGTCTCGCCACGTCGCACTGCCAAATCGTTCAGCACATCGCGCGTGGTGCGACTGACTCGAATCGTCGTCGTCTCGCTCATGCACATCACGGTAGTTCCTGTAGACGAATTTATCTACATGATCGGCCGCGACGATGTCCGTGGCGGTCCGCGCGGGCGGCGCTGCGGCACGCGGAGCAGACGACCCCCGCATTCTGCGCTAATTCACTATCGACTACCGCGCTAACGCACTACTGAGTAGTGATTTAGCGCATCGGCACGATGCTGTCGGTCCGGCGTGACCGTGCCGACCCGTGGATCATGCAGATAGAGGTCAAGCTCCCGCACGGTCGTCCCCGCACTCGAGGGTGAGCGTGATCCCCAGCTCGTCTAGGACGCGGAAGAGCCGTGTCGTGGCGACCGTCGGTTTTGCCGCCTCGAGATCGACCATGTAGTCCCGCGGGAATGCGAGGCGCGCTAGTCACGGGGCGGCGCGGCGCCGCCGCATCGCGGCGAGCAACACGCCCCCCTGGAGCACCGCCGAGCACGCCTCCGCAATCCCAAGCCCCCACGCCGCCCCCGCGGCGCCGAAGAGCACCGCACCGACGATGAGCCCCGTCACCCCGATGCCGGCCGCGATGAGGACACAGGTCATGAATGCGCGGCGCGCGCCGTGGACGATGAGCCCGATCCGCCCGAAGGCGGTGCCGAGGGAGACGCCGAGCGTCGCGACGCCGAAGCCCCACGCCGTGAGCCCGTCGATCGCGACCGCCTCGCCGAAGAGCAGCGCCGTGAGCCACGGGCCGAGGAGCCCGAAGGCGAGCAGCCCGAGGATGCCGAGTCCGGCATGGAGGGCGGCGACGACCCGCAACCGCTCGGCGACGAGCCCGCGACCGGACTCGACGGCCCACCCCTGCAGGGCGTTGCCGAGCGCGGAGACCGCGTACTGGCCGACGCGGTAGGCGCGATCGCCCGAGACGTACTGCGCGGCCGCGGCGACCGGCGCGAAGGCCGCCACGAAGGTGACGGCGAGCGAGTTATAAGCACCCGCGGCACTCTCGGCGATGACCGCGGGCGGGTGCTCGCGGTAGACCCGCCGGACCGCCCTCGGGTCGACGGCGAACAGCTCGCGCCCGGCGACCACCCAGTAGATGACGCCGGGCCCGACGAGCCCGACGATGAGGAGCAGCGCGGGGTACCAGATGACACTCCCCCCGAGCAGCAGGATCCCTGCCGCCAGGATCGTCGCCACCAGCCGCGGCAGGACCTCCGACCACAGCATCGGCGCGACGCGTCCGACGCCGATCCAGTGCCACGTCGGTGCGAGCCCCGCGAGGCTCGAGGCGAGTGCCATGAGCCCCGCCTCGACGCCGTGGCTCGGCGGCGCGAGCAGGACCGCGACGAGCAGCGCGACCGCCGCGGCGGCGCACCACAGCGGCAGCCGCGCGTGGAGACTCGTCGCGAGGTAACGGCGGCGACCTTGCGCGTCCCGGACCGCGACCTCGGGCGGCGCGAGCGTCGGGTAACCGAGGCCCGCGACGAGCGCCGCGAAGGCCCCGACCGAGGTGCCGACCGCGATCGCGACCCAGGCGTCCTCGCCCGCGATGCGCGCGAGGACCGGGAGGAAGAGGAACGGCGCGATGAGCGAGATAAACGGCACGCCCGCGAAGGCGAGGATCCGCCGCGCGAGCCTCATCCGCGCTCCCGGCGAGCCCGGACGCGGCGCAGCACCTCGCCGACGCCGCCGTGGCGCAAGTAGTGCCAGGCGAGCCGGACGTCGCGACGGAACCCAGTCGCGGGTCGAGCACCCGCGCCGGCGAGCCGCGGCGGCCGACGCCCGCCCACGAACGCCGATGCGATGCGCGGCGCGGCGACAAACTCCCGCAGCGCCCGCATCGTCACCTCCCAGGTGTACTCCCCACGCACCCGCTCGATCGCCGCGGCCGCCGACGCGCGGAGTGCGTCGTCGTAGAGGATCCGCTCGAGCGCGGCCTCGAGCGCCGCGGCGTCCTCGGCGGGCACGACGAGCCCGAGCCCCTCCCGCGCCACGAGCTCCGCAAAGAAGTCCCCCTCGGTGACGACCATCGGCAGGCCCGCCCACAGGTAGTCGAGGATCCGGGTGCGGAAGGAGAACTCGGTCTCGAGGTGCACGTGATGCGTCGACACCCCCGCGTCGGCCTCCGCGAGCCACGTCCCGCGCTCGGCGTACGGCACCCAGTCCTCGCCGAAGTGCACCGAGCGGTCGAGCGCACCGAGCTCGCGGGCGAGCTGAATCGACTCGGCGACGACGCCCATGGGAGGAATGCCGGGGGTGCGGGTGCCGAGGAAGAGCAGCTTCGTCTCGGGCCGTCGCGCCGCGAGGGCCGCCGTCGCACGGATGAGCGTCGCCGGGTCGAACCACGAGTACAGCCCGCCGCCCCAGACAAGCACGCGGTCGTCCGGGCCGATACCGGGCACGACCCCACGGAGGACGGGCTCGGCGGCGCGCACCGGCGGCGTCGCCTCGAGCCCGTACGGTGCGACGGCGAGGAGCCGCTCGAGGTGCGGATCGTCCTCGTAGGCCTCGGGGGTGATGCGCCCGAGCGCGGCGAGCTGGCCGAGATAGAACTGCCGCTGCCGCGGCGAGGCGCAGAGCACGAGGTCGGCGATGGCGAGCTGCTGGTTGAGGAGCTCGGTGCGGCTCGTCACGAGAAGGTCCCACGTCGGCCGGGGCTGCTCGCGACCCTGCTCGAGCATCTCGAGGTGCATGGGGTCATAGCAGTCGGCGACGAGCGCGCGGTCCGTCGACGCGAGCACGGGGAAGTGCTCCATCCCATGCCCCTGCACGACGACGACCTCAGCCCAGCGCTCGTGCTCGGCGAACGCCCGCACGTCGCCCGGCGCGATCGCGAGACTCGCCCATTCCTGCTTTGCAGCGGACGACTCCGGATCGAGCGTCGCGGTCGTCACGAGTCGGACCTCATGCCCGTCCGCCGCGAGGACGCGCGCCTGGTGCCACGACCGGATCGACGGCCCGGCCATCCGATCCCCGATCGGCCCGCCGGTGACGATCAGGACGCGGGTCACGCCAGCAGGCCCTGCAGGTAGCGGCCGTACCCGGATTTCACAAGCGGCGCCGCGAGCGCGGACAGCTGCGCGTCGTCGATCCAGCCGCTGCGCCAAGCGACCTCCTCGATGCAGCCGATCTTCGCCCCCTGTCGGTCTTCGATGACCCGGACGTACTCGCTCGCCTGCACCATCGACTCGAAGGTGCCGGTGTCGAGCCATGCGGTGCCCCGGTCGAGCACCTGGACGTGGAGTCGGCCCTCGCGCAGGTAGCGCTCGTTGACGCTCGTGATCTCGAGCTCGCCGCGGGCGCTCGGGGTGATCGACTTCGCGATGTCGACGACGCCGTTGTCATAGAAGTAGAGGCCCGGGATCGCGAAACTCGACTTCGGCTGCGCGGGCTTCTCCTCGATCGAGATCGCCCGACCGTCGGTGTCGAATTCGACGACGCCGTATGCCCGGGGATCGCGCACCTGGTAGGCGAAGACGAGGCCGCCGTCGACATCAGTGTGCGCCCGGAGCGAGGCGTCGAGCGCGGCGCCGTGGAAGATGTTGTCCCCGAGGACGAGGGCGACCCGGTCGCCGCCGATGAAGTCCTCGCCGATGAGGAAGGCCTGCGCGAGCCCGTCGGGTGAAGGCTGGACGGCGTAGGAGATCGAGATGCCGAGCTCCGCGCCGTCCCCGAGCAGTCGCTCGAAGCTCGCACGGTCCTCCGGCGTCGTGATGACGAGCACCTCCTGGATGCCCGCGCTCATCAGCGTCGAGAGGGGGTAGTAGATCATCGGCTTGTCGTAGATGGGCATCAGTTGCTTGCTGATGCCCTTCGTGATCGGCCAGAGGCGGGTGCCGGAGCCGCCCGCGAGGATGATGCCCTTCATCGGTCGCGACCCTCCGCATTCGTGCTCGCTGCTGAGGCTGCCGCCGTCGATCCGGACGACTGCGCGGTCCGGCGCGCGAGGAACGCCTCGACGTCCGCAAGCTGCGGCAGCGCACCAGCGGCGAGCGCCTCGGCGAGGCTCGGCGCCGCCGTGTCCTTCGGGCTGAGGAGCAGCTCGAGCCCCTCCGGGAAGCCGAGCCCGATCTCGGGATCGAGCGGGTCGATGCCATGCTCCGCCAGGGGGTTGTACACCTCGGAGACGAGGTAGGTGACGGTCGTGTCGTCCTCGAGCGCGACGAAGCAGTGCCCGAGGCCCTCCGAGAGGTACACCGCACCGTGGTCGACGTCATCGAGCCGGACCGAGTCCCAGGCGCCGAAGCTCGGCGAGCCGACACGGAGGTCGACGACGTAGTCGATGACCGCGCCACGCACACAGGTGACGTACTTCGCCTGGCCGGGCGGGACGTCCGCGTAGTGGATGCCGCGGACCGTGCCGGCGCGGCTCACCGACAGATTCGCCTGCCGCAGGTCGAGACGGTGACCCACCCGCTGCTCGAGCGGCTCAAAGCGATACCACTCGGCGAAGTGCCCGCGCTCGTCCCGATGGATCCGCGGCGTCACCGCCAATGCGCCCGCGACGCGGAGCTCCCGGATTTCCACGGCCCAAGTCTAGGAGGCGGGCTGGACGAGGTCGCGGAGGACGTCGCGGCGGCCCTGGGAGAAGCGGTCGTAGTCGCCACGGCGACGCGCGGCGCAGACCGGGCGGATGCGACGCACGCGGGCGGCCGGGAGCGCATAGCGGAACGCCTCGTGGGCGAGCTTGCCGCGCACGAGCTCGGCGTCGGCCTGGGCGACCCCGGGCAGCTCGGGCAGGCGGGCGACGAGCGCCTCGGTGTTCGCGAGCAGCCGGGCGTTCCGGGGGCCGCGCGGCTCGAGCAGCTTGCGGACGGCGGTGCGGGCGGTGAGCCGCGACGCCCCGATCTGGTTGCCGCCGTGCTGCCGGTAGTCGATGAGCGGTTCGGTGAGCACGAGGAAGCGGCCGGTCAGCCCCGCGATGACGGCGAGCCACTCGTCGTGCACCCAGTTCGAGGGGAACGGTGCCGCGCGCTCGACGAGCTCCCGTCGCACCGTCATCGTCGCCCCCGTCACGAGCGAGCGGCGCACGAGCGCCTCGATCCCCCGGCCGGCACGAATGCGCTCCAACTCCCACGGCGTGACACCCATCGACTCGAAGAGGGTGCGACCGAGCGGATGTCCCTCGGCATCGACGAGCCGGGCATCCGAGTGCACGAGGAGCAGCTCGGGGTCCGCGGCGAACGCGTCAACTGCGCGAGACACCCGCTCCGGGTGCCAGGCGTCGTCCTGGTCGCTGAACACAAGGAGCTCGCCAGTGGCCGCGAGCGCGGTCCGCTCGAAATTCTTCGTCACCCGCAGCGGCGGATCGTTGCGGAGCACGACGAGCGGGATGCCGCTGTCGGCGAGCGCCGCCTCCACCAGGTCGACCGTGCCATCCGTCGAGGCGTCGTCGCCGAGCACGATCTCGTCCGGGAGCCGCGTCTGCGCGAGGATGCTCGCCACCTGCTCGCCGATGAATGCGGCGCCATTGTGGGTGCACAGCACCACGGACACGGTGGGCGGCGTGGCGGACGTGGTCACGCATTCATCATCCCAGCCCATGCGACAAGACCCGCCGGTACCATCGAGCCTCGTGAGGATCCTCGTCACCGGCGGCGCCGGCTTCATCGGCTCGAACTTCGTGCATCACCTCATCGAGACGACCGACCACCACGTGACGGTGCTCGACAAGCTCACCTACGCGGGCAACCTCGCGTCGCTCGCCGGGCTGCCAGACGAGCGCACCGCATTCGTCAAGGGCGACATCTGCGATGCCGAGCTCGTCGACGGGCTCGTCGCCGAGACCGACGCCATCGTGCACTACGCCGCCGAGAGCCACAACGACAACTCGCTGCACGACCCGCGCCCCTTCCTCGACACGAACATCGTCGGGACGTACACGCTCCTCGAGGCCGCGCGCCGCCACGGCACCCGCCTCCACCACATCTCCACCGACGAGGTCTACGGCGACCTCGCGCTCGACGACCCGGAGCGCTTCACCGACACGACGCCGTACAACCCGTCGTCCCCCTACTCCTCGACGAAAGCCGGCAGCGACCTCCTCGTGCGCGCCTGGGTGCGCTCCTTCGGCGTCGAGGCGACGATCTCGAACTGCTCGAACAACTACGGGCCGTACCAGCACGTCGAGAAGTTCATCCCCCGGCAGATCACGAATGTGCTGCGCGGCGAGCGGCCGAAGCTGTACGGCAGCGGGCACAACGTCCGCGACTGGATCCACGCCGACGACCACTCGAGCGCCGTCCTCGCCATCCTCGAGCGGGGCCGCATCGGCGAGACCTACCTCATCGGCGCCGACGGCGAGCGGGACAACCAGCAGGTCGTCGAGCTGATCCTCGAGCTCATGGGCCAGCCGCGGGACGCCTACGATCACGTCGCCGACCGCCCCGGACACGACCTGCGCTACGCGATCGACTGGACGAAGCTGCGCGAGGAGCTCGGCTGGGAGCCGCGGTACCGCGACTTCGAGGCGGGACTCGCGGCGACGATTCAGTGGTACCGCGAGCACGAGGATTGGTGGGCGCCCGCGAAGGACGCGACGGAGGCGAAGTACCGGGCGCAGGGGCAATGAGCGCGCGAGGGGCTGGCAGCGTCGCCGTCGTCGGCGCGGGCGGCATGCTTGGCACCGACCTCGTCACGGCCCTCGGCGACCGGGCGACGCCGATCACGCGCACGCAGCTCGACGTGACCGATGCCGACGCGGCGCTCTGGACCCTCGAGGGCTACGACGTCATCGTGAACTGCGCCGCGTGGACGAGCGTCGACGACGTCGAGACCTCCGAGGCGGTGGCGAGCCTCGCGCATGAGGTGAATGCCCTCGGCGCCGAGCATCTGGCGCTCGCCGCCCGCGCGCACCGGGCGCGGTTCATCCAGATCTCGACCGACTACGTCTTCTCCGGCGACGAGGTGCGGCCCTACCGCGAAGACCACCCGCGCAACCCGAAGACCGCCTACGGCATGACCAAAGCCTCCGGCGAGGACCGGGCGATCGGCGCCTACCGCGACGGGACCGCCATCGTGCGGACCGCCTGGCTCTACGGGGAGCACGGGCAGTCCTTCCCCCGGACGATGCTGTCGCTCGCCGCCGAGCGGGACACCGTCAGCGTGGTCACCGACCAGCTCGGACAGCCGACCTGGACGGCCGACCTCGCCGCGCAGCTCGTCGCGCTCATCGACGCCGGCACCCCGGCCGGGATCTACCACGGGACGAATGCGGGCGAGACCAGCTGGTACGGCTTCGCCAGGCGCATCTTCGAACTCGCGGGCCTCGATCCCGAGCGCGTGCAGCCGACCGACTCCACCGCATTCGTCCGGCCGGCGCCGCGGCCCGCGTACTCCGTCCTCGGCCACGATGCCTGGGCTCGGGTCGGTCTGACGCCGATGCGCGACTGGGACGCGGCCATCACCGCGGCCTTCGCGTCAGGCGCCTTCGACTGATCGCGCTACGGCGCGGGGGTCTCCGTCGGCGCCACCACCGGGCCGGCAATCGAGGCCACGAGCTGGTGAATGTAGGCGAAGTCCGGGTACTCGGGGTCGACGCCATTGTCCGGGACGAGGTTGACGGTGACGATCTCGTGGTCGCGCGCCTTGTTCGCCAGCTCGACGAAGGTGCCGAGCATCGCCTGCGGGATATCGGTCTGCACGAGCTGCACCCCGGCCGCGGCGATCTCCTGGAAGCTGCCGAGCAGCCGCTCGGGGGTGAACTGCCGCAGCAGCGCCTCCTGCAGCTGCCGCTGGCGCGCCATCCGGTCATAGTCACTCGTCGCGTGCCGCGAGCGCGCATACCAGAGCGCGTAGTACCCATTCATCTCGACGACGCCGGGGCCGATGTACTCGAGCACCTCCGTGAAGGTCCCGTCGGTGAAGATCGGCACCTCCTGCTCGACGTTGATCGTGACGCCGCCGAGCGCATTGATCATGTCCTCGAAGCCGTGCATGTCCACCAGCACGTAGTGCTGGATGGTCAGCCCCGTGATCCCCTCGACCGCGTCAGTGACGGCCTCGATGCCGGGCGATGACCCCTTCGCCGCGGCGTCCGGGTAGAGCTCGGGGCGCAGGAGCTCGACCTCGGTGTAGATCGAGTTGAACTGGCACACATCGACGAGGCACCCACCGACCCCGTACCCCTCGGGGTAAAGGTCCTGCATCGGGCTGCCCGCCACGAACGGTGCGTCATACATGTTGCGCGGGATGCCGATCATCGTCGACTCGCCCGTCGTCGCATTGACGCTGATGACCGCGACGCTGTCCGTGCGCAGGCCGTCTCGATCCTCGCCGGCGTCAGCGCCGATGACGAGGAAGTTGTAGCGGCCATCGACGGGTGGCTCCACCGGCCCGGACGCGGCGAAGATCTCGGTGACCGTCTCCCGCGTCACCCCGATCGCCGAGACGGCATACGCACCAGTCGCGGTGAATGCGGTGAGCACGACGAGCGCGGCCGCCGGAACCCCGAGCCTCGCCGCCGGCGGGATCCACCTCAGCCGCGCCAGCCGGAGCGTGTCGAGCGTGAGCACGATCCACAGCGCGAGGTACGCGACCGCAAGGACCTGCACGACGGTGAGCACGACGGGGTTCGTGAAGAACGTGACCGCACCAGCGCGATTCACCACGACGATGACCACGGCGACGAGGACGAGCAGCCAGCCGATGAGCGTCGCGGCGAGACCGAACCGTCCCAGCCGGCGGTTCCCCGCGAGGGACTGTGCGGAGCCGGGGATGAGGACGTTGAGGATGATGAGCCACCAGGCGCGGCGGGACATCGAGGCGGTGTCGCCGGTGTCCGGTGCACGAATGGGCTGCGCGGTCAGCGATTCGACGTTGGGTCGCGGGTCGCGCGATGCGGGACCGCGGTCGTGCCCCGCACCCGAGCCGCGCGGCCCGCATCCGCCGGGCCGTCGGGGCGGCGGCTGATAGGTCACGCGGGCTCCTCCCCGGTGCCCCCGCCCGCCGCGGGCCCCGTAGCTCGCGCAGCCCCCGCCGCGATCCGAGCCCGCAGCGCGCGGTCCTTCTCCTCGACGAGCTCGGCCAATGCTGCCGCCTGGTCTGCAAGTCGCGTCGTCAACGCGGGATCACCGGTGGCGAGGATCCTCGCGGCGAGCAGGCCCGCATTCCTCGCACCGCCGATGGCGACGGTCGCCACGGGGATGCCCGCGGGCATCTGCACGATCGAGAGCAGCGAGTCGAGGCCGTCGAGCGTCTTGAGCGGGACGGGCACACCGATGACCGGGAGGGTCGTGACGCTCGCGAGCATGCCGGGGAGGTGCGCCGCGCCGCCCGCACCAGCGACGATGACGCGGAAGCCGCGGTCGGCGGCGCCCTTGCCGAAGGCCATGAGCTTGTCCGGCGTCCGGTGCGCCGACACGATCTCGACGTGATGGGCGATGCCGAGCTCGGTGAGTGCCTCCGCGGCGGCCGACATGACGGGCCAGTCGGAGTCGGAACCCATCACGATCGCGACGAGCGGCGCTCCCGCGGGGACCGCATTCGTCTCGGGGGCTGCTGCGCCAGTCACGCGACGACCCTAGGCACGCCAGCCGCGAAACCCCTGGAGGCGCACCGCGCGGCAAGCACGCGCGGGAGGAATGCGGCTGCCGCCTCAGTCGAAGACCGCGGCCGCGGCGCGAGCCCGGTAGGCCACGTCGTCGAGGTCGAGGCCGCTCGCGGTCACGTGGCCGAGCTTGCGGCCGGGGCGCGGCGACTTCCCATACAGGTGCACCGCGACGGCCGGCTGGGCGGCAAGCGCCTGGCGCCGCGCCCGGTCGAGCGAGCCGTCGGCCGGACCGCCGAGGATGTTGACCATGACCGTCCACGGTTCGCGCGCGTCCGCGCTTCCGAGTGGCAGGTCGGCGACGGCGCGCAGGTGCTGCTCGAACTGTGACGTGACCGTGCCCTCGATCGACCAGTGGCCCGAGTTGTGCGGGCGCATCGCGAGCTCGTTGACGAGGATGCGGCCGTCGTCCGTCTCAAACAGTTCGACCGCGAGCATGCCGACGACCTCGAGCGCCTCCGCGATACCGGTCGCGATCCGCGCGGCCGCCTGGGCGACCCGACCCGCGTGGGGCGCGGGGGCGATCACTTCGGCGCACACGCCGTCACGCTGCACCGACTCGACGAGCGGGTAGACGGCGAGCTCGCCACCAGGACGCCTGGCTACCTGCTGCGCGAGCTCCCGAGTGAAGGCGACCGCCTCCTCGACGAGCAGCGGCGGACCGCCCGCGGCCGCGGCGTCGATCCAGTCGGCAGCCTCGGCGGCGGAGCGCACGACGCGCACCCCTTTGCCGTCGTAGCCGCCGCGCGCGGTCTTCAACACGGCGACGCCACCGTGCGCCGCGAGGAATGCGTCGAGCTCGCCCGCCGTGACGACCGGCGCCCAGTCGGGGACGGGGAAGCCGAGCGCTTCGAGGTGCTCCCGCATGCGGAGCTTGTCCTGCGCGTACTGCAGGGCGGCCGGCCCGGGACGCACGACGACACCGGCCTCGACGAGCGCGGCGAGCACTGGCTGGGGGACGTGCTCGTGATCGAAGGTGAGGACGTCGACGCCGCGGGCGAAGCCGAGCACGGTGTCAAGGTCGAGCGTGTCCCCGACCGCGGTCGCCGCGAGCCGCGCTGAGGAGCCGTCCGCCTCCGCGAGGACCTCAAGGTCGAGCCCGAGCTGGATCGCCGCCGGGATCATCATCCTGGCGAGCTGGCCCCCGCCGACGACCCCGATCCTCACTCGGGCAAGTCTAGATACACTCAGGCGTCACACGTCCACAGCGAGGAGTCCGGTGCGACAGCTCGTCAGCCAGTTCACGCGATTCATCGTCGTGGGCCTTGGTGGTTTGGTCGTGGACGTCGTCGTCTTCAACGTGCTGCGCATCACCGTGCTGGCCCCGGACCGCGTCGAGCACGGCCCGATCTGGGCGACCGTCATCTCGACGGGCCTGGCGATCCTCATCAACTGGCTCGGCAACCGCTACTGGACGTTCCGCGTCGAGCGCCGCCGTGAGGCACTCCGGGAGATGCTCGAATTCTTCGTGGTCTCGGTCACCGGCTCGCTCATCGCGCTCGGCTGCCTGTGGGTGTCGCACTACCTCCTCGGCTTGACGTCGCTGCTCGCCGACAACATCTCGAAGAACGTGATCGGGCTCGCGCTCGGCACCGCGTTCCGGTTCGTGTTCTACCGCCTCTGGGTGTTCCGCACCGACCGCGGGACGGCCGTCGTCGCGCCGCGGCGCGCCCACCGCGAAGGACAGCCGGTCGCCGCGCGGTCGACGCTCGTCATCATCCCGACGTATAACGAGGCCGAGTCGCTGCCGAGGCAGGTCGCCGCCGTGCTCGAGGCGGCCCCGGAGGTCGGCATCCTCGTCGTCGACGACGGCAGCCCGGACGGGACCGGCGCGATCGCCGATGAGATCGCGGCGCGCGAGCCGCGGGTGCAGGTCCTGCATCGCCGGCAGAAGGACGGGCTGGGCCGCGCCTACCTCGCGGGCTTCAACGTCGGTCTCGAGGACGGCGCCACGGTGCTCGTCGAGATGGATGCGGACGGCTCACACCCTGCGGACGCCCTGCCGCGCATGCTCGAGCGCCTCGCCGCCGACCCGGGGCTCGGGCTCGTCATCGGCTCCCGGTGGGTCGACGGCGGGTCCGTCCGCGACTGGCCGTGGCGTCGCCTCGTGCTGAGCCGCGGCGCGAATGCGTATGCCCGTTTCATGCTCGGCGTCCCCGTCCGCGATGTGACGGCCGGCTACCGGGCCTACCGAGCCGAGGTGCTGCGCGAGCTGGGGCCTGATGTGCGCTCGCGGGGCTACGCATTCCAGGTCGATCTGGCGCTGCGCACTCACGATGCGGGCTGGCGGATCGCCGAGGTGCCGATCGAGTTCCACGAGCGCGCCGCCGGTCGGTCGAAGATGTCCGCGGCGGTCGTCCTCGAGGCGATGGGCCTCGTCACCCGTTGGGGCCTCGCCCGCCTGTTGAGCGGCCGCTGAGTCAGCGGAGGTAGCCGGTATCGCCGGAGCGGCGGCGCGCCGACTCCTCGCGCTGCGCCTCGACGAGGTCGGTGAGCGCCTCCTGCACGAGACGCGGGCTCCGCACCCCGCGAAGCACGGCCTCCCCGCCCTGGCCGAGATCGAGGATGACGTGCCCGCTGCCGGCGAGCGCCTGACCCGGGTGGCGCTCGAGTCGTACCTCGACGACCTTCGCGTGGAGGATCTCCCGCCGTGAGCGCCGTACGAGCCCATCCCGCAGGATGGTCCGCCGTGTCGTCACGGTATAGCGACGCGACAGCCACGCGGTCAGCGGGAGCACGAAGCCGACGAGGATGATGCATGCGGCGGCCCCGACCGCGCTCCAGCGCTGCCAGTCCTCGGGCAGCCGGAAGAACACGAAGCCGAGCGCGGCGGTGACGGTCACGAGCAGCAGGCTCGGGATGACGAGCACGATCGCGTTCGAGCGAAGGTCGGCCACCTTGGCCTCCGGGTCACGATCACCGAGGGTCACGGCTCATTGATAGCGCACAAGGGGTGGCAGCCGCCGACCCCTCGCCGCACCCTGCTCAGACGTGGCGCAGGTGCGTCACGTCCCCCGCGAACACCTCGGCGGGACTCCCGCCGTCCGGTGTCGCGATGAGGAGCGAACCATCCGCGCCAATCCCGATCGCCTGACCACGCACATCCTCGCCGCCCGGCAGCTCGACCCGGACCAGCTCGCCGAGCGTGCCGCAGGCCGACTCGAGCTGATCGCGGAGGCCCGCGAGGTCGATGTCGCCGCGCGCCGCCTCAAAGCGGGCGAAGAGCCCCGCGAGCGCCACGAGGTACTCCGTGACGACGTCGTCCGCGAGTCGGCACGCATCCCGGCCGTGCGTCGCACCGGACTCGATCGCGATCGACGTCGCCGTCGGCACGGGGAGCTGCTCGGTCGTCATCGCCGTGTTGATGCCGACCCCAAGGACGATGGCGCCGGTCTCCGGCACGAGCTGCGCGAGCACCCCGGCGACCTTCCGACCGCCGATGAGCACGTCGTTCGGCCACTTGAGCGCGACGTCCGCACCGGGCAACTGCGTGGCGATCGCCTCACGCGCGGCGAGCCCGCCAAGGAGCGTGACGAGCCCCCACTTCGACTGCGGCGCCGAGGTCGGGCGGAGGACGACGGACAGCGCGACCGACGCCCCAGCCGGGGCGACCCAGCTGCGGCCGAGCCGACCACGACCTGCCGTCTGCTCGAGGGTGACGAGCGAAGCGAAATGGGGCTGGGGGGCGAGGCGCTCGCGGCGGGCGAGTTCCACATTCGTCGAATCGATCCGCTCGATGACCTCGAGACCGGGCGTCAACGAGCACGCGAACGGGAAGTTCGCGAATGCCGTGTCAATCGCCGTCATCGTCATCGGGTGGGCCTTCGGGTGCTGTGTGGGCGGATGCCGCCGTATGTGAGAGTAGCGCGCACCACCGACCTCAGGCAGCAGGAGATGAGAGTTCTTCGCGATTCCCCCCTCTAACTGGGGGTGATCGGGCTTGTCGACTGCCACAGCGACGCGGTGGAGCCGAGCGTCGTTAGGCTTCCGGGTGTGACGGACGCACCGAAGCCAGACCTCATGACGACCGCGGGGCGCATCGCCGACCTCAAGACGAGGTACGACGAGGCGGTGACCGCCAGCGGTGAGGCCGCCATCGCGAAACAGCACGCGAAGGGGAAGCTGACCGCACGCGAACGGATCGCGGGCCTCCTCGACCACGGCTCCTTCGTCGAGCTCGACGAATTCGTCCGGCACCGCACCACCGCATTCGGCATGGATCGCTCCCGACCGTACGGCGACTCCGTCATCACCGGCACCGGGACCATCCACGGCCGCCAGGTCGCGGTGTACTCGCAGGACTTCACCGTCTTCGGCGGGTCGCTCGGCGAGGTCGCCGGCGAGAAGATCACCAAGGTCATGGATCACGCCATGAAGGTCGGTGTGCCCGTCATCGGCATCCTCGACTCCGGCGGGGCGCGCATCCAGGAGGGCGTCGTCGCACTCGGCAAGTACGGCGAGATCTTCCGCCGCAACACGGCCGCCTCCGGGGTCATCCCGCAGATCTCCATCGTCATGGGGCCCGCGGCGGGCGGGGCCGTGTACTCCCCGGCGATCACGGACTTCGTCATCATGGTCGACAAGATCTCCCAGATGTTCGTCACCGGCCCCGACGTCATCAAGACGGTCACCGGCGAGGACGTCGGCATGGAGGAGCTCGGCGGCGCGCTCACGCACAACACGACCTCCGGTGTCGCCCACTACCTCGCCGCCGACGAGCTCGACGCGCTCGACTACGTCCGGGCCCTCATCGGCTACCTCCCCGACAACAACATGTCGGACGCACCCGTCTACGCGACCGAGACGGAGCTCGAGGTCACCGACGCGGACCGGCGGCTCAACACGATCATCCCCGACTCGCCGAACCAGCCGTACGACATCCTCACGGTCATCGAGCACATCGTCGACGGCGGCGACTTCCTCGAGGTCCAGCCGCTCTTCGCGCCGAACATCGTCATCGGATTCGGCCGCGTCGAGGGCCGCACGATCGGGGTCATCGCGAACCAGCCAAACGTCATGGCCGGCACGCTCAACATCGACGCGGGCGAGAAGGCGGCCCGCTTCCTGCGCTTCTGCGACGCCTTCGACATCCCGATCCTCACGCTCGTCGACACCCCCGGCTACCTGCCGGGCACCGACCAGGAGTGGACCGGCGTCATCCGTCGCGGCGCGAAGCTGCTCTACGCGTACGCGGAGGCGACCATCCCGCTCGTCACCGTCATCACGCGCAAGGCGTACGGCGGGGCCTATATCGTCATGGGCTCGAAGCAGATGGGCGCCGACCTCAACTACGCCTGGCCGACCGCCGAGATCGCGGTCATGGGCGGCCAGGGTGCGGTGAACATCCTCTACCGCGGCGAGCTCAAGCGCGCCGAGGAGAACGGCGAGGACGTCGGCGCCGTGCGCGCCAAGCTCGCGAACGAGTACACGTACTCCGTCGCCTCCCCATTCCTCGCGGCCGAGCGCGGCGAGATCGACGGCGTGCTCGAGCCGGCCGCGACCCGCGTCGCCGTGCTCAAGGCATTCCGCGCGCTGCGGACGAAGCGCGCCGTGCAGCCGCCCAAGAAGCACGGGAACATCCCGCTGTGACCGCGACCACGGATCCAGGCGCGGACCCCGACGTCCCGCCGACGGACGACATCATCGTGCGCACCTCGGGGCTCAGCGACGCGG
Source organism: Microbacteriaceae bacterium (assembly GCA_035556075.1). Taxonomy (GTDB): domain Bacteria; phylum Actinomycetota; class Actinomycetes; order Actinomycetales; family Microbacteriaceae; genus 73-13. The sequence continues at coordinate 21,137 of DATMFQ010000021.1, read as the reverse complement.
AGATCGCGGCGGTCGTGGCCGTCGTGCGCGGGATACTCGATGAGGAGATCGACGAGCGAGACGGCGGCACGGATGCGGCCGCCGTCGCGGCCCGCCGCTGGCGACAGGCGTGGCAGGGCAGTGTCGTGCCGCAGCGCGAGTGGCGCTGAGCTGTCCTGTCACGGCCCCCTCCCCCGAAAGGCGTGGCTCGAGAGGACACCGAGGTCCGCTACCATGGCGGATGCCGTGAGGCGCAACAGCTACCTTTGCCCGCCCGACTCGTTCGAGCTGTAGGCATTGGAGGCGGTTCAGGCTGATATTCGGGTTGTCCGTCTGAACCGGACGGGAGAAGGCCGGGGGAATCTCCCCCGGCCTTCTCCCGTTCCGCGAGGCGGGGGCCGGCCGGCTCAGGCCGGGACGAAGGTCGCGACCGCCTCGAGGTGGTGCGTGTGCGGGAAGAGGTCGAATGCGCGGAGCCGGCTGAGCCGGTAGCCCCCCGCCTCGAGCGTGGCCGCGTCCCGCGCGAAGGCGACCGGGTCGCAGGCGACGTAGACGAGCTGCGCGGCGCCGACGCCAAGGAGGGTCTGCGTCACCTCGCCGCCAGCACCCGCGCGCGGCGGGTCGAGCACGATCGTCGCGCCCCAGAAGTCGCGGCCGGCACGGACCGCGGCGGCGAGCCAGCGATCGACGCGGGCGGTCTCGGTGCGCGCCTCGACGAACTCTGCGAGGTTCGTCGCCGCGTGCTCGGTCGCGCGGACCGACGACTCGACCGAGGTCACCCGGGTGCGCGCTCCGCCGAGTTCGAGCATCGCCGCCGCGAGGAGGCCGACGCCGCCATAGAGGTCGAGGTTGTCCGCGGCCGGGTCGAAGCGGGCGGGATCGATCGCGGCCCGCGTCGCAGCCGCCAGTAGTGCGGGTGCCGCACGGTGCACCTGCCAGAAGCCCGTGTCGTCGACCTGGAACTCCCGCACTCCCTCGCCCATCGCGACCCGCTCGGTCATGACGCTCGGCTGCTGCGTGCCGATGATGAGCCGGATGTCGTCGCCGTGCGACGGTGCGATCGCCTGGACCGAGGCCTCTCCGGGGAAGCGCTGCTCGAGCAGTCCGGACGCCTCGATCCGGGGATCGGCGAGCGGGAGCGAGTCGACGGGGATGACCCGGTGCGAGCGGGCCGCGTACGGCCCGGGACGCCCGGTCGCATCGACGTGGAGCCCGATGCGCGTGCGCCACCCGAGCCCGCCGCGCCCGTCATCGTCCGCGACCGCCTCGACGATCAGCGTCTCGCCCAGGTCCGCAGCGCCGAGCGCGGGCGCGGCGGCGGTCTCGACCCCCGCATTCGTCCCGCCGCGCTGCGCCGCTCGGGAGAAGCGGGCGAGCGCCTCACGGAGGACCCGCGCCTTGAGCTCGCGCTGGTGCGCCAGCGCGATGTGGCCGAACTCGGCGCCGCCGGGCCGCTGCGCCGGATCCCGGTCGATCCCCGCCTCGCGCCAGATATGCGAGACGCGATGCGGCGAGGCCTCGAGCACCGCGAGCGCGTCGGCGCGCGCAAACTGCTTCTTCACCTCGGTCAGGCGCGCCCGCACCCGCTCACCGGGGATCGCGTCCGCGACGAACACCACGCGGCCCTCCGCGGTCCGCCCCACCGCCGTGCCGCCGTGCGCGATGCCGGTCAGGTCGATCTCGATCTCATCGCCGGCACTCATCACCCACCCAGCCTACGAGCCCCGCCCACTCCGCCGCGGGTGCGTCGAGGCGCCGAGGGTGTGGTCCGGAACACGCACCTTCGGCAGGTGGACGCACCCTCGGCGGAGGGGGCCGCGGAAGCGGGGCGGGAGGAATGCGTGGGGCGCCCCTGCGTAGGCTGGGCGGGTGCGTCTCGTGCTCGCCTCCGCATCGCCCTCCCGGCTCCGGCTCCTGCGGATCGCCGGGATCGAGCCCGAGGTGCGGGTCTCCGACGTCGACGAGGCGGCGCTCGCCGCCGCGGCCGGGCCGAGCAGCCCCGCCGACTACGTCCAGCTCCTCGCGACCGCGAAGGCCCGCGCCGTCGCGGCCCGGATCAGCGCGGACCCCGATGCCGCGGCGAGCAAGGACGAGACGAATGCGCAGCGCACGGCCGCACCGTCACCTCCCGCGACGCTCGTGCTCGGCTGCGACTCCGCATTCGAGTTCGAGGGCGTCGTGAGCGGCAAACCGCACCGGCCTGAGGTCGCCGCCGAGCGGTGGCGCGCGATGCGCGGGCGCACCGGCATCCTGCACACCGGTCACACCCTCATCGATCTGACGACCGGACGCGAGCGCCACGCAGTGCGCTCGACCACGCTCGACTTCGCCGCGGTGAGCGACGCGGAGATCGACTGGTATGTCGCGAGCGGGGAGCCGCTACCGGTCGCCGGCGCGTTCACCCTCGACGGGCTCGCGAGCGCATTCATCACCCGCATCGACGGGGACCCGCACGCGGTGGTCGGGCTGTCGATCGCGGCGCTCCGGGAGCTCGTCCTCGATCTCGGGCACGACTGGACGGCCCTCGCCGACGCGGGCCGCGCCGCGCTCGGGCACCCCTACGCCGCAGCTGACAGTGATTGACCCACAGGACACACCGCGTTCTTTTGTGAGCGCCCTCCAACGCTGGGACCCCCTGGCTCGCTAGATTAGGGAAGCTATGGCTCGAATCACCAAGGTGCTCATCGCCAACCGGGGTGAGATCGCCGTCCGCGTGATCCGCGCGGCACGCGACTCCGGCATCGGCACAGTGGCGGTGTACGCCGACCAGGATCGCGACGCCCGGCACGTCCGGCTCGCCGACGAGGCGTATGCGCTCGAGGGTCAGACGAGTGCCGACACGTACCTCGTCATCGACAAGCTGCTCGCCATCGCCCGCCGCTCCGGCGCCGACGCGGTGCACCCCGGCTACGGCTTCCTCGCGGAGAACGCGGACTTCGCGCAGGCCGTCATCGACGCCGGCCTCACCTGGATCGGCCCGAGCCCTGCGGCGATCGTCGCGCTCGGCGACAAGGTGTCCGCCCGGCACATCGCGGAGCGAGTCGGTGCCCCGCTCGCCCCCGGCACCCTCAACCCGGTGACGACCGCCGAGGAGGTGCTCGCCTTCGCCGATGAGCACGGGCTGCCGGTCGCGATCAAGGCCGCGTTCGGCGGCGGCGGCCGCGGCCTCAAAGTCGCCCGCACCCGCGAGGAGATCCCCGAGCTGTACGAATCCGCGGTGCGCGAGGCGACCGCCGCATTCGGCCGCGGGGAGTGCTTCGTCGAGAAGTATCTCGACCGTCCCCGGCACGTCGAGACCCAGTGCCTCGCCGACAGCGCCGGCAACGTCGTCGTCATCTCGACCCGCGACTGCTCGCTGCAGCGCCGCCACCAGAAGCTCGTCGAGGAGGCGCCCGCGCCATTCCTCACCGACGCGCAGCACCAGGCGATGGTCGACAGCAGCAAGGCGATCCTCAAGGAGGTCGGCTACCTCGGCGCGGGCACCTGCGAGTTCCTCATCGGCGCGGATGGCACCGTGAGCTTCCTCGAGGTGAACACCCGGCTCCAGGTCGAGCACCCCGTCTCCGAGGAGGTCACCGGGATCGACCTCGTCCGCGAGCAGTTCCGGATCGCCGAGGGCGGCCTGCTCGACTATCCGGACCCCAATCCGCAGGGCCACTCGATCGAGTTCCGCATCAACGGCGAGGACCCCGGGCTCGGCTTCATGCCGATGCCCGGACCCGTGCACGCGCTGCGCTTCCCTGGCGGGCCCGGCGTCCGCGTCGACTCCGGCGTGACGACCGGGGATGTCATCTCCGGTGCATTCGACTCGCTCCTCGCGAAGGTCATCGTCACCGGCGCGACCCGTGCCGACGCGATTGAGCGAGCCCGGCGCGCGCTCGACGAGTTCGAGGTCGCAGGACTGCCGACCGTGCTGCCGTTCCACCGCGCGGTGCTGCGCGACCCCGCATTCGTCGACGAGCCCTTCCGCGTCTACACGAGCTGGATCGAGACCGAGTTCGTCAACGAGCTCGAGCCCTGGTCCGGCGAACTCCAGGAGCAGGGGCCCACGCCCGCCCGACGCGGCGTCGTCGTCGAGGTGGGCGGCAAGCGCGTCGAGGTCTCCCTCCCCGCCAAGCTCATCGGGGCGACCGCCGCCAGCGGCAGCCTCGCGCCACCCCCGCGTCGCCAGCACAGCGGTGCCGTCGACATCGCGACGAGCGACAGCATCAAGGCGCCCATGCAGGCGACGATCGTCAAGGTCACCGTCGAGGAGGGCCAGCAGGTCGTCAAGGGTGAGACGGTCCTCGTCCTCGAGGCGATGAAGATGGAGCAGCCGATCGCGGCACACAAGGACGGCACCATCCGGGGGATCACCGCGACCGCGGGCACGACCGTCAGCGCGGGGACCGTGCTGCTGTCGATCGCCTGACTACGGCACGATGTGGGCGGCTCGTGCCGCCTCGGTGATCGACCCGGTCAGTGACGGGTACACGCTGAATGCGCCGGCGAGCTCGTCGACCGTCAGCCGCTGCTCGACCGCGAGCGAGATCGACAGGATGAGCTCCGAGGCGTTCGGCGCGACGATGAGGCCGCCGAGGAGCTGACCGGTCGTCGTCGTGAGAATGAGTTTGACGAAGCCATCCTTGATGCCCTGCATCTTGGCCCGTGGGTTCCCGGCGAGCGGCACCTTGACCACGGTGCCCTTGACCCGGCCAGCCCGGACGTCCTGCTCCTGCCACCCGACGTTGGCGATCTGCGGCTGCGTGAAGATGTTCGAGGTGACGTTGCGCAGCTCGGTCGGCTGGGCGAAGTCGCCGAGCGCGTGGAAGATCGCGGTGCGGCCCTGCATGGACGCGACGGAGGCCAGGGGCAGGAAGTTGGAGCAGTCGCCGGCCGCGTAGACCCCGTGCGCGCTCGTGTGCGCGACCCGATTCACCCGGATGTGCCCGCTGTCGGTCCGGGTGACACCCGCCCGGTCGAGCCCCATCCCGGAGGTGTTCGGGATCGAGCCGACCGCCAGCAGACAGTGCGAGCCCTCGACGACTCGCCCGTCGGCGAGCGTGACGAGCACGCCATCGGCGCTCCGCACAACCGAGTCGGCGCGGGATTTCGAGAGCACCGTGAGGCCGCCGCGGCGGAACACGCGCTCGAGCAGCACAGCCGCGTCCCGGTCCTCACCGGGCAGGACGCGCTCACGGCTCGAGACGAGGGTGACCTGCGCGCCGAGGGCGCGGTAGGCGGAGGCGAATTCCGCGCCCGTCACGCCGGAGCCGACGACGACGAGGTGCTCGGGGAGGTGCTCGAGCGAGTACAGCTGCGTCCAGGTGAGAATGCGCTCCCCGTCCGGCTTCGCGGTCGGCAGCTGGCGCGGGGTCGCCCCCGTCGCGATGACGACGGTGTCGGCATCGAACTCGCCGACGGTCCGCTTGCGGCGCCCCTCGCGGACCTTGGCAACGACGCGGCGCTGCCCATCGAGCTGCCCCTCCGCATCGAGCATGCGCACGCCCGCCCGGTCGAGCTGATCCCGCATGTCGGCAGACTGCGCGGCGGCAAGGCCGAGGAGCCGCCGGTTGACCGCGGCGAGGTCGATCGAGATGCGCGGCTTCGAGTAGGCCTTGCTCCCGAAGCGGACCCCGAGCTGGCCGGAGTCACGGATCGCCGTCGCAGCCTCCGCCGTCGCGATGAGCGACTTCGACGGCACCACGTCGGTGAGCACCGCGGAACCACCGATGCCCTGCCGCTCGATGAGCGTGACATCGGCACCGAGCTGGGCACCGGTCACCGCCGCCTCATACCCGCCGGGTCCGCCACCGATGATGACGATGCGATGCTTGCCTGTGCCAGCCATCCCCCCATTCTGCCCGCTCTGGCCCGTGCTTCCGGCCCGCGGCGCGGGTGGCCGGTCGGCGCTCTAAAGTGAATGCCATGCCGGTGAACCCGCTCGACGACCCCAACGCCGACCCCCGTGCGGTCGCCGCGACCGCGGCCGCGCAGCTCGCCGAGACGACGGGCGTCGCGCGCCACGACATCGCGCTGACGCTCGGCAGCGGCTGGGCGAAGGCGGCGGACCTGCTCGGTGAGACGGTCGCGACGGTACCCGCGACCGAGATCGCCGGCTTCAGTGCCTCCGCAGTGCCCGGTCACGTCGGCACCCTCCGCTCGGTGCGGATGCCGGACGGGCGGCACGCGCTCGTCATCGGCGCCCGCACCCACTATTACGAGGGCCACGGCGTGCGGCGCGTTGTCCACTCGGTGCGCACGGCCGCGGCGGCCGGCGCCCGGGTCATCGTCCTCACGAACGGCGCCGGCGGCATCGACCCGACCTGGTCCCCCGGCACCGTCGCCCTCATCAGCGACCACCTCAACCTGACAGCCGACTCCCCCCTCGAGGGCGCCACCTTCGTCGACCTCACCGATCTCTACACCGCACGGCTGCGCGAGATCGCGCGTGCGGCCGCGCCGGAGCTGGCCGAGGGCGTCTACGTGCAGTTCCGCGGCCCGCACTATGAGACCCCCGCCGAGGTACGGATGGCCGCGACACTCGGCGGCCAGATCGTCGGCATGTCGACCGCCCTCGAGGCGATCGCGGCGCGCGAGGCCGGCATGGAGGTCCTCGGTCTGTCCCTCATCACGAATGCGGCGGCTGGTGTGTCCGCGACGCCCCTGTCCCACGAGGAGGTCATCGCCGCAGGCCGGGAGGCCGAGCAGCGCATCGGCCGCCTGCTCGCCGACATCGCGGTGCGGCTCTGAGCAGGGAGGATCCCGGGATGATGCATGCGGCCCTCACCTCCGCCATTGAGCGCTGGCTCGCCGACGACCCGGACGAGCTCACCCGGCGCGAGCTCGAGACACTCGCCGATCGCGGCCGCGCCGGGGACGCGGGCGCGATCGCGGAGCTCACCGCCCGATTCGCCGGCCGACTCGCCTTCGGCACCGCGGGGCTGCGCGCCGAGCTCGGCGCCGGCCCGATGCGGATGAACCGGGTCGTCGTCGCCCAGGCCGCCGGCGGCCTCGCCCGCTACCTGCTCGAGCGCGAGGACGCGCCCTCGGTCGTCATCGGCTTCGACGGTCGGCACGGCTCCGAGGTGTTCGCGCGCGACACCGCGACGATCATGGCCGGTGCGGGCGTGCGCACCATCCTGCTGCCAGCGATGTCGCCGACGCCGGTCCTCGCATTCGCCGTCCGTCATCTCGCGGTGAGCGCCGGGGTCATGGTGACCGCCTCGCACAATCCGCCGCGCGACAACGGGGTCAAGGTGTACCTGGGCGGCACGGACGGCGGCGCGCAGATCGTGCCGCCCGCCGATGCGGCGATCGCGGCGAAGATCGCCGAGGTGGCCACTCACCCGATCGCCGAGCTGCCGCGCTCGACCGACTTCACCGTCGCGGACCGGGAGGTGGTGCGCGCGTATGTCGCGGCGACCGCGGCGGTCGTGCCGGGAACCGCGGCCGAGCCGGTCATGCCGGGAGCCGCTGCAGCGCTGCTTCGCATCGTGTACACCGCGATGCACGGCGTCGGCACCGAGACGCTGCTGACGACCTTCGCGGCGGCCGGCCTGCCCGAGCCGCTGCTCGTCACGGAGCAGGCGGAGCCGGACGCGGACTTCCCGACCGTCGCGTTCCCGAACCCGGAGGAGCCGGGTGCGCTCGACCTCGCGTTCGCGACCGCGCGCGAGGCGGGCGCGGACCTCATCCTCGCGAACGACCCCGACGCCGACCGGCTCGCCGTCGCGATCCCCGACCCGGCGGCCGACGGTGGCTGGCGGCGACTCAGCGGGAACGAGCTCGGGCTGCTGCTGGGATGGGCGGCCGCCGAGCAGCATGCGGCAGGCCGCAGCGCGGGCGATGTCGCGCACGATCCGGCGGGGGGCACCCTCGCGAACTCCCTCGTCAGCTCCCCCGCCCTCGGCTGGATCGCGGCGAGGTTCGGACTGCGACACGTCGAAACACTGACCGGCTTCAAGTGGATCTCCCGGACGCCCGGGCTCGTCTATGGCTTCGAGGAGGCGCTCGGCTATCTCGTCGACCCGGCGAAGGTGCACGACAAGGACGGGATCTCGGCCGCGGTGCGCTTCGCCGACCTCGCTTCGCGCTGGCGGGCCGCGGGCCGCACGGTCGATGACATGCTCGACCTGATCGCGGCCGAGGTCGGTGCGAGCGTCTCCGGCCAGGTGTCAATCCGGGTCACCGATCTCGCCGAGATCGGACGGCTCACCGACGGACTCCGGGCCGCCCCGCCGACGATGATCGCCGGACGCACGGTCGAGGCGGCGGACGACTTCCTGACCGGGGTGGGCGGGTTCGCCGCGGCGGACATCCTCCGCTACCGGCTCGAGGACGGCTCGCGCGTCATCGTCCGCCCCTCCGGCACGGAGCCGAAGCTCAAGGTATACCTCGACGCCGCCTGGCACGAGGGCACCGGCCGTCAGCGCCGCGAGCGCGCGGCCGCGGCCGTCGCCGAGCTCGACACCGCGATGCGGGAGCTGCTCGGGCTGTAGGTGCGCTCCTCGCCCTAGCTGTACGCCCGCGAGATCAGCTCGATGAGCTCCTCGCGCTCCTCGACGGGGAGGAAGGCGCCAGCGGCGGCGTTGAGCTGGAAGACGGCAAGGTCGTCGAGGTCGTAGTCGTGCACGTCGATGAGCTTCACGAGCTCGTCCGTGATCGTCGTGCCGCTCATGAGCCGGTTGTCCGGGTTCACCGTGACACGGAAGCCGAGCTGGTAGAGCGTGTCGAAGGGGTGCTCCTCGAGCGTGCGGCCCCAGGCGCCGGTCTGCAGGTTTGACGACGGCGAGACCTCGAGCGGGATCTCCCGGTCACGCACCCAGTCGGCGACCTCGCCGAACGTGACCTGCACCGTGTCCCCCTGCTCCTCGAAGGTGATGTCCTCCATGATCCGGACGCCGTGCCCGAGCCGGAGTGCCCGGCCGTCGAGGAGCGCGCCGCGGATCGACTCGATGCCGTCGGCCTCACCCGCGTGGACGGTACGAGGCATGAAGTGCTCGGCGAGGTAGTCGAAGGCGGCGCGGTGGCGCGACGCCGGGAAGCCCGCCTCGGGGCCGGCCGCGTCGAAGCCGACGACGCCGCGCTCCCGGTGGCGCACCGCGAGCTCGGCGATCTCAAGGCCCCGGTCGAGGTGGCGGAGCACGGTGAGGAGCTGACCGGCGCGGATGGTCCGGCCGTCGGCGGCGACCGAGTCGATGCCCGCGTCGATGCCGCGCTGCACGGCCTCGACCGCCTCGTCGAGGCTGAGCCCACCCGTGAGGTGCTGCTCGGGCGCCCAGCGGATCTCGCCGTAGACGACGCCGTCGGCGGCGAGGTCCTCGACGAACTCCTTGCCGACCCGCTCGAGCGCCGACGCCGTCTGCATGACGCCGACGGTCAGGTCGAAGGTGGACAGGTATTGCACGAGGTCACCGCCGGTGCACTGCTGCAGCACCCACGCCCCGAGCGCGTCCGCGGTGTCGGCGGGGACGGGCAGGCCGGCCTCGGCCGCGAGCTCGACGATGGTCTGCGGTCGGAGGCCGCCGTCGAAGTGGTCGTGCAGGCTGACCTTCGGCAGCGCCCGGATCTCGTCGATGTGCATCCCCCAACGCTAGCCGCCCCGCGGGTGACCGGGAGATGCATGCGGACCCGGCTCAGGCGATCCGGTCGAGCACGAGCGGCCCACCGTCGTCGACGGCGACAGTCCCCGCGGCGACGTCGGCCGCGTCGGCAATCGCCCACGCCCCCTCGAGCGCCTCGAGCGCGCGCGCGAATCGCGCCGGCTCGTCCGTGTGCATCGTGAGCAGGGGCTGCCCGGCCCGGACGGGCTCGCCGATCTTCGCGTGGAGGTCGATCCCGGCGGCGTGCACGACGGGGTCGTCCTTGCGGGCACGTCCGGCGCCGAGCCGCCACGCGGCGATCCCGTACGGCAGGGCCGGCTGGGCGACGAGGACGCCGTCCCGCTCGGCGACGATCGTCTCGGACTCCCGGGCGACCGGCAGCGCGCCGTCGGGGTCGCCGTCCTGCGCTCGGATCATCCGCCGCCATACATCCATCGCGCGCCCGTCACGCAGTGCCGCCTCGACATCGGCGTCCGGCTGCCCCGCGAGCGCGAGCATCTCGCGGGCGAGGGCCACGGTGAGCTCGACGACGTCGGCGGGGCCGCCACCGGCGAGCACCGCGAGGGACTCGGCCACCTCATTCGCGTTGCCGATGGCCCGGCCGAGCGGGGTGTGCATGTTGGTGAGGAGCGCGACGGTGCCGACACCGGCGTCCGTGCCGAGTCCGACCATCGTCTCGGCGAGCTCGCGACCGCGCGCTGGATCCTGCAGGAATGCGCCACTGCCGTACTTCACGTCGAGGACGAGGGAGGCGGTCCCCTCGGCGATCTTCTTCGACATGATCGACGAGGCGATGAGCGGGATGCACTCGACTGTGCCGGTCACGTCGCGCAGGGCGTAGAGCTTGCCGTCGGCGGGGGCGAGCCCGGTGCCCGCGGCCGAGATGACCGCGCCGATGTCACCGAGTTGCGTGAGGAACTCCGCATTGCTCAGGCGCGCCCGCCAGCCGGGGATCGACTCGAGCTTGTCGAGTGTGCCGCCGGTGTGGCCGAGTCCGCGGCCCGACAGCTGCGGGACGGCGACGCCGAAGGCGGCGACGAGGGGGGCGAGCGGCAGCGTGATCTTGTCGCCGACCCCACCGGTGGAGTGCTTGTCGACCGTGGGCTTGGCGATCGAGGAGAAGTCGAGCCGCTCGCCGGAGGCGATCATCGCTCGCGTGAGGTCACGGATCTCGCGGGGCAGCATTCCTCGAATGAAGACGGCCATGGCCCACGCGGCCATCTGCTCGTCACCGACGACGCCGCGGGTGTACGCGTCGACGAGCCAGTCGATCTCGGGCGTGCTGAGGTCGCCCCCATCCCGCTTGATCCGGATGAGGTCGACGACATCGAAGGCCTCGGTCACGGCACGTACTCCTGCAGCGTGCGGGGGCCGAAGGCGTCGGGCAGCACCTCATCGATCGTGCGGATGCCGCTGACGGTCGCGAGCTGCATGCCGTCAGCGGAATGTTCGAAGAGCAGTTGCCGGCAGCGACCGCACGGCATGAGCGCCTGGCCGTGCCCGTCGACGCACGCGAAGGCGACGAGCCGCCCGCCACCGCCCATCCACAGGTCGGACACGAGCGAGCACTCGGCACAGAGTGTGAGCCCGTACGAGGCGTTCTCGATGTTCGCACCCGTGACGATCCGGCCGTCATCGACGAGGGCGGCCGCGCCGACCGGGAACTTCGAGTACGGCACGTAGGCGTGCTCGAGCGCGCCGACCGCCGCCGCCCGCAGCGCGTCCCAGTCGATCTCCGTCGCACTCATGACTTGATGTACGGCTGTCCGTCGGCGGCGGGCGGTCGGGAGCGCCCGACGAGTCCCGCCACCGCGAGCACCGTGACGACGTAGGGGAGCATGAGCATGAAGACGCTCGGCACCGGCGAGCCGATGAGCGACAGCTGACTGCCGAGGTTGGAGGTGAAGCCGAAGAGCAGCGCCGCGAGTGCCGCCTTGAGCGGGTCCCACTGCCCGAAGATGACAGCAGCGAGCGCGATGTAGCCGGCGCCGCCGGTCATGTTCTCACCGAAGGCGACCCCCGTGCCGATCGTGTACGAGGCGCCGCCGATGCCGGCGATGGCGCCGCCGAGCGCGACGTTCCAGAAGCGCGTCCGGTTGACGTTGATGCCGACCGTGTCCGCGGCGGTCGGATGCTCGCCGACGGAGCGCAGCCGAAGCCCCCACTTCGTCCGGTATAGCGCGAACCACGTGACGAGGACCGCGACGATCGCCAGGTAGCCGATGAGCGTCTGCTCGAAGAACATGGGGCCGAGGAGCGGGATCTCCGACAGTCCCGGGATGGGGAACCTGCTGAACTGCGCGAGCCGTGGGTCGTTGAACTGGTCCGGGTTGCCCGTCATGAGCGCGGAGTAGAAGAAGCTCGTCAGACCCGCCACGAGCAGGTTGAGCACGACACCGGTGATGATCTGGTCGACGAAGTAGCGGATGGAGAATGCGGCGAGCACGAATGCGACGAGCACGCCCGCCACCGCCGCCGCGACGAGCCCCGCCCACGGCGATCCGGTCATGGTCGCCACCAGTGCGGCGCCGAACGCGCCGAACAGGAGCTGCCCCTCGATCGCGATGTTGACGACGCCGGCGCGCTCCCCGATGACCCCGGCCAGCGAGCCGTAGATGAGGGGGACGGCGACGCCGAAGGTGCCCGCGAGGAGCCCCGCCACCTGCAGCGTGTTCGTCTGGGTCGCGGCACCGGCGGCCCAGGTGAGGAAGCCGACGACGAAGAGGAGCCCGAAGACGAGGGTGAGCCAGACCGGCACCGGCCGTCGCCTGGTCGCGAGGACGAAGGCGACCCCGGTGAGGAGCACGAGCAGGACCGCGACGATGGTCCCGAAGGCCCGGGCGCCGACGTCGACGGGGGCGAGCTGGATGGCGGCGTCGGCCTCGGTCAGCACGAAGGTGGCGACCCCGTCGGAGGCGAGCCCGACGAAGAGCAGCAGGCTGAGGGCGGCGATGACGGCGTAGCCGATCGGCGCCTTCCAGCTGACGAGCCGCACCCGCTGGATGGAGGTCGTCATGGGGTTCACGAGGTCGGTGCTCATGCCTTCGCCGCCTTCCGTCGCCCGTCGGGTCGGACGCCCCAGAGTTCACGAATGAGCGGCGGCGCCGCGAGGAAGAGCACGATGAGCGCCTGGACGACGGTGACGATGTCGTCCGAGTAGCCGGCGATGCGCATCTGCACGGCACCGGCCCGGAAGATGCCGAAGAGGATGCCCGCGGCGAGCATGCCCCAGGCGCGCGACCGACCGAGCAGCGCGACGGTGATCGCCTCGAAGCCGACGCCGTTGTCGATCGAGCTGCCGAAGGGCCGCCGGGTCTCCCCGAGCGCGAGCTCGACGCCCGCGATGCCGACGAGGGCGCCCGAGAGCGCCATGGCGATGATCGTGATCGCCTTCGTGTCGATGCCGGCGGTGCGGGCCGCGGCCGGGTTCTCCCCGACCGCCCGGAGCTTGAAGCCGAGGCTCGAGCGCTCGAGCAGCCACCACACCCCCGCGGTGAGCGCGATCGCGAGCAGGAAGCCCGCCGTGACGGAGTACCCGGGGAACAGGAACGGGAAGAGCGAGCTCTCCGGTGGCGGCGGAGTGAGCGGGGAGCTGCCCTGACCGCGGAGCGGACCACCGGGGTTGAGCGCCCAGACGAGCAGGTTGAGCGCGATGAAGTTGAGCATGATCGTGACGATCACCTCGTGCGCGCCCGTGAACGCCTTGAGAGCACCGGCCACCGCCCCGAGGAATGCGCCGGCCACTGCCCCGACGAGGACGGCGACGATCGGGTGGATGACGTAGGGCAGGTCGGTGCCGAAGGCGATCCAGCCGCCGAACGCCGCACCGAACAAGATCTGACCGCGGCCACCGATGTTGAAGAGCCCGGCGCGGAAGGTGAGCCCGATGCCGAGCGCCGCGATGATGAGCGGCGTCGAGCGGTGCAGCGACTCGGCGAAGGACTCGATCCCCTCCGCGAAGGTCGCGGCCCGGTAGTCGAAGATGCCACCCCGGAAGAATGCGGCGTACGCGCCCGCGATCGACTCCCAGATCGCGGCGATCGTGTCGAGCGGGCGGGCGAAGAAATAGCCCGCTGCGGCCTGCACCCCGGAATCGGTGACGGCGATGAGGACCGAGCCGACGAGGATCGACAGCACCACCGCAACGATGCCGACGAGCCAGTTGCCGTTGAGGATGCGCTGCAGGGCCGCATTCATCCGCGAGGGCTGTCCGGCATCGATGACCGGGGGCACGGCGCTCATGCCGCCACCGCCTCGCCGGCCATCATGAGCCCGAGGCGCTCGCGCGGGGTGTCGCCGGGCACGACCCCGACGATGCGGCCGTGATACATGACGGCAATGCGGTCGGAGAGCGCCTGGATCTCTTCGAGCTCGGTCGACACGACGAGGACGGCGACGCCCGCGTCGCGGGCCGCGACGATCTGCTTGTGGATGAACTCGATCGAGCCGACGTCGACGCCGCGGGTGGGCTGTGAGGCGACGAGGACCTTGAGGTCCCGGCTCAGCTCGCGCGCGACGACGACTTTCTGCTGGTTGCCGCCGGACAGACGGCCGACCTGCTCGCTCGGCGAGGGCGTGCGCACATCGAACTCCTCGACCTTCTCGGCCGCGAAGCGGGCGAGCTCGGCCTGCCGGATGCTGCCGAACCGGACGAAGGGAGCGCCGTTCGAGCGGTCGAGCATGAGGTTCTCGGCGATCGTGAACGACTTGATGAGCCCATCCTCGGTCCGGTCCTCCGGGATGAAGCCGACCCCCGCGTCGAGCACGCGGCGCGGCGGCGACTTCGTCACGTCCTCACCGCTGAGGAGGATGCGGCCGGACAGCGGCCGGACGAGGCCGAGGATCGCCTCCGCGAGCTCGGTCTGACCGTTGCCCTGGACGCCCGCGATGCCGACGATCTCGCCCGCGCGCACCGTCAGCGAGAGGTCGTTGACGACGAGGTGGCCGAGCGGGTCGGCGATCGTGAGCCGATCGAGGACGAGCGTGTCAGCGCCGGGCGCAGCGGGTGCCTTGTCGACGACGAGGTCGACCTCTCGGCCGACCATGAGGGTGGCGAGCTCCGCATTCGTCGCCGTCGGGGAGGCCTCGCCCACGACCTGGCCGAGGCGGATGACGGTGATCCGGTCGGCGACCTCACGCACCTCGCGGAGCTTGTGGGTGATGAAGACGATGGCGGTGCCGGCGTCCCGCAGCTGCCGCATGATCGACATGAGCTCGTCGGTCTCCTGCGGGGTAAGCACGGCGGTCGGCTCGTCGAAGACGAGGACTCTCGCATCGCGGGACAGCGCCTTGATGATCTCGACGCGCTGCTGGACGCCGACCGGCAGGTCCTCGATGCGGGCGTCGGGGTCGATCTGGAAGCCGAATCGCGCCGAGATCTCGAGGACGCGGCGACGGGCGCTCGCGAGGTCGAGGACCGGACCGCGGGTCGGCTCGTTGCCGAGCATGAGGTTCTCCGCGACGGTGAAGACGGGGATGAGCATGAAGTGCTGGTGGACCATGCCGATCCCGGCACGCATCGCGTCGCCGGGACCCTTGAAGTGCTGCTCCTGACCGCCCAGCAGGATCTGTCCCTCGTCGGCCTGCAGGAGGCCGTAGAGCACATTCATGAGCGTCGACTTGCCGGCGCCGTTCTCGCCGAGCAGCGCGTGGATCTCACCCGGCTCAACGGTGAGGTCGATGCGATCGTTGGCGACGAGGGTTCCGAAGGTCTTCGTGATACCTCGGAGCTCGAGTCTCATGCGCAGATCCTATCCACGGGCGGGGCAAATGCGGGCGGGGAGGCCGACCAGTGCCGACCTCCCCGCCCGGGTGGGACTATCGCGTCACTTCAGGTAGGAGCTGACGACGATCTCGCCCGAGGTGATCTTCGCCGCGATGGCGTCGAGCTCGCCCTGCAGGTCGGGGCTGACCTTCGACTCGAAGTCGTGGAACGGCGCGATGCCGACCCCGCCGTTCTCGAGCGTGCCGACGTACGGCGTCGCGTCGAACTTGCCGTCCGCCGACGCCATGATGACGTCGTAGACGGTGGCGTCCATGAGCTTCTGCACCGAGGTGAGGAAGAGCGGGCCCTGGGCCGGCGCGGTGAGGTACTGGTCCGCGTCGACGCCGACGAGCGCGATGTCCTTGCCGGAGGCCTCGATCGCCGCGGCGGCCGACAGGAAGATCGGGCCACCGACCGGGTGGATGACGTCCGCGCCCTGCGCGATGAGGTTCTCCGCGATCGCGAGCGGCAGCGGGCCGGCCGCGAAGCCGACCGCCGGGTCACCGGAGACGAAGGAACCGCCGTTCGGGTTGGTCACGTCCCAGCCGAGGACCTGGACGTTCGCGCCCTTTTCCTCGTTGAAGTAGGCGACGCCCTGCGCGAAGCCGTCCATGAAGATGGACACGGTCGGGAAGTCGACGCCGCCGAAGGTGCCGACGATGCCGGTCTTCGAGTAGCTCGCCGCGGCGTAGCCACCGAGGAATGCGGCCTCAGCCGTGTCGAAGAGGAGCGGCTTGATGTTCGGCGCATCCGTCTGGCCGTCGAAGTCGTTGTCCGCCGCGTCGTCGAGGATCGCGAACTCGACCTCGGGGTTGGCCAGCGCCGCCTCGACGGTCGCCGACGAGAGGGCGAAGCCGACCGTGAAGATGAGCGTGCAGCCGTCCTTGATGAGGCCGTCGATGTTGGGCAGGTAGTCCGCGTCGCTCTTCGACTCGATCGCCTTGAAGTCGATGCCGAGCTCGGCCGCCGCGGTCTCGATGCCCGCGTGGGCGAGCTCGTTGAACGACTTGTCGTTGAAGCCGCCCGCGTCGGACACCATGCACGGCAGGAAGGATGCGGCGACGGGCGCGTCGGTGCCGGTGGGCTCGGTCGGCACCTCGGGGGCGGGGGCGCAGCCGGCGAGCAGCAGCGCGCTCGTCGCGGCGAGGGCGAGGGCGCTGAGCCCGGCCTTGCGAGAAATATTCACGGATGTCCTCCTGGAAATAGGCCCGCTGTCACCAGGACGCGGACCGCTGTGGTTGCGTTGAGAGTACTCAACATCTCGCGCGCACCACGACTCCTGGTCTCAGGTGTGATCAAAGGGTTACAACGCCCTCGACCCGGCCCGGAGGAATGCGGCGCTCGCGGACTCAGAGCACGTCGCCGCGTCCGCTGAGTCGGAGCGCGTCGACGATCGACTTCACCTGCTGGGCATGCTCCGTGGTCGTGACGAGGAGGGCGTCCTCCGTGTCGACGACGACGATGTCCTTGATCCCGATGAGCGAGATGACGCGGCCGGACTGCGCGTAGACGAGACCGGTCGCGCCGTCGGCGACGACATTGGAGTGGCTGCCACCGAAGACGTGAACGCCGTCCGAGGCCTCCTGGGCCCGCAGGCGCGAGATGGCGGCGAAGTCGCCGACGTCATCCCAGTCGAACTCACCACGCACGACCGCCATCGCGCCGGCCGCCGCGGCGGGCTCGGCGACGACGTAGTCGATCGCGACCTTCTTGAGCCCCGGCCAGACCCGCTCGATCGCGGCGTCGCGCCCGTCCCCGTCCCACGCGGCCGCGAGCTCTTCGAGCCCGTCGGCGAGCGCAGGCTCGGCGCGCCGGATCCACTCCAGGATGACCGCGGCGTGCGCGACATACATGCCGGCATTCCACAGATACCGGCCGGTGTCGAGGTAGCGCTTCGCGGTGGCACGGTTTGGCTTCTCGACGAATGCCTGCACTCCGGCCACGTGCGGCGCTCCCTCGATGCTGAGCGGATCCCCGGTCTTGATGTACCCGTAGCCGACGGCAGGGGCGGTCGGCGCGATCCCGATCGCGGCGATCAGCCCCGTCTCCGCGACGGCAACGGCCTCGCGGACGGCCTGGTTGAACCCGGCGGTGTCGCGGATGATGTGGTCAGCACTGAACGACCCAATGATCGTCCCGGGCTGTCGACGCTCGATGATCGCGGCGGCGAGCCCGATCGCGGCCGCCGAGTCACGCGGCTCCGACTCGAGCAGCACATTCATCTCGGCGACCTCGGGCAGCTCCTCGCGGACCGCCGACTCGTGGGCGGCGCCCGTGACGACGACCACCTGCTCCGCCCCGCACAGCGGCGCGACGCGATCCCAGGTGTCGGCGAGCAGGCTCTGCCCGCTGCCGGTCAAGTCGTGGAGGAACTTCGGGGCCTCGGCGCGGGACAGCGGCCAGAGCCGTGAGCCGACACCTCCCGCCGGGATGACCGCGATGAATCCGGGGATCGCCCCGTCGAGAATCATGCCGCCCAGCGTAGGGGACCCGTCGCCGCGCTCGGGCCGCCGACGCTCCGGTAAGGGCCGCCTAAGCAAACCGGGCGCCGCGAACGGACGTAGGATGGGGGCCGTGGGCACCAGAACCCTTGCTGCCAGCGCGACCCCGCGCAAGATGGGCGGCACCCTGTATCGCGGCCGTGAAGGCATGTGGTCGTGGGTGCTGCATCGCATCACGGGGATCGCGATCTTCTTCTTCCTGCTTGTGCACGTGCTCGACACGGCGCTCGTCAGGCTGTCGCCCGAGGCGTACAATGCGGTGATCGGCGCGTACAAGACGCCGATCATGGGGCTCGGCGAGATCGCACTCGTCGGCGCGATCGGCTTCCACGCGCTCAACGGGCTGCGCATCATCCTCGTCGACTTCTGGTCGAAGGGTGCGAAGTACCAGCGCCAGCTCTTCTGGACCGTCCTCGTCCTCTGGGTGATCCTCATGGTCGGTTTCGTCCCGCGCCATCTCATGCACGTCTTTGGAGGTGCCTGATGTCGGCGATCGCTGCACCCGGCACGGCCCGGTCCCGCCGCGGCTCCAACCTTGAGAAGTGGGGCTGGATCTACATGCGCGCCTCGGGCGTCGTGCTCGCCGTGCTCATCTTCGGCCACCTCTTCGTCAACCTCGTCGCTGGGGACGGGGTCAGCGCGATCGACTTCGCCTTCGTCGCCGGCAAGTGGGCCGACCCGTTCTGGGTGGTGTGGGACACGCTCCTGCTGTGGCTCGCGCTCATCCACGGCGCCAACGGCATGCGCACGGTCGTCAATGACTACGCGACGCGCCGGGGGCTGCGCCGCACGCTGCTGGCGGGAATCGGCATCGCGACCGCGATCCTGCTGATCCTCGGCACGCTCGTCATCTACACCTTCGACCCCTGCCCCGCCGCCTCGCTCGCCGACCCGGCACTGAGCCAGCTCCTTCCGTCGTTCTGCTCCGCCCGCTGAGGAAATCTGATCACGTGACCACTGCAACTTCGCCCGAGCCCTCGACCGTCAAGGACGGCATCCACTACCACCAGCACGACGTCGTCATCGTCGGTGCCGGCGGCGCTGGGATGCGAGCGGCGATCGAGTCCGGACCGAAGGCCCGCACCGCGGTCATCACGAAGCTCTACCCGACCCGCTCCCACACCGGTGCGGCGCAGGGCGGCATGGCCGCGGCGCTGGCCAATGTCGAGGAAGACAACTGGGAGTGGCACACCTTCGACACCGTCAAGGGCGGCGACTACCTCGTCGACCAGGACGCGGCCGAGATCCTCGCGAAGGAGGCGATCGACGCCGTCATTGACCTTGAGAACATGGGGCTCGCCTTCAACCGCACGCCCGAGGGCAAGATCGACCAGCGTCGCTTCGGCGGGCACACCCGCGACCACGGCAAGGCGCCGGTGCGCCGCGCCTGCTACGCGGCGGACCGCACGGGGCACATGATCCTGCAGACCCTGTACCAGAACTGCGTCAAGCTCGGCATCGAGTTCTACAACGAGTTCTATGCCCTCGACCTCCTCCTCTCGGACGATGGCCGGGCCAGCGGCATCGTCGCCTACGAGCTCGCGACCGGTGAGCTCCACGTCTTCCAGGGCAAGTCGGTCATCTTCGCAACCGGCGGCTTCGGCAAGATGTTCAAGACGACCTCGAATGCGCACACGCTGACCGGCGACGGGGTCGGCATCGTGTGGCGCAAGGGCCTGCCGCTCGAGGACATGGAGTTCTTCCAGTTCCACCCCACTGGACTCGCCGGACTCGGCATCCTCCTGACCGAGGGTGCCCGCGGTGAGGGCGCGATCTTGCGCAACGCCTCGGGTGAGCGCTTCATGGAGCGCTACGCACCGACGATCAAGGACCTCGCGCCGCGCGACATCGTCTCGCGCTGCATGGTCCAGGAGGTCGCGGAGGGCCGCGGCGCCGGACCGCACAAGGACTACGTGCTGCTGGACTGCACCCACCTCGGCGCCGAGGTGCTCGAGTCGAAGCTGCCGGACATCACCGAGTTCGCCCGGACCTACCTCGGCGTCGACCCCGTCGTCGAGCCGGTCCCGGTCATGCCGACCGCGCACTACGCGATGGGCGGCATCCCGACGACCGTCAACGCCGAGGTGCTCCGGAACAACACCGACGTCGTCCCGGGGCTCTACGCCGCCGGCGAATGCGCCTGCGTCTCCGTCCACGGCTCGAACCGCCTCGGCACGAACTCGCTCCTCGACATCAACGTCTTCGGCAAGCGCGCAGGCAACAACGCGGTCGAGTATGCCGCGACCGTCGAGCACGCCCCGCTGCCGGCCGATCCGGCCGCCGAGATCCGCGAGCTCGTGCAGCGCCTGCGCGACTCGACCGGCACCGAGCGGGTCGCCGCGCTCCGCAAGGAACTGCAGGACGAGATGGACCGCGGCGCGCAGGTCTTCCGCACCGACGCGTCGCTGCGGCACGTGCTCAGCGTCATCCACTCGCTCCGCGAGCGCTATCGCAACATCGGCATTCATGACCGCGGTCGCCGCTTCAACACCGACCTGCTCGAGGCGATCGAGCTCGGCTTCCTGCTCGACCTCGCCGAGGTCGTCGTATACAGCGCGCTCAACCGGAAGGAGTCTCGCGGCGGGCACATGCGCGACGACTACCCGGACCGCGACGACGCGAAGTACTTGCGGCACACCATGGCGTACCTCGTCGGCGACCCGAAGTCCGCCGACCCGGAAGACCACATCAAGCTCGATTGGAAGCCCGTGGTCATCACGAACTACCAGCCGATGGAGAGGAAGTACTGATGGCCACCGCACTGCCGGCCACTGGAGCCCGCGAGGAGGTCGGCGGTCACGACATCCAGGCCGCAGAATTCGGTACGGTCCAGCAATACACGGCGACGATCATCATCCGGCGCTTCGACCCCGAGGTCGACGAGGAGCCGCGCTGGGTCGACTACGACGTCGAGGTCTACTCGACCGACCGCGTGCTCGACGCACTCCACAAGATCAAGTGGGACGTCGACGGCTCGCTCACCTTCCGCCGCTCCTGCGCACACGGCATCTGCGGCTCCGACGCGATGCGCATCAACGGCCGTAACCGACTCGCCTGCAAGACGCTCATGAAGGACCTCGACCTGACGAAGCCCGTCTACATCGAGGCGCTCAAGGGCCTGCCGCTCGAGAAGGACCTCGTCGTCGACATGGAGCCGTTCTTCGCGTCGTTCCGAGAGATCCAGCCCTTCCTCATCGCGAACTCGACGCCGAAAGACGGCAAGGAGCGACACCAGTCGATCGCGGCGCGTGCGGTCTACGACGACACGACGAAGTGCATCCTGTGCGCGGCGTGCACCTCGTCCTGCCC
>DATMFQ010000020.1:0-50751 GCA_035556075.1 Microbacteriaceae bacterium | reverse complement strand
AGCAATGTCATCCCCCCTCATCCACAACCAGCTCAACGCGACGCTCCGGACCATCTCCCACGGGGAGGGCGTCTGGCTCTATGACACCGAGGGGAGGCGACTCCTCGACGGCAGCTCCGGCGCCGTCGTCGTCAACATCGGCCACGGTCGCCCCGAGGTCGTCCAGGCGATCGCCGAGCAGGCCGCACGCGTCACCTACACGCACCGCGGCTCGTACACGAGCGAAGCCGCCGAAGTGCTCGCCGCGCGTCTCACCGAGTACACCGGTTACGCGGGGGCGTGGTTCGTCAACAGTGGCGCGGAGGCCAATGAGGCGGCGATGCAGTTCGCGCTCCAGTACTTCCGCGAGATCGGGCAGCCCGAGCGGTACTGGTTCCTCTCCCACCAGTTCGGCTTCCACGGCAGCACGCTCGGGGCCCTGTCGATGTCCGGACACACCCGGCGGGTCATCCTCGGCGACCTCGCCCTCGACTTCCCGCGGCTCCCGACACCGCATGCCTTCGTCGACGCCCAGGGCCTCAGCGATGCCGAATACTCGGCGCGGCTCCTCGCCGGCGCCCGCGACATCATCGCGGCCGAGGCGCACCGGCTCGCCGCCGTCGTCGTCGAGCCCGTCGGCGGTGCCACCTTCGGGGCGACGACGCCACCCGATGGCTACCTCCAGGGACTTCGTGCCCTCTGTGACGAGTACGGCGTCCTGCTCATCACCGACGAGGTCATGTCCGGCATGGGCCGGACCGGGAAGCCGCTCGCCGCGCAGCACTGGGGGATTCAGGCCGATCTGGTCGCCCTCGGCAAGGGCCTCGGCGCCGGGTACACCCCCGTCGCCGCCACCCTGCTGAGCCGCAAGATCCTCACCGCACTCGAGAACGGCTCCGGCCGCATCCTCGGCGGCCACACCTACGCGGGCAACCCGCTCTCCCTCGCGACCGCGCTCGCCGTCCTCGAGGTGAGCGCGCGCGAGGACGTCGACGCGCGCGCTGCCGCGCACGGCGAGCGCCTCGCCGCCCGCCTCGCCGAGCTGCGGGAGCGCCACCCGATCGTCGCCGACACCCGCGGCGTCGGCCTCCTCCAGGCCGTCGAGCTCGTGCGCCGTGACGACCAGCCGCTCGGCTCGGTCGCCGGCGCCGTCATCGCCGCGGCCATCGCGCGCGGACTCCTCATCTACGCGGCGAGCGGCGGGTACAACGACGCGCTCATGATCACCCCGCCGCTGACCATCACGGACGAGGAGCTCGACTTCATGCTCGAGGCGCTTGACGGGGCGCTCGGGGATGTGGAGGGGGCGCTCGGCGGCGCCTGAGCGTCGGATCACTGCACGACAGCAGGAGGTTCGCGGCGAATTCGTCCTGCGGTCACGCATTCGTCCTGCTGTCGTGCGATGCGGCGAGGAACTCTGGGATGAATCGTGGGGCCGTGTCCGGCGACTAGGCTCGATCCCGGTGCGCCGGGAAGTCTGGTCGGCCGTCGTGGGGTGACCGCGGCGTCAACGTCGACCCCTGCGAGCGAACCCTATGGTCCAGCACCGCCCCAGACCAGCCCGCCAGCGTCGCGCCCGCCGCGTCGTCCGAGCCCGGGTCGCGCGCCGAATCGCGCGCAGCACATTCCACGCCTGGTCGGAGAACGAGCTCCTCGCAGGCGCCCTGCTGCTCGGCGCCGCGACGCTCGGCCTGGTGTGGGCGAACTCGCCATGGCAGGACGCGCTCCGACAGCTCGCGGACATCCGGCTCGGACCGGCGGCACTCGGCCTTGACCTCAGCGTCTCGCAGTGGGTCGTCGACGGGCTCCTCGCGATCTTCTTCTTCACGGTCGGCACCGAGCTCAAGCAGGAGTTCGTCGTCGGCCAGCTGCGCAGCCTCCGCACCGCGGCGGTGCCCGTGCTCGCCGCGGTCGGGGGCATGATCGGGCCCGCCGTCGTCTTCCTCACCATCGTGCTCGTCGCGGGTGACGCGGACGGGACCCGCGGCTGGGCGATCCCGACCGCGACCGACATCGCCTTCGCGGTCGGCGTCCTCGCGGTCTTCGGGAAGGGACTGCCGACGGCGCTGCGGACCTTCCTCCTCACGCTCGCCGTCGTCGACGACCTGCTCGCGATCGCGATCATCGCCATCGTCTACACCGCGACGATCGACGGGCTCTGGCTCGGGGTCTCGATCGCGGCGATCGTCGCATTCGCCGGCATCATCCGCAGCCGGCGCGCACCGTGGTGGCTGCTCGTGCCGATCGCGCTCATCGCCTGGGGCGCGATGCACGCCTCGGGTGTGCACGCGACGATCGCCGGCGTGCTGCTCGGGCTGACCGTCCCAGCCCGGCCGCGATTCGGCGAGCGCAGCGCCCGCACCCACCAGCTCATCTGGGCGATCGTGCCGTGGTCGACGCTCGTCGTGCTGCCGCTCTTCGCGCTCTTCGCGGCGGCGGTGACGATCGTGCCAGGCGAGTTCGGCGGCGCTGAGCTCGCGGTCTTCTGCGGGGTCGGGCTCGGGCTGCTCGCCGGCAAGGTACTCGGGGTGATGGGCACGACCTCGCTGCTCACCTGGCTCACCCCGCTCCGGCTCGCCGACGGCGTGCGCCTGCGTGACCTCTGGCCAGTCGCCGCGCTGACCGGGATCGGCTTCACGGTCGCCATGCTCATCGCGGAGCTCGCCTTCGGGGACGACCCCCGGGCCGGCGCCGCCAAGCTCGCGGTCCTCGCTGCGAGCGTCATCGCGGCGGTCCTCGGCGCCGCCCTGCTGCGGACGACAGCCCGGCGGCGCTGAGCCCCCACCCGAACCAGGGATGAATGCGCCCCCGGCCCCGATTCGAGACCCCGCACGCCGCGGCGTACGCTGGGCGGATGACGCTCACCGGCGCACCGCGGGCGTCGAACGGGCTGGCCGTCGACGCCGTGCTCGGCATGCTCGCCGCTCGTGGCGACGAACTCACGGCCCTCATGGCCGGGGCCGCAGCGCTCCGCGACGAGGGCCTCGCCGCGGCGGGGCGGCCGGGTGTCGTGACGTATTCGCGCAAGGTCTTCATCCCCGTCACGACGCTGTGTCGGGACCGCTGCCACTACTGCACCTTCGTCGATACCCCGGCCCAGTTGCTCAAGCTCGGCAAGCCGACCTACATGCCGCCCGAGCAGATCCTCCGGGTCGCGCACGAAGGCGCCGCGCTCGGCTGCAAGGAGGCGCTCTTCACCCTCGGCGACCGGCCCGAGGCCCGCTGGCCCGAGGCGCGCGCCTGGCTCGACGAGCACGGCTACACCTCGACGCTCGACTACCTCGAGCAGATGGCGCGGCTGGTCACCGCCGAGACCGGACTCCTCGTCCACCTCAACCCCGGCGTCATGACCCGCGCCGAGCTCGCGCGGCTCCGGCCGGTCGCACCCTCGATGGGCATGATGCTCGAGACGACCGCTGAGCGACTGTGGTCCGAGCCGGGACAGGTCCACTACGGCTCCCCGGACAAGGAGCCCGCCGTCCGGCTCCGCGTCCTCGAGGACGCCGGCGAGCTGCGCATCCCCTTCACGACCGGCCTGCTCATCGGCATCGGCGAGAGCCTCGCCGACCGCGCTGCGTCGCTCCTCGCCCTCCGCGAGCTCGCCGAGCGCCACGGGCACCTGCAGGAGGTCATCATGCAGAACTTCCGGGCCAAGCCCGGCACCGCGATGCGCGACGCCCCCGACGCTGACGCCGAGGAATACCTCGCGGCGGTCGCGACCGCGCGGCTCGTCCTCGGCCCGAGCGTGCGCATCCAGGCCCCGCCGAACCTCTCCGACCCCGACGGCTGCGCCGCTCTCCTCGCCGCGGGCATCGACGACTGGGGCGGTGTCTCGCCGCTCACCCCCGACCATGTCAACCCCGAGCGTCCCTGGCCCGAGATCGACGCCCTCATGGCGCTCACCGCAGCGGCCGGCTTCACGCTGCGCGAGCGGCTGACCGCGCACCCCGAGTATGTGCTCGGGCACAATTGGATCGACCCGACGCTGCGCCCCGCCGTCACCGCGCTCGCTGGAGCGGACGGTCTCGCGGCGGCGGGAGCACCGGGAGGAATGCGGAGGATGCGCATGCGCGACAGTGACGGGAGCGACGACCGCGGCGACGCATTCCTCCACCCGTCCGCTGTGCCCACGCGCACCGATGCCGAGCTGGAGAACGCGCTGCTCGCCTCCGGTGACGAGCTTGACGACCTCGTCGCGGAGGCGGATGCGGCGCGCCGCCATGAGACCGGCGACGTCGTCACCATGGTCGTGAACCGGAATGTGACGAGCACCGGCTGGCGTGGGCTCGGCAGCGTCGACGACCCCGGCACCTTCGGGCCCGCCGAGCTCGAGCAGATCGTCATCGACGCGGTCGAGCTCGGTGCCACCGAGATCTGCATCCAGGGTCGCCTGCCGAACTCCGAGGACCCGAGCGGCTACCTCGAGATCGCGCGCATCGTCAAGGCGACGGCGCCGGGCATCCACCTCCACGCGTTCCGCCCCGCTGACGTCGATGACCTCGCCGAGCGCGGGGGGCTCGGGCTCGACCGCGCGATCGGCGCGCTCCTCGAGGCCGGGGTCGACACGATGCCCGGCACCGGGCTCAAGATGCTCTCCGAGTCGATCCGGCAGACCGTCGCCCCGGGTGACCTGCCGATCGACCGCTGGGAGGAGGTGGTCCGGGCGCTCCACGCGGCCGGGGTGCGGACCTCCTCCGGCATGTTCTACGGCCACATCGAGACCCGCAGCGATCGGATCGCGCACCTGCGCCGCCTGCAGGCGATCCAGGAGGCGCACGGCGGCTTCACGGAGCTCGTCCCAGCGCCGCTGCCGGGCTGGGGCATCCCACTGCAGCGTGGGCGCTCGACGATCGATGAGCACCGCGCCATGTTCGCGGTCGCGCGGCTCATGCTCGGCGCCAGCATCCGGCACATTCAGGTGCCGTGGCCGCGGGTCGGGCCCGAGGCGGCCGCCGTGCTGCTGCGCTCCGGCGCTGACGACCTCGGCGGCACGCTCCTCGACGGCCGAATCCTCCCGGCGACCGGGGTCGAGTCTGGCATCCAGCTCGACCTGGCGGACGGCGCCGCGATCGCGAAGCGGCTGCTGCGCCCCTTCCGCCAGCGCACGACGACGTACGGCGCGGTCGACTGATGCCAGGGCCGCGCGGAGCCCGATCGGCGGGCCTGCTGCGGCGCCGCGGGCGGGCGGGCTGATGCGGCACGTCGCGGTCGCGATCATCGGCGCGGGCTTCGCCGGCATCGGCGCGGCGATCCAGCTCGAGCGCTCGGGGCGCGGTGACTTCGTCGTGCTCGAGCGGGCAGCCGCCATCGGCGGCACCTGGCGGGACAACGTCTACCCGGGCGTCGCCTGCGACATCCCCTCACATCTCTACAGCTTCTCGTTCATGCCGAATCCGGCATGGACCCGGCGCTTCGCCCCAGGCGAGGAGATCCGCGCCTACCTCGAGTCCTGTGTCGACGCCGCGGGCATCCGGGATCGCATCCGCCTGCGCGACGGCCTCCTCGACGCGACCTGGACGGACGGTCACTGGCAACTCCACGCCGCCCACGGCGAGTTCACCGCCGACACGCTCGTGCTCGCGTGCGGCCGACTCACCGAGCCGCGGCTGCCCGACGTCCCGGGCCTCACCGAGTTCGCTGGCCCCGTCGTGCACAGCGCCCGCTGGGACCCCGCACTTGACCTCCGTGGCCGCCGCGTCGCCGTCGTCGGTACCGGCGCCTCCGCCGTGCAGCTCGCCCCCGAGCTCGCCCGCGACGCCGAGGTCATCCTCGTCCAGCGCACTCCGGCGTGGGTGCTGCCGCGCGGCGACCACGCGTACCGACCCGAGGAGCAGGCGGCGTTCGACGCTGATCCCCTGCTCGTCGACGCCATCCGCCGCGAGGCGTACCTCGCGGGCGAGGCGCTCGTCCCACAGCGCCTCGGCGACCTCGACGCGCTCGACTGGGCGCAGGCCCGCGCCCTCGCCCACCTCCACGCACAAGTGCCCGACCCCGTGCTGCGCGCCGCCCTCATGCCGGACTACGAGCTCGGCTGCAAGCGCGCCGTCTTCAGCGACGACCTCTACCCCGCGATCGCGAGTGGGGCGATCGTGCTCGAGCCGAGCGCGCTCGTCGCGGTCCGCGGATCCCGCACCCGATCCGGTGACGAATGCGGGGGTGCGTCACCGCATTCCTCCCGAGTCGGTCGCGTGGTCGCCGCGAGCGGGCGCGAGTACGAGGTCGACGCGATCGTCCTCGCGACCGGCTTCGAGACCGTCGCGCAGCCGTATGCGCGGCGCGTGCGCGGCATCGACGGCGAGACGCTTGCCGAGCACTGGGCCGACGGGATGGTGTCGGTCGCGAGCACGATGGTCGCGGGCTTCCCCGACCTCTACGTGCTCGACGGGCCGAACGCCTCCCTCGGCCACAACTCCTCGATCCTCATGATCGAGGCACAGCTCGACTATCTGCTCGACGCGCTCCGGCATCGCGAAGCGACGGGTCATCCGCTCGTGCCGAGTGCGGCCGCGGAGGCGGCATACACCCGGCGGATCGACGAGTCCGCGGCGGGCACCGTGTGGCTGACGGGCGGCTGCCGCTCCTGGTACGTCGACCGCGGCCGGCTCGCGCTGCTGTGGCCCGACACCGTCGACGCGTTCCGCGAGCGCGGCGCGCGCTTCGACCCCGCGGACTTCCGCACTAGCGTGGGCGCATGAGCATCCCCATCCGACTCGGCTACAAGGCGTCCTCGGAGCAGTTCGGCCCGACCCGGCTCCTTGGCTACGGGGTGCTCGCGGAAGAGCTCGGTTTCGACTCCGTCTTCATCTCCGACCACCTCCAGCCGTGGAATCACGACGGCGGTCACGCCCCGGCGAGCCTCCCGTGGCTCGGGGCGCTCGGGGCGCGGACCAGCCGGATCCTCATTGGCACGAGCGTCCTGACCCCGACGATCCGCTACCATCCCGGCGTCATCGCCCAAGCATTCGCGACGCTCGGTGAGCTCACCCCCGGCCGGGTCATCCTCGGCGTCGGCACCGGCGAGGCGCTCAACGAGGTGACGCTCGGCCTCGAGTGGCCGGAGCAGAAGGAGCGGTTTGCGCGGCTCAAGGAGTCGCTCGAACTCATCCAGCAGCTCTGGGCCGAGGACCGCGTCACCTTCGAGGGACAGTTCTACCGGACGCACAACGCGACGATCTACGACAAACCGGCGGAACGGGTGCCCATCTACATCGGGGCGAGCGGCCCCGCCGCGACCCGGCTCGCCGGCCGCGTCGCCGACGGCTTCATCACGACGAGCGGCAAGGCGCCCGCGCTATACACCGAGACCCTCATGCCGGCGCTCGCCGACGGGCTCGAGCGGGCCGGTCGCACGCGCGAGGACATCGACACGCTCATCGAGGTGAAGGTGTCCTTCGACCGCGACGCCGAGCGCGCGCTGCAGGACACCCGCTTCTGGGCGCCGCTGGCGCTCTCCCCCGAGGAGAAGATGGGCGTCCACGACCCCGTCGAGATGCAGCGGCTCGCGAACGCCCTGCCGATCGAGCGCGCCGCCAGCCGCTTCATCGTGTCGACCGACCCCCAGGAGCACGTCGAGCGCGTGCTCGAGTACGTCGACCTCGGCTTCCGCCACCTCGTCTTCCACCACCCCGGCGACGACCAGGAGCGATTCCTCCGGCTCTATGCCGAGGAGGTCATGCCGCTGCTGCGCGAGCGCACCGCGGGGCGCTGAAGCATGCGTGGCCGCCGATGACACCGCGCCGCATTGGCCTCGTCGTGCCGTTCGCCGAGGATCGGGTCCCTGCCGAGGCGAGCGCGATGTATCCCGACGTGGACTTCGTGCCGCGCGGCACCGGGGGTCGGGTCGCTGACGCCGGCCGGATATGACGCCGCCGTCGACAAGATCCTGCCCGCCGCCCAGGCGCTCGCCGCGGACGGCGTCGAAGCGGTCATGGTCATCGGCACGTCACTCACCTTCTATCGCGGGCCTGAGTTGCACGCCGAACTGCTGGAGCGCCTGCGAAGCACCACCGGTCTGCCCTGCTCGACGATGAGTCAGGCGATCGTTGACGGGCTGAGGTATTTCGGCGCGAAGACGGTCGCGGTGAGCACTGCCTACTCGGAGATCGTCAATGACCGGCTACAGGCGTTCCTCGAGTTCCACGGATTCGAGGTCGCGTCGCTGCGGTCGTTCGGCATCACCGAATTCGGCGATGGCGTGTTGCGCAAGTCCGAGGCCGAGATCATCGAGCTTGCCGAGTCGGCCATCGCGGCGGCGCCCGGGGCCGACGCCGCGCTCATCTCCTGCGGCGGGTTGCAGACCCTCAACTGCGCGGCACCCATCGAGGCAAGCACCGGCGTCCCGGTCGTGACGTCCACGCAGTCGGCCTGCTGGGCGGCGCTTCGACTCCTCGGCGAGTCCGGACGACTCCCCGGCTACGGCAGACTGCTCGCGGGGGCTGCCTGAGCGGCGGCGCTCAAGCGGACGAATGCGCAGGCCGCCGTCCGTCTCAGATCTCGATGATCCTGAGCCTCGGCTCGACCCGGCGAATGTCGTCGGGATCCGACGTGACGACGTTCGCTCGCAGGCGCATGGCCTCAAACGCGACGTGCACGTCGACGATGTCGGCGTGACCACTTCGGGCGCAAAGGAGGCCGACCGCGCGCGATCGCTTGTTCGAGCGGCGGTACTACGACGCACCGGCTCTGCATGAGCGGTGCGAGCCTGGCTTGGCGTCCACCCCCACGCCAGACCTGGGCGACCACCGTGGCCGGGATCACAATCGTGCCCTGAGCGCGATCTTCTTGGTCATACCCGGATCATATTCCGCGGGGTTGCGGTACATGAAGGGGGTGAACGAGGTCATGCGGGCAACCTAGGCCCGTGCGCTACCGCCCGCGGATGGGGCGACCCCAGCTGTGCAAGGACGAGGGCTCCGCACTCCTGTGGAGGAATCGTCAGGGCGTCGGCGGTTGGACGAGGCTCGCGACGGTCGTGAGCTCAGCACCCGAGGTCACCGGGCGAGCGATGGCACCGGACTGCGTGCCGGCGACCACGATGATGGCCGCGGTGATGATGAGCAGGGCCGCGACGGCGCACGGCACACCGACGAGCTTGATGATCCTCGACATGTTCCTCAGGATGGTTCGGGTGCCGGATCCGCTGCGCGAGCCTCGGGTGGTGCCGCGCGGTCCTCGGGTGGACAGCGGATCCGAAATAGCCCACTCAGCTTACGCGCCGCGCCTGGACGCTCGCGCACCCAGAACGGGGGTCGGAGCGGGCGCGGCCGGCCCTCGACCTCGGTAGCATGGCGGAGCGAAACGAGGAGGCACCATGACCGAGGTCACCACGCTGGAGCTCCAGCACGTCACGACGATCCAGGCGCACGTCGCGCCGATCGCCGAGCTCGGGCTCATGCCGCTGGGCCGACGCCGCATCATCCCAATCGTCGGCGGCACCGTCGCGGGCCCGCGGCTGAACGGTGAGATCATCCCGGGCGGCGCCGACTGGCAGATCGTCCGACCGGACGGCGTCATCGAGCTCGTCGCGAGCTACGCGATTCGCGCCGATGACGGCACTGAGATCTCGGTCGTCAACGCAGGTCTCCGCCGCGCCTCTGCCGACACGATGGCCCGCCTGTCCCGCGGCGAGCCCGTCGACCCGTCGCTCGTGTACTGCCGCACGTCGCCGAAGTTCGAGGCGCCGACCGACAGCGCCTTCGACTGGCTCAACGGCAGCCTCTTCATCGCCGACGCGCAGCGCCGCCCCGACTCCGTGCAGATCACCGTCTTCGAGGTGCGCTGACCGCTCGACGGGGACGAATGCGCGGGTCCCGCGCCGCGCCTGCCTACAGCTCCGATGCCGGGACGTCGAACGTCACGCACGCACCAGCGCCCTGCTCCGTGCCGGTCGTGAGCCACCGCATTCGTGACTCGGAGGAGCCGTGCGTCCACGCCTCCGGGTTGACGTAGCCACCGCCCATCTCCCGCTGGATGAAGTCGTCCCCGACGATGCGCGCGGCGGCGAGCGCGTCCTCGAGCTCAGCCTGCGTCGGCTCGATCAGCAGGGGGACACCGGCGTCGTCGGTCGTCGTGGCCGCCGCCGCGATCCAGGCGCCCGCGAAACAGTCGGCCTGGAGCTCGAGGCGCACGGTGTCGGAGCCCGGCCCGGTGTCGCGCAGGTCGAGCCCCTGCATGATGCCGCCGATGTTTTGGATGTGATGACCCCATTCATGCGCGACGACATACATCTGCGCGAGCGGGCCGATCTCGGTGCGTGCCTGCGCGGCGAGCGCGTCGAAGAATGCGGTGTCCATGTAGATCGACTCGTCGCCGGGGCAGTAGAACGGCCCCATCCCGGTCTGTCCCGTGCCGCAGGCCGTCCCGGTCGCGCCGCTGAAGAGGTAGAGGCCGCGCACCGTGCGGTACTCGAGGCCCTGGTTCGCGAAGAATCCGCTCCAGTACACGTCGAGCGAGTCGGCGGCGCCGGCGATGCGGCAGTCGATGTCCGCGTTCGCGTCCGCGCCGGTGCGGCATGCATCCAGTGACTCCTCGCTCTGGCTGACGGAGGAGCGGGACGCGCCGTCGAATGCGCCGGCGAGGCCGGTCAGGTCGACGCCGAGCCAGTTCGACAGGAGCAGAAGCGCGACGAGGCCGAGGCCGCCCGCGAGCGTCACGCCGCCGGCGGCCGCGCCACCCCGGCGCCGACGCGTGCGCGAGGGATCGATGCGCGCATTCGGGTTGAAGGTCACGGTGAGAGGCTACGCCCGATGCGCCATCGCCTCCGCCTGCCGAGCCGCCTCCGCGCCGGTCGCGATGGGGGCGCCGATGAGCTCGTCGGGGATGAGGAACGCGTCGACGAGCGCGACCGCGTGGCGTCGCAGGCGGGGCAGCAGCCGGGCGTCGATGTACTCCGTGATCGCCTTCGCGCGGGCGCCGGAGATCTTGCCGTTCATGAGGTACCAGCCGATGTTCGCCTCGATGAGCCCGAGGCCGAAGAGGTCCCGGAGCCACGTGAGCACCTGCCGGTTCTCGGGCGCGGTGGCCTCGAGGGCCTCGGTGAACGCCTCCCACTGCAGCAGCTCACCATGCGCCCGCGCGGCAAGGATGAGGTCGTTCTGGTGGCGGTTGAAGAGCGCCGCCGCCGCGTCCGGCGCGAGCTTCTTCGCGTCCTTGAGGTGATCGGCGACGTCGGCGACCATCGTCTCGACGCGGTCAGTGAGCAGCTGGCGCTGCGCGTCGGTGTCGCGGACGTAGCCGATGCGCCGCGCATTCGAACCGAAGTCGACGATGTCCTGGCCGAGCGCCCGCAGCCCGGTCCGCTCGAGCACCGCCTCCTCGATCTGGTCGGCGACATACCGGCGGATGACGGCGGCGTCCGGCTTCGACATGCGCTTCGCGTAGTCGGTGAGCAGGCGCTTGCCGACGAGCTGGAGGAGCACGTTGTTGTCGCCCTCGAACGTCACCCAGACGTCCATGTCCGCGCGCAGCTGCACGATGCGGTTCTCGGCCATGTAGCCCTGGCCGCCGCACGCCTCACGGGCCTCCTGCAGGATGTCGAGGCAGCCCCACGTCGACAGCGCCTTGAGCGCCGCGGCGTACGTCTCGAGGTCCTGCCGGTTCGCGTCGGTGTCGTCGCGGCCGCTGAAGACGTCGTCGAAGCGCTGCAGGAGCCCCTCGTGCGCGAAGCTCATCGCGTACACCTGCGCGAGTCGCGGCAGCAGGCGGCGCTGGTGGCGGCCGTAGTCGAGGAGCACGGTCTCGGTGGCGCCCGGTGCCGCGCTGAACTGGCGACGCACGTCGCCGTACTTGATCGCGATCGTCAGGCCGAGCTTCGCGGCGACCGTCGCGGAGCCGTCGAGGGAGACGCGCCCCTGCACGAGCGTGCCGAGCATCGTGAAGAATCGGCGGCCCTTCGACGCGATCGGCGAGCTGTACGTCCCGTCAGGGGCGACGGAGCCGTAGCGATCGAGGAGGTTGTCGCGAGGAATGCGGACCTGATCGAAGTGGAGTCGGCCATTGTCGACGCCGTTGAGCCCACCCTTGACACCGTCGTCCTCGCCGCCGATGCCGGGGAGGAACGCCATCGTCTCGGGGTCGCGGATCGGCACGTAGAAGCAGTGCACCCCCTGCTCCTCGCCGTTCGTGATGAGCTGGGCGAAGAGGGTCACGGCGACACCGTGCTCCGCCGCATTCCCGAGGTAGTCCTTCCACGCGCCACGGTGCGGGGTGTGGATGACGAACTCCTCGGTCGCCGGGTCGTAGGTCGCCGTCGTCGCGATCGAGGCGACGTCCGAGCCGTGGCCGGTCTCGGTCATGCCGAACGCCCCCGGAATCTTCATGTCGCGGATGTCGGCGAGCCAGCGCTCGTGATGGCGCTCGGTGCCGAGGTGGAGGACCGCGGCGCCGAAGAGACCCCACTGCACGCCCCCCTTGATCCCGACACTCGGGTCGCACAGCGCCATCTCCTCGAAGCCGGAGACGTTCGCGCCCGCCGCGCGTGTGCCGCCGAGTGAGGGCGGGTAGTCCTTCCCGGGGATGCCCTGGCCCGCGAGGAAATGCAGCGCCTCGAGGACGCGGTCGCGCTGCTCCCGCATCGACTCGCCAGGAATGCGGGTGAGCCGCGGGTCCTTCGCGAGCTCCCGAGCGGCGCGACGCTCCGCGGCCCAGCGCCCGAGCAGCTGCTCGCCGAGGGCCGCGACGTCGAGGACCTCGGCCGCGGCGGGCGCGGCGCCGGGCTGCTCGGGGGCGGGCTTCTCGTTCGCGGATCTCCCGGTGGTGACGTCGAGCGCGGTCATCCCGTCATCGTAGGACGGCGACATGGACCGCACACGTTCGTGCACGTTCCCGACAAGCTGAAGCAGCAGCCCGGCCCGCCGATTAGTCGCCGGCGCCGAAGTGCGTGGGAGGGAAATACGGGAGGAATGCGCAGGACGAGTCCGCCGCGCACCTCAGTCGCGGGTCGCGAGCAGCTCGAGGATCGCCTCGCCGTAGGCCTCGAGCTTCGACTCCCCGATGCCGGAGAGCTCGCCGAGCTCGGCGAGGCTCCTCGGACGAGTCACGGCGATCGCGCGGAGGGTCGCGTCGTGGAAGACGACGTAGGCGGGGACCTCGCGCGCCTTCGCCGTCGCCGCCCGCCAGGTGCGCAGCTCTTCGAACACCGCCGCCGCCTCGGCGTCGAGTGCCAGGTCCTCAGCACCACCGCGGGCACGGCCGGACCCCCGCGAGCCGCGACTCGACGCCCGCACCGGATCGTGCCGGAGCGAGACCTGCCGCTCGCCGCGCAGCACGGGACCGCTCGCCTCGGTGAGCCCGAGCGTGCCGTGCTCATCACGCACCGACATGAGCCCCTGCGCGAGCAGCTGCCGCGCGACCGCGCGCCACTGCGCCTCGCCGAGGTCGGCCCCGATGCCGAAGGTCGTGAGGCTGTCGTGCCCGAGCGACTCCACCCGCGCCGTGCGGCGGCCGAGGAGGATGTCGACGTGCTGGCCCACGCCGTAGCGCTGCCCGCGCTCGCGGTCGAGCCGGACAATCGTCGAGAGCAGCTTCTGCGCCGCAATCGTGCCGTCCCAGGTCGCCGGGGGGACGAGACAGGTGTCGCAGTTGCCGCAGCGGGCGGTGGACGGGGCGACCCCGCGCATTCCTCCATCCGAACTGTCGGCCGCGCGGGCGTCGGCGGGCCCCTGGTACGTCTCCCCGAAGTACGCGAGCAGCTGGGCGCGGCGGCACTCGACGGTCTCGCAGAGGGCGAGCATCGCATTCAGGTGCGTCGTCAGGTTCCGTCGATGGCGGTCGTCGCCGCCGGACTGGTCGATGAAGCGGCGCTGCTGGACGACGTCCTGCAGGCCGTAGGCGAGCCAGGCGGTCGCCGGCAGGCCGTCTCGGCCGGCGCGGCCGGTCTCCTGGTAGTAGCCCTCCACGGATTTCGGCAGGTCGACGTGGGCGACAAAGCGGACGTCCGGCTTGTCGATGCCCATGCCGAAGGCGATCGTCGCGACGACGACGAGGCCGTCCTCGCGGAGGAACCGCGCCTGGTGCCGCCGCCGCGTCTCGGCGTCGAGCCCCGCGTGATACGAGATCGCGGGGATGCCCGCGGCGGCGAGGTCCGCGGCGATCTGCTCCGTGCGCTTGCGGGACAGGCAGTAGACGATGCCCGCGTCGCCGGGGTGCTCCGCGCGGATGAATGCGATGAGCTGCTTGGTCGGATTGTCCTTCGGCTCGATCCGGTACTGGATGTTCGGCCGATCGAAGCTCGCGACGAACTCCCGCGCACGGGTGAGCCCGAGCCGGTCACGGATCTCCCGCCGCGTCGCCGTCGTCGCGGTCGCGGTGAGCGCGATCCGTGGTACCTCGGGCCAACGCTCGCCGAGCATCGCGAGCTGCAGGTAGTCCGGCCGGAAGTCATGGCCCCATTGCGAGACGCAGTGCGCCTCGTCGATCGCGAAGAGGGCGATGCGGCCGCGGTCGAGCAGCTCCGCGGTCGACGGCATGGTGAGCCGCTCGGGCGCGAGGTACAGCAGGTCGAGGCGGCCGTGGGCGTAGGCCTCCTCGACCTCGCGGCGCTCGTGCGGTTCCTGCGAGGAATTGAGGAATGCGGCGCGCACCCCGAGCGCCGCGAGCGCGTCGACCTGGTCCTGCATGAGGGCGATGAGCGGCGAGATGACGACGCCGGTGCCCTCGCGCAGCAGCGACGGCACCTGGTAGCACAGCGACTTGCCGCCACCGGTGGGCATGAGGACGATCGCGTCCTCGCCGCGCAGCAGCGTCTCGACGACCTCGGCCTGCGCGCCGCGGAAGCTCGGATACCCCCAGACGCGGCTGAGTGCCTCCTCGGGCGTCTGCAGGGCGGTGGGCATGCCGCGAGTCTAGGCGGGGCCGCCGACACCCTGCCCGGCTCGACCCCCAGCCCCGCGCCCGTCAGGCGGCGAGGTCGCGGGCGAACTCCGCGCGGTGCTGCCGCGGACTGCGCAGGTAGGTCTCGCCGAAGATTCGGCTGAAGTAGGCGGGATTGTCGATCCCGCATTCGTAGGCGATCTGGGCGATCGTCAGCTCGGCGCGGGCCGGGTCCTCGAGCATGCGGCGGGCCTGCTCGAGTCGGCGGCGGCGGATGTACTCGGCGACGGTCGTGCCCTCGTCCTTGAACAGCTGCTGCAGTCGCCGCCGCGAGGTGTACATCGCCTCCGCGACACCGAGCGAGGTGAGCCCGGGATCGCCGAGGTGCGAGTTGATCCAGTCACACGCCCGAAGGAACTCGTCGAAGTCGGCGACATGCTCGCGCTGGGCGCCGAGCTGCGAGAGCAGGCTCGTGGTCACCAGGTCCATCGCGGTGCGCTGTGTGACCGGCCAGACCGGGGCCGCAAGGGCCTCGAGCTGCGCCGACACCTCACCGAGAAAGCCGCTGGCGAGCCGACCGATACCGCTGTCGCCACTGATCGGCACCGCGGTGAGCTGCGCGAGCGCGGTGTTCGGGATCTCAAGCCGCTCCCGCGGGAAGGACAGCAGCGCGGAGTCGAATTCGGTGTCGAGCTCGAGCCAGTATGGTCTCGCATCGTCGTAGATGGCGTAGTCGCCGGCGCCGAGCTCCGCGGTGCGGCCGTCCTGCACCACCCGTCCGGTGCCCGCATTCAGCCGAATGATCCGCACCCGGTGGGCGCTGCTCGGCGCCCGGCGCGGGTTGTCCCACAGCACGCGGTGCGAGGACGCCTCAAGTGAGGCGAACTGGGTGTCCCCGGCGGTCACCGCGGCAAGCCGCGAGGACCAGGAGCGCACCCGCGCCGCGCTCTCGATCTGCACCGGTGACAGGTGGGAGCACCCGTCACGCCGCCACGAGCCGATCGATCGGGCGTGGAATCGTTGCACTCGCGCCGAACCGTCAAGCGTCGTCATACCCGCATCCACCTCCGACCCCAGTGGGGCCGCTCAGGCCCCGCCTGCCCGCGACAGTGTAGCCGGGGCCCCTGATGCACCGACCGTGCGGTCACACGGAGATGCGGCCGAAGATGTAGCGCCGCGTGTCGGGGCCGACGTCGCCCGACTCGACGAGCAGCCCGTTCTCCATGAGGTACCAGCGCGAGGCGACCTTGAGCGCGATGTTGAGGTGCTGCTCGACGAGCAGCACCCCGCAGCCGCGCTCGGCGGCCTCGAGGACGATGGCGCCGGAGCGCTCGACGTTCGAGGGTTGGAGGCCCTCGGTCGGCTCGTCGAGGATCCACATCGAGCCACCGCCACTGGCCATCCGCGCCATGGCGAGCATCTTCTGTTCCCCGCCGGACAGGGTGCCGGCGGCCTGACCACCGCGCTTGGCCAAGAACTCGAAGTAGCTGCTCGGCTTCGCCATCGACTTGACGCCGACCATGGACAGGTTCTGCGCGACCGTGAGCTCGGGGAACACGGGGCGCTCCTGCCGGAACGTCCGCAGCCCGCGGCGGAACCGCGCCGAGGGCGCCGCCGTCGTGACGTCGACGCCGTCGAGGTGGATGCTGCCGGCGATCGGCGCGATCGACCCGCTCAACGTGTTGACGAGTGTCGACTTGCCCATGCCGTTGCGGCCGAGCACAGCGACGATCTCCCCCGGCGCGACGGTGAGGTCGAGACCATGCAGCACCTCGGACCCGTCGTACCCGGCACGCAGGCCCCGGACCTCCAGCCCGACACCGGCGTTCGGCGTCGCGCGCTCCAACTCAGCCATGCTGCGCCTCCGTCCCGAGATAGGCCTCCTGGACCCGGACATCCGCCTCGACCTCCGCATACGTCCCCTCGGCGAGCACGCCGCCGTTTTGCAGCACGACCACCCGATCGGCGACCGTGCGGATGAGCTCGAGGTCGTGCTCGACGACGATGACCGCCGGTCGGGCGTCCCGCGCGATCTCCGTGATGAGGCTCGCGAGCGTCGCGGCCTCGACCTTCGTCATCCCGGCGGCCGGCTCATCCAGCAGCAGCACATCGCACGGGTTGGCGAGTGCCATCGCGAGCTCGAGCATCTGGCGCTGCCCGTGCGAGAGCTCGGCCGCGAGCTGATCGAGCCGCGCATCGAGACCGCCGGCCTCGAGGATGCGCCACGCCGATGGCTCGATCTCGATCTCCCACCGCTGCCAGAGCAGTCGTCGGAAGCGGTACCGCGGGCCCCACACGGCGAGCGCGAGGTTCTGGCCGACGGTCAGGTCGGTCGCGATCGAGGGGTGCTGATACTTCCGGGACAGCCCGTCCCGCGCGATTCGCCAGGGCGACCTGCCCTGGAACTGGCGGTCGCCGAATCGCCAGCGACCCGACTCGACGCGGATCACCGCGGACAGCGCGTTGAGCACCGTCGACTTGCCGGCGCCGTTCGGGCCGATGAGGCAGAGCACCTCGCCCGGCGAGACGTGCAGGCCCACGTCCTGCAGCACCCGGTTCGAGCCGTAGGCGACGCTGAGCTGCTCGACGACGAACTCGGGCGCGGCGCCGCCGTCCGCCGCATCCCGCGGAGCCTCGGGCACGGCACGGCGCACCTCGACGTGCGGCGCCCGGCGCCAGCGCGCGGGCAGGATCCGCACCAGCCACACCCCGAAGCCCTCGGGGAGGAAGCGCACGACGACGACGAAGACGACGCCCATGATGAGCAGCCAGTAGTCGACGAGCGACTCGGACAGCCCGGTCGTCGCGAAGTTGATGCCGATCGCGGCGAGGAAGGGCCCGAGCAGCGTCGTCTTCGACCCTAGCATCGTCCAGACGAGGATCGAGGTGCCGAAGGCGAGCCCGATATCCGACGGGGAGACGAACTGGGTCTGGGTCGCGAACAGGCCGCCGAGCAGTCCGGTCGCCGCCGAGGTGAGGACGAAGACGGAGATCCGCATCGCCGGCACGTCGACCCCGAAGGAGCCCATCCGCCGGGGCGCGTCGCGCACCGCGCGCAGCGCGACTCCGTACGGCGTCGTGCTCAGCCAGCGCAACCCGATGACGAGCAGGACCGCGACGGTGGCCAGCACCAGTGCATTCATCGAGCCAGACAGCCGCCAGTCGCCGAAGCCGAGCCGCGGGATATTCGACAGCCCGTTGAAGCCGCCGGTGACGGCCGTGAACTGGACCGCGATCTGCTCGAGCGCGAGCACCACGACAAAGGTGACGAGCGCGAAGGTCATGAAGCCGTAGTTCTTGCCGAGCCCCGCGATCCCGAGCAGGACCGCGACGCCCCCGGTGAGCAGGACGGCGACGAGCAGTCCGAGCCAGAGCCCGTCGGGCCCGAGGTTGAGCGCGAACCAGCCGACGCTGTAGGCGCCGAGGCCGAAGGCGACGACGTGGAAGAAGTGCAGCACGCCCGCGTAGCCCCAACTGAAGGCGAGCAGGGCGGCGGTCGCACCGAGGATGGCGTACTGCCCGACGAGGCCGCTGTAGTAGTTGCTGACGAACAGGCACAGCAGCGGCAGCAGGAGCAGCAGCCAGTGGAGGCGGCGCATCAGACGGTCACCTCCCCTGGGGTCCGGCGCAGTCCTTGCAGCACGAGGAGCGCGATGACGAGGACAGCGATCTTGGCGACCATCGGGTCGATCCAGAAGGTCATGAGGTTCTGCACGGTCGACACGAGGATGGCGGCCGGGATGAGTCGCACGATGCTGTTGCCCGCGATGATGACGATGACGAATGCGGTGAAGATGTAGTCGGCGCCCATGTCGGGCCGGACGTTGCCCAGCGGACCGACGAGCACGCCCGCGAGGCCCGCGAGCGCGGCGCTGGCGGTGAAGACGACGAGGTTGAGCCGCGAGGAGCGGATGCCGAGCGTCTCGGCGAGCTTGCCGTCCGCAGCGACCGCCCGGATCTTGGTGCCGAGCGGCGTCGCATTCAGCAGTAGCAGGATGATGAGGAAGAGCACCGCGGCCGCGCCGATGAGCACGAGCCGGTAGATCGGGTAGGCGACACCGAAGACTTCGATGGCGCCCGGGAAGGGGTTCGAGGAGTACAGGTACCCCTTCCCGAGCGTCACCTGGACGCCTTGGATCAACACGATGGACAGGCCGTACGTGCCGAGGATCGACAGCTCGGGCGAGCTGTAGAGCCACCGCACGATGAGGACCTCGGCGAGGGCGCCGACCACCGCAGCAGCCAGCACCCCCGCGAGCAGTCCGAGCGGCCAGGGCAGGCCGATCGCCCCGGCGTAGACCGCGGCATAGGCCCCGATCATCATGAACTCGCCGTGGGCGAGGTTGATGATCCCCATCAGCCTGAACGTGATCCCCAGGCCCAGAGCGATCACCGAGGCGATCGCCGCTGAGCTGAGAATGCTCAGGACTTCATTGATCACGACGTCCATTGCGGACCAATCAGCTCACAGAGCAGGTCTCGGCGGGGATGACGTTGTCGAAGGTCTGCACGAACTCCTTCTCGCCCCCCTCGACGTACTTGATGAGGTGGATCGACTCCTGCGCGTAGCGGTTGTCGAGGATGGTGACCTCACCGGCCGGGGTCGTGTTCACCTGGCCGACGATCGCCTCGGCGACATCCGCGAGCGCGGTGCTGCCCGCGGTCGTGACCGCGTCCGCCCAGGCCTTGATGGTCGCGTAGACGTAGATCGAATACGCCGTGACCGCCGGAGCGCTGTCACCGAACTTCGCCCGGTACGCCTCGACGAAGGCGCGGTTCTCCGGGGTGTCGAGGTCCATGTCGTAGCCCATGCCGACGTACATGTTCTGCGCGATGTCCTGACCGAGCGCCGCCATGGTGTTGTCGTCGTAGGAGATGGTCAGGCGCGGCAGCACGTTCGCGCCGATGCCCGCGTCATACGCCTGCTTCTCGAAGGCGACCGTGTCGGCGCCGACGACGACCGGCAGCAGCAGCTCAGCGTCGCTGCTGCGGATCTGCGAGATGACCGCCTGGAAGTCGGTCGTGCCCAGCGGCACGTACTCCTCGCCGACGACCTCGCCGCCGGCAGCCTCGATGAACTCCCTCGCGGCCTCGAGCGAGGTGCGCGGGTAGACGTAGTCATTGCCGATGAGGAACCACTTCGTCTTGCCCTCGAGCTCCTGCACGACCGGGATGGTCTCCTGCAGCTGCTGCTGCGGGGTGTTCGCGGTCGAGAACAGGTACGGCGCGCACACCTGCCCCTCGGTGAGCGTCGGGTAGAAGAACGGGATGTCGGCGTCGACGACGGTCGGCATCGCGGCGTCGCGCGAGGCACTGTCGACGGGCGCGAAGAGTGCCGCGACCTGGTCCGACTCGACGAGCCTGGTGGCCGCCGTCTTCGTGTTCTGCGGCAGGCCGCCGTTGTCAGCGACGACGAGCTCGAGCTGCTGTCCGTTGACGCCGCCGGCCGCGTTGATCTCCTCGACGGCGAGCTCCGCCACCATCTTGCCGGGCGTGCCGATCATGCTGCCGACGCCGGAGAGGTCGACCGTGAGACCGATCTTCAGCGCGCCCGCGTCACCGCTCGGCGCCTCACTGCCGCCACCCGGCTCCTGGCTGCACGCGCTCATGCCGAACAGCAGCGCAGCCGCTGTCGCGGCCGCGAGCGGCACGCTCCATCGTGGTTTGATCTGCATTGCATTCACTCCTTCGTGGGTAGTTGGTGCGTCTCCCGGCCCGGTGGCCGGGGAGTTCAGTTCGCCGCGTCGGCGACGGGCAGGTCCGTCGGCGCGGTCGGCGCGGGCAGCAGGCGCTCGAGCGTCGCTGCTGCCGCGAGGAGACGGGCGTCGTCGGAGGCGGCCGCGGCGAGCTCGATCCCGAACGGCATGCCGTCGCTCGCGCGCCCGGCCGGCAGCGAGATCGCCGGGAATCCGAGGACCCCGCCGAAGTTGCCGTGCCAGGTGTACGCGTGGAATGCGCTCAGCGAACGGCCGGCGAACTCCACGACCTCCAGGTCGTAGCGCTGCGGCGACACCGGCGAGCTCGGGTGGAGCATGAGCTGGACGCCCGCGTCCTGCAGCACGCGGTGGTAGAGGTCCCGGGCGGTGTCGCGTCGGCGCATCGCCTCGTGGTACACGTCGGGGCCGGCCTCGTGTCGGGCGACCGACATCCCGACCGCGCCTTGGACGTCGGGGCTGGCCACCTCGGCGAGCACCTCGGGGACCGTCAGCGGGGAGCCGCTCGCCCGGAGGTACGCCCCAAGGGCCTCGGTGAATTCGTACTGGGCGATGACGTCACCGGCCTGATTGGCCAGCCGGACCGATTCATCAATATCGATGTCGACGAACTCGACACCGGCCCGGCGCAGTGCCTCGACGCTCTGCCAGAACGCGTCGTCAACCGGGCCCGCCAGCCCCTCGAGGAAGCCGACGCGAGGCAGGCCGATGCGCAGCTCGGCCGGCTGCGGTTCGGCGACTGCCGTCAGCGGCGCGCCCGCGAGTGCCGCATCGAGCAGCAGAATGTCGGCGACAGTCCGAGCCATCGGCCCCGCGGTGTCGCGGTTCGGCGAGATCGGGATCATGCCCTCGGACGGGTAGCGGCCGAGCGTCGGGCGCAGGCCGATGACGCCGCAGAAGGCGGCGGGGACCCGGCTCGAACCCCCCGTGTCCGCGCCGATCGTGCCGGGGTGCAGGCCGACCGCGACCGCGACCGCGCTGCCGCCACTGCTGCCGCCAGCCGTCCGCGACGGGTCGAACGGGTTCAGCACCGGGCCCGTGAACGCGTTGTTGCTCGTCGGTCCGAAGGACAGCTCGTGCATGTTGCACTTCGCCCCGATGATGGCGCCCTGGCGCCGCAGCCGTGCGACGACCTCGGCGTCCTCGGACGGTCGGTGGTCCGCGAGCGCGGGCGTGCCCCCCGAGGTCGGGGCGTCGACCGTGTCGATGTTGTCCTTCAGCCCGATCGGGATCCCGCGTAGCGCGCCCGCGCCGGCCGCGCCGTGGGCGTCGAGGCGCCGCGCCTGCTCGAGCATCGCCTCCGGCTCGATGTGGATGACGGCACCGAGGCGCTCCGCGATCGGCAGCCGCTCGAGCGTGGCCTCGAGGTACTCCTCATGACTGATGGTGCGCTCGCGCAGTTGCGCGAGGGCGTGGGTGATCGACCAGTCGCTGGGGTGGGTGCTTGGCACGGAGATCAGTTCTTCCCCTCGTCAAGGTGGGCATGGCGGAGCACAGCTGTCCGTCGACACAGTAGGTCGGACGCCACCGCGCATGTTTCAGTCGGGCGTAGCGAGCTATCACTCCGGCGCAGGCTTGGTCACCGCGCTCAGGAGGGGATTCCGTCCGGAGGAGGGTGAACTCGGCCTCCCCACCCTCCTCCGGACGGAATCCCCTCCCGACGACGGAGCCGAGTCCCGATCTCAGGGGACGCAGAAGTGCTGGCCCGCCTCGAGCCGGACCATGCGCGGCACGCCGGCCATGAGGTGCCACATCTGGCGCTCCGCCTCGACGCCCCCGCCCACTCGGTGAGCACGTTTTCACCGCGTGTACCCGATTTTTCGGGCACACGCGGTGAAAACGTGCTCACCCAGGATGGGGGGAGGGTGCGTGGAGCCCGGAGCCGGACGGGAGGAATGCGGGGGTCCGAGCCCGATGCCGCGCCTGCTCAGGCTGCGGGCCGCCAGGCGCGGGCCAGCAGGAGCACCCCGACCGCGGTGACCAGCAGCATGAGGGACAGTGCGATGGCCGAGCCCTGCGACACCCCCGCGCCGTTGAACGCGGTGTAGATCGCCAGCGGCATCGTCCGCGTGACGCCGGGGGCATTGCCGGCGAAGAGGGCCGTGGCGCCGAACTCGCCGACCGCCCGCGCGAAGCACAGCGTCAGCCCCGCAATGACCCCCGGGGCCGCGAGCGGCAGGGTCACGTGGCGGAGGATCTGCGAATTGCTCGCCCCGAGCGTCGCCGCGGCCTCCGGGAGGCTCGGCGAGAGCGTGCGCAGCGAGCCCTCGACCGCGAGCACGAGGAACGGCAGCGCGACGAAGACCTGCGCGAGCACGACGGCCGCCGGCGTGAACGGGATCCGCACGTCGATGGCGGCGAGCCACTGGCCGATCCAGCCGTTGCGACCGAGGAGGTAGAGGAGCGCGACGCCGCCGACCATGGGCGGCAGCAGGAGCGGCACCATCGTGACGACGCGCAGCCCGGTGGCGACGGTGTGCGAGCTGCGGGCGATGAGGACTCCGAGCGGGATGCCGAGCACCGCGCACACGGCCGTCGCGACGAGCCCCGTCCACACCGAGAGCCAGAGCGCCTCGAGCGTCGCGGGCGCGGTGACGTCCTGCCACAGCGTGTCCCACTCGACCCGGGCGACCAGCCCGACGAGCGGGAGGGCGAGCATCGCGACGGCGAGACCGGCTGGGATGATGAGCCACCCGGGAGGACGCCCGAGCGAGCCGGCGCCGGTGCGCCGACGCCGCCGCCGCGACGCCGCCGGCGCCGGACGCACCGACCCCGCCGGGGGCGCCGGCACCGCGCCGATCACCGAGACACGCTCATGCATGCGTCCACCTCCTCGCGCCGGGCGCTCGCACGACGCGCCCGATCGCCACCGCGGCTCAGGGCCGCCCGAAGCCGAGTCGCTTGAGCACGGCCTGCCCCTCGGGCCCAAGCACGAACTCGACGAATGCGCGGGCCACCTCCGGGTTCGGCGCCCCGTCGAGCGCGGCGAGCGGGTAGCGGTTGATGACCTCGGCGGCCTGCGGCGGCACGATCGACTCGACGCCGG
This sequence comes from Microbacteriaceae bacterium, assembly GCA_035556075.1. Classification (GTDB taxonomy): domain Bacteria; phylum Actinomycetota; class Actinomycetes; order Actinomycetales; family Microbacteriaceae; genus 73-13. The sequence continues at coordinate 27,204 of DATMFQ010000020.1, read as the reverse complement.
CGAAGCCCGCGACGTCCGTCCCGTAAACGAGTCCGGCGTCCGCCTCGTTCGCGGCGACCTTGGTGCGCACCGCGGTGACGTTCTGCTCGAGACTCACCGGCGTCGCCGTCACCCCCGCCAGCTCGAGGAGCTCCAGGCTCGCGGCACCACACGGCACCTCGGCGTCGCAGAGCACGATGCTGAGGTCCGGGTTCGCGAAGTCGGCGAGCGACTCGACCCCGCCGGGGTTGCCGTCTGGCACGGCGATGACGAGCGTGTTCGTCGCGAACAGGGTGCCCTCGCCGACCAGCCCGGCATCGACGACCTTCTTCATGTTCGACTCGTTCGCCGAGGCGAAGACGTCGACTGGCGCGCCCTCGATGATCTGGGTCGCGAGCGTGCTCGAGCCGTCATAGGAGATCGGCTGGATGTCGACGCCCGGGTGCTCGGCCTCGAAGGCCGCCGCGATCTCGTCGAATGCGAGCTGGAGCGAGGCGGCGGCGAAGATCGTCAGCTCGCCGCTCAGCTCGCTCGTCGCCGGCGGGGCCGTCTGAGTCGGCGCGCTCGTCGGTGCGTCCGCGGCGCCGGGCGCGCAGGCGGTGAGCGCGAGGGCGGCGAGCGCGGCGACGGGCACGAGGCGCGCGCGCGCGGTGCGGGGGCGCGTGGGCCTGGTGCTGTGACGTCGCATGCGATTCAGTCCTTCGGGGTCTCGATGATGACGGTGGTCGCCTTGACGACCGCGACGGCGAGCGAGCCGGCCTCGAGGCCGAGCTCGCGGACCGCCTCGGCGGACAGGAGGGAGACGACGCGGTGCGGGCCGGCCTGGATGTCGACCTGCGCCATGACGCCGTCGACCTTGACGCTGGTGACGAGCCCGACGAAGCGATTGCGCGCACTCGAGAGCCGATCGGTCGGATCCTCGGCCGCCGACGCCCGTTCCCGCGCGAGCGCGGCGAGCGCCTCCCCGGGGATCTCGGCCGGGGTCGCGCCCGTCGTCGGCAGCGTGCCCTGCTCGATCCAGCGTCGCATCGTGTCGTCGCTCACGCCGAGCAGGTGCGCGGCGTCGGCGATGCGATAGTGATGCATGAGCCCACCATATCTCCGCATTTGCGGGTTTATCCACGAAATTTGACCCGTGAATGCGGTGGTCACCCCCGGTTAGACTGCTGGAATGGGTCTGCCACCGGTCGTTGAGCCAGTCGAGGCGCTCAGCGACGCGGAGCGCGCCCGCACCGTGCGCCACGCCGCGCTCGCCGGCTTCGGGCCGATCGGGCAGCGCCGACTCAAGGCCGCGACGGTCGGGGTCCTGGGCGCCGGGGGACTCGGCTCGGGGGCGCTGCTGGCACTCGCCGCGGCAGGCATCGGCCGGATCGTGCTCATCGACGACGACGAGGTCGATCTCAGCAACCTCCACCGCCAGGTCATTCACGGGATCGGCGACGTCGGGCGGCCGAAGCTCGACTCGGCGATCGAGTCGATCCACGCGGTGTCCCCCGAGACCGTCGTCGTCCCGCACCACGTCCGCCTCGATGACGACAATGCGGTCGACCTCCTCCGCGGCTGCGATGTCATGCTCGACGGCTCCGACACGATGGCGACGCGGACCGCGGTCGCCGCGGCATGTGAGGCGCTCGGTATCCCGCTCGTGTGGGGGACGGTGCAGGAGTGGCAGGCGCAGCTCACCGTATTCTGGAGCCGCCCGCCCGAGGGTATCGAGCCGATCCTGCTCCGCGACCTCTTCGATCCCGCGACGACCGGTGAGCCGCCGGCGTGCTCCGCGGTCGGTGTCCTTGGCGCGCTGACCATGCAGGTCGGCGCCCTCATGGCGACCGAGGCGATCAAGCTCATCACCGGTGCGGGCGATCCGCTGCTCGGGCGACTCCTCTTCATCGACGGCCTCGGCGCGCGGCAGCGCGAGATCACCCTGCTCCCGGCGACCCGCGTCCCCGCATGAGGACGGTTGAGGAACAGCGGGCGATCGTCCTCGCCGCGGTGCGCGCCCTGCCGAGCGAGCGCGTCACGCTCGTCGATGCGCATGGCCGCACGACCGCCGAGCCGGTCACCGCACAGGTGCCGATCCCCGCATTCACGAATTCCGCCATGGACGGCTTCGCGGTCCGCCGCGAGGACGTGCAGGGGGCAAGCACCGAGGCGCCCGTCGTCCTCCGCGTGGTCGCCGATGTGCCGGCTGGCGCATCGAGTGACCCGGCGATCGGCCCCGGCGACACCGCCAGAATCATGACGGGTGCCCCCCTGCCCACTGACGCCGACGCCATCGTCCCGGTCGAGGACACCCTCGAAGGCTTTGCCGCCCAGGTCGGCGGCACGGTGTCGATGACCGCGCCGCCACGGCCCGGCGGTGACGTCCGACTGGTCGGCGCCGACGCGCCGGTGGGGGCGCTCGTGCTCCCGGCCGGTGTCGAGATCGGGGCGCTCCAGATCTCGGCGATCGCGGCGGCCGGCACGGGGACGGTCGCGGTCGCGGCGCGGCCGCGCGTCGCCGTCATCTCGACCGGCTCCGAGCTCATGCCGCCGGGCACCGCGCTCGAGCGGGGACAGATCGCGGAGTCCAACTCCTTCGTGCTCGCTGCGCAGATCACGGAGGCAAGTGGCGAGGTGGTCCTGCGCACGTCCGCGGGCGACGATCCTGGCGAGCTGGCCGAGGTGCTGCGTCACGCATTCGAGCTCGGGATCGATGCCGTCATCATGTCCGGCGGGGTCAGTGCCGGAGCCTACGAGCCGGTCAAGCAGACGCTCGGGCCGAGCGGGGCGATGGACTTCGTCAAGGTCGCGATGCAGCCGGGGAAGCCGCAGGGCTTCGGGGTCACGCCGGAGGGGGTGCTCCTCTTCGGGCTCCCGGGCAATCCGGTCTCAGTCGCGGTGTCCTTCGAGGTGTTCGTGCGGCCCGCGCTGCTGGCGATGCAGGGGCGCGCCCAACTCCTCCGCGACCGGATCCAACTGCCCGCGGGAGCCGCCTGGCGGCCGTCAGACGGCCGCCGCCAGTACCTGCCCGCGCGCATCGATCGCACGGACCCGGCGCGCTGGACGGTGGCCCCGGCGCACCCCGGCGGCTCCATCTCGAATCGCGCCGGCGGGCTCGCACTCGCCGAGGCGTTCGCGATCGTCCCGGCGGAAGTCGATCGGGTCGAGGTCGGCGACCTCGTCGACGTCATGCTCCTGGGCTGACGAGCGGCACGGCCTCCTCACCGAAGTCGGAGTCGCCGTGGATCGGCCCCGAGGTCACGGACAGGTGCTCCCCGCTCCCACCCCGGTGGAGCTGGATCACCTGCGCCATGATCGACACGGCCGTCTCCTCCGGCGTCCGCGCGCCGAGCGCGAGCCCGATCGGGCTCTCGAGCCGCGCGAGCTCGGCCTCCGTGAGGCCCGCCTCGAGGAGGCGCTCCCGGCGGTCCTCGTGCGTGCGCCGCGAGCCCATGGCGCCGAGGTACCCGACCTCGGGACCGCGCAGTGCCACCTGGAGCGTCGGGACATCGAATTTCGGGTCGTGGGTCAGCACGCAGATGGCCGTCCGAATGTCGACGCGACCCGCCGCGATCTCCTCCGCGAGGTACTCGTCGGGCCAGCGCTGCACGAGCTCGTCGACGCCGGGGAATCGCTCCGGTGTGAGAAAGAGCGGCCGCGCATCGCAGACCGTGACGTGGTAGCCAAGAAATTTGCCGAGCCTCGCGAGCGCGGCGGCGAAGTCGATCGCCCCGAAGACGATGAGCCGCGGCGGGGGAGCGAAACTACTGACGAAGACCCGCATGCCCTCGCCGAGTCGCTCCCCGTCCGGCCCGTAGTGCAGCGTCGCCGTCTCGCCGGCGGTCAGCAGGCCCCGCGCATCCTCGCCGACCCGCCGGTCGGCGTCCGCACTGCCGAGTGAGCCGACCGCCCGGTCGGGCCAGACCACGAGGCGGCCGCCGATTCGTGCCGGATCGACGTGCTCGATGACCGTGGCGATCGCGACCGGCCGACCCGCCTCGATGTCGTCCGCGACCTGCTCGAGCTCGGGAAACGTCGTCTGGTTCACCGGCTCGACGAAGACATCGAGAATGCCACCGCAGGTCAGTCCGACCGCGAAGGCGTCGTCGTCACTGATCCCGTACCGCTCGAGGACGGGGCGCGCGCCGCCGACGGCCTCGGTCGCGAGCTCATACACCGCCCCCTCAACGCAGCCGCCGGAGACCGAACCGACGGTCGCGCCATCGACCGTGACGAGCATCGCGGCACCGGGGTCACGCGGCGCGGATTTGAAGGTGCGCACGACCGTGCCAAGGCCGACGGTCTGCCCCGATCGCCAGGCCTCCAGCAGCGCGCCGAGGACATCGCGCACGGCTACTCCGCGGGTGCCCCGGGATCCGCCCCGGGGGTGTCGTCCTTCTTGTCGCGGCGGAACATCGATCCGATGACCCCTCTCGCGACCGCGAGCCCGTCGATGGCGCCACCGGCCGTCTCGCCACCGCCGGAGGTGTCGCCGCCGGCGATGAGCGTCTCGATGTTCTTGACGACCACCGGCACCATTTGCTTCGTGACGCTGTCGATGACGCCCTTGCCCATCGCCGCGACCCGGCCGGACAGACCGACGTCCGCAGTGAGGCTGCCGCGGGTCGTGTCGCCGTCGCCGGTGAGCGAGATCGTCGCCGTCCCGTCGGCGGAGCCCTGGCCGCCCTTCTCAAGCGCCTTGCCCTTGAGTACGGCGACGTGGTTCGCGTCGTCGCGCGAGACGAGCTCGACCTGGCCCCGGTACGTCATCGACAGTGGGCCGACCTTGACCTTGACCTGGCCCTTGAACTCGGTGTCCGAGAGCTGCTCAGTCACCTCGGCGCCCGGGATGATCGTCGCCGTCTTGGCGAGGTCGTCCATGAGCGTGCGCCACACCACATCGATCGGCGCCTGCACCTCGAAATCCGCGTTGAGCTCCATGCCCGGTTCCTCATCTCCTTGTTGCTGTGCGTTGGTCGTCTCCGAGCGCCCGGACGAGGTCCTGCAGCGCCGTGAAGCTGTGTCCGCTGATGAATGCGTCGGCGTACGGCAGCGCCGCCGCCATCCCGCCGGCGAGCGGCTGGAAACCCGCGGCGGCCTTCCGCGGATTCACCCAGACGATGCGGTGCGCGAGCCGGGAGAGCCGAGCCATCTGGGTCGCGATGTCGGCTGGGTCGTCCTGCGACCAGCCGTCGGAGAGGATGACGACGACCGCCCCGCGGGCGAGGCCGCGGCGACCGTGCTCGTCGATGAATGCGCGGAGCCCGTCCGCGATGCGAGTCCCGCTCGACCAGTCTCGCGCCTCGGTCGCGGCCGCCGCGAGCGCGCGATCCGGGTCCCCGACGGCGAGTTGGCGGGTAAGCCGGGTGAGCCCGGTGGCGAACACGAACGCTTCCGCCCGGTGCGCGACGACGAGCCCCTGCATGAGCGAGAGGAAGACCCGGGTGTACGGCTCCATCGAGGCGGAGACGTCGGCCAGCAGCACGATGCGGCGCGTCCGGCGCGTCGGCGTCGTGCGCACGAGCCGCATTGTGTCGCCGCCGGCGCGACGCGCGATCCGGATGGTGCGACGCAGGTCGACCCGCTGCCCGTTCGGCGCGGTCCTCGCCCGGCGCGCGGGCCGCAGCGGTGGGCGGATGACGAGGTCGGCGACGAGGCGGCGGATGCCGGCGACCTCGTCCTCGCTCAGCTCAGCGAACGAAGTCTCGTGCAGCCGCTCCTCGTGGCTCGCCGCCATCATGAGCGCGTCCCGGCCGTCGGCGTCGTCGCCGCGACCGTCGGGGCCGGCGGGCCGCGGCACGGCGGGCTGGTCGCGTGTCCCTGCGGCGGCCGCCTCGGACCCCGGCTCGGACGGCGCCGTGCGGTGCCGGATCGCGTCGAGGTCGTCGGAGGGGTCCCCGCCGCGGGCGTCAGCCCAATCCGCATCCCCGTCGAACACGGCGGCAAAGACCCGGTCGAAGTCGGCGATCTGCCCCTCGGCCGTGACGAAGACCGCGCGGGCGGTCCAGTAGAGGTCGGTCCTTGTCACGGGCGGGACGAGCCGGACCGCGTCGGCGAACCAGGCGGCACGCTCCGGTGCGGTCGGCAGCCCACCTCGGCGCAACGCGTGCGCGAACGCGGTCGCGAGCGCGGCCGGGTCGACGCGATAGTCGCGGCCGAGGTGGTCGGGCTGGTACGCAACCTGCTGCTCACGCATCGGCACCCACCAGCGCTCCAGCGTCCTTCGCCGCGACGAGGTCGAGGTCGTCGCGATTCTTGACGACCGCACCCCAGGTGAGCGACGCGGTCGCGGCGTCGAGCCGATTGATGCCGAGCGCGGTGAGCGCGCTCACCCAGTCGATGAGCTCGGCGACGCCCGGCGGTTTGACCAGGTCGAGGTCGCGCAACCGTCCGACCGTCTCGACGGCCTGGAGCACGAGCGGCTCGCCCGCATTCCTCACGCGCCGCCGGACGATCTCGAGCACCCGCTCGGGTGCCGGGAAGTCGATCCAGTGGTAGAGACAGCGGCGGGTGAGCGCGTCGTGGAGGTCGCGCGTGCGATTCGAGGTGAGCACGACGATGGGCGGCACCGCGGCGGTCACCGTGCCGAGCTCGGGGATCGTCACTGACGCCTCGGCGAGCGCCTCGAAGGTGAAGGCCTCGAACTCGGCGTCCGCCCGGTCGATCTCGTCGAGCAGGAGCACGGCTGGCCGCGGGCCGGGGTGCTCGATGGCCTGGAGGATCGGGCGCCGGAGCAGGTAGTCGGTGGCGAAGAGGTCGCGCTCGTCGAGCCGCTCGCTCCGGGTATCGGCGAGCCGGATCGCGAGCAGCTGGCGCTGGTAGTTCCACTCGTAGATCGCCTCGCCGGCATCGATGCCTTCGTAGCACTGCAGGCGGTACAGCGGCGTGTCGAGGATCGTGGCAATCGCCTTCGCGGCGGAGGTCTTGCCGACACCCGCCTCCCCTTCGAGCAGCAGCGGACGCCGGAGGCGAATGGCGAGGAAGAGCGCGGTCGCCAGGCCCTCGTCGACGAGGTGATCGACGCCGTCGAGCGCCGCCCCGAGCGCGGCGGCATCGGGGACGAGCGAGGCGAGCGGGTCGGTCACACGAGCCCCGCGGTCTCGGCGAGCAGCGCCTGGTAGTCGGCCTCGGTGTCGACGTCCCGCGGCACGACGCCCTCGACGTCGACCCGGGCGACGGCGGTGCCGAGCCGCTCGATGAGCTTCCACACCCCACGGTCGCCCTGTAGCGCCCCGAGCGCGGGGAACGTCGCGCGGGTGAGGACGAATGGGTGGGCGATCCCGTCCCGGTAGCGGGCGACCGCGATGGGTGCGTCGCCCCGGCCACCGATGACCGCCTCGATCGAGGCGGCACGCATCATCGGCTGGTCGCCGAGGAGCAGCACGATGCCGTCAATGTCGGGGGCGACTGCGTCGACGGCGGCGCTGATCGAGGAGGAGCAGCCGGTCCGGTAGTCCTCGTTGCGCACGACGTCGAAACCGCTGAGGTCGACCGTCGCCTCGACCTCGTCCGCGGCGCCGCCGAGCGTCACGATGCGCTGCGCGAAGGAACCCGCGCGCACGAGGTCGAGCACGACGTCGAGGAGCACGCCGGAGCCGAAGGGGAGGAGCTGTTTCGGCCGACCGAGACGGCTCGAACTCCCGGCCGCGAGCACGACGGCCGCGAGTCGCAGATCAAACGCCGGTCGCATAGCGCTCGGGTTCCTTGCGGAATGCGCGACGGCAGCTCTCGCCGCAGAACCACACCGAGCGGCCCTCGTGCTCGACGTGCAGCGTCGGCGGCGCCGCGATGACCGTCATCCCGCACACCGGGTCGATGGCCGTGACGGGGCCATTCGTCTGCGGCCCTGCCGGTGGGCGGTACTCGTGCGGCGCGTCGTGGGGGCCGTGGCCGTCATGCGCATCGTGTCCGTCGTGCGAGTCGTGCTCCGCATGCGCATCGTGCCCCCCATGCCCGGCGTCCCCCCGCGGCGCGGCGACGATGCCGCCGCCGGAAGCCCGCGCCTGGACGAACTCGGCGAGGATCCCGAGCGCGATCTCCTCCGGGCGGTCGCCGCCGAGCTTCATGCCCGCGGGCGTGCGCACCCGGGCGCGGAGCGCGTCATCGACTTCGAGCGAGGCGACGACGGCGGGGCCGCGCTTGTCGCTCGCGACGAGGCCGATGTACGGGATCCCGGCGGTGAGGGCGCGTTCGAGCGCGGGCTCCTCCCCCTTGCCGTGCGCAGCGACGATGACCCCGGCGATGCCGTCGCCCGGCTCCCAGTCCGCGCCGTCCGCGACCTCCATCCGATAGCCGAGTGCCGCGCCGAGCCGCGCGAGCGCCTGGGCGACCGGGTGCTCCCCGACGACGACGAGGTGTGGGGCCGGGACGACCGGCTCGAGGAAGATGTCCACGGATCCTCCGGACAGGCAGGGGTTGTGTACTTCGACGGCGCCCTCGAGCTGCCGGGCGCCGGGCTCACCGGGCCGGACCTGGAGCAGCAACGGCTCCTCGCGCTCGAGGACCTGGAGGCTGTACTCGCGGACCGAGGCCTCGACGCAGGTGCCCCCGACGAAACCGGTCATGACCCCGAGCGCGTCGACGACGGCGGTGTCCCCCGCGCGGGCGCTCGTCGGCCGCTCGGTCCGCACGACGGTCGCCCGCACGAACGCCTGCTGCTGGCGCTCGAGCTCCCGCTGACGACCGGTGACGGTCTCGTTGGTCTGCACCGCTCTCCCCTCTGGTGTCGGCTCCGTTCTCGTGACAGCTCCGGTGCGTCACACCGGCGGCGTGGCCCGCCCATTCATCGCATCCCAGACCCGGTTCGGGGTCGCGGGCATGTCCATCCCGGTCACCCCGAGCGGGCGGAGGGCGTCGATCACCGAGTTCATGATCGCCGACGGTGAGCCGACGGTTGCCGACTCACCGATCCCCTTCGCCCCGATCGGGTGGTGCGGTGACGGGGTGACCGTGAACCCGGTCTCCCAGTCGGGCACCTCGAGCGCAGATGGGATGAGGTAATCCATGAAGGACCCGCCGAGGCAGTTGCCCTGCTCGTCGAAGCCGATGAACTGCATGAGCGCCATGCCGACCCCGTCGGTGAGCCCGCCGTGCACCTGCCCCTCGATGACCATGGGGTTGATCCGCGTCCCACAGTCGTCGACCGCGAGGAACCGCCGGATGGTCACCTTCCCCGTGCCCGGATCGATGTCGGTGACGCAGAAGTACGCGCCATACGGGTAGGTGAGGTTCGGCGGGTCATAGGTGACGACGGCGTCGAGATTGCCATCCACCCCGTCCGGCAGCGTCATCGTGCCGTGCACCGCGAAGGCGACCTCCTGGATCGTCTTGCCGGCGGTCGGGTCGCCCTTGACGTACCAGCGTCCCTTCTCCCACTCGAGGTCGTCGGGGCTCACCTCGAGCATCGCGGCCGCGACCAGCTTCGCTTTGTCGCGGACCTTCCGTGCGACGAGCGAGGCCGCGGCGCCGGACACTGGCGTCGACCGGCTCCCGTAGGTGCCGAGGCCGTATGGCGTGTTCCTCGTGTCGCCGTGGATGACATCGATGTCCTCGGGTGGGAGACCGAGCTCCTCGGCGACGATCTGCGCGAACGTCGTCTCGTGGCCCTGCCCCTGCGTCTGGACCGAGATCCGCAGCTGCGCCTTGCCGGTCGGATGAATGCGGAGCTCGGCCCCGTCAGCCATGCCGAGACCGAGGATGTCCATGTGCTTGCGCGGTCCGGCGCCGACGCCCTCGGTGAAGAACGAGATGCCGATGCCCATGAGCTCCCCGCGGGCACGCTTCTCGGCCTGCTCCTTGCGCAGCTCCTCGTAGCCGATGAGCTGCATCGCGTGCCGCATCGTCTCCTCGTACCGGCCCGAGTCGTACTCGAATCCCGCCTTGTTGTCGTAGGGGAACTGCTCGGGCTTGATGAAGTTCTTCAGCCGCAGCTCGGCCGGGTCCATCCCGAGCTCCATCGCTGCCCGGTCGACCATGCGCTCGACGAGGTAGGAGGCCTCGGTGATCCGGAACGAGCACGCGTAGGCGACACCACCGGGCGCCTTGTTCGTGTAGACCGAGGTGACCTTGCCGTAGACCGCCTCCCAGGTGTAGCTACCGGGGAAGATGTTGAAGAATCCGGCCGGATACTTCGTCGGCTGGGCCGTCGCGTTGAACGCGCCATGGTCGGCGAGCGCGAAGGCGTGCAGGCCAAGGAGCGTCCCATCGCTGTTGAACGCGATCTCCCCCTGCATGATGTAGTCGCGAGCGAACCCCGTCGACATGAGGTTCTCGCTGCGGTCCTCCATCCACTTGACCGGCTTGCCGGTGACGATCGAGCCGACCGTCGCGAGGACATAGCCGGGGTAAACGGGGACCTTGTTGCCGAAGCCGCCGCCGACGTCGGGCGAGATCAGGTTGATCTTGTGCTCGGGGAGCCCCGCGACGAGCGCGAACACCGTGCGGTGCGCGTGCGGTGCCTGCGAGGTGACGTAGAGGTTGAGCTCGCCGGAGACCTTGTTGAAGTCGGCGACGGCGCCGCAGGTCTCCATCGGCGCGGGGTGCACCCGCGGGTAGACGATCTCCTGCGAGACGACGTGGTCGGCCTTCGCCTTGACCGCCTCCCACGCCGCCTGGTCGCCGCACTCCCAGTCGGCGATGTGGTTGTCGGTACGGCCCTCGAGGTCGTCACGAATGAGCGGGGCGTCCGCGTCGAGTGCCCGGCGCGCGTCGTGGACGACGGGGAGGATGTCGTAGTCGACGTCGATGAGCTCGAGCGCGTCGCGCGCGGCGTAGCGGTCCTCCGCGATGACGAAGGCGACCTCCTGGCCTTGGAAGCGCACCTTGTCGCTCGCGAGCACTGACTGGGTGTCGTAGGACAGCGTCGGCATCCACGCGAGGCCCAGCGGCTCGAGGTCCTTCGCCGTGATGACGGCGACGACGCCCGGGTGCGCGAGCGCCGCGCTCGTGTCGATGGAGTTGATCCTCGCGTGGGCGAGCGGGGAGCGCAGGATCGCGCCATGCAGCATGCCGGCGAGCTGGATGTCGTCCGTGTAGTTGCCCTGGCCGCGGACGAACCGCGGGTCCTCCTTGCGCTGCAACCGCCCGAAACCGAGGGGCCGGTGCGGGTCGTCGGCCGCGGGGTTGTGCGCGTGATCGCGACCGTGCTCGGCGCCGAAGTCCTCGGCGTCCTCGTGGCGGCGAGCCGCTCGCGGCTGGTCGATGATGGTCATGCTGACGCCTCCTCCTTCACCGCGTGCTGCTCCGCCTGGCCGTTCGTGATCCCGGCGGGATGGTCCGCCGCCCACTGGATGGAGCGGACGATGGTCGCGTAGCCGGTGCACCGGCAGATCTGGCCCGAGATCGCCTCGCGGATCTCGTGTTCCGTGGGGTGCGGATTCTCATCGAGCAGTGCTCGGCCGGTCATGAGCATGCCCGGGGTGCAGAACCCGCACTGCAGTCCGTGCTCCTCCATGAAGCCCTGCTGGATCGGGTCGAGCACGCCATCGACCTCGAGCCCCTCGACCGTGCGCACCTCATGCCCGTCCGCCATGACGGCGAGGACCGTGCAGGATTTGACCGGCTGCCCGTCGAGCAGGACGCTGCACACGCCGCAGTTCGTCGTGTCGCAGCCCCAGTGCGTGCCGGTCATGCCGAGGTCGTCGCGGAGGAAGTGCACGAGCAGGACCCGGGGGTCCACGTCGCGCTCGACCAACTGCCCGTTGATCGTGACCGAGATGTGCGTCATGCCTGCGTCCCCTTCGCTCGCGCGATGGCCCGCGCGATCACTCGCTTCGTCAGTTCTTCGGCCAGGTGCCGCTTGTATTCCGCCGTCCCGCGGAGGTCGTCGACCGGCTCGGTCGCGGCCGCGGTGGCCTTCGCTGCCTCGGCGATGCGCTCGGGCGTCGGCGCCTGACCGCGGAGCACCGCCTCGGCCGCAGCGGGTCGCTCGTCGAGGCCGACCGCGGCGAGCCCGATACCGATCTCCGCGACCGTGCCGTCCTCGGCGAGCGCGACCGAGGCGCCCGCGGCAGCGACGGCGTAGTCGCCGACCCGGCGCTCGACCTTCTCGTAAGCGCTGCCCGAGCGCGGCCGCAGCGGGATGCGGATCTCGGTGAGGATCTCGTCGTGCGCCGCTGCCGTCGTGTACGGGCCGAGGTGGAAGTCGCCCATCGTCAGCGTCCGCTCACCGCCCGGCCCGCGGAGCACGACGGTCGCGTCGAGGACGATGCACACCGCCGTGAGGTCCTCGCCAGGATCGGCCTGGCACAGCGAGCCGCCGATCGTGCCGCGATTGCGCACGAGCGGATCGGCGATGACCCGGCCGGCGTCCCCGAAGATCGGGAAGTGTCGGGCCAGGACCGGGGACGCGATGAGCTCGACGTGCCGGGTCATCGCCCCGATCCTGATGCGATCCGGCTCCTCGGTCACATGGCTGAGCTCGGTGAGCTGGTTGATGTCGACGAGGGCTTCCGGGCGAGCCAGCCGGAGCTTCATCATCGGGAGGAGACTGTGGCCGCCGGCGATGATCCGCGACTCCTCCCCGAACTTCTCGAGGAGGGCGATGGCGTCATCGACGCTCGTGGCCCTGGCGTAGTCAAACGGCGCAGAAATCTGCACAATCGCCCCTTCCGCACGGGAGGACGCATCGCGACATTGCGATGCTCGCCTAACCATCACCCCGAGCGCGTAGGGTGTCAATGACAACATAAGCAAAGGGTTAAGTGGCGATGGCGTTCACCCTGCATCAGCTGCACACGTTCGCGCTCGTCGCGAACCTGGGGTCGCTACGCGCCGCCGCGGAAGCCCTCGGCGTGAGCCAGGCCGCGGTCTCCCAGACGGTCGCGGCGCTGCGCGCCAACCTCGGCGACGAGCTCATCGCGCGCGGCCGGGCCGGGGTGCTGCTCACCCCGGGCGGCCGGGTCCTCGCCGACCGCGCGGAGCGGATCACGGGCCTCGCCCAGGAGCTGCGCCGCGACGTGAAACACGCGGCATCGAGCGCTCGCGAGCTGCGGGTGCTCGCGACCGCCGCATTCGCCGAGCACGCCGCCGGACGGCTCATCGACCTGTTCGGCCCCTCGCTCCCGCCCACCGCGATCGACGTGATCGTGGAGAGCGCCGTCGACATCCCGCGGCTCCTCACCGAACGTGTCTACGACATCGCACTCGGCGCCCAGCCGGCGCCGTCCCGCAGCCGCGGACTGCGCATCGTCCCATTCCTCAAATACCAGCGGGTCGTCGTCACCTCGATACGCCACCCGCTCGCGCAGCGCACCGAGCCGATCCCGATGCCCGAGCTGCTCGCCGTGCCGTGGTTCTGCGGGCCCGGCACCTTCGAGCCGGAGACGGAGGAGGGTCGCTGGTTCGGCGGGCTGAGCGTGCTGCCCGACGCGGTCGCGCTCACGAGCGAGAACGACGCGCTCGCCGCGGTGTCCAGTGGCGAAGGCGTCATGCTCGCGCTGAGCCACGTCGTTGCGCCGCGCCTGAGCAGCGCGACCGGCGGGCCTCCGGCAGACCCGGCCCGAGACCTCGCGCGCCTGCCCGTCGCCGGGACCCCACTGTCCGGCCTGTGGACCGCGACGACCCTCGACCGCGAGGGCGCGAGCGAATCCGCTCGGGCGCTCGAGCGTGCCGCCCGCACACCCGAGGCGACGAGCGCGATGATCTCACCAGCCGGCTCCCGCGGTCTGTCGATGCAGGGCAACAAGCTGCGCGCGGCGCTCTGGTCGCAGGGGCTCGGGCCGCCGCCCGGATGAGGTTCGGGCGGGGGTGACATGCTGGTGCGGTGACCGAGTCCTCGCCCCACGCATTCACCCATCTCGACGACGCCGGGCATGCCCGGATGGTCGACGTCACTGCGAAGGCGCCGACCGTGCGCTCCGCCACCGCTCGGGGCTTCGTGCGCTGCGCGCCGCCCGTCGTCGCGGCGCTCCGCGACGGTACCGTGCCGAAGGGCGACGTCCTCGCCGTCGCGCGGATCGCTGGGATCGCCGCGGCGAAGCGCGTGCCCGACCTCCTGCCGCTCGCCCATGTCATCGGCGTCCATGGCGTCATCGTCGACGTCCGGGTCGAGGACGAGGGCGTCGAGATCGAGGCGACCGTACGGACCGCCGACCGCACGGGCGTCGAGATGGAGGCGATCACCGCCGTCGCGGTCGCCGGCCTCGCCGTCATCGACATGGTCAAGGCACTCGACAAGGCGACCTCGCTCGAGGCAGTCCGCATCGTCGCGAAGACCGGTGGCAAGTCCGGCGACTGGGCTCGGCCCGGTGCGTGAGCCGCGCCGAGGTGGAGCGGCGGCGATCGTGATCGCCGGGGGCCGGGGGACGCGGATGGGTGGGATCGACAAGCCGGGGCTCGAGCTTGGGGGTGTCACGCTCCGCGAGCGCGCAATCCAGGCGGCGACGAATGCGGGCCTCGCCCCCGTCGTGCACGTCGGGGCGGAGACCGGTGACGGTCCGGCCGCGGCGCTGGCGGCCGGGCTCGAACAGGTCGCCAACGACGAGGTCGTCGTCCTCGCCGGGGATCTCATCCGACCGGACCTCGTCATCGAGGCGCTCGGGGTCGCCGCCGCCGAGGTCGGCGCACCTGCGGGACGAGACGGGCTGGTGCTCGTCGATCCGGATGGCCGCGAGCAATGGCTCGCGGCCCGCTACCGCGTGCGCGCACTCCGCGAGGCCATCGCGGCGCTGCCGGATGGGCCTCGCGGCACATCGCTGCGGGCCATCACCCGTGGCCTCGACCTCGCCCGGGTGCCGGTCGACACGACGGTCGTCGCCGACATCGACACGTGGCAGGACTACGAGGCGGCGCGAGCCTCGCTCGACGAGCGAGCGTAGCCACCGGGCTCAGTGGTCGCCGCCGCCGAACTGCTCGATGGCGTGCCGGGCGACCGCGAGCACGACCTCGATCCCGTCCCGGACACCACCCGGGGATCCGGGGAGATTGACGATGAGCGCGCCACCCGCATTCGACTCGACCATGCCCGCGAGACCGCGCGAGAGGATCGCGGCCGGAACCTTGTCGGCGCCGCGCTGGCGGATGGCCTCCGCGATACCGGGCAGTGCCGTCGTGATGACCCGAGCGGTGCCCTCCGGGGTGAGGTCCTGCGGCGTGACGCCGGTGCCCCCCGAGGTGACGATGAGCCGCGCGCCGGCAGCGAGCGCGGCGCGGAGCCCGGCCTCGACCTCGGCCACGCCGTCCGGGATGAGCGCCGTGTCGACCTCCCAACCCTCGGCCTCGAGCCGGGCGACGGCGATCGGCCCGCTCGAGTCGGGGCGTTCGCCGCGCGAGGAGCGATTCGAGACCGTGATGACCGTGGCGCGCATGCCCAGTACGGTACGCCCCCCTCCCGTGGGCGGCACCGAGCCCCCTTGTCGCGACGCATGCGAGGATGGCCCCATGTCCGACACCACGCTCCCCGACGGCATCCCCGAGTGGGTCACCGCGCTGCGCGCACGCTACGACCTGTCGGAGGAGCAGCTCCCGACGAATGAGATCCTTAAGCTCGCGGGCGTTGCCGCGCATTCGGTGACGCGCCCGGCAGCGCCGGTCACCACATTCGTCGCTGGTCTCGTCGCCGGGTCAAGGGGTGGCACGCCAGCCGAGATCGACGCCCTCATCGCCGAGCTGTCGGACGCGGCCCGCACGTGGGACGGCCCGGCTGCGGGAGCGGATCGCTGATGGTCCGCGTGCGGTACTTCGCGGCGGCCGAGGAAGCCACCGGGATCGCTGAGGAGGTACGCGGCGAGCGCACTCTCGAGGAGCTGCGGGCCGCGCTGCGCGAGGACTACCCGAAACTCGCCTCGATCCTGCCGCGCTGCGCCGTCCTCGTCGCCGGCTCCCGCCGCGAGGACCCCGCGACGACGCTCGACGCCGACACCGTCGTCGACGTGCTCCCCCCCTTCGCGGGCGGCTGAGGGTCGGACTTCAGGCGCCCGTGCTTCGGGCCGCTCACACTTCTGACGCGCGCACTTCAGGCGCTCACGCTCCGGGCGCCACCACCACGGTTGGCACCAGCCCACGCCCTTCGTTGTGCCCGTTTTCACCGGGTGTGCCCGATAAAACGTGCGCACCCGGTGAAAACGGGCACAACGAGCGAGGTTAGGGGCGCGGAGCGGGAGGGCGAGAGGCGCCCGGGCGCGGGGCGGAGCCGCCCGAGCCAGCGCGCGGCTCAGCCCCCGATGGCGGACATCGGGCGCTGGGGCTGGAGGAAGCCCGGCTCGTCGATGCCGTGGCCCGCGAGCTTGCCGGCGATCGAGTGCACGAGGATCTCGGCGATGCGCCGCTGCCGGCCGGCGCCATCGAGGCTCGGGTCACGCAGCACTGGGAGCAGGTCGGACTCCTCGCGGGCGAAGAGGCAGTTGCGGATCTGACCGTCGGCAGTCAGGCGCACCCGGTCGCACGCGCCGCAGAAGGGCTGCGTCACACTCGCGATGATGCCGACCGTCGCGGGCCCGCCGTCGACGGCGAAGAGCTCCGCGGGGCTCGAGCCACGCTCCCCGACCGGGGTGAGCTCGTACACCGCCGAGAGCTTGTCGTGGATCTCCTGCCCGGTCACCATCCGCACGCGATCCCAGGTGTGGCCAGCGTCGAGCGGCATCTGCTCGATGAAGCGCAGGTGCGCGCCCTTGTCGATCGCGAAGGCGAGCAGGTCGACGAACTCGTCATCGTTGACGTCGCGCATCGGCACCGCGTTGAGCTTGATCGGGTCGAAGCCGACCGCAAACGCCGCATCGATGCCGCGCAGCACGTCGTCGAGCCGGTCCCGCCGCGTCAGCGCCGCAAACCGCTCGCGCTGCAGCGTGTCGATCGAGATGTTGAGCCGCGTGAGGCCCGCCTCGCGCAGCGGCACCGCGAGCTTGTCGAGCGCGAGACCGTTCGTCGTCAGCGACACCTCGAGGCCGAGGTCGACGATGCGCCGGACGACGTCGACGACGTCCCGACGCAGCAGCGGCTCCCCGCCCGTGAGCCGGGCCTCCGTGATGCCGAGCGAGGCGGCGACCGCGGCGACCTCGACGAGCTCATCGGTCGTGAGGATGTTGTCCTTCGCGATCCACGGCACCCCGTCGGCGGGCATGCAGTACGTGCACCGCAGCGAGCACCGGTCGGTGAGGGAGATGCGGAGGTCGCGGTGGACACGGCCGAAACGGTCGACGAGCGAGGTCGGCAGTTCACCACGAATGCGGGGGGCCTCGACCCGCGCCGCCGCCGGCTCCGGCGCCAGCTGCGCGGCCGGGTCGCCAGTCGGGACGCCGAGGGCCGGGAGCACCGTGGCGCGGCGCTTCGGCGCGCCGACCGTCGGCGTCGGCAGCTCCTGAATCGTCATCCTCCGAGCCCCTTCCACGCGGTCGTGCCGTCGGCCTCGACCTGCCGCTTCCACACGGGCAGCTCGTCCTTGATCCGCTCGATCACCTCACGGCAGGCCTGGAAGGCTGCGGCGCGGTGCCCGGTCGACACCGCGATGACGACGGCCGCATCGCCGACTGCGAGTCGGCCGTAGCGATGGGAGACGGCGATCCGCACCTCATCCGGCCCGTCCTCGACGGGGAGGGCGGCGGTCGTCTCCGCCGCGACCTCGCTCGCGATGCGGTGCAGCACCGCCTCGACATCGGGGTGCGCGGTGTACTCGAGGGCGACGACCTCGCCGGAGGCGTCCGGGTCGGCGTGCCGGACTGTGCCGAGGAAGGTCGCGATCGCGCCCGCGCCCGGATGCGTCACGGCAGCGATATGCGCGGCGAGATCGAGCGGCGCATCGATCACGCGGGCGATCCGGACGGCAGACATGGCCCTACGGTACCCGGGCCCCCTGATCGCGCACCCTCGGGCCCTACGCCGCGCGCTGCTGAATGCGGACGATGACGCCTTTCGACGCCGGCGTGTTCGACACGTCGGCGGTCGAGTCCAGCGGCACGAGCACATTCGTCTCGGGGTAGTACGCGGCGGCGTTGCGGTACGGGGTGTCGTAGCTGACGACGCGGAACTCGTGCGCGCGGCGCTCCTCGACGTGACCGTCCGGGGCCACCCATTCACTGACCAGGTCGACGATCTCGCCGTCGACGACGCCCGCCTCCGCGATGTCGCGGGGGTGCATGAGGACGACGCGGCGGCCGTGCTCGATGCCGCGGTAGCGGTCGTCCTTGCCATAGATCGTCGTGTTGTACTGGTCGTGCGAGCGCAGCGTCTGCAGCAGCACGCGGCCGTGCGGGATGCGCGGGTACTCGAGCTCGTTCGCGGTGAAGCGGGCGCGGCCCGTCGCGGTCGCGAACATGCGGGAGTCACGCGGCCCGTTCGGCAGCATGAGGGTGCGGCCCTTCGCGACGCGCTCCTCGAAGTCGTCAAAGCCGGGCACGACCGCCTCGATGTGCTTGCGGATGCCGGCGTAGTCCGCCTCGAGAGCGCGCCAGTCAGCCTGCGGCGCATTCGTCGCAGCTCGCGAGCCACCCTCCCCGAAGAGCAGCTCGCCGATCCGCGCGATGATCGCGACCTCGGACAGCAGGTCCTCCGACGGCGGGGCGAGCCGGCCGCGGGAGGCGTGCACGGCGCCCATCGAGTCCTCGACGGTGACGCGCTGCTCACGCACCTCGCCGTCGGGCCCGCGGCGGCGGTCCCGGTCGGTGCGGCCGAGCACGGGGAGGATGAGGGCGCGCTTGCCGGTGACGACGTGTGAGCGGTTGAGCTTCGTCGAGACCTGCACGGAGAAGTCGACGTTGCGCATTCCTGCCTCGACGACCTCGGTGTCGGGCGTCGCGGAGATGAAGTTACCCCCGAGCGCCATGAAGAAGCGCACCTTGTCGTCGCGCATCGCCCGGATCGCCTCGACGGTGTCGTAGCCGTGCTCGCGCGGGCTCGCGAAGCCGAACTCGCGATCCATGGCATCGAGGAATTCGGTGGACGGCTTCTCGTAGATGCCGACCGTCCGGTCGCCCTGCACGTTGGAGTGGCCGCGCACCGGGCAGACGCCCGCGCCGGGCTTGCCCATGTTGCCCTGGAGCAGGAGCACATTGACGACGTCGCGGAGCATCGGGACCGAGTGCTTGTGCTGCGTGAGCCCCATCGCCCAGCACACGATCGTCTTCTTCGACTCGATGAGCATGTCGCCGAGGCGCTCGATCTGGCGCTGCGGGAGCCCGGTCGCGGCGTGGACGTCAGCCCAGTCGAGGCCGCGCACCTGTGCCTGGTACGCCTCGAACCCATCCGTGTGCTCGGCGATGAACTCGCGATCGAGGATGTCGCCGGTGACGTCGTCGCGCTCGATGAGGTGCTTGCCGAGCGCCTGGAAGAGCGCCTGGTCGCCGCCGAGGCGCACCTGGAGGAACTCGTCCGCCATCTTCTTGCCGACAAGCATGCCCTTGATGGTCTGCGGGTTGTGGAACTTGATGAGGCCGGCCTCGGGCAGCGGGTTGATCGCGACGATCTGCGCACCGCGGTCCTTCGCCTTCTCGAGCGCGGAGAGCATGCGGGGGTGGTTCGTCCCGGGGTTCTGCCCGGCGACGATGATGAGGTCGGCGTCCCAGAGATCCTCGAGGGTCACCGTGCCCTTGCCGATGCCGAGCGTCTCGGTGAGCGCGGAGCCGGAGGACTCGTGGCACATGTTCGAGCAGTCGGGGAGGTTGTTGGTCCCGACGCCGCGGATGAGCAGCTGGTAGAGGAAGGCGGACTCGTTGCTCGCGCGGCCGGAGGTGTAGAAGACGGCCTCGTCGGGGTCGTCGAGCTTCGCGAGCTGGTCGGCGACCTCGCGGATCGCGTCGTCCCAGCTGATCGGCCGGTAGTGCGTGGCGCCCTCCTCGAGCAGCATCGGCTCGGTGAGGCGACCCTGCTGCCCGAGCCAGTACTCGTCGTGCTCGGCAAGGTCCGCGATGGAGTGCTGCTCGAAGAATGCGCGGTCAACGCGCCGCTTCGTCGCCTCCTCGGCGACCGCTTTCGCGCCGTTCTCACAGAACTCGGCGGTGTGCCGCTTGTCAGACTCCGGCCAGGCACAGCCGGGGCAGTCGAACCCGTTCTTCTGGTTGACCTGCAGGAGGGTCTGGGCGCTGCGCACGAGGCCCATCTGCTGCTCGGCGATGAGCAGCGCATTCACGACCGCCGGGATGCCGACCGCATGCTGTTTGGGGGCTCCGACGCGGATCTTCCGCTCGTCGATGCCCTTGCGGGGCGCACTCCTGGCCATGCCGATCCTCCTCGTCGAGCGGCTCATCCACAGCCCGACTATGGGACCATTCTACGTAAAGGCGGTGAGGTCAAATGGCTGGTGCACTCCTGCAGGGGTCGGTGACACAGGAGCCCGTGACGCGGGTCCGGCTCGGGGATGGCGGCGCCGCGCCGCGCATCGACCATCGCGACGATGCGATCGCAGTGGAGGAACCGCTCGAGATCCGCATCGACGGCCAGTCGTGGTCGATCACCATGCGCACGCCGGGCGACGACCTCGATCTCGTCGCCGGCTTCCTCGTCGGCGAGGGCGTCATCACGGAGCGCGCTCACCTCGCCTCCCTCGGACAGGTCGCGGGGGCGATCTTTGGCAACACCGTGAATGCGGAACTCGCCCCCGGCGCGACGCCCCCCGCTGACGCGGCCGCGCGCCACTCGGTGATGACCTCGGCGTGCGGCATCTGCGGCACCGAGTCGATCGACGCGATCGAGAAGGACGCCCGCTGGTCACTGAATTCCGACGAGACAGTGGTCACCCCCGAGGTGCTCGCGGAGCTCCCGGATCGCCTCCGTGCGGCACAGGCCGTCTTCGACGAGACGGGTGGCGTCCACGCGGCGGGGATCTTCCGCGCCGACGGCGAGCTGCTCGTCGTCCGGGAGGATGTCGGCCGGCACAACGCTGTCGACAAGGCCGTCGGCTGGGCCCTCCAGCAGGACCTGCTGCCGCTGCGCGGCACCGTCCTCCAGGTCTCGGGCCGTGCCTCCTTCGAGCTCGTGCAGAAGGCGCGGCTCGCGGGGATCCCCATGCTCGCCGCGGTCGGCGCACCGTCGTCACTCTCCCGCGACCTCGCCGAGCGATCGGGCCTGACCCTCGTCGGCTTCAGCCGCGGCCGGGGCTTCACGGTCTACACGCACCCGGAGCGCGTCGCGCTCTGAGCCACCGGCGCGCGCGCTCAGCCCTCGGCGACGCCCTTGAGCTGTTGGAGGCCCTGGTCGAAGACGGGACCGAGGAACTTCTGGGCGGGGAAGACGAACTTCGTCAGCGCATTCTGGGTGCCGACCATGCGCCACGTGACGTCCGTCGACTCGCTGCCGTCACGGAGCAGGAAGTCGTGCTCGCTCACCGTCTTGAACGGCTTGCGGAACGACACCCGCACATGGACGTGGCGGTCGCTCGCCTCCGTGATCTCGAGCGTGCCCGCGCCGGAGCGCTTGCCCCGGTACTCGTAGATCGCCCCCACGCCGCGCGCCGCACCCCGGTAGTCGCGCTCGAGGTCCGCATCCTGCTGTTCGAACGGCGACCACCGCCGCCACTGCCGGAAACTCGTCAGCAGGTCAAGGATCCGCTCGGGCGGGGCCGCGATCTCGATGGATCGACGGATCTCGTACTCACCCATTCGTGCCGTCCCCCTTACTTGCACGCGCCCCGGTCACACGACCCCGGCCGGGACCTCCTCCTCGATGACGCGGAGGTCACCGCGCTTGACCCGGAATGCCGCGACGATGAGGACGACGCCCAGGATGATCGCGCCGATGGCGACGACCCACACGGTCGCGAGGACGGCCCCGGCCGGTGAGGTGATCGCGAGCACCGCGATGAGGATGCCGAAGATGATGTCGATGATGCCGCCGACAATGTTCCACCCCTTGGCGCCGCCCTTTGTGCGGGCGGCCGCGACGAGCTGCATGATGCCGCCGACGAATGCGGAGATGGCGAGGAACCACAGGAGGGCGAAGACGCCGACGAGCCCGGCGGCGGCCGGGAGGGAGACGATGAGCACACCGGCGATGACGGTGAGGATGCCCTGCACGACGAGCCAGCCCCAGCCCGAGTAGTCCTTGCGGGCGGCGATCGCGGCGATGATGACCATCACGCCGTCGACGATCGCGTAGATGCCGAAGACGAGCGTGAATGCGACGACGGCGACCGCTGGCTGCAGCAGCGCGGCGATCCCCAGCAGCACGAAGAGGACGCCCCGAATCAACACGAGCCACCAGAGGCCCCGGACCTGCGAATCGAGCGTCTGCGCCATGATGTGACTCCTTTGTCTGGACACGAAACGTGTTCACCGTACCGTGATCGCCGGGTTTGCAGTAGTGCCTCAGGCCTCCGAGATCGGCTGCTTCGGCAGTCGCCGCACCCGTCGGCGCTGCCGCCGCTCCGGCACCATCGAGCGCATCTCCTCGAGCTTGCCGAAGCACAGCAGCCGGTCGCCGTCCTGCAGCAGGGTGCCCTTGCGCGGATTCGGCACGACGGTCGCGCCGCGATGGAGCGTCAGGACGGTGATGTCGCGGTCGCGCAGGCCGGAGTCGTCGATCGACTTGCCGATGATGTCGGCGCCCGCGTGCACGATGAGCTCGGCGACGCCGTAGCCGGTCGAGACGCTGAGGCGCTGCCGCACGTCGATGTCGGGGAACGCGACCCGGTCGGCGATGTGGTCGACGATCGCGCCGGCGACGTCGAGCCGGGTCGCCTCCTCGATGCCGCGCAGGCCCGGCGAGGAGTTGACCTCCATGACGAGGGGGCCGTCCTCGCCCTCGAGCATGTCGACACCGGCGACCTTGAGGCCCATGATCTGCGCCGAGCGCACCGCCGCCGCCGCGTACGCCTCGTCGAGCTCGACGGGCGCGACCGAGCCGCCACGATGCACGTTCGACCGGAACTCGTCGCCGCGCGCCGTGCGCCGCATCGCCGCGACGACCCGGTCGCCGACGACGAGCGCGCGAATGTCGCGCCCGCGGCTCTCAGCGACGAAGTGCTGGATGAGCACATTCTGGTTCGTCGAGTGCAGCGTCTCGATGATCGCCTCGGCGACCTTCGCGTCGGGCGCGAGGATGACCCCGATGCCCTGGGTGCCCTCGAGGAGCTTGATGACGACGGGGGCGCCGCCGACCTGCTCGATCGCGGGGCGCACGTCGGCACGATTCCGGACGAATGCGGTGGCCGGCATCCCGATCCCGTGTCGCGACAGAATCTGGGTCGCGCGGAGCTTGTCCCGCGCATTCGTGATCCCGGTCGCCGTGTTCGGCGTGTACACGTCCATCTGCTCGAACTGCCGGACCACCGCCGTGCCGAAGTAGGTGATCGAGGCGCCGATGCGGGGCACGATCGCGTCGTAATCGCTGAGCTGGCGACCGCGGTAGTGGAGGTCCGGGTCAGGGCCGGTGAGGTCGATCGCGAAGCGCAGCGTGTCGAGCACCTTCGTGTCGTGCCCGCGCTGGATCGCGGCCGCCTTGAGGCGCTGCGTCGAGTACGCGCGGGGCGCGCGGGAGAGGATGGCGAGTCGCATCGGGATTCCCCTGCATGATGGGCGGTGTGAAGGATCACCCCCATTCATACACGCCCGTCGGGTGGAGAGAATGGGTGAGCCTCCCGGCGATCGGGGTGCCGTGGATCAAGGCGAAGCTCGACACGGGCGCGCGGACCTCCGCACTGCACGCCTATGACCTCGAGGAGTTCGTCCGGGACGGTCGCGAGTGGGTGCGATTCCGGGTGCGGCCGTGGCAGGAATCGACTGAGGATGAGGTCGTCGTCGAGCGTCCCGTGCACGATCGGCGGCGGGTGCGAAGCTCGTCCGGGCACGTCGAGGAGCGGGTCGTCGTGCAGCTGCCGCTCGTGCTCATGGGCCGCGAGCTGCGCGCCGAGTTCACGCTGAGCAACCGGGACGAGATGGGCTTCCGCATGCTCGTCGGCCGGCAGGCGCTGCGCCGCGGCTTCGTCGTGTCGTCCGGCGAGTCGTTCCTCGGGGGGCGGCCGCCGAAGGAGATCCGGCGACGCAACCGCGGCAAGCCGACCGCGTAGCTCGGTAGGCTCGGCCGGATGGTGGGCGAGGGGTCGGAGGCGTTCCGCGCGGGTGAGCAGGGCTATTGGGCCCACTGGTGGGAGGCGCGCACCGAGCGGGACCCGGCGCTCCTCGCCGCGGGCGAGCCATTCCGGATGGAACTCATCGTCGACGGGACGTTCGCCGAGCGCGACTGGCTCGCTGAGTTCGACCGGGACATCGTGGGGACGGTCGTCGGCGAGGGCCACCTCACCGGCCGGGTGATCGTCCCGCCGGGCGCGCTCGAGCGACCCGCGGAGGACCTCGTCGCGCTCGCGCTCAGCCTCGGCTTCGAGATCCGGGTGCTCGCGGTCGAGACGACGTTCGCGATCTACGACCGGACGGTCGCGATCGTCCCCGAAAGGAATGCGGCGGGCGAGATCGGCCACCGCCGCATCGAGCGGCCGTCGGTCGTCGCGCCGCTGCGCGAGCTGTTCGAGCTGCACTGGGCGGCGGCGACCTCGTGGGGCGAGTACGCGCGGGGTGCGACCGACGTGCTCGACCTGCTCGCGCGCGGCTGGAGCGACGCACGGATCTCGGCGGAGCTGGGGGTGTCGATGCGGACGGTGAGCCGTCGCGTCGCGGAGGCGATGACGGCGGCCGGTGCGCGCACCCGCTTCGAGCTCGGCATGCGCTACGAGCGGTCGCGGCGGGGCGATCTGGCGTAAACCTGCCATCTCGCGCTGGCATCGCCGGCGTGCGGGAGGGTGGCCCCATGACGACTGTCGAGGCGGGGGCGGCACCCGCACCGGAGCACATCACCATCAAGTCCATGCGCGATGGACCGCGCCAGGACGACGGGTATTACGGGCCCGGCAGCGTCACCTGGAGGGTCATCGCCCACCCCGCCGGGCTCAACGTCGGCGGCGGCGTCGCCGTGCTGCTCCAGGTGCTCGAGCCGGGCGAGATGTGGCACCTGTCGAAAACGTCGGTCGCGAACGAGGGCGGCGTCGCAGCCCAGTCCCGATTCAAGCGGACCGGCGCCTACCTCATCACGGTCAACTTCGGGGACCGGGCCCACGCCGACGCGGCCGCCGCGCACGTGGACCGGCTCCACGAGCGCTCGATCATCCGCGACCCGGAGACCGGCGAGGAAGTGTCGCGGGCCAAGACGGCCGACTGGATGCGCTGGACCCACAACACCTTCGTCTGGGGCGCGCTCACCTCGGCCATGGCCTACGGGCTCGAGCTGACGCCGGCGGAGCAGGACCAGTTCGTCCGCGAGCAGCACAAGTCCGCCGAGCTCCTCCACGTGCCCGGGCCGCTCCCGGCGACGAAGGCGGAGCTCGACGCCGTCATCGATGGCTGGGGCGAGCGCGCGGCACTCACGCTGCCCGCCGCATCCATCGCGCTCGCACTGCGCAACCCGGCGCCCGGCCAGGGCGCCATCGCCCGCTGGGTGGCGCGCAACACGCAATACGGCCTGCTCGCGCTGCTGCCCGAGTGGGCCCAGCAGCTGTACGGGCTCGACGGCCTGGGCGACAAGCGCGCGCGGGCCGGCAAACGCTGGATGGGCCGCTTCCTCAAGCTTGCCGCGAAGAACAATACGATGGAGGGGCTCATCGCCGACGCGGCCGAGCAGGCGACCGTGCACCCGTACCGGCGCGTCCCGCCGAAGTCGTAGCGCCTGCCCGCGCCCGCGCGCTAGCCTGACCCCGAGCACGCCGCCGTGCTCGTGTCTCGCCGAGGCGGGCTGGAGGTGACCGGGATGCTGGAGTACGCATTCATCAGCGTTGCGGTGCTGCGTCGCCGCGACGGCCTCCGCCTCGACGAGGACTACCGCGAGATCATCCGCGCGCAGGCGGCCGAGGGGTGGGCATTCGTGCACGCGATCGACCTGTCGCAGCACGCCGAGCCTCGGATCGAACTCGTCTTCTCACGAAAGGTGCATTGACATGCGGCATCCGCTCCGTCTCCTACAGTCGCTGACGGTCTTCCTCGCCGGTCTGTACGGGCTGTTCGTCTTCGCGGGCAACCTCATGGACTACGGCTCGAACTACCAGTTCGTCGAGCACGTCCTCTCCATGGACACGACCTTCGACGGCAACGCGCTCATGTGGCGGGCGATCACCGTGCCGTGGATCTGGACGGTCGCGTATCTCGGGATCATCGTCGCGGAGGGCGTCTTCGCGGCGCTCGGCCTCATCGGCGGCGTCGTGCTCTTCCGGCGCCGCAACGACGACATCCTCGCGTATGACCGTGCTCGTGTCTGGGGCTACTCGGCGTACGGCGTCGGCCTGCTCATCTGGTTCTTCGGCTTCATCGTCATCGGCTCCGAGTGGTTCGCGATGTGGCAGTCCTCCACGTGGAACGGCAAGGACACAGCGATGCCGCTCGCGATCCTCTTCGCCGCCTTCGCGGCGCTGCTGGCCATGAATGCGCCGACGACGGTCAGCGAGCAGGATGCGGTCGGTCCGCGGCGCGGAGCTCGCGAATGACCGGCGCGCGGCGCCCCACCGGGGTGACGATCGTCGCGGTCATCGTCCTCGTCAACGGGCTCCTCACCACGATCGGGGCGATCATCGGGCTGACCGGCGGGGGCGACACGGCGTCCTCGATCGTGTCGCTCATCCTCGGGATCCTGACGCTGCTCGTCGCGGCGGGCCTCTTCAGCCGCAGCCCGGTCGCCCGGGTGCTGACGACGATCGTGCTCGCGCTCTCACTCGCGGGGGCGATCTTCGGCCTCGGCGTGACGGCGGGCACGAGCGCGATGGTGTGGCCGATCATCTCGGGCGCGCTCTCGCTCATCGGCATCGTGCTCCTCTACACGCGGCAGGCGAACGCGTACTTCCGCTGACGGGGCGCGGGCCGTCGGCCGCGCGGCGCGCTAGTTCGCCACGAGGGTCGCGATGAGGCCCGCGAGGAGCGACATCGTGTGCCGATCGGCTCGACCGTCAGGCCGCCAGGCGGGCGACGAGGATGCGCGCGGTCGCGATCGGGTGGACCTGGTGGCCGACGGACTCCGGCACCTCGAGGAGCTCGGCGCTGGGCATCGCCTCGGCGAGGCGTGCCACGGCCGTCGTGATGATCGGCAGGGTCTGCACGCCGCACAGGATCGTGACCGGCATCGCGACCTCGACCATCGCGTCCGTCGGCGTCGCGACCCGCGCAGTCAGGATCGTGTCGTAGACGGTCGACTGCGCGAGCGGGAGGATCGCGTCGAAGGCGGGTGTCGCGCGGAACTGCTCGATGAACTCCTCCGGTAGCCCGACGGCCTCCCGCTGGAATGTCGTGATGGCTTCCCCCGGTCGGTCGTCGTCGACGAGTGCTTGCAGCCGCTCGGCGAGATCGGCCG
>DATMFQ010000019.1:0-18841 GCA_035556075.1 Microbacteriaceae bacterium | reverse complement strand
TGCGCCGGGACTCGAGGCGAGGAGCACGCCCTGCGGCTCCGAGTAGGCGTCGAGAGCAAACTGGCCGTTGTCCCGGCCGAGGCCGCTCATGCCGACGCCGCCGAAGGGCATGTCGTCCCGCGGTGTGGCGGTGTTGATGAGCACGGAGCCACTGCGCAGCTGGGCGGCCAACTCCCATGCACGCGTGGCGTCGGCGCTGAAGAGGTAGTTGGTGAGTCCGTATCGTGAGTCGTTTGCGAGCCGGATCGCCTCCTCGTCGTCCGAGTAGGGCAGCACCGCGAGTACCGGGCCGAACACCTCCTCCTGGACAACTGTCATCTCGGGACGACAACCCGTCAGGAGCGCGGGGGCGACGAAGTAGCCATGTGGCATCCCGCCGCGTACGGGGTGACCGAGCACCTCCATGGCGCCGTCAGCAATGGCCCCTGCGACCGTTGCCTCAATGCGATCGCGCTGCGGCTCAGAGATGATGGGGCCGAGGTCGGCGTCAGGGTCTCGCTGGTCGCCGACTCGTAGGGCCCGTCCGATGAGCTCGAGCCGCTCGACGAGGGCGTCATGGATGTCGCGGTGCACGATGGCACGCGTCGGCGCTGCGCACCATTGCCCGCTGTAGTAGCGCCACACCCGCGAGAGCGCTTCGGCCGCGGCGTCGAGATCGGCGTCCGCCCGGACGATGAGCGCGCCCTTGCCGCCGAGCTCGAGGAGATGGCGACGCATGTGGTCGGCCCCCTGGCGATAGATCTCGCTGCCGGCCTTGGTGCTGCCCGTGAAGCTCACCATGTCGACGTCGGGGGAGGCGACGAGCTCCTGGCCGACCTCGACGCGGGAGCCGGTCACGATGTTGATGACGCCGGCGGGCACCCCGACCTCGCGGCAGATGGCGCCGAACGCGAGGATCTGCAGGGGGTCTTGTGGGGCGGGCTTGAAGACGACCGTGTTGCCCATCGCGATGGCGGGAGCGATCTTGCTCGCGGCGCCGATCATCGGGAAGTTGAACGGCGCGATGGCCGCGACGACGCCGACTGGCCGGGCGGCGGTCTCCCCGACGGTGAGCAGCGTCCCGCCGGGACTGGTCTGGGCCGCGACGGGGTGTCGGATGGGCTGCTGCTCAATGATCAGGGCGGCGAATCGCTCGAAGCGGCTGACGGCGCGGTCGATGATGCCCGGAGCCGCGCTGAGCAGGCAGCCAGTCTCGGCGGCGACGAGCGGGGCGAGGTCGTCGCGTCGTGCGGCGAGCCCGCGGCCGATCGCCCGCAGCAGGTCGGCCCGCTCGGTGACGGGGGTGGCGGCCCAGCCTGGTTGTGCGGTGCGGGCCGCTGCGATCGCGTCGGCGACGTCCGTCGAGGTGGCCTCGGGGGCTTCGCCAATGATCTCGCCGGTGGCGGGATCGGTGATGGGGTAGGTGCTCGCGCCAAGTCGCAGGGTGTCGCCGATGAGCATCCCGGTCGTCAGGCGCAGCACGTCGGCATGGATCCCGGTCTCGACCATGATGGCTCTCCGCTTCTCATTTGACGTACTAAATCTTGCTATCTAACATACTAGAACGGCGACGCTGCCTCTACGGATGGGTGTCGCGCGATATCGCGACGAGAGGGACAGTCGAAGCCATGGGTAGTGCAGCCGAGTTCCCGGCGCTGTTGGCCGGGGTACGGATTCTTGACTTTACTCACGCGCTCGCGGGACCGTTCAGCACACAGATGCTCGCCGACCTCGGTGCCGAGGTGATCAAGGTCGAGCCACCGACCGGCGACAAGACCCGCGAGATCCCACCGCACTTCATCGGCGGCACCTCCCTCTACTTCCACGCGATCAACCGCAACAAGCGCAGCCTCGCGCTCGACCTCAAGTCGGTGGAGGGCCAGCATGCCCTGCGCGAACTCGTGCCGACCGCCGATGTCGCGATGATGAACTTCAGCCCAGGTGTCGCCGATCGACTTGGCCTGACGCATTCGCAGCTCAGCCAGCTCAATCCGATGATCGTTACCTGCACACTTTCGTCCTTTGGTCCGCACGCGACCGAGGACATCCGTGGCACCGACCTCGTCGCGCAGGCCATGGCGGGGGCGATGTCGATCACCGGCTACGCGGACGCGGCCCCCGCGCGTGCGGGCGTCCCGACGGCCGACCTTACCGGTGGCTTTTACACGACGATCGCGGTGCTCGCGGGACTGCAGTACCGGCGTGCCCAGGGTCGTGGGATCGCGCTCGACACGTCGCTCTTCCACGCGCAGCTCTCACTGCTCAACTACATGGGCGCGTACGCGGCGCACACCGGGGAGCCGATCCAGCGCCTCGGCTCCGGCTACCCGGCCACCGTGCCCGCGCAGGCCTTCGCGACCTCGGACGACCGCTGGCTCGTCATCGATGCGGGCTTCGATCACCACTTCAACGCGCTGTGTGTCGCGCTGGAGCGCCCCGACCTTGCTGCGGCGCCCGCATACCGAGACCGTGCGTCCCGGCTCACCGCAAAGACGGAGCTCATCGCCGCGCTGCAGGCGGCCTTCGCCACACGCCCCCGCGATGAGTGGGTCCGGCGCCTCCATGAGCACGGAGTGCCGGCCGCGCCGGTCAATGACACGCTCGAGGCGCTCCATGCCCCGGTCTCGGTCGAAGGTGGGCTGGCGCCGATGGAGGTCGCGGGGCAGACTGTTCGAGTGCTGCGGACGCCGATCTGGGCTGATGGGACAAATGCGCACCCGATGGTCGAGCCGGAGAGCATCGGACAGTCCAATGCGGCGCTCCTCGGAGGGTCGTCCCCTCATCGCGAGGAGCAAGACCGCGCGGGTGGGTCGTCCCGCTGAATGCGGCGCGACCGACGCGATGAGGAGCTGAACGGGGATGATGAGCGCGAGTGTGGATATGCCGGTCGAGGAGATGAGCCTGAGCGCCCGGGCGTACGAGGCGATCCGCGACGACATCCTCTTTCACGTCTTTCAGCCCGGTGTGATCATCACGGAGAACGCCCTCGGGGTGCGCTACGGGATCGGCAAGACCCCCGTCCGCGAAGCGCTCGTCAAACTCGAACAGGAGCACCTCGTGCAGTCCCGGCCGCGGAAGGGCTATGAGGTCGCACCGCTCACGCTCGCCCGGGCACGGGACATGTTCATCGTGCGACGACTGCTCGAGCCGGCGGCCGCCCGCCACGCCGCCGCGCGTGGGCTCGGTGCGGCCGAACTCGACGAGATCGTCGCGCTCGCCGAGGAGGAGACCCGCTGCCGCACCGCTGTCGTTCCTGGCGAACACGACCTGGTCGTCGCATTCGTCAAGGCGAACTCCGCATTCCATCTCCGAGTCGCTCGTGCGAGCGGCAGTCTCATGCTCGAGCGCATGCTCCACGAGGTCATCGTCAAGCTTGACCGCTACGTGTATCTCGCGGTCACGCAGTCGGCGGGGTTTGCCGGCACCGCTCGCTCGCACCTCGAGCTGATCGAGGCGCTTCGCGCCGCCCAGCCGGAGCAGGCCGCGCAGATCGTGGAGGAACAGGTCGACTGGGCCGAGCGGGTCGTCGTCGACGCACTCATGTCGTCCCCGTCGATCCAAAACGCGAGCCTACGGGCCTGAGATGGGCTCAAGGCAGTGGGTCGCGAAGGCACTCGCGCTGATCGCCGCCGACGCGAATCGCAGTGCGGATACACATCTGCACTGTCTGCCGCTGCCGCCGGAGTGGGGCATCGACCTTTATCTCAAAGACGAGTCCGTGCACCCGACGGGCTCGCTCAAGCATCGCCTCGCTCGCTCGCTCGTGCTCTACGGCATCGTCAACGGGGAGATCGGTGAAGGGACGACGCTCGTAGAGGCGACGAGCGGGTCGACGGCGATCTCGGAGGCGTACTTCGCGCGGATGCTTGGCCTCGAATTCATCGCGGTCGTCCCGCGCGGCACCTCGTCGGCGAAGCTCGATCTCATCGTGCGGGCGGGCGGGCGCTGTCAGATTGTCGAGTCGGCGGGGGATGTGTACGCGGAGGCGGAGCGCCTCGGTGCGCTCCCGGACCATTGCTACCTCGATCAGTTCGGCAACGCGGCGATCGTCAACGACTGGCGGGGCAACAATACGATCGCCTCCTCGATCTTCGACCAGCTCTCACTTGAGCGGCACCCGATCCCAAGCTGGATCGTCGTCGGTGCCGGGACCGGTGGGACGAGCGCGACGATCGGCCGGTACTGCCGGTACCGGGGTGTCGACACGAGGCTCGCGGTCGTCGACCCGGAGGGCTCGGTCTTTCACGAGGCTTGGCGCACCGGCGATCGCACACTGGTCGGCCGGGGGTCCCGCATCGAGGGGATCGGCCGGCCCCGCGTTGAGCCGTCATTCGTCCCCGGCGTCATCGACGAGGTGTTGCCGATCGCCGACGCTGCGTCCGTTGCGGGGATGCACCTCATCGAGGAACGGCTCGGCCGCCGCGTCGGTCCGTCAACCGGGACGAATCTCGTGGGTGCACTCGAGCTGATCGACCGAATGCGTGTGCGCGGCGAGCGCGGCAGCGTCGTTATCCTCATCTGCGACGCGGGGGACCGCTACGGCTCGACGTACTGGGATGCGGCGTGGGTGCAGGAACAGGGCTGGGCGGTCGCGCCCGAACTCGCTCGCCTGCGCGGCCTGCTCGGCTGATGGCGGTCGACCGCGAGGCGCGGTATGCCGAGCTGCTTGACGATTTACGTGCGGAGGCCGCTGAGCTCGACGCACTGCTCGTCGGGCTCTCGCCGGCTGAGTGGCGCTTGGACACGCAGTCGCGTGGCTGGTCGATCGCGCACCAGGTCGGTCACCTCGAGCTCACCGAGCGGCTCATGTGGACGGCGATGACTGATGAGCCGGAGTTCCGGCGTCTCGCGCCGATCACCAGGACGCGACCGGAGCTCTCTGCGGGCGAGCTGGCCCGGCCGGATGTTGGGGTGCGGCGGTTGGTCGCGTGGCGAGACTCGCGCACGGCGCTCCTGGGGGTATTCGCGGGTTGGCCGGGGGCGACCCGGATGCCGTGGGTGGGTCCGTCGATGAGCTTCGCGTCGGCGGCGACGTCGCGGATCATGGAGATCTGGGCGCACGGCGAGGACGTGTATCAGGCCGTCGGCGCGACGCGAGCCCCCACCCGACGACTGCGGCACATCGCGCACCTCGCGGTCGCGGCTCGCGACTATTCGTTCCGCAATCGCGGGCTCGTTGCGCCCGCCGAGCCGTTCCGGGTGGAGGTGCAAGGTCCGGACGGCGAGGTGTGGTCGTGGGGGCCGGAGGATGCACCGCAGCGGGTGACCGGCGATGCCTACGATGTCGCGCTGCTGGCGACGCGACGCGTGCATCGCTCGGATTCCCGCGTGGTCGCGGTGGGCCGGGATGCGGTGCGCTGGTTGCGCACCATGCAGGCGTATGCGGGCCCCCCAGGTCCTCGGCGCCGCCCGACCGGCGTGTCGGGCGGGGCCTCCGTGGTGGGTTGACGGCGGCGGTCCAGGCATTACCAACGGTAGACTGGCGTGCCACAGGATGCTACTGTCATCTCAGACAGGCAATGATGCCGTGCATGCCGGCTCGGTCCCGGCGGACGGCCGCATCGATCGGAGGCACGACGTGGGAGTACTCGACGGCAAGGTCGCATTCATCACCGGCGCCGCCCGCGGCCAGGGACGCGCGCACGCCCTCCGTCTCGCTCGCGACGGCGCCGACATCATCGGCGTCGATCTCCCCGGTCCGCTCAAGAGCGTCGGCTATCCGATGGCGACGCGTGCCGATCTCGACGAGACCGTGCGTGCGGTCGAGGCGCTCGGCCGCCGCATGCTTGCCTTCGCTGGTGACGTCCGTGACAGCGCCGCGCTGTGCCGCGCCGTCGATGAAGGCGTCGCGGAGCTCGGCCGACTCGACATCGTGCTCGCGAATGCGGGCATCGGCTCCTTCTCGACCGCCGAGATGATGAGTGATGATGCCTGGGACGAGATGATCGACATCAACCTGAGCGGGGCCTTCCGCGCGGTGCGCCCCGCGATCCCGCACCTCAAGCGACACGGTGACGGCGGTTCGATCATCCTGACCGGCTCGGTTGCGGCGCTCCGCGGCATCCGGAACCTCGCCCACTACACCGCCGCGAAGCACGGGCTCGTCGGCCTGATGAAGGCGCTCGCGATCGAACTCGCCGAGCACAACATCCGGGTGAATGCGGTGCACCCGACGAACGTCGACACCGACCTCATCCACAACGAGCCGACCTACCGGCTCTTCATGCCCGACCGCGACCCGGCGACGGTCACCCGCGAGGACGTCGCACCGATCTTCGCCGGCTCCCAGCCGCTCGGCATCCCGTGGCTGCAGCCCGAGGACGTCAGCGACGTGATCGCCTTCCTCGTCTCACCGGCCGGTCGCTACATCACGGGTGTCTCGCTGCCCGTGGACGCGGGCAACCTGGTCCGGTGATCCTGCGACCATGACGACCGGGTCGCAGCAGAGGCGGGCGAGGCCGAACAGCTCCCACTGGGGCGTCTTCCTCGCACGTGACACCGACGATGGCATCGAAGTCACGCCGTCGCCGCACGACCCCGCGCCGTCCCCCGTCCTCGGGAACATCGCGGGCGCGGTGCGCCATGAGGTCCGTGTCGCACAGCCGATGATTCGCGAGCAGTGGCTCGTCGACGGCCCCGGGCCGAGCGAGCGCCGCGGCGACGACCGGTATGTGGCGGTCTCCTGGGATCAGGCGCTTGATCTCGCCGGGTCGGCACTTCGGCGTGCATACGACGGTCCGGGCGGCGCACGGTCCGTGTTCGGCGGCTCCTACGGCTGGTCGTCCGCGGGTCGGTTCAATCACGCGCAGAGCCAGGTCCACCGATTTCTCAACTGCCTCGGCGGCTATGTCGCCTCGCGCACGACGTACAGCTCCGGTGCTGCCGAAGTGATCCTTGCCCGCGTGGTCGCTGACTGGCAGGTCGTCGCGAACGGCGTGACCTGGCCCGACATCGTCGAGCACACCGAGCTCGTCGTGGCCTTCGGTGGCATGGCGGCGAAGAACGCCGCGGTCGCGCCCGGCGGCATCCACCGCCACTTGGTCGGCCAGCACATGGTCGACGCAACCGCGCGAGGCTGCCGGTTCGTGCTCGTCAGTCCGCTCGCCGACGATCTGCCCGACTCGGTCGCCGCCGATCACCTGGCGATTCGGCCGGGGACCGATGTTGCGCTGATGCTCGGGATCGCGCACACGCTTGCGGTCGAGGGGCTGGTCGATCACGAATTCCTCGAGCGGTGCACGGTCGGATACGGACGCTTCGAGCGCTACCTCCTCGGTGACACGGATGGTGTGGTAAAGAGCGCCGAGTGGGCCGCCGTGGAGACCGGAATCTCCGCGGCGGCCATCGTCGACCTCGCGCGGCGGATGGCTCGACACCGGACGCTCGTCGCCGTGGCGTACTCCTTGCAGCGTGCGGAGCATGGCGAGCAGCCCGTGTGGCTGGGTCTCACGCTCGCCGCAATGCTCGGGCAGTTCGGCGCGCCCGGCTCTGGCTTCACCTTCGCCCTCGGGGCGATGGGCCACATTGGGCGCCCGAGACTCGACATGAAGCTGCCGAGCCTCCCGCAGGGCACGAATGCGGTTCGTGAGTTCATCCCGGTGGCGCGAATTGCGGACATGCTGCTCGCGCCGGGCGCACCGTTCGATTTCGACGGCGAGCGGCTCGCGTACCCGGACATCCGTCTCGTGTATTGGGCGGGTGGTAACCCGTTCCACCACCACCAGGATCTGCGACGACTCCGCCGGGCATTCGCACGGCCGGACACGATCATCGTCCACGAGCCCTTCTGGACCCCCATGGCACGACATGCCGACATCGTCTTGCCGGCTACGACGACGCTGGAGCGCGAGGACCTCGGCGCGGGGTTCAACGACAGCGAGCTCATTGCGATGCACCGCATCGTCGAACCGGTCGGCCAGGCACGGGACGATTACTCGATCTTCACGGCGCTTGCGGAGCGCGTCGGCGTTCGCGAGGCGTTTACCGAAGGTCGCGACCAGCGGCAGTGGCTTGAACACCTCTACGCGAACGCCCGGGTCGCTGCCGCGGCGAAAGGGATTGACTGGCCGTTGTTCGACGAGTTCTGGGAGGAGGGGAGTGTCGCACTGCCCTCGAGCCCCGATCTCGGGAACGCGTTCGCCGCATTCCGGCAGGACCCGGGGGCCAATCCGCTGCCGACGCCGAGCGGTCGCATCGAGATCTTCTCGGCGACGATCGACGCGTTCGGCTACGACGACTGCATCGGCCATCCCGCGTGGTTCCCGCCGGTCGAGGGGTGGGCGTCGTCGGCTGCGCGGTCGTTTCCGCTGCAGCTCGTCTCCAACCAACCGGCCGCAAGGCTGCATAGCCAGCTCGACATGGGCGACCACAGTCAGCAGTCGAAGATCCAGGGACGCGAGCCGATGCGCATGCACCCGGCGGACGCGGCCGCCCGCGGCATCGTCGACGGCTCCGTCGTCCGGGTGTTCAACGACCGCGGTGCCTGTCTCGCGGGCGTCATCGTGAGCGATCGGGTCCGCGTGGGCGTCGTCCAGCTCTCGACAGGCGCCTGGTACGACCCGGTCGGCGAGGACGGCATGTGCGCACACGGGAACCCGAACGTCCTCACGCGTGACGCCGGTACCTCCCGCCTCGCGCAGGGGTGCACCGGACAGCTGACGCTGGTCGAGGTGGAGCCCTATGTCGGCGTGCTGCCGGAGGTGCGGGCGCACCGCCCGCCCGAGATCGTCGCGCGCGCAGATCTTGCCGGACCGACCTGGCGATGACCCGGGGTCTCGTCCCTGGCCCCGAACCGATATCTGATTGGAGCGTCTCTCGTGGCTGAGCTGTATCGATCACTGGCGGAGCTCGCGGAGCTCGTCCCCGATGGGACCCGGCTGTGCCTGCCGAAGCAGTACCCGTTCGCGCTGCTGCGCGAGCTCGTCCGTCAGGGGCGCCGTGACCTTGACATCGTCGCCGCGCCGACCGGCAATTTCGGCGTCGACTTCCTCGTCGCCGCGGGCGCGGTCCGCTCCGTCGAGGCGGGCGCCATCCACCTCAACGAGTACGGTTTCGCGCTCAATTTCAATCGCGCGTGGGAGGCGGGCCAGGTGCGCTTCATCGAGTCCTCCTGCCCCATCATCGAGATCGGGCTGCATGCCGGCTCGGCGGGCCTGAGCTTCACCCCGGTGCCGGGTCTCATCGGCTCAGACATCCTGCGGGATCGACCCGACTTCCTCGTCGTCCCGGACCCGTACGATCCGGAGGTTGACGTCGTCCTTGCACCGTCGATCGCCCCCGACGTCGCGCTCATACATGGGCTGCGCGCAGACCCGCACGGCAACGTCGTCTGCAGCATCTACAACGACGAGCGCCTCGTCGCCCAGGCGTCGACGACGGTCCTCGCGACCGTCGAGGAGGTGCGCGAGGACGCACTCGACGTGCTCGCCTTCGACGAGCAGGTCATCCCGAGCATCTACTTCGACGCGCTCGCCGTCGCGCCGCGGGGCGCGCACCCGCTCGGCGCGCACGGGCTCTACGAGGACGATCACGCAGCGCTGCGCATCTACGTGCAGGCCGCAAAGTCCGCGGAGACGATGCGCAACTATGTCGACCGCGTCGTGCGCGGCACCGCCGATGAAGCAGAGTACCGCCGCCTGGCGGTGGAGGAGCTGAGCCATGTCTGACGTGCGGACCGACGAGCTGATGGCCGTGCTGTGCGCGCGGCAGATCCACGACTGGGAGCGGCTTGCCGCTGGCGCGAATTCGCCCATCCCGGCGGCCGGTGTGCGGCTCGCGCAGGAGCTGTGGGCGCCGAACGCCCGCGAAGCGGGCTCGGGCGATGTCGCGCCGTTCATCGGGGCGAAGGAGTTCACGCAGCTCATCCAGCGCGGCAAGGTCGACCTGTTCTTCTTCTCTGCCGTGCAACTCGATCGACACGGCAACATGAATCTGCAGTACGTCGATCTGCCCGACGGGCGTCGTCGCCGATTCCAGGGTGCCTTCGCCGCCCCCATCTACTACTACTCGGCGAAGCGCATCGTGATGTTCCGCACCGAGCACACACCGCGATTCTTTGTCGACCAGGTCGACTACGTCACGGCCTCCGCGGCCTCGCACCCGAGGCTGCGCCGGCACGGCACGCTGACCGACATCATTACGCCGCTCGCGGTGCTCCGATACAACCCCGAGGCGGCGGGTATCGAGCTGGCATCCGTGCATGAGGGGCACACGGTCGCCGAGGTGCAGGCGGCGACCGGGTTCTCGCTCCCGCTCGCGGACGGCTTCGGCACGACCGTGCCGCCGAGCGAGCAGGAGCTCGAGGCTCTGCACGGTCCGGTGTACGACAGCATGGCGGGGCTTTATCCGCAGTTCGTGGCGCGCATGCGCAGTGAGGAGAAGGTCGGTTGAGGTCGATGCGGGTGGACTGGAGCGGCGAGGGGCTGTGCTTTGAGGTCGGCAATGAGCGACTCCCAGGGGTGCGGGTCATCCTCGACGAGCCCGCGCCGCTCGGGACCGATCGAGGGCACATGCCGACGGAGTTGCTCCTCGGCGCGCTCGGCGGCTGCGTCGGGATGAACGCGGTGGCCCTGCTGCGCAAGCGAAAGCAGCCGCTCGTGCGTCTGGCCGTCCTCGTCGATGGCGAGCAGGCGACGGAGTGGCCAAAGGCGTTCACCGAGTTCGACGTGACGTTCGAGATCACCTGGTCGGCAGCGCCGGATGACGAGGTCGTTGAC
Organism: Microbacteriaceae bacterium; assembly: GCA_035556075.1. GTDB lineage: Bacteria > Actinomycetota > Actinomycetes > Actinomycetales > Microbacteriaceae > 73-13. The sequence continues at coordinate 8,147 of DATMFQ010000019.1, read as the reverse complement.
GCGATGCTCGACAAGGCCGTGCACGCGTACTGCCCGGTCGGCGGGACGATCGAGAGTGGCACGGCGACGGTGCGTCACCACCGCCGGGATGTGTTTGTCGATGCGTGATCTGGGCCGGTCGGCCCGGGCGGGGCGCCGGGGTGGGCTCGGGAGCCTCACCTGATGCGCGCGGATCTCCACGGCCTTCGCATCCTCGACTTCTCGCCGACGATCGGGGCGCTCGCGACCTCGGCCCTCGCCGATCTCGGCGCGGAGGTCGTCCACGTGGGTCGGCCGACGCGGGGCGGCCCGCTCGAGCCGGTCGGCCGCGGCAAGCGCTCGATCGCGCTCGATCTCAAGTCCGAGGCGGGACTCGCGGTCGCGCTCGAGCTCGCCGCGATGGCTGATGTCGTCGTCGAGGGCTTCCGGCCTGGCGTCGCTGAGCGACTCGGCATCGGCTACACCGCGCTGTCCGCGCAGCACCCCGAGCTCGTCTACTGCTCTCTGACCGGGTACGGGCAGGAGGGGCCGTATGCGAGCTGGGCGGGCCACGACCTCAACTACCAGGGGCTGGCCGGTCACGTGCAGTTCGAGGCCGATGGCCGCCCGCGGATGCCGAGCGGACCATGGGCCGATCGGGCTGCAGGCTTCAACCTGCAGATCGCGATCCTCGCGGGCGTCGTCGCGAGGCAACTGCACGGTGTCGGGCAGTGGATCGACGTCGCGATCGCGGACAGCGTGCTGACGCTCCCGCTCGCGGAGCAGTACTCGATCGACGGGGTCGGGCGCATGCCGACGGGCGCGATGTCGGGCTCGTCCCTGCCGCGGACCCCGATGATCGATGGGCAGTACTGCTGGTATGGGCTGTACGACTGCGCCGATGGTCTCTGGCTCAGCATCGCCTGTCTCGAGCCGCAGTTCTGGCGCGGTCTGTGCAGGCTGCTCGGGCGCGCCGAGTGGGAGTCGCGGCAGTTCGCGCCAGCGGCGGAGCAGGCGGCGATGCGCGAGGAGATCACGGCGCTGCTGCGCAGTCGGCCGCGGCAGGCCTGGCTCGACGAGCTGACAGGTGAGGTCGATTTGCCGGTGGCCCCGGTGCTTCACCCTGAAGAGCTCCCGATGGACCCCCACCTGGTGCATCGTGACGCAGTGTGGCAGACGCAGCTCCCGGGCGGGCAGCCGATGCTGCAGATTGCGCGGCCGCTGCGATCAGCGGGTTTCGACGAGGAGGCGCCGTCTCGCACCATGACCGTGGTCGGCATGGATACGCGCGAGGTACTGCGCGAGCTCGGCCGCACGGAGGTCGAGATCGAGGAACTACTGGCCGCCGGTTCCGCTCAGCAGACACAGTTCCCCGCTGCGCATCGTCATATGTCGACCGAATCTTGACAACACACCCACGAAACTGCAGTATGAGTAACGTGTCTCTGACATATTAACAATGCGAACTGGTGGGTTAAGCACAACGAAGTACCACCCCCACCGGTTCACCCGCATCGATTGAGTCCTGGAGGATGAGATGAACCGCCGTGTTCTTCCTGTTTTGATCACCGCGGCTGCGCTCGCACTCACCGGCTGCGCCGCGGGTACGCCCGACGCCGGTGGCGATGACGCGACTGCCGAACCGTCGCAGCCGGCACTGCGCTGGGCCGCCGTGACGGGCGAGCCCCCCATCAGCTTCACCGACGACAAAGGCCAGTCCATCGGTATGGACCCCGACCTCGCCCGCGCGATTGCGGCTCAGATGAATCGTGACGTCGAGGTCATCCCGGAGGCCTTCCAGAATTCGCTCCTCGGGCTCGACGCGAAGCGTCTCGACGTCGTTGGCGGTGCGAGCCTCAACCCTGACCGGATGGAGAAGTATGAGATGGTGCCGTACTCGCTCGGCGCCTACGGCTTCATCACCCGTGCGGACGGCCCCGATTTCGGGGACGACATGGAGGAGGACCTCTGCGGGTACACGATCGCGATGAATGCGGGCGATGTCTTCATCCCGATGCTCCAGGAGATCGGCGCAGCGTGTGTCGCTAACGGCAAGGAGGCGCTCGAGGTCGCCGAGTTCCCGGACGCGACCGCGAACGGGCTCGCCGTGCAATCCGGCCGCGCCGACGCCTGGGCCGGCCCGACGATCGCGCTTGGTTGGGCCGCCAAGCAGGATGAGGGCAAGTGGAAGCGCACCGGTGCCGACTGGGGCCAGGTCACGATCGGCTTCGTCACGAATAAGGGCTCGGGGCTTGCGGAGGAGATGGCCGCGGCGATCAACGCGCTCATCGCGGACGGGACCTACAAGGAGATCATGGCCTCCTACGGACTCGAGGACAACATGATCACCGAGTCCTCGGTGAACCCCTCGCTGGACTGAGTCGTATCCATGACCTCAGCGACGAACCCCGCGGCGCCTGACCAGCTCAGGCGCCGCGGGCGTCCCACCCCCGAGCGAGCACCCGCGACCGAGCCACTCGTGCCGCGGCGACACTTCATTCGGACCGCCCTCGCGATCGTCGTCGGGGTGTACCTCATCGCGATCGTCCATTCGCTCATCACCAATGAGCGGTTCAACTGGCCGGTCGTCGGGCGCTACCTGTTCGACCCCCTCGTGCTCGGCGGTGTGCTCAACACGATCCTGCTCACCGTCCTCGCCATGGTGTTCGGCCTCCTCCTCGCCTTCTTCGTCGCACAGTTCGCGCTCTCGGCGAGCCGGCTTCTCCGCGCCGCGGCACTCGTGTTCGTCTGGCTGTTCCGGAGCGTGCCGCTGCTCGTGCTGCTCCTCCTGCTGTACAACATTGGCGCGCTCTACGAGTTCATCCCGGTTGGCGTCCCATTCGGCCCGGCGATCATCGAGCTGCCGACGACCGGCATCTCCGCGTTCGCCGTTGCCGTCATCGCCTTCGCATTCCACGAGGCGGCCTATAGCTCGGAGATCATCCGCGCGTCCATCCAATCGGTGCCGCGCGGGCAGGCTGAGGCGGCGATGGCGCTCGGAATGTCAGGTTCGCGCACCATGGTGCGCATTGTCCTGCCGTCCGCAATCCGGGTCGCGCTGCCACCCCTGATGAATCAACTCATCATGATGCTGAAAGGCACCTCGATCGTCGCGTTCATCGCATTCCCGGACCTGCTTTTCTCGGTGCAGAAGATTTACACCGTCAACTACGAGGTGATGCCGCTGCTCGTCGTCGCATCGATCTGGTACTTCATCCTCGTCTCGACACTGACGATCGTGCAGCAGCTCATCGAACGGCGGCTCGCCCGCACGACGCGTCGCCGCGGCACAGCGGCCGCGCCGGCGGTGACGGCATGATCCGCGGAATCGGGGACGCCGACTGGCGTCACCCGCACCACCACGATTGGAGGCGATCGGCGTGACTGCTCTGCTAGAGGCGCACCATCTGCGCAAGGCGTTCGGCCACGTTGTCGCCGTCGACGATGTCTCCCTCGAGGTCGAGCGCGGCGAGGTCGTATGCCTCATCGGGCGGTCGGGCTCGGGCAAGAGCACGGTGCTGCGCTGCCTCAACCATCTCGACCCACCCGACGAGGGATGGGTCGCAGTCGAGGACGAGATCCTCGGCTACGAACGGCGCGGTGGTCGGCTGCGGCAGCTCCCCGCCCGGACCCTTGCGCGACAACGGCGCCAGATCGGCATGGTGTTCCAGCAGTTCAACCTCTTCCCGTACCTCACGGCGACGGAGAACGTCATCGAGGCGCCGATCGGCGTGCTGCGGCGCAACAGGGCCGAGCAGGTGGAGCGAGCGCATGAGCTGCTGCACCGGGTCGGTCTCAGCCATCGCATTGACGCCTACCCCGGGCAGCTCTCAGGGGGTGAGCAGCAGCGCGTCGCGATCGCGAGGGCGCTCGCGATGCAGCCGAAGGTGATGCTCTTCGACGAGCCCACCTCGGCGCTCGACCCCGAGCTCGTCCGCGAGGTCCTTGAGGTCATGCAGCAGCTCGCGGAGGACGGCATGACGATGGTCGTTGTCACGCACGAGATGCGCTTCGCCCGCGAGGTCGGCTCACGGGTCGTCTACCTCGACGGGGGCCGGATCGTCGAGCAGGGAACGGCGGAGGAGGTGCTCACCGCGCCGCAGGAGGAGCGCACTCAGCGATTCCTCTCGCGGATGCTCTGAGTCACGCCTCGGCGCGCCCAGCGGGCGGCTCGGTCGGGCGGGCCGCCGGGCGCTCGGCGAGCTCCGGTAGGAGCGCCCGCGCGCGCCGGGCGCGGAGCGCGCCCCACCAGAGCCCGGCACCGTAGGCGAGGTCGTCGAGCCGGCGCAGTATGGCGAAGCGCAGCGGGTCGAGCCTTGGGCGCAGCCGTCCATACTCGACGGCGGCGTCAACGACGGCTGCGACGGCGATCACCCGGCGCGCGCGGCGCGAGACGAGGCAGGCAGTAACGCTGAGCGGCCACCAGTGCCGCAGTGCGAGCGCAGCGCCCTGGCCGATCGCGCTCCCAAGCCCGCTCGCCGTGAGCCGCAGCACGACTTCGGGGGAGGCGTCTGGGAGTCGACGGCGCAGCCCTCGGGCGGCGACGCCCGTCGCCGCGAGCGACACGGCGAGCGACCACGGACGCCCGATCACGAGACCGAGCAGCGCGACGACAGACCAGGGGCGCAGGATCGCCGGCGGGATCGCCGCCGGATGACGCTGTGCCAGTGGGGCCGCTCCCGTGCCATAGAACGCCTTGCGCCGCAGCCACGGCCCGAGTGTTGTGCGGTGGGCGTGCCCGACCTCGACCGCCGGCTCATAGCGGACATGCCAGTTCGATGCCGTGAGCCGCCAGACCAGATCAACGTCTTCACCAACGCGCATCGTCGCGTCGAAGCCATCCCCGAGTGCCTCGGTCCGCGCGACGAGACAGGTGCTCGAGAGCCACGACACCGTCGAGCGCGGTCGCACGAGCGCCGGTGCGCGACCGAGATCGAGCGAGGACCGCGCATCCTCGTATCGCTCCACCCAGCCGCCGTGCCGGTCCGGCAGGCCACGCACCCGTGGGCCGATGAGTGCGAGCCGCGGATCGGCGAAGTGCCGCAGCAGCGTCTCGAGCGCGCTCGGCGGCAGCCGCACATCCGAGTCGACGAATGCGACGAACGGCGTCGCGACTACCGCGAGTCCCGCGTTGCGCGCCGCCGCAGGACCCGCATTCATCGGCAGTCGAATCAGGCGCGCCCCCGCTTGTCGGGCCGCGACCGCGAGGGCGACCCGTTGCGAGCGGGGGCTCGCGTCGTCGACGACGATCGTCGCGACGGGCGGCAGGTCCTGCAGCAGTCGCCGCACCTGCTCGGTCCGGCCGTACGTGGGGATGACGACAGTGAGCAGCTCGAGCGGGAGCTCAGGGAGCCGGTCGAGCACGGGGTGGGCGACGCCGGCATCGAGCAGTCGCTCGGCGAGCGCGGCGGTGTCACTATCGAACACCGTCAGAGTGCCGCCGCGCAGCAGTGCGCGTGCCCTGGGCGTGAGCCGAAGCACGCGCAGCGGTGCGCCGCCGACCAGTGTGCGGCCGCGGTCGTGCTGCCAGACGTCGTCGCCGAGGCGGATCGTGTACCCCGTGGGGAGCGCCGTCATGCCGTCGTCGCCCGGAGCAGGCCGTCATCGTCAGCGGCATCGTTGAGGATGCGCCGGACCGTGGCTGCGACCATTTGCTCGAGGAGCCGGGCGCCGTCACCGGGCGTCGCCGCGCGGGGGTCGCCAAGTACGCCGTTGGGAGCGACCGCGACAACGCCGTGTTTCCGCATCTGGGGTAGCAGTCGTTCGAGCGGAGTGTCTGGACCGGGTGTGGCCTCGGCCATCCGGACGCGCTCGGGGTCGAGGTGGAGGAGCAGACTCGTCTCCCCGTGGCCGGCGTGGAGGTCGCCGTGCTCGCAGGGCAGCCAGCTCACGTCCCGGCCCTCCGCCCGCAACCGCCGGGTCGCGGCGACGAGCGCATCGAGATTGCCGCCGTGGGCGTTGACGATCACGAGCCGCCGGGCCCAGCCGCTGAGCGATCGGCCGAGCTCGACGAGCAAGAGCTCCAGCGCGACGGTGCCCGCCGAGACGGTCCCCCGGAAGCCCTCGTGCTCGCCGCTCGCGCCATAGGCGACCGAGGGCGCGACGAGGACGGGCTCCGGCAGGCGCTCGGCCGCGCCGGTGGCAACGGCCTCGGCGATAACGGTGTCGACGTCGAGTGGGAGGTGCCGGCCGTGCTGCTCGAGCGAGCCGAGGGGCAGGAGCACGAGCGCGTCGTCGGGCACCTCCGGCCAGCGGCGCGTCGCGAGCCTCATACGGTGCCGAGCGGTGCGGTGCCGAGCTGGCGCCGGAACTCGGGCGGCACCCACAGGTCCTCCGGCCGCAGCTCGTCGACGCTCGCCCGGCCGAGGCCGAGCATCGCCGAGTCGAGGCCGCCGCGGAGGATGTCGAGCACGTTCTCGACCCCGGCCTGGCCATTCGCGGCGAGTCCCCAGAGGTAGGCGCGGCCGATGAGCACCGCTTTCGCGCCGAGCGCGAGTGCTTTCGCGACGTCGCTGCCGCGCCGCACGCCGCCGTCGAGGAGCACCTCGACGCGGTCGCCGACGGCCTCCGCGATGTCGGGCAGCAGCCGGATCGACGCGGGGGTCGAGTCGAGATTGTTGCCCCCGTGGTTCGAGACCGAGATGGCGGAGAAGCCGACCTCGGCGGCGCGGATCGCGTCGTCGACCCGGGCGATGCCTTTGAGCATGACCGGCCCGTCCCACTGCTCACACAACCAGGCGAGATCCTCCCACGTGGGTGGTGGTGTCATCATCCACTCGCCGTACGCGCCGAAGAAGGTCGGGGCCGGTTCATCCCCGACGACGAGGTTCGGTGCCGTGAGGTCGGGTAGGCGACCCGAGCGGACGAACGCGGCGGCCCACTTCGGTCGTGAGATCGCGACGGGCACATACTCGAGCACGGTGCGCAGGTTCAGCCGCTCCGGGATCTGTGGGCTGCCCCAATCGCGGCTGTGGGAGAACGACCAGTCGAGGGTGACGATGATCGCGACAGCCCCGGCCGCGCGTGCCCGCTCGAGGCGGCGCTGGATGATGTCCCGGCCGCCCTGCCAGTACACCTGGTAGTGGAGCGGGGCGCCGACCGCGGCGACCTCCTCGACCGGCTTGCTCGCGAAGGAGCTGAGTGACATGGCGATACCGCGGGCTGCGGCGGCGCGGGCGACCGCGACCTCGCCGTCGGGGTGGACCGCCTGGACGCCGGTCGGGCTGATGATGACAGGCATCGACAGGTCGGTACCGAGCACGTGCGTGCCGAGCAATCGCGTCGCGGGTAGGTCGGCGACCCGCGGGGCGAGGCCGAGTTCGCCGAATGCGGCGGTGTTGTCCGCGTACGTCAACCCACGCTCCGACCCGGCGAGCAGTGCGCCGTACACCGACGCCGGCAGGCGCCGCTCGGCTCGCCGCTGTGCCTCGGCGACCGTCTCGAACCAGGCGTTGCCCATTCGTCTCCTACTCTCGGTCGCCGGGCCGCATGAGCTCGGCGACGGGGTTCGCATTGCAGGCGGAGATCGGCGGGGCCGCCGGCCTCCGGCGCTGCAGGGTCACGGGGGTGGCGCGGCGCGCACCACCGCGGGGTGCGGTCCGGTGCGAGCGGTCGACGCTCGGGCGGGGGCGCTCGACGGACGTGCCGAGCTCCTCGAGTGCCGTCTCGCCGAAGCCTCGCACGCATTCTGGGTCCGGGCCGTCGAGTGGCAGGCCGGTGAAGAACTTTGCCGCCATGCAGCCGCCCTTGCAGCTGTTGAAGAAGGCACAGCTCGAGCACGCACCACCCGACTGCGGGCTGCGGAGGCGGCCGAAGAGCTCCGACTCGCGCCACACGTGCCCGAAGCCGTGCTCACGGATGTTGCCAGCGAGGAACTCCTCGTGGATCGCGAACGGGCACGCGTACACGTCGCCGATCGGGTCGATGAGGCACACGACGCGGCCAGCGCCGCAGAGGTTGAGGCCCGGTAGCGTGCCGCCGAGCGCGGAGAGGTGGAAGAACGAGTCGCCGGTCAGCACTTCCTCGCCGTGTGCGACAAGCCAGTCGTAGAGCTCCCGCTGCTGCGCCTGCGTCGGGTGCAGCTCGTGCCAACTGTCGGCACCGCGGCCCGCCGGTCGCAGCCTGGTGAGGCGCAGCTGCGCGCCGAAGCGGTCGGCGATGGCCTTGAAGTCGTCGAGCTGTGGGATGTT
>DATMFQ010000018.1:0-50310 GCA_035556075.1 Microbacteriaceae bacterium | reverse complement strand
TGATCGTGAGGTTGGTAGCACCGCAGGTATAGGGCGCGTTCGCGTACGAGGCGGGCTCAGGTGCGATGGTCATCTCCACGGCACCCGACAGTTTCAGCTCGGTGCCGATAACGGTGTCTCGGAGGCTCAGCGTCGTATCGTTCGCGGTGTACTCGCCCGTGTCAGTGCCCTCCCGGGAGATCGTGACGACATGCCCCTCGGCCTCCGCCGTGATCCGCCAGCCGACGTACTCGGTCTGATATCCGCCGCTGTCGTCGAATGCGAGGAGCACGCGCCCGTCGACGGCCTTGATCTCGTCACCGAATTCGCGAATGCTCGCGAGCCAGAAGTCGTTGTCGGCGAGCCAGGTACCCTGCAGGCAGGCCTGTGGACCGCCAGCACCGGGCGCCTGCGGGGCGGCGGTTGCGCCTGGTGCGCCAGGCGTCGGGGTAGTCCCGACCGCGGGCGTGCTCGTCGCCGACGATGTTGCCCCGGTCCCGCCACCGGCGGCCAGGCCATCGCCGGGCCAGCCTCCCGTCGGCGTGCATGCCGCAAGCCCGAGACCGAGTCCAAGCGCGAGCGCGAGGGCCCCAGCGCGTCGTCCCTGCCGCCTGATCGTCATCATCCGCTCCCGTCAGCGTCGCTGCAGTAGGTAATTGGAGCCGTCGAGCTCATTGCGCCACACCATGGCGTCGGCCTCCCACGCGGTGACCGTGAATCCGGCTCGACCGCCGGGCAGCACGATGGTCGTGCCATCCCAGCTGATGTCAGCGGCGTTCTCCGCGTGATCGGTGATTCCGGGGACGTGCTGGCAGTACAGGATTCGCTCGGCCGCGGGGAAGACGTACCGGATGTCGTTGTCGGTCGCCTCGTACCCCGCGCCGGTGTCGTAGTGCGTGTGCTGCCAACTGCCGATGATGATCTTGTCGAGCGCTCCCGACTGGCCCGTTGGCACGCCCGTCGCCGCAGCGGACAGGGCCGGGACATCCCAGTCGCAGGTCTCCGCCTGGACGGCCGGGACCTCGTCCGCCGGCGGCGTGCTCGGCGCCCGAGGCGCTGCGGTCGCCGCCTCGGTCGGCGTCGCGCCCGCCGTGGCCGGCACCGACGGCTGCGCCGCGTCACGCTCCCCCGGCCAGCCGACGCTCGCGCACCCGGCAAGCACCAGGGCGCCGATGGCGATCGGGAGTGTGGCAGCCGCGAGGCGCGCGCGTGAGAATCGTGAGGTCATCGGCGAGGCCCTTTCGAGTGTTGAATCCGGGACGCTGGCGCACTGCGGCCGGTATGTGGCACGCCCCGGCGACCGCGCCCCCACGGGGATCCGTACTGAGACAAGACCATACCCACGCGAGGAACGCAACCAGCCCGGGCCAAGGCAGCCCGACCTATCCTTGGGGTATGACCGGAATCACGATGTACGGGGCCGACTGGTGCTCCGACTGCCAACGCGCCAAGCAGGTCCTCGATGAGTCCGGGGTCGACTACCAATACATCGACCTCGTCGCCCAGCCGGACGCGGCATCTGCGGCCGAGGCGATCTCGGGCCGGAAGAATATCCCCGTCATCACCTTTCCGGACGGCACGCACCTCGTCGAGCCGAGCAACGCCGAGCTCGCGGCAAAGCTCGTCTGACGCTGCAGCCCGACGCCACCTAGGCTGAGCGCATGGCATTCGAGGACCTCGCCCCGCTCCAGGCCGGCGATACCGCACCCGACTTCACGCTCGGTTCCGCCGGCGGCGAGAGCGTGACGCTCAGCGAGCTGCTCGCCACAAAACCGGTCGTCATCGCATTCGTGCCCGCCGCATTCACCGGCAAATGCACCGCCGAATTCTGCGAACTGCGCGACAACCTCGCGATGTTCGATGACGCCTCGGTGCACCTCGTCGGCATCAGCGCTGACTCGAAGTTCTCGTTGAAGGTGTGGGGCGAGCAGGAGGGCATCGGCTTCCCGCTGCTCAGTGACTTCTGGCCCCACGGCGCGGTCGCGCGCCAGTACGGCGTCTTCCTCGAGGAGTCCGGTCAGGCGACCCGCGCGACGTTCGTCATCGGTCAGGACGGCCTCATCAAGGCGGCGTTCGTCAACCCGCCCAGCGAATCTCGGCCCCTCGCCGCCTACCGCGACGCCCTCGCCGCACTCACCTGACCTCGCTTCCGGTGGTTGCCCAAATCTGCGGGTGACCGGCGGGGAAATCCAGCAGATTTGGGCAACCACCGGAAGTGGGTGGGTGTCAACGGGCGGCGATAGGATCGAGGTGGCCGAATCGGCGGCGATCCCGCCCGGCCATTCCCCCACGAGCGGAAAGAAGGCCAGCGTTGCCCGTCCACGACCAGGACCCCTACTCCACCGGCTACGTCGACCGGGACCCGCAGGAAACCGCCGAATGGGTGGAGTCACTCGACGCCGCAGTCGCGGCCAGCGGGCACGAGCGCGGCCGGGAGCTCATGCTCCACCTCCTCGCCCGGTCCAAGGACCTCCACCTCGGGGTGCCGATGGTCCCGACGACCGACTACGTCAACACGATCGCCCCCGGCGACGAGCCCGAGTTCCCCGGCGACGAGGAGATCGAGCGGCGCTACCGCGCCTGGATCCGCTGGAATGCGGCGATCACCGTGCATCGCGCGCAGCGGCCCGGCATCAGCGTCGGCGGCCACATCTCCACGTATGCGTCGAGCGCGTCGCTCTACGAAGTCGGCCACAACTGGTTCTTCCGCGGACACGACGACCCGGTCGGTGGCGACCAGATCTTCTACCAGGGGCATGCCTCCCCCGGCATGTACGCGCGGGCGTACCTCGAGGGGCGGCTCAGCGAGCAGCAGCTCGACTCCTTCCGGCAGGAGAAGTCGCGGGCCCCATACGGCCTCAGCTCCTACCCGCACCCCCACCTCATGCCCGACTTCTGGCAGTTCCCCACGGTGTCCATGGGGATCGGTCCGATCAACGCCATCTGGCAGGCCCACTCCAACCGCTACCTCGCCGACCGCGGTATCAAGCCCGAGGCGGCCGACCAACACGTCTGGGCGTTCCTCGGCGACGGCGAGATGGACGAGGTCGAATCACGAGGCGCCCTGCACTGGGCGGCAAACGAGCGGCTCGACAACCTCACCTTCGTCATCAACTGCAACCTGCAGCGCCTCGACGGCCCCGTCCGCGGCAACGGCAAGATCATCCAGGAGCTCGAGAGCTTCTTCCGCGGGGCCGGGTGGAACGTCATCAAGGTCATCTGGGGCCGCGAATGGGACGCGCTGCTCGAGCAGGACCACGACGGTGCACTCCGCCACCTCATGAACGACACCCCCGACGGGGACTACCAGACCTACAAGGCCGAAAGCGGCGCATTCGTCCGAGAGCACTTCTTCGGCCGCGACCCGCGCACGCTCGCCATGGTCGAGCACCTCAGCGACGACGAGGTGTGGGGCCTCAAGCGCGGCGGCCACGACTACCGCAAGGTCTACGCGGCGTTCAAGGCGGCCGTCGAGCACACCGGGCAGCCGACCGTCATCCTCGCGAAGACCATCAAGGGCTACGGCCTCGGCTCCCACTTCGAGGGACGCAACGCGACCCATCAGATGAAGAAGCTGACGCTCGACGACCTCAAGAAGTTCCGCGACGTCATGCACATCCCGATCACGGACGCGCAGCTCGAGGCCGACCCCTACCGTCCGCCGTTCTATCACCCGGGACCCCAGGATGAGGCGATCGAGTACCTCATGGAGCGCCGCCGCGCCCTCGGCGGCTCCCTCCCCGAGCGGCGCAGCAAATACGTGTCGATCCCGCTCCCAGAAGAGAAGGCCTACGACGTCGCCCGACGCGGCTCCGGGACGCAGGAGATCGCCACGACGATGGCCTTCGCGCGGCTGCTGAAGGACCTCTTCCGAGTCGAGGAATTCGGGCGCCGGCTCGTGCCGATCATCCCGGACGAGGCGCGCACCTTTGGCATGGACGCGTACTTCCCGACGCAGAAGATCTACAACCAGGCTGGGCAGAACTACCTGTCCGTCGACCGTGAGCTCCTCCTCGCCTATAAGGAGTCGCCGCAGGGGCAGATCATCCACGTCGGCATCAACGAGGCGGGCGCGGCCGCCGCATTCACCGCCGCGGGGACGCAGTACTCGACGAATGGGCAGCCGCTCATCCCCGTCTACATCTTCTACTCGATGTTCGGCTTCCAGCGCACCGGTGACGCCTTCTGGGCCGCCGGCGACCAGATGACGCGCGGCTTCATCATCGGCGCGACCGCCGGGCGCACCACGCTCACGGGTGAGGGCCTGCAGCACGCCGACGGGCACTCCCCCATCCTCGCCAACACGAACCCGGCCGTCGTCGCCTACGACCCGGCCTACGGCTACGAGCTCGCGCACATCGTGCGCGGCGGCATCGAGCGGATGTACGGCGGCACCCACCCCGACCCCAACGTCATGTACTACATCACCGTGTACAACGAGCCGATGGTGCAGCCGGCGGAGCCGGAGGGGGTCGACGTCGACGGCATCCTGAAAGGCATCCACCGCATCAAGGCGGCACCGAGCGCCGGCATCCCCGCCCAGATCCTCGCGAGCGGCGTCGCCGTCCCCTGGGCGCTCGAGGCGCAGGAGCTGCTCGCGGCCCATGGCGTCGCCGCCGACGTGTGGTCGGTCACCTCGTGGACGGAGCTGCGCCGCGACGGGCTGCACGCCGATGAGCACAACTGGACGAATCCGGGTGCCGCCCCGCTCGTGCCACACATTACCTCCGTGCTCAACGCGACCGAAGGTCCGGTGCTCGGGGTCTCCGACTACACGCACAGCGTGCCGGCGCTCATCCGCCAGTTCGTCCCGCGGGACTACGCCACCCTCGGCGCGGATGACTACGGCTTCTCGGACACGCGGGCGGCGGCGCGCCGGTACTTCCTCATCGACGGACCGTCCATCGCCGTGCGGGTACTCAAGCAGCTCGCGGACCGTGGCGAGATCGACCTGGCCGTCGTCCAGCGGGCCATTGAGGAATACCGGCTCTTCGACATCACCGCCGGGACGACCGGGAACACGGGCGGGGAGAGCTGAACCACCGGGTTGCAGCACTCCCTAGGATCAAGAGGTGGCCCAGCGCACCAAGGCACAGACGCTCGCCTGGCTTCGGACCCAGGCCGGTGAATGGTCGACCCTGACCCTCCGGCGCCTCGACGACTCACTGCCCTGGTACCGCGACATGCCGCCGGGCCGCCGCTCCGCGGTCGGGCTGGTCGCGCAGGCCGGGATCACCGCATTCATCGCGTGGTATGACGACCCGAAGGGCGTCCCGTGGATCGCGGCCGACGTCTTCGGTGCTGCCCCACGCGAGCTGCTCCGATCCATCTCGCTCACCCAGACGCTGCAACTCGTCAAGACGACCGTCGAGATCATCGAGACACGGATCCCGCGCGACGACCTGGGGCTGCGGGACGCATTCCTGCTGTACTCGCGGGAGGTCGCCTTCGCCGCCGCCGACGTGTACGCGCGCGCCGCCGAGTCCCGCGGGCTCTGGGACGCCCGGCTCGAAGCCCTCGTCGTCGACTCGATCCTCACCGGCGAATACGACTCCGAGCTGCCGAGCCGCATCGCCGCCCTCGGGTGGAACGGCCACGGTGAGACCGCCGTCCTCGTCGGGGTCACCCCGCGCCAGCTCGACGTCGACCAGTTGCGTCGCACCGCCCGCCACCTCGCCGCCGACGTCCTCATCGGCGTGCAAGGCAGCCGGCTCGTCGTCGTCGTCGGGCGTGCGGCCACGGCCGACCCGGAGATCGAGGACGATCCTCGGTTGCCCTTCATCGAGATCGCGAGGCAGCTCGAGCCGGAGTTCGGCGACGGCCACCTCGTGCTCGGCCCGACCGTGCCGAGCCTCGTCGACGCCTCGACGAGTGCCCGGGCCGCCCTCGCCGGGTTCGCGGTCGCCCGGGCCTGGCGCGGCGCACCCCGACCGGTCCCCGCCGACGACCTGCTACCCGAGCGGGCGTTCGCCGGCGACTCGCTCGCCCGACAGGCGCTCATCGCCCGGGTATATGAGCCGCTCCGGGGGCAGTCCACCGACCTCCTCGGCACCCTCTGGGCGTACCTCGACAACGGCCGCTCCCTCGAGGCGACCGCCCGTGAGCTCTTCGTGCACCCCAACACGGTGCGGTACCGGCTCAAGCGGATCACCGAGACGATCGGCTGGGACGCGACCGGTGCCAGGGAGGCGCTCATCCTGCAGTCCGCCCTCATCATCGGCTCCATCGCCGAACCAGATGGGCGTCGCCGCAGGCACTAGGGTGGCGTGGTGACACCGAAGGCGACCCCCGGGATCGGCCGTCGGCGCATTCCTGCGCCGCGCCAAGTGGCCTCCCTCATCCAGTTCCCGAAGCCCGGCCAGAGCGGGCTCGAGCGGCGGCTCGCCCGCGCGGCCTCGATCGCTGACCTGCGCGACCTCGCCCGCAGGGCCGCGCCCGGCCCGATCTTCGACTACGTCGACGGCGGCGCTGGCGACGAGACCGCGGTGCGGCGCAACGTCGACGCGTTCCGGGCCGCCCGATTCATCCCGCGCACCCTCCGCGACGTCTCCGTCATCGACCCGAGCGTCGAGCTCCTCGGCCAGCGCTACCCCCTGCCGCTCGTCCTCGGCCCCATCGGGCTCGCCCGCAGCGCGCACGCCGACGGCGAGATCGGCTCCGCGCGGGCCGCGGGGCGCGCCGGGGTCCCCTACACGCTGTCGACGATGGCGGCCGAGCCGCCGGAGAAGATTGCCGAGTTCGCGCCCGACACCGAGCGGTGGTTCCAGCTGTACCTGTGGAAGGACCACGACGCCTCGGCGGCGCTGCTTGACCGGGCGAAGGCGGCCGGATTCACCACACTCGTCTTCACGGTCGACGTCGCGGTCGCCGGTGACCGGCACCGGGATGTGCGCAACGGCCTCACCTTCCCGCCGAGCGTGCCGTTGCGCACCGCCATGCGGATCGCGACGCGCCCGCGCTGGTGGTTCGACGCGATCACCCGCGACCCGCTCACCTTCGCCGCGATCCAGCGGGACAAAGAAGACTTCGCCGGGATGAATCGGGTGCTCGACGCCGCCGCAACCTTCGAGGACCTCGAGTGGTTGCGTGGCGAGTGGCCGGGTCGGATCATCGTCAAGGGCGTCGTCTCCCCCGCGGACGCAGTCGCGATCCGCGACGCGGGCGCCGACGGCATCATCGTCTCGAACCACGGCGGACGCCAGCTCGAGCAGGCGATCGCGACCCTCGATGCACTCCCGGCGGTGCGCGCCGCGGTCGGGCCCGACTATCCGCTGCTGCTCGACAGTGGCATCCGCACCGGCGGCGACATCGCGGTGGCCCTCGCCGCCGGCGCCGACGCGGTCATGATCGGTCGGGCGTACATGTACGGGCTCATGGCGGGCGGTGAGGCCGGTGCGGACCGTGCCCTCCAGCTCCTCGCCGACGGGCTCCGGAACACCATGGCACTGCTCGGCGCCCGCACGATCGACGAGCTCACCCCCGACCTCCTCGCGCCCTGACCCGACCCGGCTCCCTGCCGCGCGATTGTGGGGGACGGACAAGGCCGGAATCGACATTCGCGCGATTCCTCCACCCCGAACGCACGCAAAGTTGGCAGGATGGTTGAGTGATCGTCATCGTCGCACCGGGTCAGGGCAGCCAGGCGCCCGGGTTCCTGAGCCCCTGGCTGGAGCTCGACGGGGCCCGTGAGCGCATGACCGCGTTCGGCGAGGCCGCCGGGGTCGACCTCATCGCGGCCGGGACCGAGTGGGACGCGGACGCGATCCGCGACACCGCGGTCGCACAGCCACTCATCGTCGCGGCGAGCCTGCTCGCCTACGAGAGCCTCATCGAGCACGCCGTCGCCATCCCCGACGGTGTCGCCGGCCACTCCGTCGGCGAGGTCGCCGCGCTCTACGCAGCCGGCGTCATCGGTGACACGACCGCGATGCACCTCGTCGGCATCCGTGGGCGCGCCATGGCCGAGGCTGCCGCGCTCGAAGCCACGGGCATGTCGGCCGTGATCGGCGGTGATGAGGACGAGGTGCTCGCCGCACTCGCCGCGCTCGACCTCACCGCCGCCAACCACAACGGCGGGGGCCAGATTGTCGCCGCGGGCCCCCTCGACGCGCTCGGTAAGCTCGCCGAGCAACCCCCGGCGGGGACGCGAGTCATCCCGCTCCAGGTCGCCGGCGCATTCCACACCACGTACATGGCCCCCGCGGTCGAGACGCTGCGCAGTGCCGCCGCCGAGATCATCCCGAGTGACCCGATTCTCACCCTGTGGACCAACCACGACGGCTCGACCGTCTCAGACGGCCGACAGGCACTCGATCTGCTCGTCGGCCAGGTCGCCAGTCCCGTGCGCTGGGACCGCTGCATGGCCGCATTCGCCGCGGACGGGGTCACCGGCATCATCGAGCTGGCGCCCGGTGGCACCCTCGTCGGGCTCGCCAAGCGCGCGCTGAAGGGCGTGCCGACCGTCGCGATCAAGACCCCCGACGACCTGTCGGCCGCCGTCGAGCTCCTCGGGGGCACGGCATGAGCCTCAAGCAGACGACCGGCCCGGTCGGCACCCGCATCCTCGCTTACGGCGCGGCACGCGGCAGCGACATCGTCCCGAACGACGACCTCATCGGCCCGATCGACTCCTCCGACGAGTGGATCCGCCAGCGCACAGGCATCGTCACGCGCACCCGCGCACCGAAGGACGTCCTCGCCCTCGACCTCGCGACCGACGCGGCCCGCGAGGCGATCGAGCGATCGGGTGTCGACCCGTCGCAGATCGATCTCGTCATCGTCGCGACCATCTCCAACGTGCGAATCACCCCGTCGATCTCCGCCATCGTCGCCGACCGGGTCGGGGCGAACCCGGCCGCCGCCTACGACTCCAACGCGGCGTGCGCTGGCTTCTCCTACGGCGTCGCCCAGGCCGATGCGCTCATCCGCGCCGGTGCCGCACACTACGCGCTCGTCATCGGCGCCGAGAAGCTCTCCGACATCGTCGACCCCGCTGACCGCTCGATCTCCTTCCTGCTCGGCGACGGCGCCGGCGCCGTCGTCATCGGCCCGAGCGACGAGGTCGGCATCGGCCCGGTCGTGTGGGGCTCCGACGGCTCGAAGGCGGAAGCGGTCGCGATGAATGCGACGATCATCGAGTTCCGCGATGGCGAGCACGAGTGGCCCACGCTTCGTCAGGAGGGTCAGACCGTCTTCCGCTGGGCTGTCTGGGAGATGGCGAAGGCGGCGAAGGCCGCGCTCGATGCCGCGGGGGTCACGGCGGACGAGCTCGCCGCATTCATCCCGCACCAGGCGAACATGCGCATCATCGACGAATTCGCGAAGCAGCTGCAGCTCCCGGAGTCCGTCATGATCGCGCGCGACATCGCGACGACGGGCAACACGTCGGCCGCGAGCATCCCGCTCGCCACTCACCGCCTGCTCGAGGAGCACCCGGAGCTGTCGGGGGGGCTCGCGTTGCAAATTGGTTTCGGCGCCGGCCTCGTCTACTCGGGCCAGGTCGTCAGGCTTCCGTAGACTGCATCAGCTATCCCCAACTGAAGGAGAACATCCATGGCACTGTCCACCGAAGAGGTCCTCGCCGGCCTGGCGGAACTCATCAACGACGAGACCGGCATCGCCGCGGACGTCGTCGAGCTCGACAAGTCCTTCGTCGACGACCTCGACATCGACTCCATCTCGATGATGACGATCGTCGTCAACGCCGAGGAGAAGTTCGACGTGAAGATCCCGGACGAGGCCGTCAAGGACCTGAAGACCGTGCGCGACGCGGTCGACTACATCACCGGCGCACAGGCCTGATCCAGGCTGTCCCCAGCACCGCCCCGGGGTCACTCGCCCCGCACTGTCCCACCACCAGCGAGGTCTGACGTGTCTTTGAAGCGCATTGTCGTCACCGGTATCGGCGCCACGACGCCGATCGGCGGCACCGCCCCAGCATCGTGGGCCGCCCTGCTCCGCAAGGAGTCGGGCGCTCGCAGCCTGACGCAGGAATGGGTGGGCCAGTTCGACCTCCCGGTCACCTTCGCCGCCGAGGCGCTGGTCCGGCCGGAGGAGGTGCTCGAGCGGGTCGAGGTCAAGCGCAACGACCCGATGAGCCAGTACGCCCTCATCGCGGCTCGGGAGGCGTGGGCGGACGCGGGCGCCCCCGAGGTCGAGCCGGAGCGGCTCGGCATCGACTGGGCGACCGGTATCGGCGGCCTGTGGACGCTGCTCGACGCGTGGGACACGCTCCGGGAGAAGGGGCCGCGTCGGGTCCTCCCGACGACGGTGCCGATGCTCATGCCGAATTCGGCCGCGGGCACCGCACTCTCGATGGCGCTGAACGCGCGGGCCTTCGCCCGCACCGTCGTCTCGGCCTGCGCCTCGTCGACGGAGTCGATCATCAACGCGTACGAGCACCTGCAGGCCGGCAAGGCCGACGTCATCGTCGCGGGCGGCAGCGAGGCGGCGATCCATCCGATCACGCTCGCCTCGTTCGCGGCGATGCAGGCGCTGTCGAAGCGCAATGACGACCCGGCGACGGCGTCCCGCCCGTACGACATCGACCGCGACGGCTTCGTCATGGGCGAGGGCGCCGGTGCGGTCGTGCTCGAGACCTATGAGCACGCGGTCGCCCGTGGTGCCCGCATCTACGCGGAGCTCGCCGGCGGCGGGGTCACCTCGGACGCGTACCACATCACCGCCCCCGACCCGGAGGGGTGGGGCGCCGCCCGGGCGACCCGGTTCGCGCTCGAGGCGGCCGGGGCGTCCGAGGCGGACGTCACGCACATCAATGCCCATGCGACCTCGACACCGGTCGGCGACGTGGCGGAGGCGAAGGCGCTGCGTGTCGTCTTCGGTGACCGGCTCGATGGCATTCCGGTGTCGGCGACGAAGGGCTCGACCGGGCATCTGCTCGGCGGGACCGGCGCGGTCGAGGCGATCTTCACGATCCTCGCGCTCCATGAGCGCACGGCACCGCCGACCGCGAACCTCATCGCGCAGGACCCCGAGATCGCGATCGATGTGGTGACCGAGCCGCGCGCCCTGGGCGGCGACCAGCTCGCGCTGAGCAACTCCTTCGGCTTCGGCGGCCACAACGCCGTCGTCGCCTTCCGCTCCGTCTGAGCCAATCGGGCGGTGTCAGCCGGCGCGGTGGAGCCAGACCACCGGGGCGTCCTCGTGGGCGTGGCGGAATGGCTCGAGCTCCTCGTCCCAGGCCTCGCCGAGGGCCAGGCGCAGTTCCCGATGGATTTCGAATGCGTTGCCGGCGTGCGCGAGCGCGGCACGAATGCGGTCCTCCGGTACGACGAGGTTGCCGACCGAATCGGTCTGCGCGAAGTGGATCCCGAGCTCGGGGGTGTGCATCCAGCGGCCGCCGTCGCCGCCGGCGGACGCGTCCTCGGTCACCTCGAAGCGGAGGTGCTCCCACCCGCGCAGCGCGGAGGCGATGGCGGCACCCGTGCCGGGCTCACCGTCCCACACGAAGACGGCACGCTGCGTCTGCGGGAGCACCGGCTGCGGGCGCCAGGCAAAGCTGACGCCACGGCCGAGCGCACCGCCTGCCGCCCATTCGACATGGGAGCACAGGGCGCGGGGCGCTGAGTGCACGTAGAGGACACCCCGTGCCAGCAGGGCGTCGGGGCGGGCGCTCGACATCGACACTGCGGTCTCCATTCTCTGTGGTACGGCTTCCCCTCCGACCACCGGAGCGCGTGTGCGATGTCTTCAATTGTGCCCCCAGTATGCACCCAGTGGCTGATTTCCGCTTGATCCCTGCCGGGACGCGGCTGGACGACGCCCGCGGGTCAGGCCGGCGGGCGACCGCGGCGAGCCGGCTCGGCGAGCCCCGCAGCAGTCGGCGCCTCGGCGATGGCCGACTCGAGCGCGCGGCGCTGGGCGGTGAGCAGCGCGTCCCGGTCGACACTCGGCAGACTCGCGACGAGTCGAAGCCGTTCTGCATCGATGGCGGCTCCGGTCAGCCACGTCGCCGCCACCGCTCCCCCGTCGGCCGTCAGCGCGTAGGCGATTCGCCCCTGCGCATCGCGCGGCCGGGCGACGACGAGTCCCTCGTCCGCGAGCCGCACGAGTGTCTTGGCGACCTGGCCCGTATTCACCGGGCTACCGGTGCGCTGGCCGATCTCCGCGGCGAGCCGACTGCCGTGGCACTCCCCGAGCGTCAGGACGGCGAGGATCGCGTCACGCAGCGGCATGGCACCAGGCTAGCGTCGCGGCTCGGCTCAGCCGCGAGCGGCGATGACGGTGAGCTCGATGCGCATGTCGGGATGCGCGAGCCCGACCTGGACGGTCGCCCGCGCGGGGTACACCGGCGCGAATGTCCGCTCCCACACCTCGGTCATCCCGCCGCGGTCGGCGATGTCCGGCAGGTACACCGTCACGTGGAGGACCCGCTCGAGCGAGGAGCCGAGGGACGTAAGCAGTGCGGCGAGATTGGCGAACACCTTCTCGGCCTGCTCGGTGATGTCCCCCGGCAGGATCGACCCGTCGGCCTCCTCCGGGACGACGGTGCAGTAGATGGTGTCACCGTGGATGGCGGCGGTCGCGATCGGCGGCACGGGGCGCTCGGGCTGGACGAGTTCGATCTCGGTCATGGGGTCCTTGTCTGGGTCGAGGACGGATGCGCGGCGCGGCTCACGCGCCCGCGAGGCGGAAGGGCTCGAGTACGGCCGGGCGCTGCCCGGTCTCGATGTAGTCGCGGAGGGCGGCGGCGGCGCTCAGCGCGAGCGTCACCCCCATCATCCCGTGCCCGGTGGACAGCCAGAGGCCGTCGAGCCCGTCGACGCGGTCCATGACGGGGAGCCCACCAGCGAACATGGGACGCATACCGACCCGGATCTCTCCGATGAGCGCGGCGGGGTCCTCGGCCTCGGCGAGCGGGACGAGGTAGGGACGCGCGGCGGCGACGATCGCGTCGACCCGACGTCGGTCGACCGTCTCGTTGACACCGCTGAGCTCCATGGTGCCGACGAGGCGGATCTGCCCGGCATCGGCGACCGCCCCGACTTTTTCTGCCGCAAAGGCGAGCACGTCGTGCGGCGCGGCGTCGACCCGGAGTCCGACGCTGTAGCCCTTGCCAGGCTCCATCCGGAGCCGGACGCCGTGGGGCCGGAGCAATTCGGGCGACCAGGCGCCTGCCGCGACGACGACGGTGTCGGCGGTCAGCTCCCCGGCCGAGGTGCGCACGCCCGTGATCCGGTCGCCGCTGCGGGTGAGCCCGAGCACCTCGGTGTCGAGGTCGACCCGCCCCCCACGGGCACGGATCCCGGCGATGAGCGCGGTGAGGATCGTGTCGGGCTCGAGCTGGAGATCGCCGTGGATGCGCAGCGCGGAGCCGACCCGGTCGGTGAGCAGCGGCTCGGCGGCCCGGGCCTCGCCGCCGGTGAGCACCTCGTAGTCCGGGACGGGGCCGGCACCATCGATCGGCGCGAGGTCCGTGAGCACCGCCTCGGCGGCGCCGGTCTCGGTGGCGTAGATGTTGAGGCTCGCGTCGGAGTTCTTGCGGAGCCCGACGACATCATCGGCGAGTTCGAGGTAGCGGCGGGCACCGTCGTGACCGAGCGCGACGAGTGCCTGTCGGCCGCGGTCGAAGCGCCGCGCATTCGTCGCTGCGGCGAAGCGCACCAGCCAGCTGGCAAGCCCGATGCTGGGTCGCGGTCGGATGTACAGCGGCGAGCCGGGCTTAGCGAATGACGTGAGTCCCATCCGCAGGGCGGCTCGCGACGGCAGTGGGGCGAGTGTATAGGGGTTGAGCCAGCCAGCGTTGGCGACGGACGCGCCGCCGAGGTGCGGGTCCTGGCGGTCGAGGACGTGGACCCGGCGGCCCTCGGCGCTGAGTGCTTCGGCGATCGCGAGGCCGATGACGCCTGCGCCGACGATGATGGCGTCGGCCGAGGTCGTCCCGCTCACGCGGCGGCCTCTGCGGCGAGGCGCTCCCGGAGCTCCAGCTCTGCTGCCTGCAGCGGGTCGATGCCGAGTTCTTCGGCGCGGCGCAGCACGGCGACGACAGCGGGGCCGATGCCCTCGGCTCGCTCCCGGACGATCCCCTCGTCGAAGCCGACGAGCTCCTGGGCACCGCCGATGACCCCACCGGCGTTGACGAGGTAGTCGGGTGCGTAGAGGACCCCGCGCGCGTGGAGTCGTGCGGCGAGCGTCGGGTCGGCGAGCTGGTTGTTGGCCCCGCCGACGACGAACCGCGCGGGCAGCGTGTCGACGTTGCCCGCGTTGATGACGCCGCCGAGCGCGCAGGGCACGAAGAAGTCGGTCTCGATGCCGACGATCTCGTCCGGTCCGACGACGACCGCGCCGAACTCCGCGGCCGCGCGTGCCGCGACGTCCGCGCGCGGGTCGGCGACCGTGACGGCCGCCCCGGCCTCGGCAAGGAGCCGCGCCGCGTCATAGCCGACGTTGCCGAGACCCTGGACGGTCGCGCGGACGCCGCTGAGGTCGGAGGTCCCAAGCTGCCACTCGGCGACAGCGCGCACTGCCGCGACGACGCCGACCGAGGTGTAGTACGAGGCGGTCGGGTCAAGGCCGACCACCCACTCGCTGTGCTTGCGCAGCTCCACCATGTCGGCGGGCACGAGCCCGACGTCGGGGGCCGTGACGTAGCTGCCGCCGAGGCGGTCGACGAATTCGGCGACCTCCCGGAGCATCGTCGCGTCCTTGTCGGTCGCAGGGTCGGCCATGACGACCGCCTTGCCGCCGCCATACGGGAGACCGGCGAGCACGATCTTCTTCGTCATCGCCTCGGAGAGCCGCAGCGCATCCTCGATCGCGGCCCCCTCATTCGCATACGTCGTGACGCGGCAGCCGCCCATCGCGTGCCCGCCGCGGATGAGGTGCTCGGCGACGATGAGGAGCTTGCCGGAGGTGAGCAGCCGGTGGAGATGAATCGCATCGTGGTCGGCGTAGCCGGCCATCCCGGTGATGGGGGCGGTCGTGTCGGCGGGCGCGGTCATGGAGCTCCTCACAAGGGCGTCGGCCGCGAGCGCGGCGGGGGCCGACGGCTCGCGGGAGGGGCTCCGGCGCCCCTCCCGCGAGCCTAGTCGACCTCTGGGCGCCCCCTGCTCGACCCCTATTCGACGGCGATCGCCTCGACCGGTGAGATCCGCAGTGCGCGACGGGCAGGAATGCGCGACCCGGCGAGCGCGAGGATCCCTGCGATGACCGCGACGCCGACGAGCAGCCACCACGGCACCTGCGGCGGCACCATGCCGGCGACCTGCTGGGATCCGCCCACCGCCTGTGCGCCGACCCAGCCGTACGCGACGCCGAGCACGACGCCGATGAGGACCGCGGTCACCGCGAGCTGCACCGCCTCGACGGTGATGCTGCGCCGGAGCTGTCCCCGGCTGAGGCCGAGTGCCCGGACCATGCCGAATTCGCGCGTGCGCTGCAGCACCCCGACGGTGAGTGTCGACACGAGGCCGACCGCGGCGATGATCGCCGAATAGCCGACGAGGGTCGCGACGACCGCGAGGATCGGTCCGAGCGCGGCGTCGAACTCCGCAGCCCCGTCCTCCCCCCAGCTGGCGAGCGCCTGATCGAGGGCGATGCGCCGCACGGTCGTCCAGGCGATGACGAGCATCGTGACGAGCGCCACGCCGATGACGAGCCCCATCGCCGCACGGGTGGACCGCTCGCGGTGGCGCAGCGCGTTGCGCGAGCCGAGCAGCGCGGCCGGTCCGCTGCCGAGCAGTCGTCCCACGACGGCGAGCACCCCGGGCACGACTCGGACTGCGCCGAGCATGAATCCGGTGAAGGACACCGCACCGCCGAGGATCCCGATGAGCAATGCAAAGGGGGTCAGCTGTCCCAGGACGACGGCGAGAGCGAGCAGGAGCACTCCCGTGATGCCGAGCACGAGCGCCCAGACGATGCGCGCGCGGCGACCGCGGATCTCGTCCTCGTCGGCCGGGACCGCGGCGACGAGCGCCTGGATCGGTGCGACGGCGAGCACTCGCCGGGATCCCACCCGGGCGGCGAGCCAGGTGCTGAGCACGACGGCCAGCACGGGCACGGCCATCGAGGCGACGAGATACGGATAGTCGCGCTCGGGCAGATTGCCCGTCGCGACGCCGACGAGGACGAGCGCCCCGACGAGCGCCCAGGCGGCGAGCATGCCGAGCCCGGCGCCGAGCGCACCCGCCGTGAGCCCTTCGGCGGCGATCCGCCGTCGCTGTCGCGCCGCGGTCCCACCGAGGAGCCGCACGAGCGCGATCTGCCGGATGCGTCCGACGACGATGGTCGACACCGTGTTGGTCGTGACGATCGCGGCGACGTAGATCGCGATCGCGGTGAACGCCATCGCAATGATCCCGAGCACGAGCCGGATGTCGTCGATGGCCCCGAGCGGGCCGACCTCCGACGCGAGCAGGATGACCTCGGTCGCGCCGAGCAGCCCGACGCCGAAGGCCGCTGCGAGCGCGGCGACGAGCACCGTGGCGCCGTGGCCCCGCAGCACCCCGCTCACCGGGCCACCTCGATGCCGAGCACGAAGTCGCTCGCCGCGGCCGCGCTCATTCGTCCCTCATCGGCGACGATCCGGCCGTCGTTGATGAAGACGACGCGGTCGGCGTGCGAGGCGGCGATGGGGTCGTGGGTGACCATGACGATGCCCTGGCCGTAGTCGGCGGCGGCCGCCGCGAGGAGGGCGAGGACCTCGCGGCCGGTGCGCGAGTCGAGGCTGCCGGTCGGCTCGTCGGCGAAGACGAGCTCGGGCCGCGACCCGAGCGCCCGAGCGATCGCGACGCGCTGCTGCTGGCCGCCGGACAGCTCGGACGGCCGGTGGCGGAGGCGCTCGCGCAGCCCGAGCGAGTCGATGAGCGTGTCGATCCAGGCCTGCTCGGCGGCATCGGGTCGCCGCCCGTCGAGCTCGAACGGGAAGCGGATGTTGCCCGCGACGTCGAGGGTCGGCACGAGATTGAAGGACTGGAAGACGAAGCCGACCTGGCGGCGTCGGATGAGCGTCAGCTCGGTGTCGCCGAGGCCCGTGATCTCCTGGTCGCCGATCCAGAGGCGCCCGCTCGTCGGGGTGTCGAGCCCGGCCATGATGTGCATGAGCGTCGACTTGCCGGAGCCGGACGGGCCCATGATCGCGGTGAGCTCGCCGCGTCGCAGCTCGAGGGTGACGCCGTCGAGCGCGGTGACCGCGGCGGCGCCCTGTCCGTACGACTTGCTGAGCCCTTCGACGCGGGCGACGACGGGGGCAGGTGGGGGTGTTTGGTGCATGATTCCACGCTAGGAATGCGCGGGGCACGGCCGCATCGACCGTGCGACCGATTCGGGTCATCCTGCAGGATGACGTCGGCTCAGACGATCCCGTGCTCGTAGGCGTAGACGACGAGCTGCACCCGGTCCCGCAGTGCGAGCTTCGCGAGCACGCGTGACAGGTGCGTCTTCACTGTCGCCTCGGACACGAATTCGTGGGCCGCGATCTCCGCATTGCTCATCCCTCGCGCGGCGAGCGCGAAGATCTGACGCTCCCGCTCGGTGAGCGTGCCGAATGCGGGCGGGGCGGCGGGCGCCGCGGGCGCGGGGCTGAGGTGCTCGAAGAGCGCGGCCGTCGCGCCGGGGGCGATGACCGCGGAGCCCGCGTGGACGGTGCGGATGGCGGCAAGGAGGAAGTCCGGCTCGGCGTCCTTGAGCAGGAAGCCGCTCGCTCCCGCCCGGATCGCGCGGGCGGCTGCCTCGTCGAGGTCGAAGGTCGTCAGTACGACGATGCGCGCCGATGACTCCCCCGCGACGATGCGCGCCGTCGCCTCGATGCCGTCCATGCGCGGCATTCGGAGGTCCATGAGGACGACGTCGGGCGCCGTCTGCGCGACGAGCTCGACCGCCTCGATGCCGTCGCCGGCCTCGCCGACGACGACGAGGTCGGACTGCGAGTCGAGCAGCATGCGGATGCCCGCGCGGAAGAGCGCCTGGTCGTCGACGATCGCGACCCGGATCGCGTCAGTCGACTGCATGGCGTCCATCCTCCTCGAGCGCCGCAGGCGCCTCGCGTGGGAGCCGCGCGCGCACCACAAAGGCCTCGCCGGTCGACTCCGCCGTCAGCGTGCCGCCGACGAGCCGGGCGCGCTCACGCATGCCGGTGAGCCCGTGGCCGGGCTCGGCTGGCGACGTGCCCGGGCGGAGCGCGGACACGACCTCCACTGTGACCTCCCGCACCGCCCAGGTGACCGCGAGGCGGACGGAGCGGGCGCGGTCGCCGTGGCGCAGCGCATTCGTCAACGACTCCTGGACGATGCGGAACACGGCGAGCTGCAGTCCAGCAGGCACCCCCTCGGGCACCGGCGATCGCCGCGCCTCGATGCGCAGCCCCGCGGCCTCGAACTGCTCAAGGAGCCCGTCGAGGTCCGCGAGCCGCGGCTGCGGCAGGTCGCCCTGCTGGTGGCGGAGCCGGCTCAGCAGCAGCCGCACATCGCTGAGCGCTTCCCGCGCGACCTCGGAGATCGTCGCGAGCGACTCCCCCGCACGGCCGGGATCGGTCTCGGCGAGGTACCGGGCGCCATCGGCCTGCGCGACGATGACGCCGAGTGAATGCGCGACGACGTCGTGCATGTCCCGCGCGATCCGACCGCGCTCCTGCTCGGCGACGGTCTCGAGCTGTGCGGCGGCCGCCGCCGCCCGCTCGCTGCGCCCGCGGCGGATCGCCGCGACGAGGACGCCGAGCGTCCAGCTGAGCGCGAGCGTCACCAGGCTCGCGAAGATGAGGAGCGCGCCGACGGTGAGCGCGGTGCTGTCGGTGGGGTTGGCG
Source organism: Microbacteriaceae bacterium (assembly GCA_035556075.1). Taxonomy (GTDB): domain Bacteria; phylum Actinomycetota; class Actinomycetes; order Actinomycetales; family Microbacteriaceae; genus 73-13. Next base: position 31,571 of record DATMFQ010000018.1, on the reverse strand, counting down.
AACCAGCCCGGCGCCGTCAGGTAGACGCCGGCGGCGATCGCGCCGAGGACGGCGGAGAGCACGCCGGTGACGCGCAGTCGGCGGGATGCGGCCGCACCGGTCGCGTAGACGACCATGAGGATCGCGAGATCCGCGGGAAGCACTGGCAGCGCGGCCAGCATCTGCACGATCGCGCCCGCCCAGGCGACCGCGAGCGCGAGGCCGGGCCACACGAGCGACAGGCCAGCGGCCGCCGCGAGGAGGACCGACACGACGATGTCGACGGCGATCGACCACGGCTGGCTCTCCGCCATCCCCGTGACGAGGAGCACGCTGAGCGGGCCGGTCAGCGCGAGGACGACGAGCGCGATGATGACGACCGTCACCACCCGCAGTCGAGTCACTGGGCGCTGCACCCGATCTACGCTAGGCGCTCCGCGGGGCGATCGCCTGCGCGGAGGACTCAGCCGCAGTGGCTGAGATCGGTCACCGCGAGCGGCTCCCCCTTGTCGATGAGGTACGTCACCCAGAGCACGACCGGCTCCGTGCCCTCGTTGACGCCCTCGTGCACGTAGTCGGCGCCCTCGATGATCGCGTCGCCGGTGGCGTAGACGTGTACGCCGTCCGGGTAGATCGGCGCGTAGTGCGTCAGCTCGCCCGCGTGCACGACGCCGACGAGCTGCCCGTGATGGCAGTGCTCCCCGGTCCCGGCGCCGGGCTGGATCGTGATCTCGCGGAAGACGACCTGCACACCGTCGGCGTCATCGACCGCGACCTCGACCGCGCCCGGATACTCGCCGGTGGCGAGGTCGCGGGCGCTGACCGGTGCCGCCGCGCACCCCGCGAGGAGCAGGACCGCGAGTCCCGCCGTGGCAACCCCCGCGATCCGCACGGTACGAAGCGTAGCGGCTCAGCGCATTCCTCCTGCTGTTCGGCGCCGAGCGTGGGTGTTTTCCGCGAGCGCGGCGCAAATCAGACCCCCGCTCGCGGAAAACACCCACGCTCGGACGGGGTCGGCCCGGGACTCAGCGGCGCGCGAGTCGCGTGATGTCTTCGAGGAATTCGTCGACGACCTCGGGGCTCACGGTCGCCTTCGTGTCGCCGAGCGCGGCGAGGCAGTCGTCCGTGTACGGGCCGCCGCCCGGCCCGGTCTCTCCGGTCTCGAGGGCGCGCTCCAGGGCCGTCTGCGCGGCCTTTCGTGCCGCGAACTCGATGTCGGCGGGGCTGAAGCCGTCGCTCGAGGCGACGAGCAGCGGGAGGTCGACCTCGGCCTGCCCGGGCAGGTTCGCGGCCCAGATCGCGCCGCGGGCCTGCTCGTCCGGCAGCCCGATGGGGATGACGTAGTCGAAGCGTCCGTGGCGGAGGAATGCGGGGTCGAGCGATCGGATGAAGTTCGTCGCGCAGATGAGCAGCCGACCGGGGAGGTCGCGGAATTCGGGGATGAGCTTGAGCAGCTCGTTCGTCACGCCCTGCGTGGGGCTCGGCGGGTCGCCGCGGCGGCGGGAGGCGATCTCCTCGACCTCATCGATGAAGACGACGGCGTGCTCGAGCTGCGCGATCCGACCGAAGGTCTCCCGGAGCCCGGCGGCGAGTCCCGCGGGGTCGCTCGCGAGGCGCGAGGGGAAGACCTCGATGAAGGGCCATTCGAGCCGGGAGGCGATCGCCTTGGCAAACGTCGTCTTGCCGGTACCGGGCGGCCCGAAGAGCATGACGGCGCGCGGCGGCACAACGCCGTAGCGCGCCGCGAGCTCGGGGCGGGCGAGCGGTGTGACGAGGCGCCGCTCGAGGAGCTCCTTCTCGAGGGACATGCCGGCGACGGCGTCCCAGAGACCCTGACCGAGCAGTCGCCCGCCGAGCTCGCGGAGGGTCTGCAGGTCGCGAGCCTGCAGCGGGATCCGCCGCTCCACGTAGCGCAGCGCCCGATGCACCTCGAAGCCCTGTGCGGCGAACGCGTCGAGCCCGCCCGCATCCTCGGGGATGAGCGCCGACAGCTTACCGAGACCGCGTACCGCGAGTCGGCGCTCGAGCGCGCCGAGCAGCCGCGTGCTGACGCCGAGCCCGCGGCGGTCCTCCGCGACGCCGACGAAGACGACCCAGCCCTGCTCGTGCGCCGCGCGGCCGACGGCGACGCCGATGACGCGCGACTCGGCGCCGCTGCCCTCGACGGCGACGACCGCGTCGTCCTGCTGCAGGGAGGCGAGCGCCTCGCTCAGCCCGTAGACGGGCTCGTAGCCTCCGGCGAGGCTCTCCTGCCAGATGGCGAGGAATGCGTCGGTGTCATCCGGGTGGAAGTCGCGAATGCGCTCGCGATTGATCGGGCGTGCCATGCGGGGAGCCTTTGCGGGTCGTGGAAAACGAGCGAGGCTTGTGGCCGCGAGGAACGGGGGTCAGGCGATCGTACCCGGTTCTGGTCGACGAATGCGCGGGGTGAGTCGGACGTTGGGCAGCGGCGGGGCGGGGATGCGGGCGCCCTCGTGGATGTCGATCGCGGGTCCGTACCGGGTCTCGCGCCGGGTGTCGTCCTCCCAGTCGTCCCTCGCCTCGCGGATCTCGTCGTGGCTGCGGCCGACGAAGTTCCACCACATGACGAGGTCCTCACCGAGCGGTTCACCGCCGATGAGCATGACGGTCGCACCGTCGGCGCCAGCCGTGATGTCGAGCTCCTCGCGGCCGCCGCCGAGGTAGAGGAGCGGTCCGCTGCCGAGCGTCTGCCCATCGACCTGGATCGCTCCGCGTGCGGCAAGGACCGCGTGCTCGAAGTCGGGACGCAGGGCCAACCGCGCCGTCGCCCCCGCGTTGATGCGCACCTCGGCGCCGACGATCGGCGAGTAGTGCGCGGCCGGCGAGACGGCCCCGGCGAATTCACCGAAGAGGACCGTCGCGGACCAGCCCGCACCCACCGCGGTCGGCAGGTCGCTGTGCTGCTCGAAGTGCGGTGCCTGCCACCGTGCCGATTCCGGCAGTGCGATCCACAACTGGAGGAGGTGCGTGCGCAGCGCCTCCTCGCCGGGCGTGAACTCGGAGTGGACGATGCCCCGGCCGCTCGTCATGACGTTGAGCTGTCCCGGCAGGATGGTCGCCGCCGCGCCGGTCGTGTCGCGGTGGACGATCGCGCCCTCGACGAGCCAGGAGACGGTCTGCAGGCCGATGTGAGGATGCGGCAGCAATCGCGAGAGATGCTCGACCGGCCCAGCCTCGTCGAAGAAGCACCACGGACCGACCGTCGGCAGGCTGCGCTCAGGAATGGTCCGCGTGACGATCATGCCCCGCGGCCCGCCGAGCGGCACCCGCCGCTCCGCGATGACCCGGGTGACCGGCCCGGGCAGCTCGAGGCAGCGCAGCTCGATCTCGCTCGGGTCCCGCTCGAGGGTGCTCATGCCTGTCACGCTACCGCCCCACCCCGCCGAAGGTGGGTCCACGTGCCGAGGGTGCGACGTCGGACACGCACCGTCGGCACTTCGGCGCACCTTCGGCGGGCGAGGCCGGGCGGCGGATGCAGCGACGGCACGAATCGGTGGAAGAATGGGTGGGCCACCGCATTCGGGATTGATGAGGGACATGCAGCAGGATCACGCCGACTGGGACCACAAGATCGCACTCGCTGAGGAGGCGATCCCGCTCATCGGACGGTTGACCCGCGACCGCGGTGTCATCCCCCACGTCTACGGCCGCAAGATGGCGAACCGCTCCGCCACGCAGCTCATGCGCGCGCTGCGCGCCGGTCAGCAGCTGCAGGGTGTCACGGTCGACCCGACGCAGGCGCTGCGTGTGCTGCAACTCGTCGAGGAACTGGGGCTCGAGGGCCTCTCGATCGACCTCGGCGACCTGCTCGACGGGCTCGCGGGGCAGGAGGTCACCGACGACGAGCTCCGCGATGTGCTCCGGGCGCTGCCGAGTTGGGGCCGCCGGGAGCCGACGGACGTCGTGCTGTACGGCTTCGGCCGGATCGGCCGCCTCGTCGCGCGCATCCTCATCGGCCACGTCGGCCGCAGCTCGGGTCTGCGCCTGCGTGCGATCGTCGTGCGGCAGTCCATCCCGAACGATCTCGAGAAGCGCGCGAGCCTGCTCCGCCTCGACTCCGTCCACGGCGCCTTCGACGGCACGATCGACGTCGACACCGACGCGAACACGATCACCGCGAACGGCACCGTGATCCAGGTCATCTCCTCCAGCGACCCGGCGGATGTCGACTACACCGCCTACGGCATCACGGATGCGATCGTCATCGACAACACCGGCCGCTGGCGCGATGCGGAGGGCCTCGGGCAGCACCTCAAGTCGAAGGGCGTCGCGCGCGTGCTGCTCACCGCCCCGGGCAAGGGCGCGCTGCCGAACGTCGTGTACGGCATCAACACCGCCGCGATCACCCCCGACGCACCGATCATCACGGCCGCGAGCTGCACGACGAATGCGATCACGCCCGTCCTCAAGGTGCTCGACGACGCGTACGGCATCCGCCACGGCCATGTCGAGACCGTCCACGCGTACACGAACGACCAGAACCTCATCGACAACCTGCACAAGGGTGACCGCCGTGGTCGCGCCGCGGCGCTCAACATGGTCATCACGGAGACGGGGGCCGCGACCGCCGTCGCGAAGGCGCTCCCCGAGCTCGCCGGCAAGCTGACCGGCAATGCGATCCGCGTCCCCACGCCCAATGTCTCGATGGCGATCCTCAACCTGCAGCTCGACCAGGCGGTCGACCGTGAGCGCGTCAACGACCTGCTCCGCGAGACCTCGCTCCACGGCGATCTGCGCGCACAGGTCGGCTTCGTCGAGTCACCCGAGGTCGTCTCCACCGACTTCGTCGGCAACAACCGCGCTGGCATCGTCGACGGGCTCGCGACGATCGCGAACGACCACAGCCTCGTGCTCTACGTCTGGTACGACAACGAGTACGGCTACTCGACCCAGGTCGTCCGAGTCGCCGAGGCGATGGCCGAGCAGGTCCGCGCCGCGGCCGACTGACTCAGGCTCCCACGGCCCCGTCGGCGGCAACCGCTGGCCCCGCCGCACCGGGGGCGGCGCCGACACGCACGACCGCGACGAGCCACCAGGCCACGAGCGCCACAATCGCGATGAGCACGATGCCGGGCCACCGCAGCGGCAGGAACCAGACGAGCAGCAGCGGCACGACGATGAGCACGGCGTAGACGAGCGCACGCTGCCCGACGAGGAACCGCACCCAGCCGGCATCCCGCCAAGCCGGGACACCAATGACGGACGCGAGCCGCGCATTCATGCCGAGGAATGCGGTGCGCAGCCGCGCACTGCCGAGCAGCAGGGCGAGCGTCGCCGTGAGCACGCCGATGAGCAGCAGGTCCGCCGCGCTCTCCCGCATGCCGCGGAGCAACTGATCGACGATGGTGGCGACGGCAGCGCCGGGGAGGCCGACGCGCACCCCCTCGGATACCGCGAACGCTGCACCGACCATGGCGGCGACAAGGAACGCTCCCGCAGCGATCGCGACGCCGATCGCCGCGCCGACAATCGCGACGCGGCGGCGGCGCGCCACGAGGATGCCGGTGAGGAGCAGGACGAGGGCGAAGATCGGCACCCAGGTGCCGACCGCCGTCGTGACTGCGTGGACGGTCCCGATGAGTGCGAGTGCGTCGCTCTGCGCGACGACGATCGACGCGTCGATCGATGGGATGAGCGAGGTGAGCGGGAAGCCGTTGTCGGCGAGATGCTGGCTGATCTGCTCGACGATGGGCCCGAGCTGCAGCACAATCTGCCCCGAGCGGTCGATGACGATCGCGCTGTCGGGCGACGGCCCGGCGACGGTCGCGACGAGCGCCCGGTGGCTCGTCTGCAGGGCGACCGTCCACACCTGGGCAAAGAGCTCCGACTGGACGAACTGCTCGACCCCGGAGCGCAGCAGCGAGTGCAACCCCTTTGCCGCGGGCTCACGGAGGAGACCAAGCGCCGCCTCGGCCGATGGGGGCAGGCCGAGCGCCCCGATCCCGTCGAAGAGCGCGTCGGTGGTCGCACCGAGATCGAGCTGCGCCTCGATCGCCGTGATCGCCGCATCGGTGACCGCCTGCTGGATCGCGGGATCTGCCGCGAGCGGCGCAAAGGTCGCCACGAATGTCGCCTCGTCGACGAGCTCGGCCCTCGCCCAGCTGGCGACGATCGAGACCGGCACGAGGACGGCCGCGATCGTGATGAGTGCGGCGGACCCGATGGAGCGCCACGGGATGCGGCGCCGGGGGCGCGGAGCGCTCGGGGTCGCCACAGCCGCGGCCTGCAGTCGCGCATTCGCCGCTTCGAGCTGCGCGACCCGCTCGGCAAGCGCCGCCGTCCTCGGATCCGGGTTGGGTGCCGCGGCGGCGGATCTGACCACGGGATCTCCTTCCACGCGGACGTAGCGTGCACCCGAAAGCTACCGCAGCGCGCGCACACGCGATAGTGGCCGCGCTCGCGGCCGGACCGTGGGCGCCGCGATCTGGCTGCCGGCCGCTGGGACCGACCCGGCGGGCATCTGCATGCGTTGCGACGGATACGTCGGCGACCGGTGGCTCGATCGCGGGGTGACCGGTCTGGAGCGCCGCGCGCCCCAGGAGCTCGGGGGCGACCGCCGCATTCGTCGCTTGCACGGCTGACGCGGCATCCTCGGTCACCTCGGTCAACGCGGGGATGGACTCGGCCAGGTTGCCGAGCAGTCCGTCCCCAGCTGGCTCATCGTCCTGCGCCAGCGCGCTGGACAGAGAGTTCCCGGCGGTATGACACAAGACTTGTCCCCCGACCGGGGGGGCTTCCGGATGTCTCGGTGCGTGCTCAGCGCCCGGAGTAGGCTGGACAAGGGTGAGGCGACGTGACGCGAGGTCCTGCGGGTGACCAGGTCGTTGGGCGACGCACGGGGATCACTCGGCGCGGTCCCTCGTGGCGGCTCGGCTGGCTCCTTCCCGCTGCCGTCGCCCTGCTCGCTGGTCTCGACGCCGGTCTCCTGCTGCTCGGCCTGCCCGCGCCGATCGATGCCGCACGGCTGCCCCAGGTACACGGGATGCTGCTGGCGCTCGGCTTCGTCGGCACGCTCATCTCGCTCGAGCGGGCAACCGCGCTCGGGCACTGGGTCGGCTTCGCGGCGCCGGCGCTGCTCGGTCTCGGCGGAATCCTCCTCGTGGTCACCCCCGTGCCGCTCATCGTCGGCAAGAGCCTGCTCGTCGCCGGCGCCGCCGCGCTCGCCCTCGTCTATGTCCCGCTGTGGCGTCGCCAGTACGACGCGACCCAGCTGACGCAGCTGCTCGGCGCGGCCCTCGCCGCCGGGGCCGCGATCATCTGGCTGGGCCAGGAATCGATGCAGCGGGTCATCCCCTGGCCCATCGGCTTCCTCGTCCTGACGATCGCCGCCGAGCGGGTCGAGCTCGCCCGCATCACGATGGGTCCCCGCGCCGGCACGCTGCTCTTGGCCCACGCCTGGGCGCTGAGCGGCGCGCTCCTCGTCGGGCTCGTGCTGCCGAATGCCGGGGCGATCCTGCTCGGCCTCGTGCTCCTGACCCTGACAGGCTGGCTCGTCACCCACGACGTCGCGCGGCACACGATCAAGGCGGGCGGGGTGAGCCGCTACATGGCAGCCTGCATCCTCGCCGGCTACCTCTGGCTGGCGGTCGCCGGGGTCGCCCTCCTCTTTGGTGAGCCGACGACGCGCGGCACCTATGACGCCGTCATCCACGCCGTCTTCCTCGGGTACACCTTCTCGATGATCATGGCGCACGCCTCGACGATCCTCCCTGCGGTGCTGCGCATCGAGCTGCCGTATCGCCCCGCATTCTGGGCACCCATCTCGGTGCTGCAGCTCGCGCTCGTCGTGCGATTGTGGCTCGGCGACAGCCTCGGGCTCTCGTGGGCGTGGCAGCTCGGCGGTCTGCTCGGGGTCGTCGCGCTGCTGCTCTTCGCCGCCACGGCGCTGACGAGCGCCCTCCTCGGTCCCGTTCGTGCTGCGCAACCCGCCGGAGAGATGACATGACGATCCCGCTGCGACCCCGCGACGAGACGAAGGCACCGGCCCGCGGCTTCTGGCCGCTACGCGACCTGCCGACCGTCATCTGGATCCTGCTGACGGTCATCGCGACGCTCGTGCACCGGGAGCTGCCGATGCCGCGGTGGCTCATGATCCACCTGCTGCTGCTCGGTGCGGTCACCCACGCGATCCTGGTGTGGAGCCAGTACTTCACCTTCGCGCTGCTGCGCACGGCGGCGACGGTTGCGGACCGGCGGGCACAGAGCGCACGGCTCATCCTCGCCAACGGCGGCGCCGCGCTCGTCCTCGTTGGCGTGCCCACGCTGGTGTGGCCCGTGACCCTTATCGGTGCCGCGAGCCTCATCACCGCCGTCATCTGGCACGGGGCCAGCCTCCTTCGGCGGGCGCGTCGATCCCTGCCGGGGCGTTTCGGGCGCAGCGTCCGCTACTATGTCGTGGCTGCCGCACTGCTCACCGTCGGGGCCGCACTCGGCGCATTCCTCGCCAGTGGCGATGCGGCGCCCCAGCTCGTCCTCGCCCACGCGCTCATCAACGTCCTCGGGTGGATCGGGCTCACCGTCGCCGGTACGGTCGTGACACTGTGGCCGACGATCCTGCGCACGCGGGCCGACGAGTTCGCGCCGACGGGGGCGGTCCGGGCCCTCCCCTGGCTCGCGGCGGGGGTCGTCGTCGCGGCCCTTGGCGCCACGCTCGCGCTGCTGCCAGTGCTCGCGCTCGGCCTGGCCGGGTATCTCGCCGGCCTCATCGTCATCGGGGTGTCGCTGTGGCGGGCGGCGCGGCAGGCACCGCCGCGGAGCTTCGCGGCACTCTCGGTCGGCATGGCGCTGCTGTGGTGGGCGGGCTGTGTCGCGGCGCTCCTGATCGGCACGGCCATCGCATTCCTCGATGGTTCGGGCGTTGCCGGGGTCGCCTCGCTCATTGATGCGCTCGTGCCGTTCCTCGTCGCGGGGTTCGCCGCACAGGTGCTCGTCGGCGCGCTGAGCTACCTCACCCCGGTCGTGCTCGGCGGCGGTCCCACCCCGGTGCGCATCGGGACGACCGGCTTCGACCGACTCGGTCCGCTGCGGGTCGCGATGGCGAACACGGCGCTCGTCGTCTACGTCCTCCCCATGTCGAGCCTTATCCGGGTGGCCGTCTCGATCCTCTACCTCATCGCGATGGCGAGCTTCCTGCCGATCATGTTCGCGGCAATGCGCGCGCAGCGGCGGGCGAAGCGCCAGGGGGCCATCCTCGAGGAGCGGCGGCACGGTCCGATCGCGCCGGAGGGCGAGCAGCCGCGCGGGCGCCGTGCTGGGCAGGCGGTCGCGGGCCTCGTCGCCGTCATGCTGACCGTCACCGCCTGTGCCGCGATCGACCCGACCTCGCTCGGCTGGGGTGGTGGAGCCCTCATCGACGAGGATGCCCCGGTGGTGACGGTGCAGGTCGAGGCGGCCGATATGCGCTTCACCCCGGAGGTCATCGAGGTCCCCGCCGGGTCCCGACTCATCATCGAACTGACGAATGCGGATGCCTCGATGGTGCACGACCTCGTCGTCGCCAACGGCGTCACGAGCGGGCGCCTCGCCCCCGGCGAGACCGAGACCCTCGATGTCGGCGTCATCACTGACGACCTCGACGGGTGGTGCTCCGTCGTCGGCCACCGCCAGATGGGCATGGTCATGACGATCGTCGCGACGGGTGCTGCACCGACGGAGACGAATGCGGGGAGCGGCCATGCGGGCCACGGCACAACTGCGAGCGCCACGGCGGGCATCGATCTCACGGCCGAGCCGGGGCCCGCATTCCGGCGGTTCGATCCAGTGCTCCCACCGCTGCCGCCGAGCGTCGGGCCGACGACGCACCGCGTGACGCTCACCGCGCGTGACACCGTCGTCGAGGTCGCGCCCGGCGTGACCCAGACGCTGTGGACGTACGGCGACACCGCGCCGGGGCCGGTGCTGCACGGGCGCGTCGGTGACGTCTTCGAGGTGACGCTCGTCAATGACGGCACGATCGGGCACTCGATCGACTTCCACGCCAGCGCGCTCGCCCCCGACGGTCCGATGCGGACCATCGCGCCGGGCGAGCAGCTCACCTACCGGTTCACCGCGGAGCGTGCCGGCATCTGGATGTATCACTGCTCGACGATGCCGATGAGCGCGCATATCGCGAACGGCATGTACGGCGCGGTCATCATCGAGCCGGATGATCTGCCCGCGGTCGACCGCAGCTACGTACTCGTGCAGGGCGAGTACTACCTCGGCGACCATGACGGGGGCGAGGTCGATGTCGACAAGATCGCGGCGCGCCGGCCGGACCTCGTCACCTTCAACGGTCATGCGAGCCAGTACGCGCATGAGCCGCTCACCGCGGAGGTGGGCGAGCGAGTGCGCTTCTGGGTCCTCGACGCGGGGATAGAGCGGCCGTCGAGCTTCCACATCGTCGGTGGCCAGTTCGACACGGTGTGGTCGGAGGGGCGCTACCTCATCGACCGCGAGGCGGCCACGGGCTCGCAGGCACTCGGGCTGCTGCCCGCGCAGGGCGGCTTCGTCGAGCTCGTCTTCCCGGAGGCCGGGCACTACCCGTTTGTTTCGCACTTCATGCTCGATGCCGAGATCGGTGCGCAGGGGATCATCAACGTCTCGAGCGAGGACTGACTAAATTGGCCTGTGGTGAACCGCACATGACTCGACGACTTGCCGGCGACCGTATCCACGCGCCACGGCGCATCGCCCTGGCCGCCGCAGGGCTGCTCACCATCATGCTGACGGTGGCAGCGTGCGCACCCGCGGGTGCGGGTGCTGGCGACCCGAACGCGCCGGTCATGACGGTGCAGGTCGAGGCGGCCGACATGCGCTTCACCCCGGAAGTCATCGAGGTGCCATCCGGGACCCGGCTCATCATCGAGCTCACGAACACTGACCGGAGCGACGTCCACGACCTCGTCTTCGCCAACGGGGTCAAGGGCGAGCGACTCTGGCCGGACGACTCAGAGACGATCGACGTCGGCGTCATCACCGAGGACCTCGACGGCTGGTGCTCGGTGAGCAACCACCGGGCAATGGGCATGGTCATGACCGTGATCGCGACGGAGGCGGCAGGCTAAGTCGGTGCGCAGCGCTCACTGACGCAGCGGATGACCGTCGAGCCCGTACCGGCCGGTGATCGGGTCGATGAACACGTCGGTCTCCGGCGGCGGCCGCAGCGTGAACCGAAGGAATGCGGTCAGCAGGCCCGCCAGGAAGCACACCGCCGCGATGACCGTCCCGACACCGGCATCGAGCCGGACGAGCAGGTCGACGAAGACCGCTTGCGCAATCGCGATGACGACGCCGAAGACCGTGATGTCGATCCACACTCGATTGCGCTTGACGAAATGCTTGTAGAGAAAGACGAGGCCGACCATCGCGACCGGGATGGCATAGAGCGCGACCGTCGCCGCAGGGACGAAGGCGGGGTATCGGTGACCGCCCGCGGCGAACAGCACGAGCTGCAGGAGCAGCGTCGGCCACACCGCGATCTTGATGTGCTCCCAGTAGCTCTCGTTGACGGCGCCGAAGACGGCCACGAGCCGGCTGTGCCGCGTCCAGTCATAGAGGAAGTGCAGCAGCGAACCGATGCCGATGAGCGGCAGAATCATCCACCAGCTCACTGCGACGATGGCACTCTGCGTCATGGGACTATGCAACCATGCATGAGCACGCCTCGCAGGACGCACACGACAGCCACGAGCACGACGCGCAGCACGCACACGCCGGTCACGACCACAGCGCGCACGTCCATCAATACCGTCGCCTGTTCTGGCTCAATCTCGTCATCGCGCTCCCCGTGGTCGGCTGCTCCCCCATGTTCGCGATGCTCATCGGCTACGAGCTCGCGCCGTGGACGATCTGGATCGCCGCCGTCCTCGGCACCGTGATGTACGTCTGGGGTGGCAGGCCGTTCCTCACCGGCGCCGTCGACGAACTCCGCGCGAGGCGACCCGGGATGATGCTGCTCATCGGGCTCGCGATCACCGTCGCATTCCTCGCGTCGTGGGGTGCGACGATCGGGCTGCTGCCACACGAGCTCGAGTTCTGGTGGGAGCTCGCGCTGCTCATCGTCATCATGCTGCTCGGCCACTGGGTCGAGATGCGCTCGCTCGCCGCGACGACCTCCGCGCTCGACTCGCTCGCCGCGATGCTGCCGGATGTCGCCGAGCGTGTCGAGGCCGAGGCCATCGTCCCGGTCGCGCCGAGTGAGCTGCGCGTCGGCGATCTCGTCATCGTCCGGCCCGGCGGCCGGGTCCCGGCCGACGGCCGGATCGCCGAGGGCCGCGCCGACATGGACGAGTCGATGCTCACCGGCGAGTCTCGGCCGGTGACGCGCGGCATCGGTGACGTCGTGACCGCGGGCACGGTCGCGACCGACTCGGGGCTCCGGATCGAGGTCGCCGCGACGGGTGACGACACCGCGCTCGCGGGCATCCAGCGGCTCGTCGCCGAGGCACAGCATTCCTCCTCCCGCGCGCAGCGCATCGCGGACCGCGCCGCAGGATGGCTCTTCTGGTTCGCGCTGACCGCTGCGATCCTGACGGCCATCGTGTGGTCGCTCGTCGGCAACCCCGACGCGGCGGTCGTCCGCACGATCAGCGTGCTGGTCATCGCCTGCCCGCATGCGCTCGGGCTCGCGATCCCCCTCGTCGTCTCCATCGCGACGGAGCGCGCGGCCCGCGGCGGCGTCCTCGTGAAGGACCGTCTCGCCCTCGAGGGCATGCGCACGGTCGATGTCGTGCTCTTCGACAAGACCGGGACGCTCACCGTCGGCGAGCCGATCGTGACGATGATCGCGACGAATGCTGGGGCCGAGGAGTCCGCCGTCCTCGCCTTGGCCGCCGCGGCCGAGTCGGACAGCGAGCACCCGCTCGCGAGGGGAATCCGGCGTGCCGCGGGCGATCGGGGTCTCGAACTCCCTCGCGCAAGCGATTTCTCCTCGTCTCCCGCGGTCGGGGTCGCCGCCCTCGTCGACGGCGCCCGCATTCGGGTCGGCGGTCCCTATCTGCTCGAGGAGGCCGGGGCGAGCGAGCTCAGCGTCGCCGCAACGTGGCGTGAGGAGGGGGCGATCATCCTCCACGTGCTCCGTGACGGCGAGGTCATCGGTGCCCTCAAGCTCGCCGACGAGATCCGTCCCGAGTCCCGCGAGGCGGTCGCCGCGCTGCACCGCCGCGGCGTCGAGGTCGCGATGATCACGGGTGACGCGGCGGCGGTCGCGAACGCGGTCGGCGCGGAGCTCGGTATCGACCGCGTCTTCGCCGGGGTACGCCCCGAGGACAAGGCCGGCATGGTCGCCTCGCTGCAGCAGCAGAGCAAGCGCGTCGCCATGGTCGGCGACGGCGTCAACGACGCACCCGCCCTCGCACAGGCCGATGTCGGCATCGCAATCGGCGCCGGCACGGACGTCGCGATCGCCTCGGCCGGCGTCGTGCTCGCGAGCTCGGACCCGCGCAGCGTCCTCAGCGTCATCGAGCTGTCCCGTGCCGCGTATCGGAAGATGCAGCAGAACCTCTGGTGGGCCGCTGGCTACAACCTGCTCGCGGTCCCGCTCGCCGCCGGGGTCCTCGCCCCGATCGGCTTCGTCCTGCCCATGTCGGTCGGCGCGATCCTCATGTCGCTGTCGACCATCGTCGTCGCGCTGAATGCACAGCTGCTGCGGCGCCTGGATCTCTCGCCCAACGCGGTAGTACGGCGCGCGCAGTCCTCCTGAGCCTGGTGCAGCGGCGGCACGCTGCGGACCGATTCAGGCAAGGCTTCGATTGCTAGCAGCCGATCGGCAACGATGATTGGCTGTCGGTCATGAATGCGGATGCGGACTCGCACGGCACCGAACCACATGACCAGAATGTTGCGTCCCGACTGAACTGGCTCCGTGCCGGCGTGCTCGGCGCGAATGACGGCATCGTGTCGGTCGCCGCAGTCGTCGTCGGCGTCGCGGGCGCGACCACGGACAATGGCGCGATCATGGTCGCGGGGGCCGCCGCCGTCATCGGTGGCGCGATCTCGATGGCACTCGGCGAGTACGTCTCCGTGTCGAGCTCGGCGGACTCGCAGCGCGCCCTCATCGCGAAAGAGCGCACCGAGCTCGCGGAGATGCCCGAGGCGGAGCTCGAGGAGTTGGCCGGCATCTACCAGGCGAAGGGTCTGCGTCCCGAGACGGCTCGGCAGGTCGCGACCGAGTTGACCGAGCACGACGCACTCCGTGCACACTTGGAGGCCGAGCTGCACCTCGACCCCGACGAGATCCTCAGTCCGTGGCATGCGGCGTTCGCCTCCGCGATCGCCTTCCTCGCTGGCGCGGTGCTGCCGTTCGCCACCGCCGCATTCCTCCCTGAGGCGCTGCGGATCCCCGTCACCTTCGGCGCGGTTCTGCTCGCACTCGCGATCACCGGTGCGCTCGGTGCACGGCTCGGGGGCGCCCCGATGCTCCGTCCGACGGTCCGCGTCGTCGTCGGCGGCGCGGCGGCGCTGCTCGTCACCTTCGGGATCGGCACCCTGCTCGGGACATCGGGCGCGGTGTAGCCGGAAGCTGCCCTGTGGACGATCTCGCTGGTCCACATTCCAGGCGGCAGCTAGTTACGGCGCAGGAGCCGGCGACACGGGGAGCCTTCGTCCGTACCGGTCGGACTTCGTCGGGTCGGGAATACCCAAACGGGGTATCACGTAGACTTTGTTGCATACCCAGGTGGGGTATCACGAACGGAGGGCACGACGCTCATGACGACGACCGAATACCACGTGACTGGGATGACCTGCGGGCACTGCGAGATGTCGGTACGCGAGGAAGTCGGTCACCTCGACGGCGTCACCGACGTCGAGGTGAGCGCGCCTGATGGCAGGCTCGTCGTGACCGCCGCGCAGCCCGTCGAGGATGCCGCCGTGCTCGCGGCAGTCGCCGAGGCGGGCTACGTGGCCGCGCGCGTCTGAGCTGGCGATGACGACTACCACCCCCGTCGTCCCCGCCGACCTCGAGCTCGACTTCGAGATCGGCGGGATGACGTGCGCCTCCTGCGCCAATCGGGTCGAGCGTAAGCTCAACAAGCTTGACGGCGTCGTCGCGACCGTCAACTACGCGACCGAGAAGGCGAAGGTGACGGCGCCCGCCGGGACCAACCCCGCATTCCTCATCACCCAGATCGAGCAGGCGGGCTACACCGCGACCCTGCCGAAGCCGGTGCAGCGTCGCGCGACCGCAGCGCTCGAGGGCGCAACCGACGAGCCGGCCCCCGACCCCGCGCTCACCGCGCTCCGCCAGCGCCTCATCATCTCGACGATCCTCACGGTCCCGGTCATCGCGATGGCGATGATCCCGGCGCTGCAGTTCACCTACTGGCAGTGGGCCTCCCTCGCGCTCGCCGCACCTGTCATCGTGTGGGGCGCGTGGCCGTTCCACCATGCCGCCTGGGTGAACCTGCGGCACGGCGCGGCGACGATGGACACCCTCATCTCGCTTGGCACCTCCGCCGCGCTCCTCTGGTCGCTGTACGCGCTCTTCCTCGGCACCGCGGGGCAGCCCGGGTTGATGCACGGCTTCGAGCTCGTGCTGACGCCGAGCGACGGCGCGGCGAACATCTACCTCGAGGTCGGCGCCGGGGTGACGACATTCATCCTCCTTGGACGCACCCTCGAGCTGCGCGCCAAGCGACAGGCCGGCGCAGCGCTGCGCGCCCTCCTCGAGCTCGGCGCGAAGGACGTCGCCGTCGTACGGGACGGCATCGAGACGCGCATTGCGATCGAGGAGCTGCGCGTCGGGGATGAATTCGTGGTGCGGCCCGGCGAGCAGGTCGCCACCGACGGCGTCGTCGTCAGCGGTGCGAGCGCGATCGACGCCGCCATGCTCACCGGCGAGTCCGTCCCCGTCGAGGTCGGCGTCGGCGACGCGATCACAGGCGCAACACTCAACACGAGCGGACGGCTCCTCGTCCGTGCCACCCGCGTCGGCGCGGAGACGCGGCTCGCACAGATGGCGAAACTCGTCGAGGAGGCGCAGACCGGCAAGGCACAGGTGCAGCGCCTCGCCGACCGCATCTCCGGCATCTTCGTGCCGATCGTGCTCGTCATCGCCCTCGCCACGCTCGTGACCTGGCTCGCCCTCGGCATGCCAGCGGCCTACGCCTTCAGCGCGACCGTCGCGGTCCTCGTCATCGCCTGCCCGTGCGCGCTCGGCCTCGCGACCCCGACCGCGCTGCTCGTCGGCACGGGTCGTGGCGCGCAGCTCGGCATCCTCATCAAGGGCCCCGAGGTCCTCGAGTCCACGCGCCGCGTCGACACGATCCTCCTCGACAAGACGGGCACGGTCACGACCGGCCGCATGGACCTCATCGACGTCGTCACCGAGCCCGGGACGGATGCGGCGAAGCTGCTCCGCCTCGCCGGCGCGCTTGAGGACGCCTCCGAGCACCCGATCGCCCAGGCGATCGCGAAGGGCGCGGTCGAGCGCGTCGGCGACCTCCCGGCCGTCGAATCCTTCGACAACGTGCCCGGTCGCGGCGTGACGGGCACCGTTGATGGGCACGCCCTCATCGTCGGCCGCGAGGCCCTGCTCCCTCGGCCACTCAGCGCTGGCGTCGCCGCGGCGAAGGCGCAGGCCGAATCCGAGGGCAAGACCGTCGTCGCCGTCGCCTGGGACGGCGTCTCGCGCGGCATCCTCGTCGTCGCCGACACGGTGAAGCCGACGAGTGCCGAGGCGATCACGATGCTCCGCGACTTGGGGCTCCGCCCCATCCTCCTCACGGGCGACAACGCGGCCGCGGCCCGCCACATCGCCGCTCAGGTCGGCATCGACGAGGTCATCGCCGAGGTCCTCCCCGAGGAGAAGGCGGCGGTCGTGACCCGCCTGCAACGCGAGGGCAGGGTCGTCGCGATGGTGGGCGACGGTGTGAACGATGCGCCGTCCCTCGCGACCGCCGACCTCGGGCTCGCGATGGGCACGGGCACCGATGTCGCGATCGAGGCAGCCGATATCGCGCTCGTCCGCGGTGATCTGCGCAGCGCCGCCGACGCCATTCGGCTGTCGCGGCGCACGCTCGGGACGATCAAGGGGAACCTGTTCTGGGCGTTCGCGTACAACGTCGCGGCGATCCCCGTCGCGGCGCTCGGCCTGCTCAACCCTATGCTCGCGGGCGCCGCCATGGCATTCTCGAGCGTCTTTGTCGTCGGCAACAGCCTGCGACTGCGCGGGTTCCGCGCCGCTGCGAGAGGATCATCAGCATGACCGCCCACCACGGCTATATCGGCGACAAGGCCCGCTACCTCAATCGCCTCAGGCGCATCGAGGGTCAGGCCCGTGGCATCTCACGAATGGTCGACGAGGAGCAATACTGCATCGACATCCTCACGCAGATCAGCGCCATGAAGCGTGCGCTCGATGCGGTCGCCCTCGGCCTCCTTGATGACCACCTCTCGCACTGTCTCGTCGACGCCGCGGAGCTCGGCGGCGAGGCCGCCGAGGCCAAGATCAAGGAGGCGAGCGAGGCGATCGCGCGGCTCATGAAGTCCTGAGCCCCCGGTGGTGCCGCGGCCGGGCGGGCGCGAGGTCGTAGGGTCGAAGCGAACCGACATCAACGAGGTCGTCAGCGACCTCGACAGGGACGGAGATGGACATGGCCAACAGGAAGCGGGTCATCATCCTCGGCGGGCACGGCAAGGTTGCGCGGCTCGCAGCCCCCAAGTTTGTGGCCGCCGGGTGGTCCGTCACCGGGATCATTCGAAATCCCGAGCACTGTGCCGACCTCGAAGCGGCTGGCGCGCTCCCCGTCCTCCTCGATATCGAGCGGGCGGAAGTCGATCACCTCGCGGCGGCATTCACCGACGCGGCCGCGGTCGTGTTCGCCGCCGGCGCTGGTGGCGGCAACCCGGTCCGGACGAATGCGGTCGATTACGAGGCCGCGGTACGTGCGATGCAAGCGGCGGAGCACGCCGCGGTGCGCCGTTTCGTCACCGTCTCTTACGCGACCGCCTCGGTCGACATGGAGCGAGTCGAACCGACGAGCTCGTTCTACCCGTATGTGCTCGCCAAGAGCGCTGCGGACGCGCACCTGCGCGGCACCGATCTCGACTACACCATTCTCGGCCCCGGTTCCCTCACCCTCGAGCCGGGCAGCGGGCGCATCCAACTCGCGGACCACGCCGGAGATGTCGCCGGGCACCCACCGGCCGACATGTCGACCTCGCGCGACAACGTCGCCGAGGTCCTCGTGCACGTCATCACCCGGGGTGCCGCCATCCGGCAGACCGTCAACTTCTATGACGGCCCCGCCCCGATCGCCGACGCCATCCCGACGGCGTAGCGATGCGGCTGGAGACGCCGCCGGGACGCCCCACGGGTGCGCACGAGTTGGAGCCGATGCCGACGGGCCGGGTGGGCGCCTGGCTCGCGACCCTCGATCCCGCGTACTTCGCGCTCGTCATGGCGACCGGCATCGTCGCGATCGGCGCGCGCCTGCTCGGGCACGGGCTGATCGCCCAGGCGCTCCTCGTCGCCACCGCGCTGGGCTGGGTCCTGCTGAGCACGGCCTACCTCGTGCGGGCCGCGCGATTCCCGCGACGCTTCCTCGCGACGCTGCGCGACCCGAGTAGTGCAATCGCCTACTTCACGGTCATCGCCGGCACGAATGTGCTCGCGACCGCCCTCCTCCCCCACGGTTGGTGGCTCGTCGCGACGATCCTCGGCA
The DNA here is from genome assembly GCA_035556075.1 of Microbacteriaceae bacterium. GTDB lineage: Bacteria > Actinomycetota > Actinomycetes > Actinomycetales > Microbacteriaceae > 73-13. Next base: position 12,927 of record DATMFQ010000018.1, on the reverse strand, counting down.
TCGCCGCATTCCTGCTCTGGCTCGTCCTCACCTACGGACTGCTCAGCTCGGTCGTCCTCGTCGGCAACCGGCCGGCGCTTCGGGACATCAATGGGTCGTGGCTCATCTGGGTCGTCGGCACGCAGTCGATCGCCGTGCTGGCGACTTCGCTGGCTCCGCAACTGCCGTGGGCCGCCGGGCAGGACCTGCTCGGACCGACCGCCGTGCTGTTCTGGGGCGTCGGCATCGTGCTCTACCTGATCCTCGTCGGTATCATCTTCCTCCGGCTCTTCCTCGTGGAGACGACACCCAAGGACATGGGGCCCGCGTATTGGATCCTCATGGGCGCCACCGCGATCAGTGTGCGGGCCGCGGCTGGCATCCTCGACCTCGGCGCGGCACACCCCCTCGCACTGCTGGCCGAGATCCGCCCGTTCATCGCGGGGCTCAGCGTCGTGCTGTGGGCCTTCGGGAGCTGGTTCATCCCGATGCTCGTCATCTTCGGGGTGTGGCGTCATGTCGTGCGCCGGTACTCCACTGCCTATCACCCGTCGCTGTGGAGCATCGTGTTCCCGCTCGGCATGTATGCGGTCGCGTCGGAGACGCTCGGGCGCGCCACGAGCACCGAGTTCATGCAGCAGCTTGCCGCCGTCTGGGTGTGGATCGGTGTCGCCGCCTGGGCGATCGTAGCCGTGCTGCTGGTCATCGCCGGCATCCGATCCGTGACGAATGCGGTCGTGCGCTCCCCCGCCGCGTGACGCCTCGTCAGCCGCGCCCGCCGGGCGGACCGATGACGAGGAGCACGACGAAGATGAGCACGACCAGGAGCACGATGAGCACGGCGAGTACCCACGGTCGCCGGAGGAACCAGCGCAGCAGTGCGTCGTACCAGCGTCGATCCGCCGGGTCCTCGGCCTCCGAGATACGCCACTGACCGGCGAGTCGGCCCGAGCGGGCGAGCCAGATCTCGACCGGAATCGTCGCGTACGGGATGATCGCGCTGACGATCGCGACGATCGCGGGCCAGGGCTGCCACCGGTTGTTCAGCGTGAGGAGCACGGCAGTCGCGCCGTACGACAGGAACACGAAGCCGTGAATCGCGCCGCCGATCGTCGTGGCCACGTCCAGTCCCGCGGTCGCCCGCAGGATGAGCCCCGCGATGAGCAGCGTCCACGAGACCGCCTCCGCGATCGCGAGGGCGCGAAACAGGGTCTGCGGGGTCCGGAACACCGCTTCAACCTAACCGACGGCACCGCGGTGACTGGGCCGAATCCCTCATCCTTCTGGATGATCTTGCCGCGGGCGGAGGCACGAATGCGCCACTGCGCTCAGCCGGCCGCCTTGGCGACGAGCGCGCCGATCCTCGCCTCGGTCGCCTCGTCCAGGGAGGTGATCGTCCATGCGATCGGGTGCATTTGGGCACCCGCCTCATACGCCGGGTTCACCACCTCACCGAAGCCGAAGGCGACGAAATCCTTGTCGGGCTTGATGTAGCAGACATCCTTGCCGCCCCGCGTGTAGAACGGCAGGCCCCAGCGGACGATCGGCTCGAGGCCCGGCGCACTCTCCCGAATGATCTGGTGCAGGCGTTCGGCGATCTCGCGGTACGGCGCGGGGGCATCGGCAAGCTTGGCCAGGACGGCGGCGTCACCCTTCTTCGCAAACATCTTGGGTTGCTCTCCCTCGTACGTCACGTGCACGTGCGTCGACCGGCCACCGCCGCGCCGACCGTGCGATCGTACGCCCTCACGGGGACGCGGCCAACGGGATCCGCACCGCAAACTCGGTGCCGACGCCGACTTCGCTCCGCACGGTGATCGTGCCGCCGTGCGCGAGCACGATCGCCCGCGAGATCGCGAGCCCAAGCCCGACCCCGGGGACCATGTCGCGCATCGCCGAGGGGGCACGGACGAAGCGCCCGAAAATGCGCTCGAGCTCCTCCTGCGGGATGCCATGGCCCGTGTCGGCGACCGTGACGACCACCGCATCCGCCTCAGCCTCGACATGGACGGTGACGCGGCCCCCACGCGGGGTGAACTTCAACGCATTCGTCAGCAGATTGTCGACCGTCTGCCCGATTCGCTCGGGGTCCAGGCGCATCGGCGGCACCGCCGCCGCGACCACGGCGAGTTCGATGCCCGCCTGGTGCGCGATCGGCCTCGCGGACTCGACCGCCTGCAGGACGACTGGGACGATGTCGGTCTCGCGAAGCTCCAGCGGGAACTGCCCGGCCTCCGCCTTCGCGGTGAAGAGCAGGTCGCCGACGAGCTTGGCCAGCCGACGGGCATTGCGCTCGATGACCGCGAGGAACTGGCGCTGCTCCGCATCGAGGTGCTCATCTTCGCCGTCGGTGAGCAGCTCGACATAGCCAAGGATCGAGGTGAGTGGCGTGCGCAGCTCGTGCGAGACCGTGCCGACGAACTCATCCTTGAGGCGGGCGACCTCGGCGGCGCGCGTCTCGTCTGAGACGACGAGCAGGTAGCCGAGCTGTGCCCCGAGCGCGTCGCGGCGCGGCGTGACGGTGAGGCGCATCGGCATGATCGTCGCGCCGCGACCGAGCAGGTCGAGCTCGCGTTCGACCCGCTCCCCGGCGTCCGCATCCAGGAAGAGCCGTCGCACCCCGATCGCGAGCGGGTCAGCCGTCTCGTGCGTCCCACCCTCGGCAAGCAGCTCGAGCGTCGCCGCGGGACACAGCGCATCGACCCGCAGTCGACCGGCGACCTCGGTCTCGTCCCCGCCAAAGAGCTGCACCGCGCCCGGATTCCACCGCACGACGGTGCCGTCGAGGTCCGTGCTGATGACTGCCTGCGCCGTCGTCGCATCCCAGACACTCTGGAATTCGACCAACAACTGCCGGTAACGCTGCTCGCTCGCACGCAGCTGCTCAAGGGCGGCCGAACTCTCGCGCAGTGCGGCCGCACGGTCCTCAGCGAGTCGCTCCGCGAGCTCGGTCCGCTCACGCTGCAACCGGGCCAGCTCGTTGACGACGACGGCGACTATCGCGTAGACGAGCGGGGTGATGACGCCGCGCAACCACTGCTCGCCGCTCGACGGCGGTTCGGCGAACAACGGCAGCAGCTGCGCGACTGCGGCGAGCACGACCGCCACGGCGATGTAGCGTCGTCGCGGCGCCGATGCGAGCCAAACGACGGGGACGAGGACGAACCCGCCGAACAGTGACGCGATCCCGCCGGTGCCGACGCGGAAGAAGCCGAGGGCGATGACGTCGATCATCGGCACGAGGAGCACGACCCAGCCGTCCCACATCCCCCGCACGGTCAGAAAGCCGGCAAGGACGGTCGCGACGACGACGCCCGAGATGCCGATGGTCGCTTCGGCGACCGAGGTGAAGTCAATCGTGTCGAACGCCGCGACGAGCACGACCCCGACGACGAGGAGCAGCACGGTCGGGAGCTGCTTCGCGATCGGACTGGGCCGCTCGATGAGCCGCGACAGCCAGGCGCCAGGACCGTCGCCGCGGGTGAGCACGGGGCGCCGCATCACAGCGCGAGCTCACGAAGGAGGACCGCTACCGTGACGAGGACCAGCGCGCCCCCGGCCTTGAGCAGGACCCGCCACTCCAGTCGAGCGTCCCGCCGGAGTTCCCGCTGCACCGCGGCCACTTCACTGCGTGTCGGCGTCGTCATCCGAGCACCCTCCCCACCTTCTCCGTCTTGCTCCAGGTCATGTCCGCACGCCGCCATTCCTGCACATAGGCGTCGACCGTGATCGCGCACAGCAGCGAGCCGTACCCGACGACGTAGAGCAGCACACGTGACAGCAGCCACCCGAGCACCGGCACCGGCTCGACGACGCGCGCAAGCCAGGCGCCGAGCATGGCCACCGGCCCCCAGACATACATGGCCACGAGCAGCGCGAGCTCGGTCGAGCCCTCGACCACGACCCCGAGCTGCGCCCACACGAGCTCGACGAGCGGCGGGGAGATCGCGACCGCCATGAGGATGAGCGAACCGATCCCCGGAAACAGGATCGCCTCCCGCCACGACCGCAGCCCGGTGCGCGGATCGAGCTGCACGGCGACGAGCATCGAGTAGACGTAGACCACCGCCGCGGCGATCCACATCAGGCTGAACACGAAGGCCGCGAGAGAGCTGTGCAGCCACATGAGCCCAACGAGACCGACGGCGGCGAGCACCATCATTACCGGGAGCAGCAGGACACTGAACCAGATGAGACCGAAGGCAATACCGCCGAGTCGATGCGTGCGGCTTGGACGGAACCACAGCTGGCGGTAGTGCTTCGTCACCTGCACATTGCCGCGCGCCCAGCGCAGCCGCTGCTTCCACAGCGCACGGATCGTCCGCGGCTCCTCGGCGAGGACGAGCGCGTGCGGCTCGAACACCATGCGCCGACCTCGCAGCTGCGACTCGAAGGTCGCCATGGTGTCCTCGGCGAGCGTCCCGGTCGGGATCCGGCCGCCGATCGCCTCGAGATTGGCTCGAGTGTGCAGCTGGGCGCCGCCAGCGAGGCAGGCGATCGCGCCGAGGACGTTCTGCGCCCGGCGTGAGCCGAGCTGCGCCATGACGTACTCGATGCCGATGAACCGCGTGATCGCGTTGCGATCCGCGCTGCCCTCCGCGATGTACGCGGTGACCGCCCCAACCTTCGGATCGGCGAAGTGCCGGGTCATCTTGCGCAGCGAGTCGGCCGCAAAGATGACGTCGGCGTCCATGATGAGGATGGCTTCCGCCCACGGCTCCGCGAGGACGATCGAGATCCCGTGGTTGAGCGTGTGGGCCTTACCCTCGCCGCCCCGGTCCCGGCGCAGGTGCACGACGCGCCCCGGGTGCGCGAGCGCCAGCGCCCGCACGACCTCGGGGGTCGCATCCGTCGACGCGTCGTCGACGACGTAGATCCGCAGCCGATCGGGTGGGTAGTCGAGCCGGAGGAGCCGGTCGATCGCGGCACCGAGCACGAGCGCTTCGTTCCACGCCGGCACGATGACGGCCACCCGCGGGCAGGCGTAGCCGGCCTTGCCGTAATGGTTGATGACGGCGTGGAACGGCAGGACCGCGTACTGCAGTGCGGTCGCCCACACCGGGACGGTCCCGACCAGGACGAAGACGACGAGCAGCGTGACGAGCGCCGTCGTCATCACCGCTGTCCAGTCGAGGCTCATACGTCGATCACCCGTCCGCCGTCTCGAGCAGGCGCACGACGGCGTCGTAGCGGCCGACCTCCTCGGCGCGGTGGCTGTCGGTCGAGGCGACGAGGACGACGCCGGCTGCTCGTGCCGCGCGGATCGCCTCGGGTCCCGGGCACGCCCACTTCTCGTTCACCTCGACGATCGTCTGCGTCGCCGCGCACGCGCCCGCCCAGGCGGCGAGACGCTCGGGCCCGAGCGCGGACTCGTCGAGGCCGATCTTCGGCAGGATCGAGAATGGGTGGGCGAGCTGATTGCCCGGATAGCGACGCATCGCCGCCATCGTCGCCTCGACGAGCAGGTCGAGCGCCCCGCCCGCGCTGAACTCGCCCGCCCGGATCCGCGCTGCCGTCTCGCTCGGCGACCAGGGCCCGTCCGGGCCGGGGAACTGATGGTCCGCGATGAGGATGTCGTCGATGCCCGGCGGCAGCGGCGGCAGGTCGAGCGTGCCGGCGGCATCCAGCAGCTTCGCCTCGACACCGGTGCGGACGGTCAGTCCCGCGGGCACCTCAAGCGCGCGGACCGCGGCGACGAAGTCGGGCAGCCACGCGGTGTCCCCCCGGACGTGCTCGACGAGCCGCAGCTGCGTGAGGCCCGCGACGGACGCGGCGACCACATTCTCCTCGAGCGAGGAATGCGCGTCATCGGAGAACGTCGAATGCACGTGATGGTCGCCACGCAGCTCCGCCCGGGTCACGGCGCCTCGTCCTGGTGGGCCGCGTGCGCGGAGACGAGCACCTCGTCGAGGTCGAGGACGATGTCCTGAAGGAACCGGACACTCGCGACCTCCCGGAACGGAATCGACGACGGCAGTGACCGACCGAGGAAGAGGTCGACGACGAGTGACGGGATGTCGACGCCAGCGGCGATGGTCAGCGGGAGCGAGCCGGGGAATCGTGGATTGACCTCGAGGAGTGCCGGACGGCCCTCGTGGTCGCGGCGCAGCTGCACGTTCGCGACGCCGACGAGGCCGATCGCCTGCGCCACCGCGGCCGCCGACGACTCGAGCTCCGCATCGCGCACCGTCCGACCCGCGATCGCCACCCCGGAGTCCACGCGGCTGCGCAACCGCGGGACGGCCGCGACGACGTGCCCGCTCGCGTCGGCGAGGACGTCGACCGAGTACTCCTCCCCCGGCAGGTGGTCCTGCACGAGGAGACCCTCATCGAGCGGCAGCGCCTCGAGTGCGGCCCGGTCGGGGACGAGCCGGACGCCGCGGCCGCCCGCGCCGAGACGCGGCTTCGCGATGACCGGGTATGACCAGTCGACCGCGAGCGCGTCCGGGCCCGCGAGACGCGTCGCCGGCACCCGACACACCTCGCGGCACCGCTCGGCGAGCGCGTACTTGTCGAGCGCGATCGCGAGGGTCTCCGACGAGGGCGCGGCGAGGATCGCGGGCGCCAGCTCGTCGCGACGCTCGGCGAGCGCGACGAGCTCGACGTCGACGGTGGAGATGACGAGGTCGATGGCGTCGGCGTGCACGAGGGCCGCCAGCGCGGTGACGAACTCCGGGGCGCGCCCCGGCGGCACGAGTCGACGTGCCTCGGCTGGGACGAGGTAGAGCCCGGCTGCCCAGCCGTCCATGTCGGCGGCGAACACCTCAGTGTCCTCCCGACCCAGCAGCCCGCGGACGACCGCGATCCCGGCCGCGCCGCCGACGCCGGTGACGAGCACGCGGGTCACCATCAGCGTTCGACCTCGGTGCGTTCGGTGACGTTGACGAGGTCGCGCGCATCGCGGAGGATCTCGAGCGGCTCGACATAGCTGCCCTCGCCGAACCGCGACCAGTACTTCGCGGTCGTCGTCACGAATTCATGATCGAGATATGTCCGCGTCTCGGTCTGCGTCGCGAAGCAGTCGATGAGCGCGAGCTTCGTGTCGAGATAGCGGTCGATCGCGACGAAGCGGTTCGGGCGGAACTCGATCGTCGAGGAGGGACTCTGGTAGCAGCCGAGCGTGGCCACGCCGCGGGCCGCCACCACGGTCGCCTCGTGCACCGCCCGGTGGTCCTGGTGGCGGTCGTGCCGGGTGTGGGTGTACACGACGGTCGGCGCCACCTCCCGCACCACCTCCTCGATGAGGCGGACGGTGGGCCCGCCGCCGTCGATCTCGGTGTCGGTGAGGTCCTTGAGGAAGAGGCGGGCACCGAGGAGCTCCGCGGCAGCGAGCGATTCGTGCTGACGCAGATCCGCGTCACCACCACGGGCACCGCGACTCAACGTCAGGATGACGATCGCGTCACCGGCCGCCTGGTGCGCGCCAAGGACCCCGCCAACGCCGATCTCCACGTCATCGGGGTGTGCCCCGACCGCGAGGACAACCTGTCGGCTGGAGTGCTCGCGACGGAGGCGCCCCGCCTCGATGAGCCGCGCGACGACCTCGATCACCTGCGCGGTATCGAATGGTTTGGTGAGGAATTCGTCGGCTTGTGCCCGGAGCGCCGTGACGGCGTAGTCGACGGAGACATGGGCGGTCATGATCACGACCGGCAGCCACGGCGCCCGTGCCCGAATCTCGGCGAGCAGGTCGAGGCCGCTCATGCCCGGCATCTCGATGTCGGCCAGGACGAGGTCAGGTTCGGCGGTGTCGAGCACCGTGAGCGCGGTTGTCGCATCGGCCGCCCCGGTGACGACGACGCCAAGTCGGCGCACCAGCAGCGTCGTCAAGAACTGCACGAGGTCGGGGTCGTCGTCCACGACAAGCACACGCCCTGCCCCTGCGACCATCCGTGCTCCCTCGTCTCGAATGACCCGTTGGTTCATTCTGCTGGATCCCGGCCGCATCGTGGGCGAGCTGGTCGCCTCGCGGATCTGCGGCGTGGGCTACAGGATCTGCCGGAGATTCACCCGGGCGAGGTCGACGAGCTCCGAGCCCTGCCCGCTCAGCACGGTCCGCAGCGCGTACAGCGAGAATCCCTTGACCTGCTCCGCGGTGATCGCCGGCGGGATCGACAGCTCCTGGCGCTCCGTGACGACATCGAGCAGGGCGGGGCCGTCTTGGGCGAGGAAGTCGTCGACGGCCCCCGGCAGGTCAGCGCTGCGCTCGACGTGGCGACCCCAGATGCCCATCGCCTCCGCTACTCTCGCGTAGTCGGGGTTGTCGAGGTCGGTGGCGAAGCGCACGAAGCCGTCAGCCTTCATCTCGAGCTCGACGAAGTTGAGCGAGGAGTTGTTGTAGACGACGATCTTGACCGGCAGCCCGTGCTCCCGGACCGTGAGCAGCTCACCCAGGAGCATGCCGAGGCCGCCATCACCGGACAGCGAGATGACCTGCCGGCCCGGGAACGCGGCCTGCGCCCCGATCCCCATCGGCAGACCGTTCGCCATTGAGCCGTGCGTGAAGGAGCCGATGATGCGGCGCTCGCGGGTCGTCGTGAGGTATCGGGCGGCGTAGACGACCGGCGAGCCGACGTCGGGGATGAAGACCGCGTCGTCCGCCGCGCGCTCGTCGATGAGTCGCGTGAGGTACTGCGGATGGATGGGGCGGGAACCGCGCGATGGGCTCGCGAGCTTGTCGAGCCGCTTGCGCGTCTTCAGGTAGTGGTCGCGCATCTCGGTGAGGTGCTTCGACGACTTCGCCCCCGTCAACAGCGGCACGAGCTCGCGGAGCGAGTCCCGCACCGTGCCGACGAGCGGTGCCGCGACCGGCACCCGCTTGCCGATCTGCTCCCCGCGGCGGTCGATCTGGATGACGGGCACGTCCACCGGGTAGAACTGCCGGTACGGCAGGTCCGTGCCGATCATGAGCAGCGCATCGGCCTCGAACATCGCACGGTACCCCGAGGCGAAGCCAAGCAGGCCGGTCATCCCGACGTCGTAGGGATTGTCGTATTCGACGTGCTCCTTGCCGCGCATCGCGTGCACGATCGGCGCCTGCAGGAGCTCCGCCACCGCGAGCAGCTCGTCGTGGGCGCCGGCGACGCCCGCGCCGGCGAGGATCGTGACCCGCTCGGCATCGTTGAGCAGCGTCGCGGCGGCACGAAGCTCCTCGAGCCCTGGGAGGATCCTGGAGTTCGAGGGCCGGATGACCTCCGGCGCGGCGTCGGGCATGTCGGTGAGGAACATCGACCCGCTGATGACGAGCACGGCGACGCCGCGCTGCTCGACCGCCGCGCGCATCGCGACGGCGAGCACCCGAGGCAGCTGCCGGACGTCACTGACATGCTCGACGTAGACGCTGCATTCGCGGAACAGCTCCTGCGGGTGCGTCTCCTGGAAGTACCCGGTGCCGATCTCCCCAGCAGGAATGTGGGCAGCGATCGCGAGCATCGGCACACGCGAGCGCTGGGCATCGAAGAGCCCGTTGATGAGGTGCAGGTTGCCCGGCCCGCAGCTGCCGGCGCACACGGTGAGCTCGCCGGTCAGCTCGGCCTCCGCCGCGGCAGCGAAGGCCCCCGCCTCCTCGTGCCGCACATGCATCCACTCGACGTCCGAGCCGCGCAGGGCGTCGGTGAACCCGTTGAGCGAGTCCCCCGCGATCCCCCAGACCCGCTCGACGCCGTTGGCCTCGAGTGTGGCGACGATGTGCTGTGCGACGTTGGCCATGGGTCCTCCTGCTGGTCGCGTTCGGTCGGCGTGGTGGGCGGCGCTGCACCGCCCACCCTACGCCGTGCGTCCGACGGCATCGGGGCTCAGGATGGGATGACGGGGATCTCCAGGAAGCTTGGGCGCGCCGCGTCCCACAGGAGCGTCGCCTCACCGCGCGGACTGGCGCGGTAGTGCGCTGGGAAGTGACCGAAGAAGGGATTGCGCGGGGCGAGCCCCCGACCCGCGACGAGGAGCCGAAGCCGCTCCCCCGCGCGGTAGCTCGTCGCTGATGGGCTGAGTGGGATCTCGACCTCGAGTTCCTCGCCGTCAACGATTGGCTGGAGCGTGTCGAAAGCGGGCGCGGGTCCGTGCGGCCTGTGGGGCAGGGCCGCTGGTCGTCGCAGCGCGAGGCGCAGCCGCCCCTGGGCGACGAGATCGCGACCGTAGCCATAGGAACCCTGGAACGGTACCGGCTCGCCACCCGACCACTTCTCGACGCCGACGAAGAGGCGCGGATCCACCGAGTCCCGCGTCCGCAGACGCAGGTGGAGCAGCATCGGCCCGGTCACCTCGACCTCCTCAGGGACGAGATGGTCGAATGCGGCGGCGCGACGGCGCAGTGGGAACGAAATATGGCCCGACGCGGTCGGCTGTGCCTCGAGCGTGCCGTCGGCGCTGAGGTAGAGGCGGCGCCAGCGCGTGCGGGTGAGGGGCCACTCCTCCTCGGCGCGCACCGCCACGACATGGTCGGCGCGGTCTCGGACCTCAAGCCGTACCGGCGGCAGCGGCGCCACCTCACGCGCCCGCAGGTGGCGGTCAAAGAAGGCAAGCTGCGTCCGTCGCGCCTCCTCGCCGTAGAACACCGCCCACTTCGGGCCGCGGTGTGTGTAGACGTGTCGCTCGACGGAGCCACATGCTTCGAAGGCGCGCATCGATCCGACGCTGTGCAGATTGGCGTCCGAGAAGCTCGCGCACACGAGCATCGGCACGGTGATCCGCGACAGGTCGGGGGTCAGCGCCGCCCACCACCCGTCACGGGTCGGGTGCAGTCGGCGCTCGGCGCCGAGGTCGGTGCGCAGCCGGGCGACGCGCTTCGTCATCGCGAGCCAGATCCGGGAGAACCCGTCCTCGACCACACCGCCGGGGGTGAAGAAGTCACGGTACGCGTCGGTGAAGCCCTCCCAGGGACAGATCGCTCGGAGTGCGGGCGGGCCGAGCGCCGCGACCTTGTACTGCGACAGGGCGAGGTAGGACACGCCGAGCATGCCGACCCGACCGTTCGACCACGGCTGGACTGCAGCCCACTCGATGACCTCGGCGATATCCGCTGCCTCCTGGTCGGAGAGCAGCTCGCCGCGCCCCTCCGAGTGGCCACCACCGCGAGTGTCGAGGTTGAGCACGGCATAGCCTTGCTGTACCCACCAGACCGGGTCCGGTGCCTCCCAACTCGTCTGGTCCGAGATCCGCACGGGCGCGGGCTGGTGCATGATCCGGAACTGCGCGTTGATTCGCCAGGTACCCCGACGGGTCCGTCGCGGCACCCGATCCTTGCCGTAGGGGTGCGCCGAGAGGAGGACGGGAAATGGACCCGCCCCCTCCGGACGAAACACGTTGCACCGGAGCGTCACGCCGTCGTGCAGCCGCACCGGGACATCCTGGTCCTTCCGGATGTCCAGTGGCATGGGGTACACCGTCACCGGCGGGCGGATCGCGGCGCGAATCCGGCTGCGGGCGTAGGCAGCGACGCCGGGTCGGCGCCATGGGCGATCGAGCAAGTGGGACATGATCGGGCCTCGAGCGTGGGTATCCGCGACCGGTGGGGTCAATCGCCACTGTAAACCCCGACAGGCCGTCACCGACACCCGCGGTCAGGCCGACTCGGGCACCGTCCGTCAGGTTGATGCGTCGCTGAGGACGCGCATCGGTGCCGTCACGGGTGCCCCGCAGTCGGCGAGGTAGCGCTCGAGGCTGTCGTCAAGCTGCTCGACCCACGGGGTGCGGTGCGCGATCGCGGGCGTGCCGGTCATGACCGAGCGGTAGCAGATGTCGCGGTACCCCATGATGTCGCGCTGCTTGTCCTGGGTCCAGCTGATGAAGATCTCGACGACCGCGGCGACATCGAACTCCGGGTAGTCGGTCTCGTCGAGGAGGTCCCGGACGTAGTCGCCCTGGAAGGCGATCTCCGTGGACACCCCATCGATCGCCTCGAATCGCGAGCGCCACTCAGCGATCGAGGCGGCCCGGTCAGCCGCATTCGGCAGCTCGGCGACACCGAGGATGAGATCACGGACGTACCAGGCCTGCGTGTCGAACATGTTGAAGGTGAACCACTGGTCCTGCGCGCCGACGTAGCACAGCGCGGGGTTCTCCTGCCACACGACGCCGCGGTACAGGCCCTCCGGGTACACGGTGTTCGGGCCGCTCAGCGCGAGCTCCTCCGGGAGGAACGGGTACTTGTGCAGGTAGCCGGTGCAGAAGATGATCGCGTCGAAGCGCTTCGAGCTGCCGTCGGCGAAGAACACCCGGTCACCGTCGATCACCTCGATGCCCGGACGCTCCTCGAAGCCCTTCGGCCAGTCGTAGCCCATCGGCGCTGAGCGGTAGCTCGCCGTGACGGAACGGGCCCCCATCTTGTGTGCCTGGCTGCCGATGTCCTCGGCCGAGTAGCTCGAGCCGATGACGAGGACGTCGCGGTCCTTGAGCCCCTCGGCACCGCGGAAGTCGTGCGCGTGCGTCACGAACCCTGGGAACGTCTCGATGCCCGCGACCTCGGGCATGTTCGGGAAGGAGAAGTGGCCGCTCGCCACGACGACATGGTCGAACTCCTCGACCGTCGTCTCCCCCGACGGCAGGTGCTCACTCGTCACCGTGAAGCGCTGCGTCGCCTCATCGAACGCAACGAGCCGCACGACCGTCTCAAAGCGAATGAACTTCCGGACATCGCTTTGCTCCAGCCGTCCGGCGATGTAGTCCCACAGCACCTCGCGCGGTGGGTACGAGGAGATCGGGTGGCCGAAGTGCTCGTCGAAGGTGTAGTCGGCGAATTCGAGCGCCTCCTTCGGGCCGTTCGACCAGAGGTTCCGGTACATGCTCGAATGCACGGGCTCGCCATGCTCGTCGAGGCCGGTCCGCCAGGTGTAATTCCACTGGCCGCCCCAGTCCGCCTGCTTCTCGAAGCACACCAGCTCGGGGATCTCGGCACCGCCCCGCGCGGCCGACTCAAAGGCCCGCAGCTGCGCCATCCCACTCGGGCCAGCA
>DATMFQ010000017.1:0-63673 GCA_035556075.1 Microbacteriaceae bacterium | reverse complement strand
GAGCGAGATCTCGGCCTGCCCGGTCCAGCCACTGTCGGGCGCCTGCTCCGCACGGTACTCCTCGGCGGCCAGGCCGATCGATGCGGCCTTCACCCGCATCGGGAGATCCTTCGACACGACGGTGACGTCGAGCCCGTCGCCGGCGAGGTTGAGCGCGACGGCGAGGATGCGTGAGTCGTTGTCGCCGAGTTGGAGGCCGGAGGGGAGCACCGCCTGGTTGCTGTGGTTGAGCTCGACGCGGAGGCTGCCGCCGTCGCCGACCGCGATCGGGAAGTCGAGGCGCTCATGCTCGGCGCGCAGGTCGTCGAGGTGGCGTAGCGCCTGCCGGGCGAAATAGCCGAGCTCCGGGTCGTGGCGCTTCTTCTCGAGCTCGGTGATGACGACGACGGGGATGACGACGCTGTGCTCCGCGAACCGGAACAGCGCCCTCGGGTCGGACAGTAAGACGGAGGTGTCGAGCACGTAGGTGCGCTGCGCCGTATCGGCCCGCTCACCCCCGGTCGGCCTCGTTGCGCCCTTCGGCGCGGTAGTCTGCCGCGTGCGGTGATTGTCGGCCACGTACTGCTCCGTCCCCGGGCCACCGAGTTGCGACCCGATGCCCCTGACGCTAGCCCTCGCCCGGCGGGGCCTCGGGCGCGACACACCCTGCGCCCGGGGTCGTCGAGGTGAACACCGGGTGACGGCGTCGCCTCAGGAGCCGAAGCGTCGGTCCCGCTGTCCGTATGCGCGCAGTGCCCGCAGGAAGTCGACCTCGCGGAAATCGGGGCCGAGCGCGTCGACGAAATAGAACTCCGAATGCGCGGCCTGCCACAGCATGAAGTCGCTGAGCCGCTGCTCCCCCGACGTGCGAATGACCAGGTCCGGGTCTGGCTGACCGCCCGTGTACAGGTGCTCACCGATCTTCTCCGGGGTGAGCACGTCGGCGAGGTCCTCGAGCCGCCCACCGTCGCGCCCGTGCTCACGGACGATCGAGCGCATCGCGTCGACGATCTCACGACGCCCGCCGTAGCCGACCGCGAGGTTGACCTGCATGCCCGGCTCGGCCGCGGTCTGCGCCGCGACGCGCTGCAGCCGCTCGAGGAGTCGCGGTGGCAGACCGGCCGGCGAGCCGACCTGCTTCACCCGCCAGTTACGGACCTCGGCGAGCTCCTCCGCGAGATCACCGATGATCTCCGCGAGCCCGTCGAGTTCGGACGCGGGACGCTTCTCGAGATTGTCGGTGGACAGCAGGTAGAGGGTCGTGTGGCGGATCCCGAGATCGTCGCACCAGATGAGGACGTCGCGGTAGACGCCGGCGCCGGCCCGGTACCCGTAGTCGGTCGAGTCGAGGCCACGCTCACGCGCCCAGCGGCGGTTGCCGTCGACGATCATCGCGACGTGGTCGGGGAGTCGGTCGTGATCGAGTCCCCGGCGGAGCCGATTCTGATAAAGCCGGTACAGGAGCCCGCTGGGCTTGGGCTCTCGCGCCTGGCGCTCCGCGTTCACGATCGATACGGTACCGCCCCGCACGCGCGCTCGGCTGAGGACGCTCGGCGCCCGCTCAGCACGCCCCGGCGTACACTCCCACCATGACGGTGACGAGCGATCCGGTGCGCATCACGGAGCCGGTCGCCGAGGCGAAGCCCACGTGGCGAGGCTGGATCCATGCGGGGACCCTCCCGGCCGCGATCGCCCTGGGGATCGTGCTCGTCGTGCTCGCGGACGGGGTGTTCGCGAAACTCATGTCGGGGGTCTTCTTCCTGACGACCGTCCTGCTCTTCGGCGGCTCCGCGCTCTACCACCGCTTCAACTGGTCACCGACCACGAAGGCCGTGCTCCGGCGCATCGACCACGCGAACATCTTCCTGCTCATCGCCGGGACGTACACCCCGATCGCGACGCTCGGGCTCCCGATGCCACAGAGCGTCATCCTCATCTCCATCGTGTGGGGGGTGGCCCTGCTCGGCATCGCCTTCAGGGTGTTCTGGCTCGCCGCGCCGCGCTGGCTCTACGTCGTCCTCTACCTCGGGCTCGGCTGGGGCGCCCTCATGTATGTCGTCGACTTCTTCGTGTGGATCCCGATCTCGATGATCCTGGTCTTCGCCGGCGGCCTGTGCTACACCGGCGGGGCCATCGTCTACGCGCTCAAGCGGCCGAACCCGTCACCGAAGCACTTCGGCTTCCACGAGATCTTCCACGCGTGCACGCTGCTCGCGTTCCTCAGCCACTGGACCGCCGTGCTGCTCGTGGCAGTCTGGCCCCCCACCTTCTCATAGCCGCTCAGCCGGCGTAGGTGAGGACGCGCTCGAGGGTCTCGGCGGGCTTGAGCTCGCCGACCGGGATCTCGATGTCGAGCACGTTCTCGCGCGGCGGGATCGGGCAGGTCACGAAATTCGTGTACGCGCACGGCAGCGGCACGAGGTAGTTGAAGTCGACCCAGTCGATCCGGGTGCGCGCCTCGTCCGCCCACGCCGCCTCGACGACGCGACCCGCCCCATAGGTCGTGTGCCCGGCCGTCGCGTCGCGCAGGTGCACGACGGGGTGGATGCCCGTCGCCGACTCCTTGCCGATGACGACGAGATCGAATGCGCGGCCCTCGAGCTCGACGCGGAGCGTGCCGATGCGGGTCGTCGTCTCGCGGACACCGGTCTCGACGGTCTCCTGCTCAACATCGCGCGCCGCGGCCGGGGTGAAGACGGCGGGGACCCGCCACGCGGGGTCATAGTCGTAGGCGGCGACCGAGGAGAAGTCCTTCGCCGCTGAGACCTTCGGGTCGCGCACCCGCACGCCGAAGATCTGCTCACCCGCGTTGTTGGTCCGCGGGATCGTCTCGACCTCGCGGTCACCGAAGAAGACCGGCACGCTCCGGCCGTGCCCGTAGCTCTGATTCCGACCCGTCACGATTTCGACCGGACCGCTCGGGTACTCGCCGTCGACCGACAGCGACGGGCCGTCGGCAGGTGGGGTGAAGATGACCCGGCCATCCACGACGGCCCAGGTACCCGGGAGATCATCAAGCTCGACGGGATCAGCACCCTCCCGGAGCCAGTGCTGCGCGACGAGCGAGGGCCAGCCATAGGGGCGCGACAGCTCGGCGACCCGCTGGTGGCGCCACTCGCGCCACAGGCCTTCGAGGTGTTCCTTCACTGGCATCGTCAGGTTCCTTCCGTCGGGGTTCAGCGGGCCAGAGCCGTCAGGCCCGCAAGCGTGTCGGGGTCGAGGTTGAGTTCCGCCGGGAGCTCGCTCAGCCGCGTCGGCAGCCGATCGAGTCGGGCGGGGACATGTCCTCCTGCCGAGGCCCAACGCTCGACGAGTCGGAAACATGCCTCGGCGGTCTCCGCATTCGGCGGATCGAAGGCGAGGACCATGGCCCCGCGGCGCGCGAAGAGGCCCTCGCGCTGACTCGTGGCGGCACCGCCGACCGCCACGCCCGCGAGCAGCTGCACGACAAGCCCGAGCAGGGAGGCGGTGCGACCAGCCGGCAGGAGCGCGGCGACCTCGGCCGGGTCGATGGTCGGGGTGCCGTCATGATCGAGCGCCACCCCCGGCTCGAGCGGCTCGCCGCGCTCGGCCCGGCCGCGCAACTCCGCGATCGTCACGGGCGCGGTCGCGAAGTCGAGCACGAGGGGCGGCCCGTCGGCACGGGGCACGGCGATCGCGAACGGGTTCGTGCCGATCGCCGGCCGCGTGCCCCCGTACGGTGCGACGAAGGGCGCTGACTCGGCGACGACGATGCCGATGCGGCCGGTCACCGCGATGCTCCGCGCGGCGGCGCCGATCATGCCGGTCGCACCGAGGTCGCGCACCCCGACGATGCCGGCATCGTGCGCGGCGGCGGCACCGAGCGCGATGCGCACGGCGCTGGCGAGCGCGACGATGCCGGGGAGGCCGGACGCATCGACCGTCGCGACGGCGGAGGCCTGGGTAGGCGCGGTCGGCTCGATCGGCTCGCCCGGCCCAGTCGTCGCGGCAAGCCCGCTGAGCTCCCGGAGCAACATCCCGAGCCCGAACCGGGTCATGCCGAGGAGCTCGGCCTGGAGCAGCCAGAGCGACGCGGCCTCGATGTCGGCGGACACCGTGGCACCGCGCGAGACGAGCACTGTGCGCAGCGTCGCGAGGACGTCCGGAGTGGGCATGCGGGCCGGTGCCGCCGCGCTCATCGGGCACCCCCCTCGGGCCGCCGGGCGGCGGGCTCCGATGCACCCGGCAGCGTCGGGATCGCGGCGAGGAGCTCCCGCGTGTAGTCCTCAGTCGGCGCCGCGAAGACGTCGACGACGTGGCCGGTCTCGACGACCCGGCCGTCCTGCATGACGAGCACCCGATCGGCGATGTGGTGGACGACCCCGAGGTCGTGCGAGATGAAGATCATGGCGACGCCCGTCGCGGCGCGCAGCTGCGCGAGCAGGTCGAGCACCTGCGCCTGCACGGTCACGTCGAGCGCGGAGACCGCCTCGTCGCAGACGAGCACGTCCGGCTCGGTCGCGAGCGCCCGGGCGATGGCGACGCGCTGCCGCTGCCCGCCCGAGAGGGTGCGCGGCCGCCGGTCGAGGTGCTGCTGCCCGAGGCCGACCGCCTGCAGCAGCTCGAGCGCTCGCGCGCGTCGCGCCGCACGGCTGAGCTGCGGCAGCGCCTCCCCGATGATGCGCTGGACGGTGTAGCGCGGGTCGAAGGAACCGAGCGGGTCCTGTGACACCGTCTGAATGCGGCGACGCAGGCTCCGGCGCTCCTGGCCGCCCACCTCGGTCCAGCGTCGACCGTGGACGAGGACCTCCCCCGCGTCGGGGGCGACCTGGCCGAGTACGATGCGGCCGAGCGTCGACTTGCCGGAGCCGGACTCGCCGACGATCCCGAGCACCTCCCCCGCGGCGAGCTCGAGCGACACCTCGTCGACGGCGGTGAGCACACCGCGGCCTGCGGCCCCGTAGCGCTTCGTCACGCCACGGACCTGCACGACCGGCTCGCCGGCGGCAACGGGCGTGGGCGCCGGCAGTGGCTCCCCGGTGCTCAGCGACCGGCCGCGTGCCGCGGCCGTCGGCACCGAGCGCAGCAGTCGTCTCGTGTACTCGGCCTGCGGGGTGGTCAGCACCTGCCACGCCTCGCCCTGCTCGATGACCTCCCCACCGCGCAGCACGAGCACCCGATCCGCGAGCCGCGCGACGACCGCGAGATCATGCGAGATGAGGAGCAAGCCCTTGCCCTGCGACTTGAGGACCTCGAGCAGGTCGAGGATCCGCGCCTGCACGGTCACGTCGAGCGCGGTCGTCGGCTCGTCGGCGACGATGATCTCGGGCCCGGCGCTCATCGCCGACGCGATGAGCGCACGCTGCCGGAGTCCGCCGGAGAGCTCGTGCGGGAACTGCCGGGCCCGCAGCTCCGGCTCCGGCACGCCGACTTCCGTCAGGAGGCGATGGATGATCCCGGACCGCTCGGCGCGAGGGGCGAGCCGGTGCACCGCGATGGCCTCGCCGACCTCCGCCCCGACCCGTCGCAGGGGATCGAGCGAGCCGAGCGCGTCCTGCAGCACGAGGCCGAGACCGCGCCCGCGGACCTGCCGCCAGCCGCGCTCGTCGAGTGCCCGCAGATCGGTGTCCCGCCAGCGCAGCGTCGCCGCCGCAACCTCGGCACCACGACCGGCGACGCCGAGCAGTGCCCGCGCGGCCACCGACTTCCCGGAGCCGGACTCGCCAACGAGGGCAACGCATTCACCCGCACCGATGGCGAAGCTGACCCCCTGCACGACGGGCGCACCGCCGCCGAACCCGACCCGCAGGTCGTCGACGACGAGGATCGGCGCGCTCATCGGCCCGTCCCCGACACGAAGCGGCGCTGCAGCCAGCGACCGACGACGTTGATCGCGACGACGGTGACCGCGAGGAATGCGCCGGGCCAGATCCCGAGCCACGGCGCGAGTGCCATGTAGTTGCGACTCTCGGAGAGCATGAGGCCCCACTCCGGCGTCGGCGGCTGCGCACCGAGGCCGACGAAGCTCAGCGCGGCGCCGGAGATGATCGCGGTGCCGATGCCGATCGTGGCGAGGACGAGGAGCGGACCGATCGAGTTCGGCAGGACGTGGCGGAGCGCGACGAGCACGCCGGGGACGCCGACCCCGGTCGCGGCCTCGACGTAGCCGGCGGAGCGGACCACCTGCACCTGGCTGCGGAGGATCCGCGCATAGCCGGGGATCGCGCCGACGCCGATCGCGATGATGAGCGTCGGCAGGCTCACCCCGAGGATCGCGATGAGGACGATCGCGATGAGCAGGTCGGGGAAGGCGAAGAGGATGTCGAGCGCACGAGAGAGCACCCGGTCGACGATGCCGCGGGACATCCCGGCGAGCACGCCGATGACGATGCCGCCGGTCAGGCTGACGAGCACCGCGCCAAGCCCGAGGAGGAGGCTCGTCCGGGCACCGTGCACGACGCGGGCAAACACATCACGGCCGAGTTGGTCGGTGCCGAAGGGGTGCTGCGCGCTCGGCGCTTGCAGCGCATCGGCCGGGGAGGTCAGCAAGGGGTCGAGCTGGACGAGCGCGGTCGGGAAGATCGCGAGCAGGACGATGCCGGCGAGCACGACACCGGCGACCGCAGCGACCACGGCACCGCCCCCGATGCGCCGTCGGGTGAGCGTGTCGGGGCTGAGCGCCGGGCTCGAGATCACCATGCTGACCGCACCCCCGCCTCGATCCGGAGCCGCGGGTCGATCGCCGCGGCGATGATGTCGACGAGCGAGTTGACGACGACGAAGACGAGCGCGCCGAAGACGATGATGCCCATGATGAGCGGCATGTCGTTCGCGATGACCGCCTGCAGCAGGACGCGGCCGAGGCCGGGCCGGGCAAACAGCGTCTCGATCACGGCCGTGCCGATGAGGAGTGAGCCGAGCACCGCGCCCGAGAAGTTGAGGGCGGGGAGCACGGCATGCCGCAGCACATGCACGATGCGCACCCGGGCGTCACCCGCGCCGCGCGTGCGCGCCGTGATGACGAAGGGCTGCTCGAGCGTCTCGTCCATCCGCTCCCGCAGGATCTGGGCGAGGATCCCGGTGACCGGGATGGCGAGGGTGATCGCCGGCAGCACGAGCGACTCGATGCCGCGCGCACCGCTGGAGGGGAAGATCGGGAGGTTGAACGAGAATGCGGTGAGCAGCAGGAGCCCGATCCAGAAGGACGGCACCGAGATCGCCAGCAGTTCGAGCGTCTGCGTCACGAGCGAGGCGATCGGCCCGCGGCCGGCCGAGGCGGTCGCGCCGATGACCGCGAAGACGATCGCGAGGCCGAGGGCGGCGGCGGCAAGCACCGCGGTCGGCCCGATACTGCCCGCAATGATCTCGGTGACCGGCTGGCGCATCTGATAGCTGTGCCCGAGGTCACCCTGCACGATACCGGAGATGAAGCGCCAGTACTGCTCGAGGACGGGCCGGTCGAGTCCATAGTCGGCAATGACCTCCTGGCGCACGGCCGGGGTGATCTCGAAGATCCCCTTGAGCAGGACGTCGACGGGGTCGCCCGGCATGAGCTGGAGGACGAGGAAGACGAAGGTCGCGGCGACGAAGAGCACGACGACGATGTCGACGAGCTTGCGCAGCACCGTGCGGCCGATGGCGGTCAACCGCGTGCGCGACGCGACAGCGGGACGGGCCGTCAGGCCCGTCCCGCCATCGGTCGCGGGCAGGGTCACGGCGTGGCGACCCGCTCGACCTCGGTGAACCAGGTCGGGAATCCGGTGATGTCGAACTCGACCCCGGTGTACTCGGGGCTCACCGCGACGATGACGTGCTGCACGTAGATCGGCAACACCACGCGATTCTCGCTGAGCCGCTCCTGGATGTTGCGGTAGAGCTCTGCGCGGTGCGCGTCGTCGTCGAGCGTCGCCCAGGCCTCGAAGAGCCAGCCGGTCACCTCGTCGTCGTCGTACTTGGGGTAGTTGACGATCGGGCCCGCGACGGTGAGCAGGATGAATGCGTCGGACTGGCCCCATGATTCGGCCGCGATCTCGAAGGTGCCCTGCTCAATGCGATCGAAGTAGGTTGCGGTGTCGAGCTTCTCGATCTGGATGTCGATGCCGACCTTGCGGGCATCGGCCTGGATCGCCTCCGCGAGGACGTCGCGCTGGTCGCGGATGTCGCCACCATCGAAAATCCAGCGGAGCACGAGCGGCTCGCCCGCCGCATTCGTCAGGATGCCGTCGGCATTCTTCGTCGTGTAGCCGGCCTCGGCGAGGAGGTCGGCGGCCGCGGCCTGGTCGTAGGTGTAACTGCCGACGAGGTCGTCGGCGTAGGCGCCCTCCGGCGGCGTCGTCGGCGCGAGGACCGTCCAGGCGCGGTCGTAGCGACCGGCGTAGATGCTCTCGACGATGCCGTCGAGATCAACCGCCCGGAAGAGCGCGTCGCGCACGAGCAGGTCCTTGGTCGGCCCCGAGGACGTGTTGAGCGTCGCGACGAAGGGCACGCCGGTCGACGGCGCGCTGATGAGGTTGAACCCGGCGTCCTCGAGCGCGCTCGCATTGAGCGGCGGGATCGCCGACGCGGCGTCGGCCTGCCCCGACTGCAGCGCGCCGATACGGGCCTGCGTCTCGGGGACGAAGCGGATCTCGACCCGCTCGAGCTTCGCGGCGCTGCCGGTCGGACCCCACGCGTAGTCGTCGTTGCGCTCGAGGAGCAGCGACTCGCCCTTCGCGTACTCGGTCGGGATGAATGGGCCGGTGCCGACGAGCGTCGTCGGGTCGGCGCAGCGGTCGCCATCGGTGAACTGGTCGAGCGACTCCGAGGAGTAGACCGAGAAGTCCGGCGCCGAGATCTGCTGCAGGAAGTTCGCCTGCGGGCTGTCGAGCACGACCTCCCAGGTGTGGTCATCGACGACGCGGTGGTTGTCGGCGGTCAGCCAGTTGAGGCTGACGAGCGTGTTGCCGTCGACGAAGAAGCGGTCGGCGTTCTTCTGCAGGTCATGTGCGTCGAGAGTCGTGCCATCGTGGAAGGTGACGCCCTCGCGGACGTGGAGCGTCCAGGTCAGGCCGTCCTCCGAGACCGACCACTCGTCGACGAGACCCGGCGCGTAGGAGCCATCGGGTGCCTGGTACACGAGCGGGTCGAGGAGCTGGCGCGCCACGTTGTAGTTCGCGAGATTCCGGTAGCCACCGATGTCGAAGCACACCGGCTCCAGGTCGCTGAGGAAGACGAAGGTGTCATCGCCACCGCCCGGTGCACCGGCGCAGCCGGCGACGAGTGCCGCAGAGGACACGACGGCGACCGCGGCCACGCCGCGTCGGGAAATCCTGGTCATTGCTTGGGGTCTCGCTAACTGTCAGCCGGCGTCAGAGCCGGACGTCCACCTTGGTGCGCGGATAAGTCAACCGTCCCGACGATTCTGACGTCAAAACCAGACGCCCCCGCGTTACCCCGTGTTGCTCAGACGGCGTAGGGACGCGCGGAGACGACCTCGACCGAGATCGACTTGCCGCTCGGCGCGAGGTAGCTCGCCGAGTCGCCGGCCTTGAGCCCGATGATGGCCTGGCCCAGCGGGCTCTGCTCGCTGTACACATCGAGGTCGGAGTCGATGGCGATCTCCCGCGAGCCGAGCACGAAGGTCGTCTCGTCCCCAAGAATTCGTGCCGTCACGAGCATGCCCGGCTCGACGACCCCGTCGTCCGGTGGGGTGCCGATTTTGACATGACGCAGCAGCTCGGTGAGCTGGCGGATCCGTGCCTCGATCTTGCCCTGCTCGTCCTTCGCCGCGTGATACCCGCCGTTCTCCTTGAGGTCGCCCTCCTCGCGAGCCGCCTCAATGCGCTTCGCGATCTCGGTGCGCCCCTCGCCGGAGAGCTGCGCGAGCTCAGCCTGCAGACGGTCATGCGCCTCCTGGGTCAGCCACGTCACGTTCTCAGCCACGACATGCACTCCTCACGGCGTTGTGTGGGCACCTCAGCCCAATATGCGAAGAACCCGCCGGAACTCGGCGGGTTCGTAAAGGCGAAGGCATTCTATGACACCCAGCAGCGGTACACCAAACCCGTCACCGGTGGCTCCGTCGTCAGAATCGGCTCCTGGAACCTCCGGATGCGCTGCTGGGCCGCCGGCAGCTCGACCACCTTCCAGCCGATGATGGCGAACGCAGAGTTCATCGCGTACAGCGCGCAGCTCACCGGGTGGCCCGGGTCCACGGTGACCTCCCACTCCGCGACGATCTCCCGATCCGGTGCCGTGATGACGTACCCGGTGTCGCGCCACGAGGCCTGGACACCCCCGCCGAGCGGCTGCGCCCAGAAGAACCAGCCGAGCGTCGCCGCCACGAGGAGGACCGCGATCGACCAGACCGCGAGTCGACGTCGCGACGCCGGACGGCGGCCGTAGCGCGCATCAAGATCGGTCACGGTCCCCCAGCGTAGGCTGGGGGACCGTGATGCACCTGATCGCCATCGCCGCGACCCCGACACCGGCACCAGACTTTGACGAGACCCAGGTGACGCCGGGGGTCATCGGCTTCGTCATCACGGCCCTCTTCGTCGTCGTCGTCGCACTCCTCGCGCTCGACCTGGTGCGCCGGACCCGGCGCGTGCGCTACCGCGAGGAGTCCCGCGCGCGCATCGCCGCTGAGCTGGCCGCCGCCGAGGCGCAGGAGGCCGGCGGGCCGGCGGACGCGAGCACCGACGGCGCAGCCGAGCGCGACGCGCCGAGCGCCCCGGGTCCCTAGTTGACGACGCGCGGGCGATAGCCCGACTCGCGCAGCTGCGCGAGCACGAAGTCCGCGTGCTCCGCGCCGCGGGTCTCCATATGGAGCTCGATCTCGACCTCGCTGATCTTGAGGTCGAGGTTGTGCCGCGAGTACCGGACCTCGACGACGTTCGCGTTCGCCCGCGCGATGATGTCGGAGATGACCGCGAGCTGACCGGGCCGGTCGGGTAGCGGGATGATGACCTTGAGGTAGCGCTTCGAGGCGGTGAGGCCACGGCTGACCACCCGCTCCATGAGCAAGGGGTCGATATTGCCGCCGGAGAGCACGACGACAGTGCGGCCGGTCGCTTTGATGCTGCCGTGCAGGATCGCGGCGACCCCAACCGCGCCCGCGGGCTCCACGACGAGCTTCGCGCGCTCCAGGAGAATGACGAGTGCCCGCGCGATCTCGTCATCGGAGACGGTGACGATGCCGTCGAGGTGATGCTCGACGACCGGGAACGTCAGCTCGCCCGGTCTGGCGACCGCAATCCCATCCGCGATCGTCCGTCCGATGCTCGCGGTGAGGACCTGACCGGCTTCGAGCGACGGCAGGAAGCCCGCCGCGTTCTGCGCCTGCACGCCGATGACCTGCACCGTGCGCCCCGCCTCGGCAGCAAGGTGCTTGATGGCCGCGGCGACCCCGGCGGCGAGCCCACCCCCGCCGACCGGCACGACGACCGTGTCAAGCTCGGGCACCTGCTCCCACATCTCCAGACCGAGCGTCGCCTGTCCAGCGATGACGTCCTCGTGGTCAAACGGGGGGATGAGGACCGCGCCATGCGACGTGGCATACTCGATCGCCGCCGCATTCGTCTCATCAAAGACCGCACCGACGAGCTGCACGTCAGCGCCGTAGCCGCGCGTCGCCTGCAGCTTCGGGAGCGCGACGCCGACCGGCATGAAGATCGTCGCGCGGATCCCCAGCTCACGGGCGGCGAGTGCGACGCCCTGTGCGTGATTGCCCGCCGAGGCCGCGACGACGCCGCGGGCCTGGTCCTCTGGACTCAGCCGGGCGAGCCGATTGTAGGCGCCGCGGATCTTGTAGGAGCCAGTGCGCTGCAGATTCTCGCACTTCAGGTAGACGGGCGTGCCGAGCACCTCACGCAACGCGCGGGACCGCTGAATCGGCGTGACCTCGGCGATGCGCTTGACCACCTCATTCGCAGCGACGATCTCCTCGAGCGACGGCCCCACGTACCCGGCTGTGCTCATCGACCGCTCTCCTGCCCGTCCGCGCCGCTCACCCCTCCATCCTGCACCTTCGCCACGGGCGGCGATGACGGCCCAGCCTCCGCGGGCGGCGCGTCCCGCCAGGTGCCGGAGCGGATGTAGCGGGCCACCGCATTCGTCACTGCGATGAGCGGGACGGCGAACAGCGCGCCGGGGATGCCGGCGATGAGCGCGCCGGCGGCGACGCCGAAGACGACCGCGAGCGCGTGGACCTTCACGGCGGTGCCGAGGACGAGTGGCTGCAGCACGTGCCCCTCGATCTGCTGCACGAGGAGCACGATCGCGAGCATGATGATCGCCGGGATCGGACCGAGGTACACGAGCGCGACGAGCACCGCGAAGGCGCCCGTCACGAGCGCACCGACGAAGGGGATGAATGCCCCGAGGAAGACCGCGATCGCCAGCGGGATGACGAGCGGGAAGCCGCCGAAGAAGAGCCCGAGGATCCATGCCCCGAGGCCAATGCCGACCGCATCGACGAACGCGACGAAGACCTGCACGCGAGTGAACGTCGACAGCGTCGTCCAGGCTGCCCCGGCAGCGCCCGCGACCGCGGGCCGGGCACGACCGGGGAAGAGCCCAAGGGCCCAGCCCCAGATGCCCGGGCCGTCGATGAGGAGGAAGAGGGTCGCAAAGAGGGTGAGGAGCAGCCCAGCGCTCACGTGCCCCGCGGTCGAGCCGAGGGCGAGCACCCGATCCCAGAAGCCCTCGTCCTGCTGGAAGGCACCCCACCACTGGGCGATCCGGTCAGAGAGGTCACCGACCTCGTAATGGAACGGCGGCCCGGCGAGCCAGGCCGAGATGTCGTGCGTCGCCTCGATCGTCTTGTCTCGCAGGTCGGCGAAGCCGCCGCGGACCTGCCACACCACGAGGGCGACGAGCCCGCCGATCACCGCGAGCGCGCCGAGGAAGGCGACGAGGATCGCGAGCCAGCGCGGCCAACGGTGCCGTTGCAACCACACGCTGAACGGGATGAGGACACTCGCGAGCAGCAGCGAGATGAGGAACGGGATGACGACGACGCGGAAGACGATGACGAGCGCGATGACGATCGCCAGCACCCCCGCGATGACGAGCAGTCGCCACGACCAGGCGGCGGCACTGCGCAGTCCCCGTGGCACGGCCGCGCGCGTCGCGCCCTCGGTCCCGGGCTCGGTCGGCGTCGTCGCGCGCTCCTGCATGGCTGCGAGTGTATTCGGGCGGGCTCCACGCGCGCCGCGCATTCCCTCCGACCGTCCCGCCCTGCCGCGCCCCGGGGCGGGCGGTAGGTTGGCGGCTGTGGTGCGGAAGTCGGGCGGCGTCGAGGCGATGTCGGCCGCGGAGGCCCGGCGGGTGCTGCTCCGGGCACAGGGCTTCGGCCGGCCGCGGCCCGGCGGCGAGGTCGGCACGCGGCAGCTCCACGCCGCGATCCAGCGCCTCGGGCTCCTCCAGCTCGACTCCGTCAATGTGTACGAGCGCTCCCACTACCAGCCGCTCCACGCCCGCCTCGGCCGCTACGACCGCGGTGCGCTCGACCGGATCACCTTCGGCGCCGCCGGCCCGCGCGCCCGCTACACCGAGTACTGGGCGCACGAGGCCGCGATCATCCCCGTCGACGACCTGCCACTGTGGCGGTGGCGGATGGCGGAGCTCCGCACGAAGCGCCACGCCCGCCCGGACGCCTGGGTGCATGGCGGCGGACGCATGTTCGACTGGCTCCGCCGCGAGCTCGCCGACCGCGGCCCGCTCGCCGCGAGTCAGATCGAGCACGAGGACCGCCGTCGGACCGGCCCATGGTGGGGCTGGGACGACGTGAAGCGCGGGCTCGAGCACCTCTTCGAGTGGGGTGAGGTCGCGACGGCGGGCCGGGTGCGCTTCGAGCGGCGCTATGGCCTCCCCGAGCAGGTGCTCCCGCCGCGGGTGCTCGACACCCCCGAGGTCCCGCGCGAGGACGCGATCCGCGAGCTCGTGCGCCGCTCGGCCGTCGCGCTCGGGGTCGGGACGCTCGGCGACCTCCGCGATTACCACCGGCTGCGCGCCACCGATGTGCGCGGCGCGATCGCCGACCTCGAGGCGTCCGGCGAGCTCGTGCCGGTCGCCGTGGCGGGCTGGCGGGAGCCGGTCTGGCGGCATCGTGACGCCCGTCACCCCCGGCGCGTCGAGGCGGCCGCGCTGCTGAGCCCCTTCGACCCGATCGTGTGGGATCGGACGCGGGCGGAGCGGCACTTCGGTTTCCGCTACCGCATCGAGATCTACACGCCGGCGCACCAGCGGATGTACGGCTACTACAGCCTGCCGATCCTGCTCGACGAGCGGCTCGTCGGCCGGATCGACCTGAAGTCCGACCGGCAGGCCGGCGTGCTCCGCGTGCAGTCGGCCTGGCGCGAGGACGGACCGGTGGGGGCCGCTGCCGACCCGGCGCGCATCGCCGAGCTCGTACGCGACGCCGCGGCCTGGCAGGGACTCGACGGCATCTCGGTCGGCGACCGCGGCACGCTCGCCGCCGAGCTCCGCGCACGCCTCTGAGTAGCACCTCCCCTACCACCACCCCCGCGCCCTTCCTCGTCGAGGGAGCGTCGACCTGCCGAGGGTGCGTGTTCGAGACCACCGCCTCGGCGCCTCGACGCACCGTCGGCGGAGGCGGGGCAGGATTGACGGGTGGAGTGTGAGTACTTCGAGCGCGGCGAGTGCCGGTCGTGCACGGCGATGGGCGTGCCGATCGCACGCCAGCGCGCCGCGAAGCAGGAGCGCGCCATCGCGGCCGTCGCCGCCGCTCGGGACGCCGCCGACGTCCGGTGGCTCGAGCCCTTCGGCGGCCCCGAGGCCGACTACCGCAACAAGGCGAAGATGGTCGTCGGCGGGACCGTCGACGCCCCGACGCTCGGCATTCTCGACCAGGGGCAGCACGGGGTCGACCTCCGCGGGTGCGGCATCATGACGCCGGGGCTCCGGGCTGCGATGCCCGCACTCGCCGCATTCGTCACGACCGCGGGCCTCACCCCGTACCACGTGCCGAGCCGCCGCGGCGAGCTCAAGCACCTGCTCGTCACCGAGTCGCCCGACGGCGAGCTCATGGTGCGCTTCGTGCTGCGCTCGACCGAGCCGCTCCCCCGCCTCCGCAAACACCTCAGCGGCCTGCTCGCCGCGCTGCCGATCCGCGTCGCGACCGCGAACATCCTGCCCATGCACGCCGCAGTCCTCGAGGGCGAGGAGGAGCACCCGCTCACGGCGGACACCACGCTGCCGATGCGGCTCGACGCCATGACCCTCCGCCTCCCGCCGCGCAGCTTCTTCCAGACGAACACCGCCGTCGCCGCCGCGCTCTACCGGCAGGCCGCCGACTGGGCCGACCACGTCCTCACGCCGAGCCCGCACCCGCACCGCGTCGTCGACCTGTACTGCGGCGTGGGCGGCTTCGCGCTGGCACTCGCCGGGCCCGGCCGGAGCGTGCTCGGGATCGAGGCCTCCGCGGAGGCGATCACCGCGGCCAAGACCACCGCGAGCGAGGCAGGAATGCGGGACACCGCATTCCTCACCGGTGACGCGACCGAGTGGCTCACCACTGCGGGCGACACCCCCGACCTCGTCGTCGTCAACCCGCCGCGACGCGGCCTCGGGGACCGCCTCACCGCGACGCTCGAGGCATCCGGGGTGGCCTCGATCATCTACTCGAGCTGCAACCCTCAGACGCTCGCGCGCGACCTCGCCGCGATGCCCGCGTATCGCCCGGTCGAGGCGCGACTGTTTGACATGTTCCCGCAGACCCACCACCTCGAGGTCATGGTGCTGCTCGAGCGCTGAGCCGGGGCGGTCTCAGAAGCGGTCGGCGTTCGCCCGGAGTCGCTGAATGCGGTCGTCGAGCGGCGGGTGCGTCGCAAACAGCCGCGCCAGGAAGCCGGGCTTCGACGGATCAGCGAACCACATGTGCGCCATCGAGTTGTTCTGCCGCCGCACCGGCTGACCGTAGTCGCGGAGCTTGGCGAGCGCGCTCGCGAGGCCCTCCGGATAGCGGGTCGTCAGGACGCCCGTCGCATCCGCGAGGTACTCGCGCTGCCGGGAGATCGCCGCCTGCACGATCCCGGCCAACAGCGGCGCGACGATCATCGCCGCGAGCCCGAAGATGAGCATGAGCGGGTTCGCCGCCTTGTTGTTGCCCTGGCCCCAGATCGCGAACCGCAGCAGCCAGTCCGCGAGCATCCCGATCGCGACGACGAGGCCGAAGACGATCATTGACACCCGGATGTCGTAGTTGCGCACGTGGCCGAGCTCGTGGGCCATGACCCCCTCGAGCTCCGGATCGTCCATGAGCGCGAGCAGCCCGGTCGTCGCTGCGACACTCGCGTGCTCGGGGTCGCGACCGGTGGCGAATGCGTTGGGCGCGGGATCGTTGATGATGAAGACCCGTGGCATCGGCGTGCCGGTCGTCATCGCGAGGTGCTCGACGGTGCGGTACAGGCGCGGCTCGTCCGCCTCCGTCACCTCCCGCGCGCCGGTGAGCGCCAGCGCCTGCCGGGACGCGGCGAAGTACTGGATGAGCGCATACGCCCCCGCGATGAGCAGCGTGATGATGACGATCGTCCAGTTCTGATAGATCACCGAGGCGAGGGCGCCCAGGCCCGCGATGATCGCGACGAACAGCAGGATGATGAGCACCGAGTTGACCTTGTTCCGGCGGATCGCGCGGTACATCAGCTCTCCCCTCCCGGGCCGGGCGTCGGGGCGGGCGCGGGCATGCGCATTCCTCCCGGGATCAGAACTGCACCCGCGGCGGCTCGGCGATGGCCGCAGCGTCGGCGACCTCGAAGAACTCGCGCTCGGTGAAGCCGAGGCGGCGCGCGAAGACGTTGTTCGGGAAGACCTTGATCTTCGTGTTGAGCTCGCGGACGCCGCCGTTGTAGAAGCGGCGGGCGGCCTGGATCTTGTCCTCGGTCGCGACGAGCTCGCCCTGGAGCTGCAGGAAGTTCTGGCTCGCCTGGAGCTGCGGGTAGCCTTCCGCGACGGCGAACAGGCTCTTGAGCGCACCCTGCAGGTGGTTCTCCGCCGTCGCGGCCTCGCCGGGGGTCTGCGCACCGATCGACTCGGCCCGCGCCTTCGTCACGGCCTCGAAGACGCCCTTCTCGTGCGCCGCGTACCCCTTGACCGTCTCGATGAGGTTGGGGATGAGGTCGGCGCGGCGTTTGAGCTGGACCGTGATGTCACTCCAGGCCTCCTCGACGCGGACGCCGAGCGCGACGAGTCCGTTGTATGTCGCCCAAAGGTAGATGCCGAATGCGATCGCCACGACGACGACGATGCCGACGATGATCCAGAGCGCTTCCATGCGCCAATGCTATTGCGGGTCACTGCGTTACGGCTGGGTGCGCGCGGCGCGATCCGGACTCCGTGCGCGCCGGGACAAGGTGGTTTCCGCGGGAGCAGGTGCTTGCCGCGCGGATTCACCTTGCTCCCGCGAATCCACCTTGGTGCAGCGCGCGCATCGCGGCGCGCTCAGCGTCCCGCGGACTGCTGCGGGGCGCTCGCGCGGCGCGAGCCACGCGAGGTGGGCATGTGGCCGATCGTCGCGCGACCGGAGGCGGTGCGGCCTGCCTGCGGGGACGAATGCGTGGCAGCGGCCTGACCAGCACGCCCCGCTGATTGCGCGGTGCGGCCGGACATCTGGCCGGACCGGGCGGGGCGCTGGCCTGCAGCACCCTGGCGGGTGTCCCGCTTGGGCGACTGGCCGCCAGCCACCCCGTCGCGGCGCGGCACCGCATTCGTGCGGCCCTCCGCGCGGGCCTGGCCGCCCCGGCCGCGACGACGCCCCTGCCCCGGCTGTGCAGCGGCACGCGCCTGGCGTGGAGCCGACTGCACGGGCGCGGCGCTCGGCTCGACGCGCTCCGCCCGCGTGCCGATGAGCTCGAGGACGACTGGCGACGCGGCCGTCACCCGCTCGAGCTCGGCAGTGATCCCGGCCTTCCGCATCATCTGCTTGACGTCGCGCTCCTGCTCGGGGAGCACGAGCGTCGCGACGACGCCTTCCTTGCCGGCCCGGGCGGTCCGGCCGGATCGGTGAAGGTACGCCTTGTGCTCGGTCGGCGGGTCGACGTGGACGACGAGCTCAATGTCGTCGACGTGGACGCCGCGCGCGGCGACATCGGTCGCGACGAGGACGCGGACGGCACCGCTGGAGAATGCCGCGAGGTTGCGGTCGCGTGCGGGCTGGCTGAGGTTGCCGTGGAGGTCGACGGCGGGGATGCCGGCGGCGGTGAGCTCCTTCGCGAGGCGCTTCGCGTGGTGCTTCGTGCGCATGAAGAGGATGCGGCGGCCGGTGCCAGACGCGAGGTCGCGTACGAGTGCCTTCTTGGCGGCCGCATCGGGGACAGCCAGCGCGTGGTGCGTCATCGCGGCCTCGGGCACGCCCGCCTCATCGACCTCATGCTGGGTCGGGTCGGCGAGGAAGCGGCGCACGAGCTTGTCGACGCCGTTATCGAGCGTCGCGCTGAAGAGCATGCGCTGCCCGCCCGCGGGCGTCGCGGTGAGAATGCGCGTGACGCCGGGGAGGAAGCCGAGGTCGGCCATGTGGTCGGCCTCATCGAGCACGGTCACCTCGACGTCGTCGAGTTTGACGTGCCCCTGCCCCATGAGGTCCTCGAGGCGGCCCGGGCAGGCGACGACGATGTCGACGCCGGCACGCAGCGCCGTCACCTGGCGCTGCTGCGAGACGCCGCCGTAGATCGTCGTCGTGCTGAGCCCGTAGGCGCTGGCGAGCGGCGCGAGGACCGCGTCGATCTGGGTGGCGAGTTCACGCGTCGGCGCGAGGACGAGCCCGAGCGGCCGCCCGGCGCGGGCGCGCCCGGCGAGCCGCGTGCCGAGACGCGCGACCATGGGGATGCTGAAGGCGAGGGTCTTGCCGGAGCCGGTGCGGCCCTTGCCGAGCACGTCACGGCCCGCGAGCGTGTCGGGGAGCGTATCGGCCTGGATGGGGAACGCGCTCGTCTTGCCCTGCGCGTCGAGCACCTCGATGATCGGGTGCGGCACGCCGAGGTCGGCGAAGGCGGGCGCCTGGGTGGTGCTGGTGGTCATGCTCATGATCCTTCTGCTGCCGCAGGGCGGTGCCCGGGCAGGCGGGGGTTCGGGGGCGAACGCGCCGAGCGGCGCATCCGTTCGCCGGAGAAGATGTCGACCGCGGATTCTGGATGAATGCGGTGAGGGAGCGTTCTACGACGCAAGCAACGCGAGAGGTGCGCTGCGAGATGTCGTCATCCTAGCATTCGTCCCGATCGTCAGGCTGGGAGCGGCGCGACGGGCTGCCGGAGGATCGGGCGCAGCCGTTCGGGCGCGGTGCGGCGCGCGTCAACG
Source organism: Microbacteriaceae bacterium (assembly GCA_035556075.1). GTDB lineage: Bacteria > Actinomycetota > Actinomycetes > Actinomycetales > Microbacteriaceae > 73-13. The sequence goes on along the minus strand of DATMFQ010000017.1, from coordinate 44,440 downwards.
GATCGCTTGATGTCGAACGGCGCGGTCCCGTCGCTCAGAAGGCCTGCTCGATCCAGGCGTCGCCGCTGACGCCACGCTCCCCGAGGATCGTCCCCTCGACGTCCGCGGTGCCTTCGTACACTGAGGCGCCCGGGAGCACGAACTCCTGGTCCTGCACTCTCGTCGTCACGAGGAACTCGGCGTCGAAGGACGGGATCTCGACCCGGAACTGCTGCGCGTACCCGCGGCCCGTGACCGGGCTCACCCAGAGCTTGCCGACCGGCGTGACGGTCGTCGCGACGAAGTACAGGTGACCCTCGGGGTCCTGGATCGTCGCGTACGAGTCGACCGTCACATCGATCTCGGGCTTGAAGCCGGGGCCGATGACGCCCGCGTTCGAGATCGAGTACCCGTTGTCGAGCTGCATGTCCTGCAGGAGCCAGCGGATCCGACCGTCGGCCGAGCCGTCGCCAAAGTAGCCGTACTCGTGGTCCATCCACGTCGTGCCGGTCACCTCATAGGGCGTGCCGTCGATCGTGATCGTGCCGCTCGCGGCGAGCCGAGTGTATGAGAAGTAGTAGTTGTTCTCCTCGAGACTCTGCTTCGTCGCACTCGGCTCGAGGCCGGTGCCGAAGACGAAGAATGGGCGACCCTGCTGCGAGAAGGTGAGGTCGAATTCGATCTCCTCAAGGCTCGGCTGGCTCTGGATGAGCGCGTGCACCCTGATGTCCTGCGACGGGTCGGCCTGCGGTGCCTGCATCGACACGAAGTTGCGGATCGCGACCGCGCTCGCCCCGCTGCCGCCACCGCCGGTCAGCGTGATGGTCGGCGTCGTCGTGTAGCCGGAGCCGGGCTGGAGCAGCACGATCTGGCCGACGCCGCCCTCGTCGTCGAGGACCGCGAGCGCGGACGCTCCCGAGCCATCACCGGTGATCTCGACCTTCGGCGCCTCCGTGTAGCCGGAGCCGCTGTCCTGCACGCTGAAGCCGCCGACGAGCCAGGACGGGTCACCGAGACGCGCGTACCAGTCCTTACTCGGGTCGCCCTCGGCCCAGGTCGCGATGTCGAAGTTCCCGATCGGCTCTGGCACGTACACCTGCGTGCGCTCGTAATGGTGCTCGGTCTCGACATCCGTCAGCGAGATCTGCGTCATCGCGAAGCTCTGGCCGACGAACTGGGCCGCGTTGATCTCGAAGCCGAAGACGCGGTCGCCGGCGCGCAGCGTTCCGATGTGCCACCACCACTCGGTCGGCGCGCCCTCGTGCCGGTACATGTCCTTCGGGAGGCTGAGGACGACGTTGTCCGGCGAGACCGGCTCGGGCTTCGTCGTGCCGTTCCAGATCGGATTGTCCGGCACGGGCACGTCGGGGGCGGGCACGCCCCCCGTGCCGCAGGCGACGAGCGCCCCCGACAGCACGATGGCCGCGCTCACGCCAAAAATCCGATTCCCCCGCATGGCAGATCGCACAGGGCCGAGCATAGTGCCCCGGACGGGGATCGAACCCGCACTGGAGCGGGTTTAAGCCGCCTGCCTCTGCCAGTTGGGCTACCGGGGCAGGAGCCAGCCTATTGGCGCTCAGGACTTCTTGGCCGCCGGGGCGGGTCGGACCGCATATTCCGCGAATGCCGCGCGCGGCGCCGTCAGCTCGAGCCCGACGATGTCGCGGCGGAGGAAGAACCCGCCGACCCAGTCGCCGAAGACGCGGAGCTTGCGCTCCCACGTCGGCATCGCGAGGCCGTGGTAGCCGCGGTGGGCGAGCCAGGCGAGCGGGCCGCGCATCGCGAAGCCGCCCGACTGCATGACGCCGTGCCAGAGGCCGAGGCCGGCAACGGCGCCCGCGTTCTTGTGCACGTAGTCCTTCGGGGCGTCGCCGCGCAGCTCCGCCACGATGTTCTTCGCCATCCGCTTCGCCTGCCGAACCGCGTGCTGCGCGTTCGGCACGCAGAAGCCGCCAACCCCGCCGCCCGACAGGTCCGGCACGGCCGCGACATCACCCGCGGCCCAAACACCCTCGATGACCGTGCCGTCGTCGTCGACGACCTGGAGGGTCGCCGAGGAGCGGACACGGCCACGCTCGTCCATCGGCAACCCGAAGCCCTTCGCGGTCGGGTGTGCCATGACGCCAGCCGTCCAGATAAGGAGATCCGACTCGAAGGTCGTGCCGTCACCGAGCTCGAGCACACCGTCGGTCGCGGCGGTGAGCGAGGTGTTGAGGTGCACCTGGATGCCGCGGCGCTCGAGGTGGCCAACGACCCACTTCGCGGACTGCTCCGACACCTCCGGCATGATCCGGCCCATCGCCTCGACGAGGTGGTAGCTGGTCTCCTCGAAGGAGATCGTCGGGAAGCGCCGCAGCAGGTAGGAGCCGAGGCTCCGCAGCTCACCGATCGTCTCCACCCCGGCGAAGCCGCCGCCGACGACGGTCACATTGAGCAGTCGCCGCTTCTCGGGCGAGTCCGGCAGGGCGGCGGCGCGTTCGAAGTTCGCCACGAGCCGGTCGCGCACCGACACCGCTTCCTCCACATTCTTCATCCCGATCGCGGTGTCCGCGAGGCCCGGGATCGGGAAGGTGCGGGTGACCGAGCCCGCCGTGACGACGAGCGTGTCGTAGGACTCCTGCCACGGCTCGCCGGTCGCCGGCGTCAGGGTCGCCACCTTCGCCTCGGGGTCGATCGCGGTGACCCGCGCCTGCACGATACTCGTGCGCTTCAGGTGCCGCCGGTGCGAGACCACGATGTGCCGCGGCTCGATCGAGCCCGCCGCGACCTCCGGAAGGAAGGGCTGATACGTCATCGACGTCCTCGGGTCCACGAGGACGACCTCGGCTTCGCGCCGACCAAGCCGCCGCTCCAGGGTCCAGGCCGTGTAAAAACCGGCGTAGCCGCCGCCGACGATCAGAATCTTGGGCACGAGTTGCAGTCTCCTCAGTTGCGTCGCCTGACGCAGGAATGCGGACATCCGATTCTAGCGACGATCACGAGCCCTCGAGATTCCCCGCCAGCCCCACACCCCGAGACCGGCGAGACCGGCGAGGAATGCGGTGACCGTGAGCGCCGCCGGGCCCTGTGCGCGCAGCAGCTCGATCGAGGGCAGCAGCACGCCCGTGGGACTGCGCGCCCCCGTCGCGACGATGACCGGCGCCTCAGGGACGATGACGACCGGGGTCGGCAGGGGGACCGGCTCCGACTCGGTCGGGCGGTACACCCGGACCCACTCCGCGAGGTCGCCCATCGGGTTCGCCGCGACCCTCGGCACGATCGCCGACACCGCCGCCTTGGCGTCGATGAGCCCATAGCCGTACCAGGCGTCCTGCCCGGCCGGTCCCACGTCTCGGGCGGTCGTGACGATGCGGTTGATGACGTTCGCGACATCGAGCTCGGGGTGCGCGGCGCGCACGAGCGCGACAACGCCGGCGACGAGGGGCGCGGAGCCGCTCGTGCCGCTCCACTGCCGGTACCCGCCGCCCGGGGCGACGCCGACGAGCTCCTCGCTCGGGGCGGCGACGCTGATCGTGATGCCCTGACTCGAGGCATCCTCGCTCGCGTTGCCGAATCGATCGACCCCGGCGACCGTCAGCACGCCGGGCATCGTCGCGGGGGCGCCGACGACCGTCGTGCCGGCAGCGCGATTGCCCGCCGCAGCGACGATGACGACATCGTGCGCGGCCGCGTAGAGGAACGCCTCATCCCAGGACACCGGCCACTCGAGGGTATTGCGGGTCAGTGACATGTTGATGACATCGGCGCCGTGGTCGACCGCGAAGCGGACCGCCTCCGCAATCTGCACGTCCGAGTCGCGCTCCCCGCCGAAACCGATCGAGATCGGCAGGATCTTGGCACCCGGGGCCACCCCGATGACGCCGCTGCCGGGACCGGAGCCCCGACCGGCCGCCATCGTCGCCACAAGCGTGCCGTGCTCGCCTGACTCACCGCCGACCGGTGCCCAGCCGAGCGGGTCGCCAAGCCCGGAGAAGTCTGCGCCCTCGAGCACGGCCCCCCGCAGCTCGCGCACGTTCGGGTCGACCCCCGTGTCGATGATCGCGATCGTCACGCCCTCGCCCTGGGTCGTCTGCCAGGCGGCACGGATGCCGTACTCGTCGAGCCAGTACTCGGCATCGCGCACCACGTCGGCGTGCGCGGGCGCCGCGACCCCGAGGGCCATCGCGCCCGCGAGCGCCGCCGCGCCGAGCACGCCGCCCACGCGGCCAGCGGTCCGCCGCGGGGCGGGCGACGGGGGCGAGCTCCTCATTCGTCCACCGCCGTCGGGCTCGGCGCGCACGCACATACCTCGGGTGACCAGCCGCACTCCGCGAGCGCGAGGTCGCCGATCGGGTTGACCCCGCCGCCCGCGGCGAGCGAGTGCGCGATGAGGGCGTGGAGGCACTTCACCCGCGTCGGCATGCCGCCCGCGGAGATGCCCGCGATCTCGGGGACATCGCCATGGGCAAGGCGATCGGCGAGGAATGCGTCGTGCGCAGCCGCGTACGACGCCCCGAGTTCGTCGATCAGCATCGCCGTGTAGTCAGCCATGCGGCCGGAGGCCTCGAGCCGGGACGCGGCAGCGCTCGCGGCGGGGTGGGTGAGGTAGTAGAACGTCGGGAAGGGGGTGCCGTCACTCAGGCGCGGCTTCGTCGCGACGACGGTCGGGCGACCACAGACGCAGCGTGCCGCGATGCCGACGACGTCGCGCATCGGGCGGCCGAGCTGCTCGGCCATCGTCGCGAGGTCCGCCTCGGTCGCTGGCGTCATCACCGGAACACCCCCGCGGGCAAGAGCGGCAGATCCTCGGCGGTCGCGTCGGTCAGCCCCGCCTCGAAGGTCGCGGCGAGCAGCCCGCCGAGCCAGTCGATCTGCGTCGCCCGGATCTGCGTCGTCGGGGCGAGGTCGTCGCCGTCCCCCTCGGGTGCCTGCCAATTGGTGAGGAGGAAGCTTGACTCTCCCGGGTAGATGAACAGCAGCCGGTCCCGCGCCTGCGTCTCGATGTAGGCAGGGTCGCTCCAGCGGTCGAGCTCCGCCTCGAGGTGGGTCACCGTGTCACGGCCCTCCTGGGCGGTGTGTTCGAGCGCGGCGATCTGCTGCTGCTGCTCGACGAGCGTGCGCAGCCCCGGCGCGAGGACGATGACGGCGAGGATGAGGAGCCCGAGCAGGATGACGCTGAAGCCGGACAGCCGGAGCGTGCGGAGCCATCGCTCCGCCGCCGTCTCCTCGTGCGCGGTGACGGCGATGCGTATCGGGCGCTCCCGCGGGGCGCGCCTGCCCGTCGCGTCCGGGCGCGTACCCGGGCGCCGGGGTCCCTGGCCGCGCACCATGCCATAAGGCTACGGGCGTCGGCTGAGGATCAGGGGAGGAACCCCAGGGGATCGGCCTTCTGCCCGTTGAGGTAGACCTCGAAGTGGAGGTGCGCGCCGTAGGCCTCGCCCGTCTCGCCAAGCAGACCGATCGGCGTGCCCGCCTCGACCCACTGGCCGGGGGCGACCATGGCCGAGCCGTCGATCATGTGCGCGTAGAGCGTCTGGACACCGCCGCCGTGGTCGATCTTGACCATGTGGCCCCAGCTCCAGTGCGTGGCGACGACCGTGACCGTCCCGGCACCGGCGGCGACGATCGTCGAGCCATAGCCGGCGAAGAGGTCGATGCCGCCGTGGAAGCCGCCGCCGCGCGGGCCGAAGCCGTCGACGAGGCTGCCGGGGTTCGCCGGCCATACCGGGAGGTAGCCGAGCCACGCATCCGAAATGGGCCCGCTGTAGACGTTGCTCCAGTAAGTTGCCACGGGTGGCGGGGGCGCGGGCTTCGGCTCGGCCGAGAAGCTCTCGCGTGCGTTCACCACCCCGGCGGCGATGCTGAGCGCGACGTCCTGGTCGGCGGCGGCACCGGCCAGCGGCTCCGCGGCCATCGCCGTGGCGGGGTGATCGGTTGTGCTGATGGCGGCCGCGGGAAGGCTCACCCCGATAATCAGGGCGGTCGCGACGGCGATTACGAGAAGTCGTTTCATGGCAGTAGTACGTCGCTACCGCACACACTCGAGTGACGCGGTGCCGCAACGCGATCCGACCAGGGTACCAGCGGTCCAGCACAAACCCTGAGAGCGGGCCTGCATCCTGCCTCAAGCGGTGCTTGAAGGCTCGCCGCCCCCTGTGCAGTGGAGCTCAGCCGACTCAGTCGACGAGGCGAGGGAAGGCGGTCCGGCCCGCATACACGGCCGCGTCGCCCAGCTCCTCCTCGATGCGCAGGAGCTGATTGTACTTCGCCACGCGGTCGCTCCGAGCCGGGGCCCCCGTCTTGATCTGCCCGCCGTTCACCGCGACCGCGAGGTCGGCGATCGTCGTGTCCTCGGTCTCACCGGAGCGGTGCGACAGAATCGCGGTGTACCCGCTGCGCTGCGCGAGGCTCACCGCGTCGAGCGTCTCCGTCAGCGTGCCGATCTGATTCACCTTGACGAGGATCGAATTCGCCACCCCGCGGGCGATACCGTCGGCGAGGCGGGCCGGATTCGTGACAAACAGGTCATCACCGACGAGCTGGACCCGGTCTCCGAGCGCTGCCGTCAGATGCGCGTACCCGTCCCAGTCGTCCTCGGCGAGCGGGTCCTCGATCGTCGCGAGCGGGTAGCTGCCCGCGAGGTCGACATAGTACGCGGTCAGCTCCTCCGCGGTGAGCTCGCGGCCCTCGAAGTGGTAGCGGCCGTCCCGGAAGAACTCGGTCGAGGCGACATCGAGCCCGACGGAGAAGTCCCGCCCCGGCGCAAACCCCGCCGCCGTGATCGCCTCGAGCAGGAAGTCGAGCGCGGCCCGATTGCTCGGCAACTCCGGCGCGAAGCCGCCCTCATCGCCGAGCCCGGTCGCAAGTCCCCGCGACTTGAGCAGCGACTTGAGCGCGTGGTACGTCTCCGCCCCCCAGCGCAGCGCCTCGGCGAAGCTCTCCGCACCGTGCGGGACGACAAAGAACTCCTGGATATCCACATTCGTATCGGCGTGGGCGCCGCCGTTGATGACGTTGAGCAGCGGGACCGGGAGGACGTGCGCGTTCGGGCCGCCGAGGTAGCGGAAGAGCGGGAGGTCCGCCGAGTCGGCGGCGGCCTTCGCGACGGCGAGGCTCACGCCAAGGATCGCGTTCGCGCCGAGTCGCGACTTGTTGTCCGTGCCATCGGCCTCGATGAGCGCGGCATCGACGAGGCGCTGGTCGGCGGCGTCAAGATCCTCGACGGCCGGGCCGAGGGAGTCGAGCACGTTGTCGACGGCGGTGAGGACGCCCTTGCCGCCGTAGCGACCGGGGTCGCCGTCACGAAGTTCGGTCGCCTCGAAGGCACCGGTGGAGGCCCCGCTGGGCACTGCGGCGCGGGCGACCGTCCCGTCCTCAAGGAGCACCTCGACCTCGACGGTCGGGTTACCCCGGGAGTCGAGGATCTCGCGGGCGCCGACGGCTTCGATCGCGGCCATGTTGCTCCTTCGGGGGCGTCAGGTGTGCCGGGTGCCCCTCGATCCTATGCCGCCCGGTTCGGTGTTTCGCCCGCTCGGCGATCCGGCAAGCACCCGGTTGGCGGGCGTTTCATCGGGTGGCGGGTTTTGGAGCCCGTAGGCCCGCCATTCAGTGCATCACCCGCCACTCAGGCAGGCACGCTCGGCTGGATCGGCTCGGCTGGCTCGCTCGCTCAGCGGGCGGCGAGCGGCTTGAGCTCGAGCGCGGCGATGTCGGCGCCCGCCTCGAGGACGACGAATGCGCCGACGCCCTCGGCGGCGAGCTGATCGAGCGCCTTGCCGAGCTGCTTCGGGCGGCGCACGAGCCGGACGACGCGGCCCTCGGCGACGAAGCGGTCCCGCGCCGCGACGACGTCAGCGGGAGTCGCGGCAGCAGCGTAGACGATCGCCACCGCATTCGTCCGATCCTCCGTCGACGCGACCAGGTCGACCAGGCGCTCGAAGCCGAGCGAGATGCCGGCCGCCGGCACCTCCGTCCCGAGGAACCGGCCGATCATGCCGTCGTAGCGGCCGCCACCGCCGAAGGAGTGGCCGAGATCCGGGTGGGCGAGTTCGAAGATCGGGCCCGTGTAATACCCCATCCCGCGCACGAGCCAGGGGTCGAACTGGACGAGCCCACTCGCCGCGACATCCTCGCCGGGCGCCCGCAGCGCCTCGAGGACCGTCTCCCCGATTGACGCGAGCGCCGCGACGGCCGGGTGCTCGAGGCCGGCGGGAAGGCCCTTGCGGATCTGCGCCTCGCCGAACGGCAGCCACTCGCGGGTCTGTGGCCGCAACAGGTGGGCGTGCAGCGCCTCGACGGCCGCGGGAGAACCGCTGCGCGACCGGAGCTCCGCGACGACCCCCTCGGGCCCCACCTTGTCGAGCTTGTCGACGACGATGAGCACCGTGTCGTGCTCCTCGGCCGGGAAGCCGAGGTGCTCGAGGACCGCCACGAGCAGCTGCCGGTCGTTGAGCCGAATGCTGAACTCCTGAATCCCGAGCGCGCGGATCGTCCGGGCGCTCGCGGTGAGGAGCTCGACCTCGGCGAGCGGCCCCGGCTCCCCCAGGATGTCGATATCGCACTGCACGAACTGGCGGTACCGGCCCTGCTGCGGGCGCTCTGCCCGCCACACGGGTGCGATCTGGATCGCGCGGAACGGCTTCGGCAGCTCGTGCCAGTGGGTCGCGGTGAAGCGCGCGAGCGGGACGGTGAGGTCGAAGCGCAGCCCGAGATCGGCCAGCTCGAGCGGGGAGCCCGCCTCGGCCGCCGCCCGCAGATCGTCGACGCCGAGGCCGCGCCGCATGATCGCGAAGGCGAGCTTTTCGTTGTCGCCGCCGAGCCCCGCGTTGAGCCGTGCGGCGTCCTCCGCGACGGGCGTCTCGATCTCCTGGAAGCCGTGCGCACGGTACGAGGCACGGATCGTCTGCAGGATCGCCTCACGGCGCGCCTTCTCGGCGGGCAGGAAGTCGCGCATTCCTCGCGGAGGATTCACCGGCTGGGCCACCCGTCGATTCTGCCATCGCCGGAGCGCGAGCACGCCGCGATCAGCCAGTGGCGGCCTCGGCGGCACGAATGCGGGACTCGAGTCCGCGGATCGCCGCACGCAGCGCGCGCTCCGGGTCGAGACCGGCCTCGCGGGCCCCGGCGACGAGCGCGAGGAGCTCCGCTCCGAGCTCAGCCTCCCCGACGGGCACGGGCGCCGGCTCGACCGTCACATCGACGCGCGCCGCCTTGCCGAGGAGCTTGTCGGCGAGCGCCAGCGCGGGCATCCCGATCGGCACCCCGTCGAGCACGGAGTCCCGGCTCGGCTTCTCGCTCGCTTTGAGCTCGTCCCACATCGCCGTCACAGCGTCGGGGGTATCCGCGACGGTGTCGCCGAAGACATGGGGATGCCGATGCACCATCTTGTCGCGCATGCGTCGCGCGACGTCCTCGATCGTGAACCGCCCCGCCTCCGCCGCGATGTCTGCGTGGAAGACCACCTGGTACAGCACGTCGCCGAGCTCCTCGATGAGCTCCGCGTCGTCGCCGGCCTCGATCGCCTCGATGAGCTCGTGCGTCTCCTCCACGAGATAGCGCACGAGCGAGGAATGCGTCTGCTCGCGATCCCAGGCGCACCCGCCCGGCGCGCGGAGCCGCTCCGCGACAGCGATGAGTTGCTCGAGCTCGGGGTGGGGTCGCGGGGCGGGCAGCTCGTTCATGGCGGCTAGTCTCGCATCCCCGCGACGGGGCGGGCTCGGGCCAGGCGACGCCCGCGCCGCAGCCTGCCGGACCCGCGCGCATCGCCGGGAGGGTGTGCGGAGTGAAGGACGTTCGGGGCAGCGAGGTGCATAGTGCACGCGTCGTGTCCAAACTTCCTTCATGACGGACAGCGTGCCGGACGCTACCCCGCCGGCCCGATGACCGTCACCTGCTCCTCGGCGACCTGTGCCTCAGTCGCCCGCCGACCCGGCAGACCGAAGGCCCCGAGGAGGATGAGGACGGCGATGACGACGACACCGATGAAGACGCCCCGGGTCGCGGCGATCATCGCTGCGGGGTCGGTCTCGTCGCCGCCGTGCTGGGCGATGATCGTGATCGACACCGCGGCGAGGACCGCCGTGCCGACGGCCTGCCCGATCGTGCGGCAGAAGATGACGATGCCGCTGACGACGCCGCGCTGCGACCACGCGACCGACGACTGCGAGGCGATGAGACTCGGCATCGCGGTCCAGCCGAAGCCGGTCCCGAGGACGAATGCGAGGGCCGCGACGAGCCAGGCCGAGGGCCACTGCACGACCGCGACGGCGGCCGTGGCGGCCGCGACGAGGATCGAGCCGCCGAGCACCCCGGTGGCGCGGAACCCGAAGCGCAGGTACAGCCGCCCCGAGACCATGACCGCGAGCGGCCAACCGATCGTGAAGGCGCCGACCGCGGCACCCGCGGCGATCGGCGTCACCCCCGCGCCGACCTGGAGGTAGAGCGGGATGAACGGGCCCATCGCGCCGATGCCCATGCCGATCGCGATATTCATGACGACGCCGCTGGACATGAGGCGGCTCCGGAACAGCCCGAGCGGGATGATCGGCTCCGCGGCACGCAACTCCGCGACGAGGAAGGCCACGCCGACCAGGAGCCCGAGGCCGAACACGCCGAAACTCCACGGCGAGAGCCAGTCCCAGGTGTTGCCGCCCTCGAGGAGCCCGAGGATGATGAGGCCGGTCGAGGCGGTGATGAGCACGGCGCCGAGGTAGTCGATCCGGTGCGGGCGGCGCTCAAGCCGCTCATGGTACTTGCGCCACAGGACGAGCATCGCGGCGATGCCGAGCGGGACATTGACGAGAAAGACGAGGCGCCAGAGCCCGAACTGCGCGAATGCCCCGCCGATGAGCGGGCCCCCGACGCTCGCGAGCGCCCACATCGACGAGGTGTAGGCCTGCGCCTTCGCGCGCTCGGCGATCGTGTAGATGTCGCCGAGGATCGTCATCGCGACGGGCTGGATCGCGCCCGCGCCGATGCCCTGGATGGCGCGGAAGACGATGAGCGTCGGCATATCCCACGCCCCCGAGCACAGCGCCGATCCGACCACGAAGATGCCGATGCCGACGAGCATGACCGGCTTGCGCCCGAGTGTGTCGGCGAGCTTCGAGTACACCGGCACCGTGACCGCGCTCGCGAGCACGTAGATCGAGAACAGCCACGGGTATTGCGCGAAGCCGCCGAGGTCCTCGACGATCGTCGGCACCGCGGTCGACAGCACCGTCACGTCGAGCGCGGCGAGCCCCGTCGACAGCATGACGGCGAGCAGGATCGGGCCGCGCGACGAGCGCAGGCCGACATCCGCGAACCGGATCTGCGGCGCGGTCACGCGAGCATCGCATTCATCCCGCGCCACCGATCTGCGAGGCGAACATCTTGTAGAACTCGCCACGCGCCGCGATGAGCTCCGCCGCGGTGCCCGTCTCGACGATGCGCCCGTCCTTGAGCATGTGGATGACGTCGGCGCGCTCGATCGTCGTCAGTCGGTGGCTGATGATGATGAGCGTCTGGCGCTCGTCGGCGAAGAGGTGGTTGAAGATCCGCGACTCCGCGAGCGCATCGATCGCACTCGTGGGCTCGTCGAGGATGACGATGGGGGCGTCGCGGTAGAAGTTGCGGGCGAGCGCCATGCGCTGCCACTGGCCGCCCGAGAGGTCGACGCCGGTCGTGCCGTCCGCGTGCGCCATCCACGGGTGGATGTAGCTGTCGGCGCCGAACGGCAGCCCGTCGAGGATGGACTGCGCCTCCGCCTTGTCGACGGCCGCCTGGAATCGTGCCTCGTCGTACTCCTGGCTGACATCGCCGAACCGGATATTGTCCCTGGCCGTCGCAAAGGTGTAGGCGAGGTAGTCCTGCTGCAGCACCGCGAGCTGCTCGTGCCAGGATTCGGTCGAGATCTCGCGGAGGTCGACGCCGTCGAGTCGGACGCTCCCGCTCGTCGGCGGGTACAGGCCGGACACGAGCTTGATGAGCGTCGACTTGCCCGCGCCGTTCTCGCCGACGATCGCGACGCGCTGGCCGCGAGGAATGCGCAGCTGGATATCCTGCAACACCTCGCGCTCCGCATTCGGGTAGCGAAATGCGACGTCGACGAGCTCGATGACCTCCGGCGGACCGTCGAGCACCCGGCCCTCCCCCCGCCAGGTCGGGAAGTCCATGAAGCGCTGGTAGTCGCCGAGATTGCCGAGTTGCTCGTCGAGCGCGGCGACCTCCGAGACGAAGCTGTTCATCGCACCGAGGGCGCGAGAGACGATCTGCTGCACGAAGAGGAACTGCCCGACGGGCTGCGCGTGCGCGATGATCTGGAACGTGATCCACAGGAGCGAGCCGATCTCGGCGAGAAGCTCGATGAAGTCGGCGAGGAGCCGCCACGGCAGGTAGCGGCGCTCAAAGAGGATGCGCTGCTTCTCGTCGAGGTCGCGCAGCTGCTGGCGAAGGTCGAGCAAGTGGCGGACGATGCCGTACAGGCGCAGCTCCGCGATGTGCTCGGGCTGGAAGAGCGCGCGCTCGATCGTCGCCTTCGAACGACGGAACTCGATCGTCGAATTCCAGTGGCGGATCTGCGCGCGGCTCAGCCGGAACTGCAGCACGACCCCCGGGATGATCGCCGCGACGAGGATGAGCGCGAGCCACCAGCCGACCATCGACAGCGCGAGGACACTCGCCACGAGCGTGATGACCTGGCTGATCATCCGCGCCAGCGACTGGAAGGCCTGCACGTAGAACTGGCTGAAGCGCTGCGCGCGGTCGTAGACGTCGATTGACTCCTTGTCGTCGTAGCGCCAGAAGTCGAGGGAGAGGAATCGCTCGTACATCACGTCCGTGACATTCGCCTCGAGCGTGTAGCGCATCATGCGCTGCAGGTACTGGTCGAGCGAGCGCCAGGCCGTCAGCAGCAGGCCGAGGCTCGCGGTGATGATGACGTAGAGGATCGCGCGGCCGCCCGCGGTGGGGTCGCCCTCGTAGGCCTCGGCGAGCGCGGTCGTGGTCAGCGCGGCGAACCAGGTCGTGACGATCGGCAGGATCGCCGTGATGAGCGTACCGAGCAGCTGCAGGATGATGGTGCCGGGGGTGGCGCGCCAGGTGACGGCGGCGATGTCTTTCGCTGCCCGGAGATAGGCCCGTGGGCCGAGCCCGGACGCCTGGATCCGGCGACCACCGCGCATCCGGGCACCGCCGATGCTCCCCGGGTTACCCACGCGCCTCATCCTCGCGCACTTCCGGCGCCGGCAGGAGGGCGTCGAAGAGCTCCGAGACCCAGGCGATGAGGTCCGCGTCGGCGGGACGCTGCGCGGCGGTGCCGAGGACCGCGCGGCCGACCTCCGGCAGCGGCACGAGCACGACGCGCTGCGGCGCGACATACCGCGCCCCGCGGTAGAGCCGGGTGAGCCGCACCTGACGCGAGTCCGGCAGCTCGATCGGCGCGATGCGGAGCCGATCGGCCATGACGACGACCTCGCTCAGGCCGACGAGCTGCGCGCGACGACGCAGCCGCGACACCGCGATGAGGTGCTCGACCGGCTCCGGCAGGTCGCCGTAGCGGTCGACGAGTTCCTCGACGACCCGGTCGATCGCGTCGTCGGCCGACTGCGGCCCCGTCGCCGCGGAGAGCTTCTGGTAGGCCTCGAGCCGGAGCCGCTCGCTCGCGATGTAGTCCTCAGGGATGCGGGCGTCGACCGGCAGCTCGAGCCGCAGCTCGGTCTGCTCCGGCGTCGCCTCGCCCCGGAAGTCGGCGACTGCCTCCCCGATCATCCGGAGGTAGAGGTCGAAGCCGACGCCGGCGATGTGGCCGGACTGCTCGGCGCCGAGGATGTTGCCGGCACCGCGCAGCTCGAGGTCCTTCAGCGCGATCTGCATGCCGGCGCCCAGCTCGTTCGCCGCCGCGATCGTGCGCAGCCGCTCCTCGGCGTGCTCGGTGAGCGGTTTCTCCGGGTCGAACAGGAAGTACGCGTACGCCCGCTCCCGTCCGCGGCCCACCCGGCCGCGCAGCTGGTGGAGCTGGCTGAGCCCGTACTTGTCGGCGCGATCGATGATCAGCGTGTTCGCATTCGGGATATCCAGGCCCGTTTCGATGATCGTCGTCGCCACGAGGACGTCGGCGCGCCGCTCCCAGAAGTCGAGCATGACCCGCTCGAGCGCCTCCTCGCTGAGCTGGCCGTGCGCGACCGCGATCCGCGCCTCGGGCACGAGCTCGGCGAGCCGGGCGGCCGTCGACTGGATGGAGGCGACCCGGTTGTGCACGTAGAAGACCTGGCCCTCACGCAGCAGCTCCCGGTGGATCGCCGCGGCGACCTGCTGGTCCGAGCGCGGGCCGACGAAGGTGAGGATCGGGTGCCGGTCCTCGGGCGGCGTCGCGAGCGTCGACATCTCGCGGATCCCGGTCACCGCGAGCTCGAGCGTCCGCGGGATGGGGGTCGCGGTCATGGCGAGCACGTCGACGTTCGTCTTGAGCTGCTTGAGCGCGTCCTTGTGCTCGACGCCGAAGCGCTGCTCTTCGTCGATGATGACGAGGCCGAGGTCCTTGAATTCGATGCCCTTGCCGAGCAGCCGATGCGTGCCGATGACCATGTCGACCGTGCCGTCGGCGAGCCCTGCGATCGTCTCGCGGGATTCCTTGTCACTCTGGAAGCGGCTGAGCGAGCGCAGCTGGACGGGGAACCCGGCGAAGCGCTCCGCGAAGGTCTCCGAATGCTGTTTGACGAGCAGCGTCGTCGGCACGATCATCGCGACTTGCTTCCCGTCCTGGATCGCCTTGAATGCCGCGCGGACCGCGACCTCGGTCTTGCCGAACCCGACGTCGCCCGACAGCAGTCGGTCCATCGGGATCGGCCGCTCCATGTCGGCCTTCACCTCATCGATGGTGGTGAGCTGGTCTGGCGTCTCGGCGAAGGGGAAGGCATCCTCGAGCTCCGCCTGCCACGGGGTGTCGGTGGCGAAGGCGTGCCCCTTCGCCGCCATGCGTGCCGCGTAGAGCTTGACGAGTTCGACGGCGATGTCGCGTACAGCCTTGCGCGCCCGGCCCTTCGCGGCTGACCAGTCGCTGCCGCCCATCTTGGACAGGCTCGGCGCCTCGCCGCCGACGTAGCGAGTGAGCAGATCGAGCTGATCGGTCGGCACGTAGAGCCGGTCGCGGGGACCGCCACGCTTCGAGGGCGCATATTCGAGGACGAGGAATTCGCGGGTCGACTTCACCGCGCCGCGACCGCCCGTCGACACCTCCCGCTCGACGAGCTCGACGAACTGGCCGATGCCGTGCGTCTGGTGCACGACGTGGTCGCCGGCCTTGAGCTGGAGCGGGTCGACGACACCCCGGCGCCGGCTCGCGAGGCGGCGCGGGGCGCCCTGCCGGTACGCGGCGGCGCGGCCGAAGAACTCGGCCTCCGCGATGACCGCGATCTTCGCGGCCTTGAGTTCGAGACCCGCCTCGAGCTGCCCGCGGACCAGGTAGGCGACACCCGGCTCCGGGTCCGGCGGGAGGTCGTCCGCGTGCCGCGCGGCCAGCTCCCGCTCCCCGAGGAGCGCCGCGGCCCGGTCGAGGAGCCCGCCGCCCTCGGCGACGAGGGCGACCGCCCAGCCGTCGCGGAGCCGGTCCCCGACGTGGTCGATGGCGGCGTCGGCGTGCCCGGTGAAGACGGGGACCTGCCCGGCGGTCAGCCGCACCGTGTCGTCGTCACCGGCGTCGAAGGCGCTGACGGTCCACCACGCCCGGCCGCCGGAGCGTTCCCGGAGCTGCTGCACCGTCAAGAAGTCGCCCGCGCCGAGACGGTGCCGCAGGTCCGCCCCGAGGTCGATTGGCGCCTCACCGCCGGCGGTCGCCGCGGTCCACGCGGCGACGAGGAACTCCTGGTTCGTCTCGACGAGGTGGACCGCGCGGGTGGCGACCCGCTCGGGGCCGAGAATCGCGATGGCGCCATCCTCCGGCAGCAGTCGCGGCAGTGGCTCGAAGCCGTCGACGAGCGCGGGGGCGAGTGACTCCATGCCCTCGACCGGGATGCCCTCGGCGATCTTCGCGAGCATGCCGTCGAGCGCCGGGAACTCGCCGAGCATCTCCCTCGCGCGCTGCCGCACCGACTCGGTGATGAGGAACTCGCGTGCCGGCGGGAGCTCGATCGCGGCGCCGGGCTCGAGCGGCTCGTCGACGCTGCGCTGGTCGGCGACCCCGAAGCGGCGGGCCGTCTCGAGCTCATCCCCGAAGAACTCGAGGCGCAGGGGGTACTCGGCCTGCGGCGGGAAGACGTCGAGGATGCCGCCGCGCACCGCGAACTCGCCGCGGCGGGTGACGAGGTCGACTCGCGCGTACGCGAGGTCGATGAGCCCGGCAGTCAGCTCGGCGAGGTCATGGCCCCGCCCGCCGACCGCGAGGGTGAGCGGCTCGAGCTCGGCGATACCCGGCAGCAGCGGCTGCAGCGCGGCCCGCACGGCGGCGATGAGGACGAATGGCCGGGTGCGGTCGCCCTCGCGCCAGCGGCGCAGCGCCCGGAGCGCCGCGAGCCGCCGGCCGACGGTGTCAGCGGAGGGGCTGAGCCGCTCGTGCGGCAGGGTCTCCCAGGACGGCAGCTCCACAACCGTCGCCTCCGGGAGGTACGCGCGGAAGGCGTCGGCCGTGCTCTCGGCCTCACGGCTGGTCGCCACGACTGCCAGCAGCGCGCGGGGCCCGTCCGGGGTGCGCAGCAGCCGGGCGAGCAGGGGGATGCGCGCCCCGTCGACACAGGAGAAATCCGTGTCCGCATGGGGCGAGGACAGCACCGTCTCGAGGGCCGGGTCGGCCCCGAGGGCGGCAGGCACTCCCGTCAGACTCACCGCAGAAGTGTAGTCCGGCGTTCGCGCCGAAGGAGTACCGTGACGGTATGGACGGTTACGAGGTCCTCGAACTCGGCCCGCTCGATGAATGGCTGACGCGAGGCAAGCAGTTCGTCGACAAGCAGATGGATACTGACTTCATCGGCCTGAGTGTCAACGCGATGGCGCCGGGCGGCCAGTCCCCGTTCTGGCATCGCCACCTGGTGCTCGAGGAGATCTATCTCTTCCTCGAGGGGCAGGGTCGGATGGCGCTCGACGACGAGGTCATCGATGTCGGATGGGGCACCGCGGTCCGGGTGGGCCAGGGCGTCTGGCGGCACCTGCACGCGCTCACCGACTCCCCGAGTGAGCTCCGCTGGGTCTGCATCCGCGCGGGCGGGCAGCCGCTCGCCGAGTTGCGCGGGGACAGCGAGAAGGACGCCGAGCGCCCCACCCCATGGTGAGTCGACTCAGCCGCGCTGGTTGACGACGTTCTGCGCGGCGAGGAGGCCGTCGGCGGCGATGCGCTCGACCGCGTCGGCCGCGTCCTCGAGCAGGTTCGGCAGCGTCCGGCGCTCCTCGACGCCGAAATCGTGCAGCACATAATCAGCGGCGTCCTGTCGACCCGGTGGCCGCCCGATGCCGACCCGCACGCGGACGAAGTCCTGTGTCCCGAGGCGCGCGATGATGTCCCGGAGGCCGTTGTGGCCACCGTGCCCACCACCGGACTTGATCCGGACGGTGTCGTAGTCGAGGTCGAGATCGTCGTGGATGACGACGACCCGCGGCACCTCGATCTTGTAAAAGCGCGCGAGCTGCGCGACAGGCCCGCCTGACAGGTTCATGTACGTGCCGGGCTTGGTCAGCAGCAGCTTCGGCCCGCCGGGAGGTCGCCGCGCCTCGGCGACGACCGCGCCGGCCTTGTGCGACTTGAATCCCACCGCGGCGCGGGCCGCGAGCACGTCGACGACCATGTGGCCGACATTGTGCCGGTTGCTCGCGTACTGCGGCCCCGGGTTGCCGAGACCGACGACGAGCAGCTGATCGTCCACTTACTCCGCGGGGGCGTCCTCGGCAGCAGTCTCCTCGACCGGCGCCTCCGCGGCAGCGGTCTCCTCCGCCTCCGGCTCCGCCGTCACCGTCTTGTCGCTGACCGTGAGCATGAGCAGCTCGGGGTCGTCGAGCAGGATCGCACCCTCGGGGAGCGGCACGTCGGCCGCGGTGACGTGCGTACCGGCCTCGAACCCGGTGATGTCGATGATGACCCGCTCGGGGATCTTCGTGGCCTCGACGTCGAGGCGGAGCGTGACCGCGTCCTGCAGCACCGTGGTCGACGGCGCGGGGATGCCCTCGATGTGTGCCGGGACCTCGACGTGGACGCGCTCGCCCTTCTTGACGACGAGGAGGTCGATGTGCTCGATGATCTGGCGCACCGGGTCGCGCTGCACGTCCTTGACGAGCGCGAGCACCTCGTCGCTCTCGACCGTCAGCTCGAGGACCTGGTTCGCCTTGCGCAGCAGCAGTGTCACCTGGTGCCCGGGCAGCGTCACGTGGCGGGGCGCGGTGCCGTGCCCGTAGACGACCGCGGGGATCTTGCCCGCGGCGCGGATCCGGCGCGCGGCGCCCTTGCCGAAGGAGGCACGCGCCTCCGCTTGGATGCGGTTGCTCAGCTCAGCATTCATGACGTCGTCTCGCTCTCCTTGTCGATCACGGCGCGGGCCGATTGGCCGCGCCCTCGCCTTGGTCGGTCGCCGAGTCTACCAGTCGCTCACGGGGGATTTGACGGTCATGAATGGTGGGGTACCGCAGCCCAAGCATGCTCACGACGGCGATCGCCTGCGTCCCGAGCATGAGCCACAGCGCGGAGCTCCAGTCGCCGCTGACGCTGTGGAGCCAGCCGAAGCAGATCGGTCCGAGGGTCGCGACGCTGAAGCCGATCGCCTGGACGAAGCCGGCGAGCGCAACGGTCTCGCCCTCGTCCCTGGCGCGCTCCCCGAAGAGGATGAGGCTCACCTGCTGGAGGAATGGCCCGAGTCCGAGCAGGGCGACCCAGAGCACCGTCGCCGCCTCCGGAGCGAGGAGGAGGCCGAGCGTGCCGATCGCCTGGGTCGTAATGCCGGCGATCGTGAAGCCGATCGTCGCGTGGCGGAGCCAGCCGAAGACGACGGTCGCGACGTTGATGACGATGCCCATGAGGCCGTAGAAGGTGAGGAGCAGACCCGCCTCCTCGATCCCGACGCCCGAGCGCTCCTGGAGGATTTGCGGCAGCCAGGCGAAGAGCGCGTAGACGGAGAAGGTGCCCGTGCCCATGATCCCGGCGATGCCCCACGCGAGCGGTGAGCGCACCAGGACGGCGAGGGACGGCTTCGGACCGGGCGGTTCGAGCTCTTCGGGGGCGACCGCGCGACCGCGTCGGCGCTGCAGGGTGATCGCGACGGGCAGCCACGTGAGGATCGAGACGACGGCGAGCAGTGCCCAACTGCCGAGGGCCAGCCGCCAGCCGAGCTCGGCCGCGATCAGCTGGGTCACGCCGCTGCCCATCCCGACGCTCGTCGCATACATGGCACCCATAACCGCGGTCATGAGCGGGATGTGGCGGGGGAACCAGCGCTTGACGAGTCCCGGCAGGATGACATTGCCGATCCCGCATGCGGCGAGCCCGATGAAGCTCGCGGCGATGAGCATGGGGGCAGTGTCGGCGGCGGCGCGCAGCACGTGGCTGATCGCGAGGACGCCGAGTGCGAGGATGCCGCTCCAGTCGAGGCCGAGGCGCCGGATGAGCATGGGCGCGAGCAGCCCGAAGACGGCGAAGCATGCGGGGGCGATCGAGCCGAGCACGGACAGGTCGGCGACCGTGAGGTCGATGTCGACGGTGACCCAGTCGACGATCGGCGAGAGCGCCGAGATGAGGACGCGGAGATTGAGCGTCAGCATCGAAATGATGACGACCCCGACCACGACGAAGGGGAGGGAGCGACGCACCGATCAAGTCTGCCCCACGCATTCCTCCCTCTCTGACGCCGACGGGGCGCCGAGGTGTCGAGGGTGCGTGTCCGGCGGGACACCCTCGGCACCTCGGCGCACCCTCGGCGGGGGTCCTAGGCTGGTGAGCGTGACGCAGGCGAACATCGGTGTGGTCGGTCTTGCGGTGATGGGGTCCAACCTCGCCCGCAATCTCGCCTCGCGCGCCGGCAATACGGTCGCGGTGTACAACCGGACGGCCTCCCGCACCGAGGAGCTCGTCGCGGCGCATCCGGAGGCGGGGCTCCTGGCGACGACAAGCTATGCCGAGTTCGCGGCCGCGCTGTCGAAGCCGCGCACCGCGATCATCATGGTCAAGGCCGGCGCCCCGACCGACGCGGTCATTGACGCGCTCGTCGAGGTCTTCGAGCCGGGGGACATCATCGTCGACGGCGGGAACGCGCTGTTCACCGACACCATCCGGCGGGAAGCATCGGTGCGGGCGACCGGCATTCACTTCGTCGGCGCGGGCATCTCCGGCGGCGAGGAGGGCGCGCTCCTCGGCCCGAGCATCATGCCCGGCGGCACGACGGAGGCGTGGGCGACGCTCGGCCCCATTCTTCGCTCCATCGCCGCGGTCGCCGACGGCGAACCCTGCGTGACCCACGTGGGCACCGACGGTGCGGGGCACTTCGTCAAGATGGTGCACAACGGCATCGAATACGCCGACATGCAGCTCATCGCCGAGGCGGTCGACCTCATCCGGCGCCGCACCGGCAAGTCGCCGGCGGAGATCGCCGACGTCTTCGCCGAGTGGAATCGTGGTGAGCTCGAGAGCTACCTCATCGAGATCACCGCGGAGGTGCTGCGCCAGGTCGATGCCGCGACGGGCGAGCCGCTCGTCGACATGATCCTCGACCAGGCGGGCGCGAAGGGCACCGGCGCCTGGACCGTGCAGAACGCGGCCGACCTCGGCGTCCCGCTCGCGGGCATCGCCGAGGCGCTCTTCGCGCGCTCACTGTCCGCGCAGGCGACGCAGCGTGGCGCCGCCAAGGATCTGCCAGGAATGCGGGCCGCCGACGTCCCCCTGCTGCCGGCGGCACGCCACGCCGAGGCGATCGAGGACATCCGGCAGGCGCTGTACGCCTCGAAGATCGTTGCGTACTCGCAAGGCTTCGACCTCATCCGCGCCGGTGCGACGCAGTACGGCTGGGACATCGTGCTCGGCGATATGGCGAAGATCTGGCGGGCTGGCTGCATCATCCGCGCGCGATTCCTCGACCGGATCACCGAGGCGTACGCCGCTGACGCGGACCTCCCCCTGCTGCTGGCGGCCCCCTACTTCCGCGAGGCGCTCGGGCGGACGGAGACGGCGTGGCGGCGCGTCGTGCGCCACGCATTCGACGCCGCCGTCCCGGTCCCCGCCTTCGCGGCGAGCCTCGCCTACTACGACGGCCTGCGCGCCGACCGGCTCCCCGCTGCGCTCGTGCAGGGACAGCGCGACTTCTTCGGCGCGCACACGTACCGGCGCACCGACCGCGAGGGCACCTTCCACACGCTGTGGTCGGGCGACCGCAGCGAAGTCGAGGCGGGCGACTCGCACTGAGGACGCGCGCTCGGCGCGGACGCTGGCGCCTCAGCCGGGTCAGATGCCGGTGACGAGCCGGATGCCCGCGCCGATCCTGCCGAGCAGATACGCCGGCACGCGTCCGACGGCATGCGGCTCAAGGTATTCGCGGCTCACGGGACCGACCCGTGTGACCAAGGCCACCGAGTCCCGGTCGAGTCCCGACGTCTCGGCCGGGATCAGCACGTTCCCCGGAAAGGACTCCTGCGCGACGTTCGAGGTCAGCGGGACGACGATGACTGTGCTGATCTCGGTCGCGAGCAGCCAGTTCTCCTGGAGGACGATCGCCGGGCGGATCTTCGCGGGCTCCGAGCCGCGCGGCCTGCCGAAGTCGGTCCAGACAACGTCGCCGTGATTGATCACCAGTCGGCACTGTCAACGAGTAACCGCTCGGACTCGGCGACGAAGACCCGGTCGGCCGCGGGCTGCCCGGCGCGCGCGAGTGCCGCGTTCGCAAGCGCCGTGAGCTCGGCCTCCCCCTCCGCTCGACCATCGGCGATGCTTGCAAGCTCGCGGCGATGCAAGGACTCCATGCGTCCCAGCACCTGCAGGAATCGGTAGCGCGCGACCTCAGGGGCCGTCGACACCTGCGAGCGCCATTCCGACATGAGCGCGGCCGCGGGCTGCTCTGCCTCGTCCGCGCGTAGTGTCGCGTACCTGACGAGGTAGACCATCATCAGGCCGGTCCAATCACCACCGCGCCACATGCCGGGCACTCGGCGTCGCTCCGGCCGAGTTACTCGCAGCATCGGGCGAGGTTGCGGCGGGCGACTCGCACTGGGTCGGCGACGCGCAGCCGATGTCTCGGCGGCCTCAGTCCTCCGACTCGAGCAGCCCGAGCCGCACCTGGCGACGGAGGACCTTGCCAAGGATGTTGCGGGGGAGCTCGTCGATCGCGACGACGCGCTTCGGCACCTTGTACGGGGTGAGCCGCTCACGGGCCCAGGTGCGGATCGCCGACTCATCGAGCGTCGCGCCCTCGGCGAGCACCACGGCCGCGACGACCGCCTCCCCCGACGTCGCGTCGGGCAGGCCGACGACGGCGAGGTCCTGGATGGCGGGGTGATCGCGGAGCACGTTCTCCACCTCGCTCGGGCCGACGTTGAAGCCGCCGGTGATGATGAGCTCCTTGATCCGGTCGACGACCCGGACGAAGCCGTGCTCGTCCATGACCCCGATATCGCCGGTGCGGAACCAGTCGGCGCCACCGTCGTCGGCGGGGACGAACGTCTCGGCGGTCTCCTCTGGTTTGCCCCAGTAGCCCAAGTAGACCTGCGGACCTCGGCCGAGGATCTCGCCTGCCTCGCCGAAGGGCAGCTCGCGGGTCGGCTCCTCGGGATCGACGATGCGCACGTCGGTGGACGAGATCGGGACCCCGATCCAGCCGACGCGTCGCCGATCCGAGATCGGGTTCGCGATGAGCGCGGGTGAGGTCTCCGAGAGCCCATATGCCTCGACGAGCATGCCGCCGGTCAGCTCCTCCCAGGGGGCGGCGATGTCCAGCGGCAGCGGCATCGCACCCGAGACACCGAGCCCGATGCCCTGCAGCGAGACCCCGCGCTCCCGGGCTCGGGCAATGACCTTCTGGTAGATCGGCGGCGCCCCCGCAAAGAGGTCAGCCGGCTCCCGGCGCACCGCGTCGAGCACCATGTCGGGGTCGAAGCGCGGGAAGAGCACGAGCTTCGCGCCGATGCTCATCGCATAGGTGAGTCCGAGCGAGAGCCCATAGGCGTGGAACATCGGCATGACGCCGTAGACGACCGCACCCGGCGTCGACACCGTCGGGGTCCACGCGACGATCTGCTGCGCATTCGTGATGAGATTCGCATGGCTGAGCATCGCGCCTTTCGGCGCACCCGTCGTCCCGGAGGTGTAGAGCAGGAGCGCGACGTCCTCGGGGGCGGGCCCGGGCACCGCGGGGTCGATGGTCCCGCCGGCCAGGAGCTCGGGCCAGCCGATCGTGTCGGACACCGGCTCGGTCAGTGCCTCGCGCGACTCACGGGCTTTCGCGATCGGCAGCTTGAGGAGCAACCGCATCTTCATCGGCAGGGCCGCGACGAGGTCGACGTCGATGATCGTTGCCGGGCGCACGCCGTCGGGCAGCTGCTGGAGCGCGGGGACCACCTTGCGCCACGCGATCGCGACCTTCGCGCCGTGGTCACGGAAATTCCGTTCGAGCTCCGCTGCGGTGTACAGCGGGTTGTGCTCGACGACGATCGCGCCGAGGCGGAGGACCGCATAGAACGCGGCAATGTGCTGCGGGCAGTTCGGCAGGTTGATCGCGACTCGGTCACCCGGGCGGACACCGAGGCGGCGGAGCCCCTCCGCGGCGCGATCGATGTCCGACTGGAGCTCGCCGTACGTGGTCCGGCGACCGAAGAACTCGAGCGCCGGTGACGACTGGTGCTGCCGCACCGACTCGGCGAAGAACTCGTACAACGAGACCGCGACGGGCGGCACCTCGTGGGGGACGCCGGGCGCGTACTCGGCGACCCACGGCTTGGAGGATGACGACGTTGTCATGGCCCAAGGCTATGGGGTCCGGACGCGGATGGGGACCGCGCGATCGGGCCCGCTCACTCGCGCGCGAGCAGTGACTCGCGCATGTCCTTCCGCAGCACCTTGCCGATGAGTGAGCGTGGCAGCTCATCGACGACGACGAGGCGGCGCGGCACCTTGTACGCGGCAAGGACGCCGCGGGCGAACTCGCGGACTTCCTCCTCGTCGTAGGCCTGCCCGGGTTCGAGCACGACCGCGCCGACGACTCGCTCCCCCTGCGTCCCGTCCGGCAGGCCGACCACGGCGATGTCGGCGATCGCGGGGTGGCGACGGATCGCGTCCTCGACCTCACTCGGCGCGACATTGAACCCGCCGGTGATGATGAGCTCCTTGATCCGGTCGACGATGCGGATGAAACCGTCCGCGTCCATCACCGCGATGTCGCCGGTGCGGAACCAGTCGGCGCCGCCGTCGGTGGCCGGGACGAAGACCTTCGCCGTCTCTTCCGGACGGTTGAAGTAGCCTTGGAAGACCTGCGGCCCGCGGGCGACCAGCTCGCCCTCCTGCCCGAGCGGGACCTCGACGGTCGGGTCGTCCCGGTCGATGATCCGGATCTCGGTCGACGGCAGCGGGAGACCGATCGTGCCGACACGGCGGTGATCCGCGACCGGGTTTGCGGTCAGCACGGGCGAGCACTCGCTCAGCCCGTAGCCCTCCACGAGGTACCCACCGGTGAGCGCCTCCCACGGCTCGACGACGTCCGATGGCAGCGGCATGGCACCTGAGATGCCGATGCGCGTCCCCCGGAGCGAGACGCCCTGCTCCTTCGCTGCCGCCATCGTTTTCGCGTAGATCGGCGGGACCGCAGGGAAGAGGGTCGCGGGGCGCCGCTTCAGCACTTTGAGGACGAGCTCCGGGTCGAACTTCGGGAACAGTACGAGCCGAGCGCTGATTGACATCGCGAGCGTCAGGCAGAGGGTGAGCCCGTAGGCGTGGAACATGGGGAGCACGGCATACACGGTGCGACCGTCGACCGGACCCGCGGTCACTTGCGGGATCCAGGCGCGCGCCTGTGCCGCATTCGCCAGGAGGTTGCGGTGAGTGAGGATCGCGGCCTTCGGGCTGCCCGTCGTACCGGTCGTGTACTGCAGCAGCGCGATGTCGTCGACCTGCGGCGTGGCGATGTCCGCGGCGATCCGGTCGGCCTTGACGACCTGGTCCCACGGGATCGTGTTCGTGACCGACGTCGTGAGGGCCGCACGAGACTCACGCGCCTTCGAGATCGGCAGCGCAAGCAGGAAGCGCATCTTGAGCGGCATCGCCCGGACGAGATTGACCGAGACGATGTGCGCCGGACGGACATCCTCCGGCAGGTCCTGCAGTGTCCCCACGACCTTGTCCCACGCGATCACGAACTTCGCGCCGTGGTCCTCGAACTGGTGACGCATCTCGCGGGGGGTGTAGAGCGGATTGTGCTCGATGACGCGGGCGCCCAGGCGCAGCGCCGCATAGAACGCGATGATGTGCTGCGGGCAGTTCGGCAGGATGATCGCGACGTGGTCGCCCGCCTTCACGCCGAGCTGGCGCAGCGACCCCGCGGCCCGATCAATGAGCTCGACCAGCTCGCGGTAGCTCGTCTCCGCGCCGAAGAACTCGAGCGCGACCGCCTCCGGATGGGCTGTCGCGGAGGCGGTGACCAGGTCGAGCAGCGTCCCGGTGGGCTCCGGGATCTCGTGCGGCACGCCCTCGGCGTAGCTCGTCAGCCAGGGCTTCGTCGTCGGCATGCCCTCAGCCTATGCCGCGGGTGTCGCGCGCCCCCGATCGCGGGCATCAGCAACCGCGCTCCAGCATTCCGTCCTGGCTCAGGCGGCGCCGTCAAACATCGAGGTGACGGAGCCGTCATCGAAGATCGCGCGGATCGCCCGGCCGATGAGCGGCGCGATCGGCAGCACCGTGAGCCGGTCCCAGCGCTCCTCGTCCGGCACGGGCAGCGTGTCGGTGACGACGACCTCGTCGATGCACTCCGACTGGAGCCGCTCGACGGCGGGACCGGAGAAGATCGCGTGGGTCGCGGCGACGATGACGCCCTTCGCCCCGTTCTTCTTGAGCGCTTCGGCCGCCTTGACGATGGTGCCGCCCGTGTCGATCATGTCGTCGACGATGAGGCAGAGCCGCCCCTTGACCTCGCCGACGATCTCGTGGACGGAGACCTCGTTGGCCTTGCGCGGGTCGCGGCGCTTGTGGATGATCGCCAGCGGCGCGCCGAGCTTGTCGCTCCACACGTCGGCGACGCGCACCCGCCCCATGTCCGGTGAGACGATCGTGAGGTCGGGCCCGCGAAACTGCTCGAAATACTCGAGCAGCACGGGCATGGCGAAGAGGTGGTCGACGGGACCGTCGAAGAAGCCCTGGATCTGCGCGGCGTGCAGATCGATCGACATGATCCGGTCCGCACCGGCCGTCTGGAACAGGTCGGCGACGAGCCGCGCCGAGATCGGTTCGCGGCCACGACCCTTCTTGTCCTGCCGGGCATACGGGAAGAATGGGGCGATGACGGTGATGCGCTTCGCCGAGGCGCGCTTTGCCGCATCGATCATGATGAGCTGCTCCATGAGCCACTCGTTGATCGGGTTGCAGTGCGACTGCAGAATGAAGACATCGGAGCCGCGGAGGCTCTCGGTGTAGCGCGCGTAGATCTCGCCGTTCGCGAAGGTCCTCAGCTCGGTCTCGACAAGTTCGGTGCCGAGCGATGCAGCGACCTGCTCCGCGAGTTCGGGGTGCGCGCGACCGCTCACCAGGACGAGCCGTTTGATGTTCTCCACTTTGATCGCGGACACGGACTCCCTCTCCACTGCGGCCAGACCACGAGTCTAGCGATCCTCGCGCGCCACCCAACCGTCGCTCAGCCGATCGCGATGAGCCGGTCGAGGGCGTCCCAGAGCTTCGCCGTGAGGCTGCGGTCAGCGACGACCTCGCGCCGCTCCTCTCCGGCCACATCGGGCAGGTCCGAGATGATGCCGTCGACCGGCTCCCGCAGGTAGGTGCGCATCGCGGCGGGTTCGTTGACGGTCCAGACCAGGATGCCCTTGCCCGCATCCCAGGCCGCGTTGCGCAGGTCGGCGGTGTAGGACCATTCCTCGACGACGACGAACTGCGCGGGTGTCTCCGGCAGACCGCCGACGTTGACGGAGACGATGTAGCCGACCGTGAGCCAGGGCCGCATCGCGAGCTGGTCGGCGACGACGTCGGCGGACAGCGAGTGGTACAGGCTCGACTCGGTCACGCCCTCCTCGTCGAGGATCGCGAAGAATCGCTCGAGGTAGTCGTCGGTCTCCTTGCCGCTCGGCTTGATCTCGATGAGCAGGTCCTGACCGAGCTCGTGCGCACGGCGCACGAACTCGCGCAGCGACGGGATGGGGGCCTCGAACCCGTCAGCGGTGACCGTCATCGAGGTGAGCTCCGCGAGCGTGAGATCGGCGGTGTCTCGCGGGTCGCCGGCGAGCCGCGCGAGGTTGAAGTCGTGCATGACGACCCAGTCGCCGTCCGCGGTCTGGATGGTGTCGAACTCGACGAGGTCGGCCCCCTGTGCGTGCGCGGCCTCGAGCGCGGGGATCGTGTTCTCCACCGCGACCCGGGGGGCGCCGCGGTGGGCGACGATCATCGTCTCGGCATCGTCGAGCCGGTCGAGGTGCGGGTAGATCTGCAGGGCGAGGAGCACGGCACTGACGAGCGCACCGATGGGTGCCCCGATGCCGAGGACGCGGCGCAGCGTGCGTGGCGTGACCGCCACGGCCGGGATGTCGGCGGTCGCGTGGCCCGTCGTGGCGACGAGACGCGCGAAGACGTGCGACTGCAGCGCGACGGCGAGGCCGGTGAGGAAGAAGACGAGCACCTGCAGCGCCCCCCACACGCCCGCGCCCACGCCGACGGCGACGTCCGGGTCTGCTCCGAGCTGCTCGGTGAGGTCGCCCAGCGCGGTGACGCCGAGCCCGAGGCCGCCGAGCACCAGCGCAGCGACCCCGACCGGCACGAGCACCCCGAGCAGGAGCAGGATGAGTCGCCACGGCACCCAGCCGGTCGCGCGCCAGCTCGCGGCCATCGCCTGCGGCGCGCTGAGGCCGGCGATCGCCATGAAGGGGATGGTGAGCAGCAGACGCAGTGCGAGGTACCAGAGCACGAGCAGGGCCGCCGCGTAGACGAGGGCACCCGTCGGCGTCTTGCTCAACTCGCCGCTGACGAAGTTCGGCACCATGATCCAGCTCGTGAAGACCGTGCCGAGCGCGGCCCCGCCGAGCGGCGCGAGGAGGAATGCGTAGGGGACGAGCAGCAGCGAGGAGGGACGCAGCAGGTGCCGCAGCCGTCCCCGGATCCCGCGCAGCAGCGCCCCTGCATGCGGCAGCGCGCCGTCCGCGTCGGCCTGCTGCGTCGCGGCCGCGAGCAGAAATGCGGTCGCCTGTGTGAAGAGGGCGACGAGCCCGACCACGATGAGGAGTGCGAAGAGCAGGGCGCCGGCGGGCGTCGCGAAGAACCGTGCCGCGGTGTCGAGGCTGAGGCTCGTCACGTGGGCGGTGCGCAGTGCTGCACCGAACAGCGCCTGGAGCCCGGGCACCGCGATGAGCACGACGATCCCCTGCAGGACGGCGATGAGGGCGAGCCAGCCGCCGAGGCGACCGAAGGTCAGTCGGTACGCGCTGCCAAGCGCCTCCCCCACCCGTACCTTGACGACCCCCCGCTTATGCATCCCCGGCGCCCCCGGCTCGCTGGTACGGCGGCACCCAGTCCGCGATGTTCTTCTGCGAGGCCGCCGTGATGGCGAGCGCACCCGGCGGGACGTCTCGCCGGATGACGGCCCCCGCGCCGACGGTCGCGTCGTCGCCGACTTCGACCGGGGCGACGAATGCGTTGTGCACGCCCGTGTGGACCCGATCGCCGATCCGGGTGCGGTGCTTGTGCTTGCCGTCGTAGTTGGCGGTGATGGCACCGGCCCCGATGTTGGTGCCCTCGCCGATCTCGGCGTCGCCGATGTACGAGAGGTGCGGCACCTTCGAGCCCACACCGATCGTCGAGTTCTTCACCTCGACATAGGTGCCGATCTTGCCGCCTTCGCCGAGTACCGCGCCCGGCCGCAGATAGGCGAAGGGCCCCACCGTCGCGCCAGCGCCAATGACCGCGAGCGTCGCATCAGTCCGCGAGACTCTCGCGCCGTCACCGATCTCCGTGTCGGTGATCGTCGTGTCCGGGCCGATCACGGCGCCCGCCCCGATCGTCGTCGCGCCGCGCAGCTGCGTGTCCGGCAGGATCTCGGTGTCCTGGCCGATCGTCACCTCGACGTCGATCCACGTCGTCGCCGGGTCGCGCACCGTCACCCCGGCGAGCTGATGCGCGCGGACGATTCGCGCATTCATGATCCGCTCCGCCTCCGCGAGCTGGCTCCGGTCGTTGACGCCGAGGAGGACCGTCGTGTCGCGGTGCTCGTGCGCGAGGATGCGGGCGCCGTCGCGGCGGAGGATGCCGATGACGTCGGTGAGGTATTTCTCGCCCTGCGCATTCGTCGTCCCGACGCGCGCCAGCGCGGCACGCAGCGCCCCGACGCGGAACGCGTACGTCCCGGAGTTGACCTCGTCGACCGCCGCCTCCTCCGCGGTCGCGTCCGCCTGCTCGACGATGCGGTCGACGCCGGAGCCGTCGCCCGAGCGCAGCACCCGACCGTACCCGCTCGGGTCAGCGAGCCGCGCGGTGAGCAGTGAGGCCGCGTGGTCGGCGCGCCGGTGATCATCGAGGAGTTCCTGGATCGTGGCCGCGTCCACCAGCGGGACATCGCCGGAGAGCACCACGACATCACCATCAAAGTCGCCCGGGACCGCCGCGAGCGCGAGCTCGACGGCGCGACCGGTACCGGGCACCTCGTCCTGGTCGACGAGGCGGAGACCCGGCACGAGGTCCTCGACCGCGGCGGCGACCCGGTCCCGCTCGTGCCGCACCACGAGGATCGTGTGCTCGGGGGCGAGGTCCCGGGCGGTGTGGAGGACGTGCCCGATGAGGCTGCGACCGGAGATTGTGTGGAGCACCTTCGGCGTCGCGGACTTCATCCGCGTGCCTTGGCCTGCGGCGAGGACGATGACGGCGAGTCGGCGTGCGCTCATGCGAATCATTCTGCCGGGTCTGCGAGAATTGTCCGGCGACCCGGCGGCAGCAGGCAGGAATGCGTGTGCTCGGTCTGGGCGTTCCGCCTTGGTGTAATGGCAGCACGACAGCCTTTGGAGCTGTGAGGTCCAGGTTCGAGCCCTGGGGGCGGAGCCGCGGCGAGACGACTGCGGCGCATCGCCAATTGACGATGCGCCGCAGTGCGTTGAGATCCGGGCTATGCGGCCGCGCGCTTCCGGCGCAACTGCATGGCGAGCACGAATGCGAGGCCCGCGACGAGCAGCGTGCCACCGAGCGCCAGCGGTCCAGCCGTGTCAGCCCCCGTCGCGGGGAGTGCCGCTGCGTCCGCGGTGACCGTGAAGGTCGTGCTCGTGTAGACGAGGGACGTGAGCCCTTCTGCTGCGACGGTGTAGGTCTCACCCGCCGCGACGGTCAACGTGCTTGGCACCGCCACCGTGACCACACCGCTGGCGTCGGCCGGGACGGTCGCGATGAGTCCGCCACTGCTCGAGCTCGCAAAGCTGATGTCGACATCCTCATTCGGGACAAACCCGGTGAAGGTCGCCGTGACACCCGAGGTCGCGAACTCCGACACCGTCAGCGAAGTCGGGCTCACCGTCGCCGTCGGAGCGGCCGGGAGGAACCAGTACGTGTCCCCGGCCCACTCGAGCGAGATCACCGTGGCGGAGTCGCCGTCCACGACGTTGAAGCCGAACGCGAGGACCTGGTAGTCGGGGTCCATCACGGCGACGAGGTCGGCCAGGGGTGCGGAGTCACCCGCGTCATAGCCGCCTGCACCGGCACCGCCACCGATGGCCCAGCTGGTGTACCAGGTGTCGCTGGCAATGCCAGCGGCGTCGGCGTAGAGCGTCGTGTATCCCGGAGCGCCAGGGCCAGTGCTCGGTGTGGTGAACACCGGAATCTGGAACGAGGCGGCGCCGCTGGCGAGGGTGATGCCGGGGTCGGCAAACCCCGGAGCGGACGGGTCGAGACCGGTGCCAGCGGGCCACGTGCCTTCGATGCCGTTGAGCACCTGGATCGCTCCGGTCACCTCAAGGCCGGAGAGGCCCGACACATAGGCGCCACCCGGTGTCGCGACGTTCCCCTGGAACCAGCCTGCCGGGTAGGGGTTCGTCTCGGGCGCGGTCAGCTGCGAGTCATCGACGTAGTTGTCCGCCGCCGAGGCCGGAGCTGCAATGAGTATGGTGGACGCGCCGACCAGGAGCGCAGTGGCTCCGGCCGCGATGAGCTTGCGAGGGTTGATCCCCATGTCGTGGCTTCCTTCTGTGGGGCGTCGGGCACAGAGATGACGCGGGCCCCCGGCCGTGTCTACTCAAGCAAACTACCCCCGCTCCCCGCATTCGTACAAGCGCGGGTGCCCGCTCAGTTCACCAGTCGCGCGCCCGGCACCGGCCCGTGGGCGCGCAGCACGGTGTGCCCCGCAGCGGAGAGGACCACCTGCAGCGCGATCGCCGAGTCGGCATCCGCGGCGAGGAATGCGAGGGTCGGCCCCGACCCGGAGACGATGCCGGCGAATGCGCCGCTGCGCTCGCCGAGCTCGAGGATGTCGGCGAGGTCGGGGGCGAGCCGCAGGGCGACGGCCTGCAGGTCGTTCGTCATGGCGGCGGCAAGCATGGCCGGGTCACCCGCGCGCAGCGCCTGCAGCACCTCGATGTCGACCTCCGGCGCGGACCGTGGCGGGGCGATATCGAGGTGATGCCGTTCCCGGTGCTCGTCGAGCCCCGCGTAGACCTCCGGGGTCGACAGGCCAAAGTCTGCGACGACGAGCACCCATTCGAAGGTGCCGGTCGCGAGCGCCGGCGACAGCCGCTCACCACGCCCCGTACCGATCGCTGTCCCGCCGAGCAGCGCAAAGGGCACGTCGCTGCCGAGCTCCGCCGCAAGCTCGAGGAGCTCGTCCCGGTGCACCCCGGTCTCCCAGAGCGCATCGCAGGCGACGAGCGCCGCGGCCGCGTCCGCCGAGCCACCGCCCATGCCGCCCGTCACCGGGATGCGCTTGTGCACGCGCAGGCTCGCGCCGCCCTCATACCCCGTCCGAGCCGCGAGGAGTCGGGCCGCCCGCACCGCGAGGTTGCTGCCGTCGGTGGGCACCCGGCTCAGGTCGACGCTGCCGTCGACCTCGATCGAGAATCCGGGCGCGTGGGAGGCCCACAGGTCGTCGTAGAGCGAGACCGCCTGGTAGGCGATGGCGACATCGTGGTACCCGTCGTCCTGCAGGAGTCCCACCCGTAGGGCGAGATTGAGCTTCCCGGGTGCGCGGGCGTGCACGGCGCCGGGGGCGGGCGTCGCGACCATGCGCTAACCCTAGACGCCGCGACTGGGGTGCCGGTGCGGCCGCGCACATCCGGCGGGGTCAGTGATCGGACGCGCCCCGCATTCGTGCCGCCCGCGCGATCGCGAGGAACTCGGTGACGGTCAGCGCCTCCCCCCGCGCCGTCGGATCGACACCGGCCGCCTGCATCACGGTGGCCGCGTCCGGGCCGAGCACGTCGTGGAGGGACTGGCGGAGCATCTTGCGGCGCTGGCCGAATGCGGCGTCCACGAGGCGGAAGGTCGCGAGCCGCTCCGCCTCGTCACCCGGCTGCGGGCGCCGATCGAGCCGGACGAGGACGGAGTCGACGTTCGGCACCGGCCAGAAGACCTGGCGGCTCACCGTGGTGGCGACCCGCACCGCGGCATACCAGGCGGCCTTCGCGCTCGGGGCGCCATACACTTTCGAGCCCGGCGCCGCGGCGAGCCGGTGCCCGACCTCGGCCTGCACCATGACGAGCGCGCGCGCCAGGGACGGGAACCGCTCGAGGAAGTGGAGCAGCACCGGCACGCTGACGTTGTACGGGAGGTTCGCGACGAGGGCGACCGGCGGGCGGCCGTCCGGCGCCGGGGGGAGGGCGTCGACCGTGAGAGCGTCGGCATGGAGGATTCGGAGTGAATGCGGGGGGACGGCGGGCGAGACGGGGTCGCGCTCGAGGGTGAAGCCTTGCGCGGCGGCAGTGGCCGGGAGCAGCTCGGCGAGCCGCCCGTCGAGCTCGATCGCGACGACGCTCGCCCCCGCCTCGAGCAGCCCAAGCGTGAGGCTGCCGAGTCCCGGCCCGATCTCGACGACGTGCTCGCCCGGGGTCACGTCCGCGGCCGCGACGATCCGGCGCACCGTGTTGGGGTCGTGCACGAAGTTCTGCCCGAGCTTCTTCGTCGGGGTCAGGTCCAGCTGCGCGGCGAGCTCGCGGATGCGGGCGGGACCGAGCAGTGTGGGCATGGTGCGAGCGTAGTGCGCGGGCGCGGCGGCGGCGTGGGGCCGGCTTACGCCCAGCTGCCGTAGGTGCGGATCGCGTTCGCGTGGACCTGGGCGCCCAGCTCGGCGAGATCGAGGTCGAGCTCGGCGGCGATCCGGCGGAGCGTGTGTGGCACGAGGTACGGGGAGTTGCGGCGGCCCCGGACCGGCTCCGGCGTGAGGAAGGGCGCGTCGGTCTCGACGAGGAGGTGATCGAGCGGCGTGACCGCGAGCGCGGCGCGCAGCGTTGGCGCGTTCTTGAAGGTCACGGTGCCCGCAAACGACAGCATGCACCCCGCCTCGACGGCACGGCGGGCGAAGTCCGCGTCCCCGCTGAAACAATGCAGCACCGTGCGCTCCGGCGCGCCGACGTCCTCGAGCACGTCGAGGATCGCGCCATGCGCATCCCGGTCGTGGATCTGCAGCGTCACATCGTGGCGCTTCGCGATCTCGATGTGGGCCGCGAAGCTCGCGCGCTGCGGCCCCAGGCCCTCCCCCTCGGTGCGGAAGAAGTCGAGTCCCGTCTCGCCGATCGCCCGGACCCGCGGGTGCATGGCCAGCCGGTCGATCTCCGCGAGCGCGTCGTCGAGCGCACCACGGGCGGCCAGTCGCGGGGCCTCGTTCGGGTGGATGGCGACGGCGGCGAGCACGCGCGGGTCGCGCTCGGCGAGGGCCACCGCCCATCGGGAGTCCGTCACATTCGTCCCGACTTGGACGACCCCGGCGACACCGACCGACTCGGCGGCATCAAGCTCGGCCACCGCCTCGGCGAGGCCGGGCGGTTTCTCACCCGCCGCCGCGTCCCAGACCGGCTCGTCCTCGGAGAAGTTGAGGTGGGTGTGGTTGTCGTGGACCGGGGACGGGAGCGGCTCCGGGAGCGGCGGGCGCTCCGAGGACTTAGCCATCCGCCTGCTCGAGCGACTCCACCCGCGGGAAGAGCGGCGGGTCCAGGAGCGTCGTGGTGCCGGTGCCGACCCAGGTGGACGCAGTCGTGATGTCCTGGTCGGCGACCTCCCCCTCGCCGCCGAGCGCAGTCCACAGCCGGGCGGCCGCCTGCGGGATCACGGGGGCGAGCAGAATGGCCAGCGTCCCCAGACCGTGCACCGCGACCGCGAGGACAGTCCCGAGGCGCTCGCGCTGCGCCGGGTCCTTCGCGAGCACCCAGGGCGCTTCGTCCGTGATGTAGCCGTTGAGGGCGACGACGAGCCGCTTCGTCGCATCGATCGCGTCATCGATCTCGAAGCGGTCGATCGCGGCGTTCGCGTCGACGGTCGCCTGCCGGGCACCGTCGAGGATGAACTCGTCGCCGCGCTCCGGCTCGCCAAGCGGCGGCACGACCCCGTCGAAGTACTTCCCGACCATCGCGATGACTCGCGAGGCGAGGTTGCCGAGCCCATTCGCGAGCTCGGCCTGATAGCGCGCGCTCAGGTCCTCCCACGAGAACGACCCGTCCTGCCCGAAGGCGATCGCCGAGAGGAAGTAGTAGCGGAAGGCGTCCGAACCGAAGACGTCGGTGATCTGCGAGGGCGCGATACCCGTCAGCTTCGACTTCGACATCTTCTCGCCGCCGACGAGCAGCCAGCCGTGGCCGAAGACGGTCCGCGGCACCTCGAGCCCCGCCGCGAGCAGCATGGCCGGCCAGATGACCGCATGGAATCGTGCGATGTCCTTGCCGACGAGGTGGACGGCCGGCCAGCGCCGCGCGAACTCGGCCCGCGCCTCGTCGGTGTCGATGCCGTAGCCGATCGCCGAGATGTAGTTGAGGAGCGCGTCAAACCACACATAGACGACATGCGACTCGTCCCAGGGCACTCGGATGCCCCAGTCGAAGGAGCTGCGCGAGATCGACAGGTCCTCGAGCCCGTGACGGACGAACTGCACGATCTCATTGCGCACGCTCGCCGGCTGCACGAAGTCCGGGCGCGATTCGTACAGGTCGAGCAGTTGCTGCTGGAAGGCGCTCATCCGGAAGAAGTAGTTCTGCTCCTTGAGCACCTCGACCGGGCGGCCATGAATGGGGCACAGCAGTCGCCCGATGAACTCGCCGCTCTCCGGGCTGTCGAGGTCGCCGACCCGCTTGTACTCCTCGCAGCCGACGCAGTAGTAGCCCTCGAACTCGCCCGCGTAGATGTGGCCGAGGTCGTAGAGGTGCTGCAGGAAT
Source organism: Microbacteriaceae bacterium (assembly GCA_035556075.1). GTDB lineage: Bacteria > Actinomycetota > Actinomycetes > Actinomycetales > Microbacteriaceae > 73-13. The sequence goes on along the minus strand of DATMFQ010000017.1, from coordinate 9,025 downwards.
TTGCCGACCGCCTCGACGTGGCGCTGGTCGGTCGTGCGGATGAAGTCATCGTTGGCGATGTTCAGGGTCGTCAGCAGCGGCTTCCACGCCTCCTCGACGAGTCGATCCGCCCAGGCCCGCGGTGTCGCACCGTTGGCCGCCGCGGTCCGCTGGATCTTCTGGCCATGCTCGTCGGTGCCGGTCAGCAGCCAGACGTCCTCGCCGCGCTGCCGGTGCCAGCGCGCGAGCACGTCCGCGGCGACCTCCGTGTAGGCGTGCCCGATGTGGGGCACGTCATTGACATAGAAGATCGGCGTCGTCTGGAAGTACGTGTTCGCCGCGGGCATCCCCCGATTCTATTCGGTTCGGTTTCACCGGATCACGCCGGCCGAGCCCGGAGGGCCGCGTCGTACAGGGCCTTCCGCGACAGCCCCGTGGCCGCGGCGACGTCGGCGGCGGCATCCTTGAGCGACTCCCCCGCCGCCACGCGGGCGAGCACCTCGGTCAGCGCCCGCTCCGGATCCGCGGTGGTCATCGGCGCGCCCGCGACGACGATCGCGATCTCCCCCCGGGTGCCGTCCGCAAACCGCTCCGCGAGCGCGGCGAGAGTGTCCCGCACGACCTCCTCATGCAGTTTCGTCAGCTCCCGTGCCACTGCCGCGAGTCGCTCCGGGCCGAATGCGGTGGCCAGCTCCGCCAGCGAGTCGGCAAGTCGATGCGGTGACTCGAAGAAGACGAGCGTGCGACGCTCCGTCGCCAGCTCCTCGAGCAGTGCCCGCCGTTCGCCATCCTTGCGTGGCAGGAAGCCCTCGAACGCGAACCGGTCGGTCGGCAGCCCGGACAGCGCGAGCGCCGTCAGCACCGCGCTCGCCCCGGGAAGCACCGTGACCGCGACACCGGCCTCCGCGGCGGCCCGCACGAGCGCGAACCCAGGGTCGCTCACGGTCGGCATCCCCGCATCGCTGACGAGCAGGACGTCGCGGTCCCGGGCGAACTCGATGAGCTCGGCGGCCCGCTCCCGCTCGTTGTGATCGTGCAGCGCGATGAACCTCGGCTGCGCGTCAATGCCGAGCGCGCGCATGAGGTGCCGCGTCATTCGGGTGTCCTCACTGGCGATGACCGCCGCGGTGCGCAGCGCCTCGCGCAGCCGTCCCGTCGCATCGCCGAGGTTGCCGATTGGGGTCGCCGCGAGAATGAGCACGATAGATTTTCTCGCATGACCGGGCGGGATGACGACGAGTTCCGCCGCCTGCTCACCGGTGAGCAGCCCACCATCACCGCCGCCGAGCCGGTCGCGGACACCCCCGCTGGAGCTCCCGCGACCGGTGCGACCCCGCTGTGGCGCGTCGGCTCAGCCCTCGACACCATGCTCGAGCGCACCCCCGAGTGGCTGCGCACCGGTGGCCGCTGGGCCGGTGTCGTCGGGGTCATGGCGGTCGCCGCCGCGACCCGGCTCACCGGCCTCGACCATCCGGGTGAGCTCGTCTTCGACGAGACGTACTACGTCAAGGACGCCTGGGCGCTATGGAATCTTGGGTACGAGTCACAGTGGCAGTCCGACGCCGACGAGCAGTGGGCCGAGGGGCGCACCGATGGCTGGACCGGCATGGCCTCCTTCGCCGTCCACCCGCCGCTCGGCAAGTGGCTGATCGGCCTCGGACTCGCCGCCACGGGCCCGGCAGACCCGGCCAGCTGGCGGATCGCCACCGCGTTGGCCGGGATCGCCCTCGTCGCGCTCGTCATGGTCGCGGCCTGGCTGCTCACCCGCTCGGGCCCGGTCACGACGATCACCGGGTTCCTGCTCACGATCGACGGCAACGGCATCGTCATGAGCCGCGTCGCACTGCTCGACGGGTTCCTCGCGCTCTTCGTGCTCACCGCATTCATCTGCATCCTGCTCGATCGCGCCCACACGGCCCGCACCGGCGCCCTCTGGTGGCGGCCGTGGCTGCTCGCGGCGGGGGTGGCGCTCGGCGCCGCGCTCGCCGTCAAGTGGAACGGCATCTGGTTCGTCGCCGCCTTCGGCCTCGTCTCCGTGCTCGCCGACCCGAACATCCGCGACCGCGCGCTCGAGCTCGTCAAACGCGCCGGCGTCAATCTCCTCCTGCTGCTGCCGATCACCGTCGTGACCTACACGCTGACCTGGTCGGCGTGGTTCGCCGGCGAGGACGGCTACCAACGCGGCTGGGCCGAGACCGGCACGAATGCGTGGAGCGGCTTCTGGGCGTGGGTCCCGCTCCCGGTGCAGAGCTGGCTCCACCTCCACGAGATCACCTACGGCTACCACGTCAGCGAGTCGACGGCGCACCCCTATATGGCGCCCGCCTGGACGTGGCTGGCCCTCATCCGGCCGACCAGCATGTGGTACGAGAGCAGCAGCCTCGGCGACCCCGGGTGCGCGGTGACGAGCTGCGGCGCGAGCATCCTCGACGTGCCGAACCCACTCATCTGGGGGGCCGCCGTCGCCGCCATCGTCTACTGCATCGTCCGGGTCATTCGCCGGCGCGAGTGGCAGGTCGCCGCCGTCCTGACGGGCTTCGCCGCCGGGTACCTGCCGTGGCTCGCCTACCCCGAGCGGACGGTGTACCAGTTCTATACGATCGCCTTCCAGGCCTTCCTGCTGCTCGCGCTCGCGATCGCGATCCGGTCGGTCCTCGGCACCGCGGAGGACGAACGCTCGCGACGCGTCGCCGGCATCTGGACGGTCGCCGCCTCGCTCGTGCTCGTGACGGCGGTCAGCGTGTATTTCTGGCCGGTGTGGACGGGGATGCAGGTGCCCTTCGACTTCCTCGCCAGCCACTGGTGGCTCCCCGGCTGGCGATAGCCGGGGAGCCTCAGCCGGTCGCGGGGTCGGTGCCGACGCGCAGCCCGTCGTCGAGTCCCCGGATGCGCTCGAGCTCCTCGGCCGTGAGCTCGAAACCGAACACGTCGAGGTTTTCCCGGAGCCGCTCGGGGCGGGAGGACTTCGGGAAGACGATCACGCCCTCCTGCAGGTGCCAGCGCAGCACGACCTGCTGGATGCTGACCCCGTGGGCCGCCGCGATCTCGCCGAGCGCGGGCAGTTCGGCGAGATCGTACTTGCCCTGACCGAGCGGACCCCATCCCTCCGTGCGGATGCCGAGCGGCTCCTGGTAGGCCCGCAGCGCCCGCTGCTGGAACCGGGGATGCAGCTCCACCTGGTTGACCGCCGGGACGGTCGACGAGCCCTCGACGATCGTGGCGAGGTCCTCCTGGCGGAAGTTCGAGACACCGATCGAGCGCGCCTTGCCCGTCGCGGCGACCTCCTCGAGGCCGAGCCAGGTGTCGAGCGCGAGGCCCATCGAGGGGTGCGGCCAGTGGATGAGGTACAGGTCGACATAGTCGAGGCCGAGGCGCTCGAGCGCGTCGTCGATGGCGGTCAGCGGCGCCTGGCGCCCCTGCTCGTCGCGCCACAGCTTCGTCGTGACGAAGAGCTCCTCGCGCGGGATGCCGCTCACGCGAATGGCGCGGCCGACCGCCTCCTCGTTCCCGTAGATCCGCGCGCCATCGAGGTGCCGGTAGCCAAGCTCGAGTGCCTGCTCGACGATGCGCTGCGTCTCGTCCTGCTCGAGCTTGAACAGCCCGACGCCCAGCGGGGGGATGTCGTGGCCGGAGTTGAGACGAATGCTGGGGATGCGCATTCCTCCACCCTAGGCAGTCCGGTTCAGCGGACGGGCACCTGGCGCTCGGCGGGACCGCTGTAGGCGGACAGTGGGCGGATGAGGGAGTTCGAGGCGTATTGCTCCATGACGTGCGCGGTCCAGCCGGTCACCCGGGCGGCGACGAACAGCGGCGTGAACAGCTCGGTCTCGAAGCCGATGAGGTCGTAGGCCGGGCCCGAGGGGTAGTCGAGGTTCGGCTTGATGCCCTTCGCCCGGTCCATCGCCGTCTCGAGCGCGGTGTACAGCTCGAGCACATCGGGCCGGTGGGTGAAGGCGACCAGCCGGTCGAGGCTGGCTTTCATCGTCGGGACGCGGGAGTCGCCGTGCTTGTAGACGCGGTGGCCGAACCCCATGATCTTGCGCTTCGCCGCCAGCGCCTCGGCGAGCCACGCCTCGGCGCGGTCCGCGGAGCCGATCTCGCGGAAGGCGTGCATGACGGCCTCGTTCGCGCCGCCGTGGAGCGGGCCCTTGAGCGCCCCGATCGCGGCGACGACCGCCGACCACACGTCCGAGAGCGTGGAGGCGACGACGCGGGCGGTGAACGTCGAGGCATTGAAGGAGTGCTCCGCGTACAGGATCATCGACACGTCGAAGGCCTCGACGACCGGCAGCTCCGGCACCTCGCCGAAGGTCATGTGGAGGAAGTTCGCGGAGTACGCGAGGTCGTCACGCGGCGGCACGAGGTCCTCATCGCGGCGGCGGCGCTGCGTATACGCGACGATCGCGGGCAGCTGCGCATACAGCCGGATCGCCCGCTGCTGGGTGAGTTCGGGGTCGATCCAGGTCGTATCGGCACCGAGCGTCTCGTCGAGTGCGCCGAGCACCGACACCGCCGTGCGCACGACATCCATGGGGTGGGTCTCGAGCGGGAGCAGGTCGATCGCATCCTTGACGCGGTCGTCGAGTACGCGGTGCGTGCGCTCGAGTTCGACGAATGCGTCGAGCTGCGCCGGCGACGGCAGCTCGCCGTACCACAGGAGATAGGCGACGTCCTCGAACGTGCAGTTCGCGGCGAGCTCCTGCACGGGGTAGCCGCGGTAGAGGAGCGAGTTCGTCTCCGGGTTGACCTTGGAGATGGCGGTCGTGTCGGCGATGACCCCCGCGAGGCCCTTGCGAATCTGCGCAGGCTCGGACTGGTTCAGTTGATCGGGCATCGTGCTCCCTCTCGTCGGCGCGGTCCGTGGTCGCGGCACCCACGCATTCGTCCCCGCGCTCGTGTGCGCGGGCACTGCCCAGTCTGCTACGCGCCGAAGTGCTTCTCGAGGCTGAAATTGAAGACGTCCGTGTCGAATGCGGTGTACGCCTCGTAATCGAGCAGCTCATACAGCCGCGCCCGGGTCTGCATCGCGGCGACCTCCGGCTGCAGGGTGCCCGCCTCCCGGAGCGTGTCGAGGCCGCGCTCCATCGCACCGAAGGCGATGCGCAGCAGGCTGACCGGGTGGATGACGAGGTCGACCCCGGCGGCCTCGAGCTGGGTGTGGGTGAACAGCTCGGACTTGCCGAACTCGGTCATGTTTGCGAGCAGCGGGACGTCACCGATCGCGCGCTTGATCCCCTCGAACTCCGCCAGGTCGACCATCGCCTCCGGGAAGATGACGTCGGCACCGGCGTCAACGAGTTGCTTGGCGCGGACGATGGCCGCGTCGAGGCCGGAGATCGCCCGGATGTCGGTGCGGGCGATGAGCAGCAGATTCGGGTCACGGCGTGCGTTCGCGGCGGCGGTGATGCGCTGCAGCGCCGTCGTGTCGTCGACGACCGCCTTCCCGTCGAGGTGGCCGCACCGCTTCGGGTTGACCTGGTCCTCGAGGTGCAGGCCCGCGACCCCCGCGTCCTCGAGCTCCTGGACCGTGCGGGCGATGTTCATCGCCTCGCCGAAGCCGGTGTCGGCGTCGATGATCGCCGGGAGATCGGTGAGCCGGGCGATCTGTCCGCCGCGCAGGGCCACCTCGCTCAGCGTCGTCAGCCCGACATCCGGCAGTCCGAGCTCCGCGGACAGCACGGCGCCGGAGATGTACACCCCGTCGAAGCCCTTCTCCTGGATGAGCTTCGCGCTCAGCGGGGTGAAAGCGCCGGGCAGCACCGCGATCTCCGGCCGGGCGAGGCGGGCACGGAAGGCGGCCCGTTTGTCGGCCGCAGGAATGCGCGAGTACAGCATCAGAAGATCCCTGGCGTCGGTCGGTGGGCGGGCAGCGGGTCGATGAGCGGGGTGACGGTGAGCCCGTGGAGCTCGTCGGCCGTCAACTCCGGCAGGCGCTGCACGAGGTCAAGGAAGCGGTCCTGCTCCGCCTCAGCGAGGATGCCGTCGGCGAGGGTGCGGAACTTGTGCACGTAGTCGACGCGGGCGAACGGCCTGGCCCCGAGCGGGTGCGCGTCGGCGACGGCGATCTCCTCGACGATCCGCTCGCCATCCGCCAGCTCGATCTCGACCCGGCCGCCAAAGGCCTTCTCCGTCGGGTCCAGCGAGTGGTATCGCCTGGTCCACTCTGGATCCTCGAGCGTCGTGACCTTCTGCCAGAGCTCGACGGTGTCCGGGCGCTGCGCGCGCGCCGGCAGGTACGAGTCGACGTGATGCCACGCGCCGTCCTGCAGCGCGACCGCGAAGATATACGGGATCGAGTGGTCGAGCGTCTCCCGGCTCGCCGCCGGGTCGTACTTCTCCGGGTCGCCGGAGCCCGAGCCGATCACATAGTGCGTGTGGTGGCTGGTGTGGAGGACGACCGCTTTCACCCGCGCGGGGTCCCGCAGCTCGGGGCGCTCGCGGCCCAGCCGTCGGGCGAGGTCGATCCAGGCCTGCGCCTGATACTCGGCGGAGTGCTCCTTCGTGTACGAGTCGAGGATCGCCACCCGCGCCTCGCCCGCCTCCGGCAGCGGGACCGTGTAGCGGCCGTCCGGCCCGTCGAGCAGCCAGGCGATGACCCCGTCCTCGCCCTCGTAGATCGGCGACGGGCTGGTCTGGCCGCGCATCGCCCGGTCGACGGCCTCGACCGCCATCTTCCCGGCGAATGCGGGGGCGTGTGCCTTCCAGGTGGAGATCTCGCCCTTGCGTGACTGCCTGGTCGCGGTCGTCGTGTGGAGGCCCTGGCTCACGGCCTGGTAGATGATCTCGGTCGGTAGCGCTAGCAGCGTGCCGATGCCGGCCGCAGCGCTCGGACCGAGGTGGGCGACGTGGTCGATCTTGTGCCGGTGCAGCGAGATGCCCTTGACGAGGTTGATCTGAATCTCGTAGCCGGTGACGATGCCGCGCAGCAGATCCGTCCCCGTGCGCCCAAGATGCTGCGCGACGGCGAGGATCGCCGGGATGTTGTCGGCCGGATGGGAGTAGTCCGCGGCAAGAAAGGTGTCGTGGTAGTCGAGCTCCCGCACTGCGACGCCGTTGACCCAGGCGGCCCATTCGGGGCTCGTCAGACGCTGGGAACCGAAGATGCTCGCGCCGCGCCCGCCGGTCGACACCGGGTGGGCTTCCGCCTGCGCGCGAGCGGCGAGGACCGGTGCCCGGCCGAGGCTCGCGGTCGCGACGGCGGCGTTGTCGATGATCCGGTTGATGACCATGTCCTCGACCTCGGGGGTCGGGGCCAGGTCGGCGCCGTCAGCCGCGACGGCCGCGATCTTCCAGGCGAGCTGTGCGTCGCGAGGCAGGGCCTCCGCGCTCGGATACGTCCTGACCTCATGCTCGATCACGGCCCCCATTCTGCCTGTTCCTGGCTGGCCGGACGCGCCCGCGGCCGTCGTCGTAGAGATCGACGTTGATGCCACCGCCGAGGATCGGACCGTAGATCTTCCCGCGCACGCCGCCCTTGACGCGCCCATAGACGATGCCGATGAGCTTGCCCTTGACGTAGCCGGTGACATCGCCGTGGACCTCACCGACGATGTTGCCGAGCACGTTGCCGTACACGCTCCGCACCTCGCCGACGATATCGCCGTTGACGTCGCCATAGATGTCCGCGCGGACGTTCCCGAGGACCGAGTCGACGTCGCCGTGGATGTCCTTCGTCACCTCGCCCATGATCCGACCCCACTGCGCTCGGGGCTCGGCCGGTGCGTCCGGTGAGGGCTCGGGCTTCCTCCCGGTCAGGAGCTCGTCGAGGCCGAGGTCGAGCGCCGTCGCGATCGGCGCGAGCAGCGCCACGTCGGGGAGGCTGGCGTCGGTCTCCCATTTGCTGACGGCCTGGAAGGTGACGCCAACCTCGTCGGCGAGGTCCTGCTGGGTGAGCGACTTGGCTTTGCGAGCCGTCGCGATGCGACGACCGATGGTGGCAGTGGGCTCTGGTGTGGTGTGCATGGCCCGATTCTGCGTCTGGACCCTGGTTGAATTCAAACAACAGTTGAGCGAATAGCTCGAATCGCGGTTGATATTGGTCTCGCCGATTGCGCACCCTCCTTGCGTTGTATAGATTCCTTACATGTCGGAAATGTATGCGACAATCACCTCGAAAGGACAAATCACCCTTCCTGTCGACGCACGGCGGGCCCTCGGTCTGGTAAAAGGCCAGAAGGTCAGCATCCGGATCGAAGGCGATGCGCTGGTGATTGATGCGCCGCGCGACATCGCCACCACTCGTGCCCGGATCCGCGCCGAAGCTGTCGCGAAGGGCACCTGGGGCAAGCCCCCCGTCGCGGGTGACGGTTGGTCGGCTCGTGCCGAGGAGCACCGTGCCGACACTTGATACGAACGTCCTCCTGCGATGGTTGCTCGACGATATCGCCGAGCAGACGGCTGCGGCCGATGCACTCATCGCGTCCGGAGCACGATGCACTGTCCCGGACGCCGCGCTCATCGAGACGGTCTACGTCCTGGAGAAGGTCTTGCGGCTCTCGCGCCGGACCGTCGTCGAGTCGATCGCGAGCATCTTCGCCGCCGCGAATGTCGAGCTGGATCGGGCCGTGTGGCGAGCTGCCCTCGATGACTATCTCGCACATCCGAAGCTCTCGATCAGCGACACGTTCCTCTGTGCTCAGGCACGTGACACGCAGCAGCTCCCGCTGGTCACGTTCGACCGCAAGCTCGCGAGGCAACTCGAGGGCGCGACGCTGCTCAGCTGAGTGCGTTCAGGCAGCACACCAGCATCCGACGTCGCACCTTGCTCACCACGACGCAGACTGCGAGAGAGCAGCTACCGCCAGCCGAGTGCCGGCGCCACGTGCGTGAGGATCGACTCGAGTGCGTGCGCGTTGTACTCCGGGCCAAGCTGTGAGGGGATCGTCAACAGCAGCGTGTCGGCCGCGGCGATCCCCTCGTCCCGCCGGAGTTCCTCGATCAGCTTGTCTGGCGGGCCCGCGTAGGAGCGACCGAAGATCGCCTGGCCGGTGCCCGCGATGTGGCCGACCTGGTCATCGCTGCCGCGGTCATGCCCGAAGTACTGCCA
>DATMFQ010000016.1:0-6758 GCA_035556075.1 Microbacteriaceae bacterium | reverse complement strand
GCCCGGCCGAGCGGCGTCAGCTCGAGCGTGTTGCGCCGCCGATCCTCGTCATCGCGGCGCCGCTTGAGGAGCCCGGCGGACTCCATCCGCCGCACGAGGTCGGCGATCGTCGAGCGGTCGAGCCCGAGCTCCTCGCCGAGGTCGCGCTGACTGCCGCCCGGCATCGCGGCGACGCCCTCGAGTGCCGCGTACTGGACGCTCGAGATCCGCGGTGAGACTCGCGCCGACCACAGCGCGAGGTGGCGCTGCTGCGCGCGCCGGATGAGGCTCCCGATGTGGCGACGGGTGCCGCTGTCCGTCAGGCGCGCATTCGTCCCCCCATGCGGGCCGCTTGCCACGGTCAGCCCTGCTCGAGCATCGAGGCGCCGAGGAAGTCGAGGAGCTCCTCCCGTGCCCCGAGCGGGAGCACGTGCGCGACGTACTGGTCGGGACGCACGAGCACGATCGCACCGCGCTCGCGGTCGATGCCGCGCAGGTCGAAGATGTCGGGGCCGGCCTTGAGATCGGGGGAGAACGCTTTCTCGTAGTCGTGCAGCCCGAAGCGGCCCTTCCGCGGGAAGAGCGCCGCCGGGAGCGCCGTCGGCTCGATCTCGCGGTGCGGGCGCTGCAGGATCCCCCGCACGTCGAGCACCGAGTCGACCTCGGCGCCGGGCGGGGTGAAGCGGGTGACGGGCCCCTTCGACGAGGCGAGCCAGGTCATGAGGTCGTCGAATGCGAGCCCCTCGCGGTCCGCGAAGGCGTAGAGCCGCCAGGCGCCATCCGCCCGGTGCACATGGCCGAGCTCCATCCGTTTCGCGTCGCCGATGCGGATGACCGGCGCGGAATGGAAGCGCTTGCCGATCGGGTAGCCACTCGCGAGTGCCTGGTGCTCGTCGGTGCCGGTGAGCAGGTCCGGCAGGTACCGCGTCGCGACGCCCGCCGTGTACTCGAGCGACTGCTCGAAGTACGCCTGGATCTCCTCCGGGTCGACGCCGCCCCGCTCGGGGTGCGCCGGGTCGCGCGGCGGCTGGGCGAGCATCGCCGACCATGCTTTGTCGAAGTCGATGAGGATCTTCGCCACCCGCTGCCGCTCCGCCGAGTAGCTGTGGAGCAGTTCGGCGGGGCTGCGGCCCTCGAGGACCGCGGCGAGCTTCCAGGCGAGATTGAAGCCGTCCTGCATCCCCACATTCATCCCCTGGCCGGCCTTCGCCGAGTGCGTGTGGCAGGCATCGCCGACGATGAAGACGCGTGGCGTGCGGGTGGCGACCTCGGCCTCGGGGACGTCGTCGAACTTGTCGGTGAGCCGCTGGCCGACCTCGTAGACCGAGTGCCATGCGGTGTCGGCGGCCTCGACCGTGTAGGGGTGGAAGATACGGTTTGCCGCCGCGAGGATGTCCTCCTTTGATGTCCGGCGGATCGCGCCGCCGTCATCGGCCGGCACCTCGCCGAGGTCGACGTAGATGCGCACGAGGTGGCCGCCCTCGCGCGGGATGAGGACGATGCTGCCGTGCTCGGCGCTGATCGCGCATTTGAGCCGGATGTCGGGGAAGTTTGTGATCGGCAGGATGTCGATGACGCCCCACGCGTGGTTTGCCGCCTCGCCGCGCAGCTCCCGGCCGATCGAGGTGCGCACCGCGCTGCGGGCGCCGTCCGCGCCGATGACGTAGCGCGCGCGGATGGACCGGGTCGTGCCGTCGCTGCGTCGCAGCCGCACCGCGACCGGGTACTCGTGAGCCTCATCGATCTCGTGATCGACGAATTCGTAGTCATAGTCGACCTCGAGGCGACTCGGTGCGTGGCGCATCGTCTCGAGGTAGTAGTCATGAATGCGGGCCTGATTGACGATGAGATGCGGGAACTCGCTGAGTCCGTCCGCCGTGTCCTGGATCCGCCCGGTGCGCGTGATCCGGCTGCGGTCGGCGGGGTCGGGTCGCCAGAATGCGGTCTCGTTGACCCAGTACGCCTCGCGCAGGATCTTGTGGCTGAAGCCGAAGGCGTCGAACATCTCGACGGAGCGCACCGCGATGCCGTCGGCCTGGCCGAGGCTGAGGGGGCCGCTGCGACGCTCGATGACGCGTGTGACGATGCCGGGGAACTGCGCGAGCTGCGCGGCGGCGGTGAGGCCGGCCGGGCCCGTGCCGACGACGAGGACGTCGACGCGGTCGGGGAGCTCGGTCGGTCGGTCGGCCGCGCGCGGATCGAGCGGGCGGATGTCGGGGTCGCCGACCTGGAATCCATCGAGGTGGAACTGCATACCGGGAGCATATGCTCAGTACCCCAACCATTTCAAGAGGCGCGTGCCTCGGCGGCCATCGGGCGTGTGCGGGGAGGGGGGGAAGAATGCGCGGGTGCCGTTATCAGCTTGTGACCCGCGCCCCTGTCGGGGGCGCATGCATCCTCAGTAGGGTCGAGCGTGGTGCGGGGCCACGGTCGCCCGCGCGATGACGAGGGGGACAACGCATGTCGCACGAGACGCTTCGCCGGATCAGCCTGGCGGCGACGGCGGCCGCCGCGCTCGCGCTCGGCTCGCTCGTGGCGGTGCCAGCGCTCGCCGCGGACGATGACCCCTCGGACGGCGACGTCACGCTCGCCGGGATGGTGAGCCACCGCGAGTCGGCCGAGGGACCGCCGAGCACGGTCGGCATCCCCGACCTCGACCTCATCGTCTACGTCGATGACGGCACCTCGCAGCACCCGATCGCGACCTTGACGACCGACGAGCACGGGGGTTCTCGATCGAGGTCCCCGTCGATGGCGGTGAGCAGTACACCTTCAGCGCGAACTCGCCGAAGGACGGTGACGACTACTTCTGGTCGGCGGACCCGCTGCGCATCGTGACCGAGCTCGAGGACGCGGACTGGATGACACCGCCGAGCGGGGTGCTGCCGGTCCTCGGCATCTGGACGGGGTCGGTGCCGACGCCCACTCCGACTCCGACTCCGCGCCCGACTCCCACACCTACCCCGTCGCCGAGTCCGACCCCGTCGCCTACACCGACTCCCACTCCGACCCCGTCGCCCACGCCGACGCCGTCGCCCACGCCGGTGCCGACGGTCAGCGTGAGCGGCATCGTGTACGTGGCGGGCACCTCGACGGCGATTCCCGGTGCGACGGTCACGGCCTCGGTCAATGGTGCGGGCGTCGGCCCGGTCAACGCGGATACGAATGGCCGGTACACGCTCCCTGCGGTCCCGGTCGGCGACGCCGTCATCACGGCGATCGCGGCGGGCCATTCCACGGACAGCCGACCCGTCCGGCTCACGGCTGGGCAGAACGTGACCGGCGAGAACCTCTTCCTCGTCGCGAAACAGCCGGCGAAGACCCGGTCCTCGATCGCCGGCGCCGTTGTGCTCACGAGCGACCGCGAGGACGGGATGCGCTACGCGGGCGAGCTGACGCTGACCCAGAACGGCAAGACGCTGCAGTCGACGACCGCGACGGACGGCGCATTCGTGTTCGAGGACGTCACGGCGCGCGGCGATCTGCACATTGTCGTCGCGGCGCTGCCATCCGGCTACGAGCAGTTACCGGCGGACGGATTCGTCTATAACTTCGCGGGGACGAAGGTCGATCACCTGACGATCCGCCTCACCCCGACGAGCCCGCCGGACCCGACGCCCACCCCGGCCGCGCCGGACGTCACCTGGCTCGTGATCGTGCTCGTGGCACTCGTCGTGGCGGCAGCAATCGTCATCACGGTGCTCCTCGTGCGCCGCCGCCGAGCCTGAGCGCCGACAAGCTACCGCGGGCTACGGCTGGGGCGCGAGCGCGCGCACCTCGGCGATGAGCGCCTCGAGGACCTGCGGCGGAATGCCGTGCCCGCCCTCGAAGGGCACGAACTCGACGTCGTGCCCCGCCGCCGCGAGCAGTCGGGCGGCGGCCTCCCCGGCGCCAAATTCCACCGTCGGGTCCTGGCGCCCATGCGCGACGAGGATCCGCCTGGGGCTTGTCACGACTGCCGCGGCATCCCGCGTCAGCGCCCCGCTCATGGCGACGATCGCCGTCACCCGGGGGTGCGTGAGCCCGGCCGAGAGCGCGAGCATCGCCCCCTGCGAGAACCCGGCGACGAGCACCGGTCCCTCGGGCAGTTCGTCGATGAGTGCATGAATGCGGGACACCGCCCGCCCCAGATCCGGATGGTCCTCGGCAATGGCGTCCTCAGCGGTCAACGCGCGACCGGGCTTCGTCGCCGCATCGAGCCCCCACCATTGCCGCCCACCGTACGGGGTGGCGTCCGGCGCCGTCGGCACGAGCACAGTGCCGGGCAGCATGGGGGCGATCGGCGCGAGGTCATTGCCGTCAGCGCCATACCCGTGCAGGAGCAAGATGCCGGGGGTCCCGGTGCCAGAACGTTGCGTGTCCATGCGGCTGAGCGTAGCGACGACCCGGCGAGGGCGCGCGCAGTTATCCACAGGTGCGCACCGCATTCGCCCAGATGTCGCCCGTCTCTGACAGAATCGCCGGGCGGGGGCGACAGGAGGACCATGACGACGACCGAGGCGAAGGCGCCGCGTTCCCGTACCGCCACCATGTCCCTGTACCTGACCATCGGGACGCTGTTGGCGGCTGCGGTGCTTGGTGGCTATTTCATTGTCGTCGGCGATCAGGCGGCGATCGCGGCGCGGGCGTGGCTGACGCTGTTGCTCGTTGCGGTCTTCGCCGGGTCCGTGCTGCTCGACGCGGCCGTGAGCCACGGGCCAAACCGTTGGTATCTGCCCGCGTCGACGATCACGAATGTGGTGCTCGTCGCGGTTGGACTCCTCAAGCTGTGGAATGGCTGGCTGCAGCCGGCCGACACCGATGACCCCTTCGTGTGGGTCTGGCAGATGTTCCTCTTCTGCTATGTGGTGGTGTTGCTGCGGCTCGCGCTCCTGGTCACCCAGCTGTATGGGCTGCACTTCGTGACCCGGGCGAGGACGCAGGTGACGCGCATCACGAGCATCGCGACGCTCGTCCTCGTCTGGATCACCGTGCTCATCCTCGCGATCCCCGCAGCGTTCCCGGAGGCTGACTGGTCCGACTGGTGGTGGCGCCTCGCGGGGGCGACGACGCTCGTCGCGGTCGTCGCGACCGTGATCCCGATCATCGTCAAGGCGTTTGAGCCGAAGGACGCCGCGTCATCGACTGTGGGGACCCTGCCGGCGGCGCCGGCCGGAGCGCGCGTCATGGCCGAGCCGGCCGCTCCCGCTGGCTCGCCGGTGCCGCCGCCCTATGTCCCGCCGGCCTCGCCGCAGCCGGACGCACCTGGGGTCGACATGACTCCGCCGCAGTAGCGGCGCGCCCAACTGCTCATTGGTGGGCTACTGCTTGTTGAGGCTGCCGAGCTCCGTGCCGCCCTCGCCGAGGATGTGGATGACGTTGCCGTCGATCGTCGCGGTCTGCATCCTCGACAGCCAGGTGTCGACGCCCTCACAGAACATCAGGGTGCCACCGACCTCGGAGAAGACCAGGCCGTCGGCGTCGGATGTCCAGTTGCCGAACATGACGTTGCAGCCGTCGTTGCCGCCGAGGCTGCCGTCCTCAGCGATGATGAGGTGCGGCTCGCCCTCGGCCGTCGAGCCCCACGTTCCGACGGGCGACGGGCTCGAGGTGCAGCCGGCGATGAGGAGCGGCAGCGCGAGGGCGATGCCGGAGGCGAGTGCGAGGCGATGCGAGCTTCTCATGCGGACAGTGTCCCGCATTCGTCCTCGCCCGGACAGCGGTCCAGCGTTCCCCCAGCCGACACTCAGGCTCGTGTGACCCTGGTCAGGGTCGCTGCTGCATCCGGATCATGTTCCCGGCCGGGTCGCGGAACGCGCAGTCGCGCAGGCCGTAGTCCTGGTCGGTCGGCTCCTGCACGACCTCGGCGCCGCGCTCGACGAGACGGGCGAAGGCGGCGTCGACGTCGGTGCTCGCCAGGTTGATGCCGAAGTAGCTGCCCTTCACGATGAGGTCCTGCAGCGTCTGCCGCTCCTCGTCGGTGAGGCCGGGCGTCGCCCCGGGCGGGTGCAGCACGACCGCGGTGTCGGGCTGGTCGGCCGGGCCGACCGTGATCCAGCGCATGTCGCCGTAGCCGACGTCGAGCGGCGAGGCGTGCTCGAGGGTAGCGCCGAACCGCGCCGCGCCCTCCGAGCGCGGACCGGGCCTCAGCCGACGGCGGCGAACGGCACGAGGCTCGTGAGCACGACGGCGACGACGGCGATCACGCTGCCGACCCCGATGAGCCCCCACTTGATCGTCGTCGAGGTGACGACGGCCGCGACGCCGAGGAGGAAGAGCGCGATCGCAAGGAGCACGGTGTAGAGCGTCAGCTGATCGCTGTACGCGTTCGCCTGATCGCCGGCGATGAGGTGCGCCGCGGCCTGCGCCTGCAGGTCGTGATAGTCGCCGTAGCGGTCGACGAGATACTCCTCCGCGCCGAGCGGATACTCGCCCGTCGCGTTCGACCACTCGAGCGCCGCGGCGAGGACATCGTCGATGCCGGTCAGCGCGAGCGCGTCGATCTTCGCCACCGCGTTCGCGGCGACGGCGGGGTCCTCGCTAATCGCATCGACGCCGAGGACGGCGAGCTGCGCGTAGGTCTGCGCGTCCTGCACGTACTGCTGGTTCGCCTCGAGATAGAGGGCCTCGGCCTCCGTCTTCAGGTGCTGTCCGCGCGTGTACTCGCTCGCCATCGCGCTGTCCCAGAGGGACGACTGGAAGGTCACATAGGCGGTCGCGACCGAGGCGATGCCGAGCAGGATGACGATGACAAGCTCGACGCGGAATGCGCGACGCGCGGGGGCAGCAGCCTCGGTCAT
>DATMFQ010000015.1:0-91736 GCA_035556075.1 Microbacteriaceae bacterium | reverse complement strand
CTCGACTCCCAGCCGATGGGCTTCTACTCACCGGCGACGCTCGTCGCGGACGCGAGGCGGCACGGCGTCGAGGTTCGCCGCCCGGACCTGCACGCCTCCGGCGTCGGCACCCTCCTCGAGCCGCTCGCCGACGCCACCCCGCTCGGCGGCCTGGACGCATGTCTCGCGCACTCACAGCCGCCCGTCGGGCTCTACGACCCGGACGCGCCGGACGAGTCGGCCGCGCACCGGCGGGACGGCGGCTTCGCGGTGCGGCTCGGGCTCGCGCGGATCACCGGGATCGGCCCCGAGACGGCCGAGGCGATCGTCGCGGAGCGTGCGCGCGGCGGCCCCTACCGGAACATGGCCGAGCTCGTGCGCCGGACCGGCCTCACCCGGTCGCAGCTCGAGGCGCTCGCCGGCGCCGGGGCCTTCGACACGCTCGGGCTGACCCGCCGTGCGGCCCTCTGGCAGGCGGGTGCTGCGGCACGGGACCGACCCGACACCCTCGCGGGGGCGACCCTCGTGCTGCAACCCCCGCTGTTCAGCGACCAGCGCGCATTCGAGCTCCTCACCGAAGACCTCCGCGCGACGGGTGTCAGCGTCGACGACCACCCGATCACCCACTTCCGTTCGACGCTCGACGCGCGTGGGGTGATCACCTCACGCGGGCTGCGCGATGCCGAGCCGGGTCGCCGCATCGAGGTCGCGGGTCTCGTCACGCACCGGCAGCGGCCGAGCACCGCCTCGGGGATCACCTTCGTCAACCTCGAGGACGAGCACGGGCTCGTCAACGTCGTGTGCTCCCCCGGGCTCTGGGACCGCTACCGTCGGGTGGCTCGCGGCTCGGCCGCGCTCATCGTCCGCGGCCTCCTCGAGCGATCCTCCGAGGGCGTCGTCAGCGTCCTCGCCGACCGGATCGAGCCGCTGTCGGTCGGGCTCCGGCACACCTCGCGCGACTTCCGCTGAGTCGCTGTCCCGCCGGATGTGCATGATCTCGCCGCAGGTGCATCAGATCTCGCGCACATCGGACGAGATCATGCACCTCCGGCGTGATGGACTCACTCAGGACGGAGGAATGCGCGGGACCGTCAGATCGCCAACTCGCCGTCATGCAGGAGGACGCCTCGCTCCCGGGCGACACTCGACAGCCGCTCATCGAACGTGGCGAGCCCGGCACCGAGGCGCTCGGCGGCGTGCAGCACATAGCAGTCGGGTAGGCCGAGACCGGTCTCGGCCCGCAGTCGCGCGACCGCTTGCGGCTCCGCAGCATCTGGCTCGAGCTGCTCGACGCCGAGCCGGCGTAGCGCCGCGAGCACGAGCTCCTCGCGGCGCTCGCGCGCGGGCAGGACGAGCGTCTCGGCGAGCGTCACTGGGTGCAGTGCGAGCTCGGCCTCGGTATCGAGCAGCACGAAGCTCCGTGCATGATGCGGGTCGCGCGAGCTGAGGTGCGCGATGACGACGCTCGCGTCGAGCACGATCATGCGTTGTCGCCGCGATCCCAGTCTCGGCGCAATCCCGTCAGATAGTCCGCGGGATAGTCGAGGAGGCCACGCGTCTCGGCGAGCGCGCGGCGCCGAGCCTCCCGGCGCGTCTGGGCCTCGCCGTCGGCACCGGCAAGACCGCGCAATGCGAGCCCGACGACGATCTCGCTCCGCGAGGCGCCAGGCCGTCGCCGCTGCTCCGCCTCGATTGCCGCGACCAGCTCAGGGGTCGGCGTCACTTGGATGCGCGGCAGGAGCGTCGCCATGCCCGGAGTGTACCACCCGCTTCAGAGTGGGGCACTGCTCGGATCAAGTCGGCTCAGTGGTCGTCGACGAGCTGCGTCGCGCCGCGCTTGGCCCGCTGCACTTCCTCATGAATGTGGGTGCGCAGCTCCGTAAACCGCGGCATCGCCCGCGTCGTGATCTGGTCCCGCTCGACGGGCAGGTCGATCTCGAGGTCCTCCTGGACGACCGTCGGGCTCATCGAGAGGACGACAACGCGCTCGCCGAGGTAGATCGACTCATCGATGTCGTGCGTGACGAAGAGCACGGTGACGCCGAGCTTCGCCCAGAGGTCACGCACGAGGTCCTCAAGGTCGGCGCGGGTCTGCGCGTCGACAGCTGCGAAGGGCTCGTCCATGATGAGGATCTCGGGGTCGTAGGCGACGGCGCGCGCGATCGCGACGCGCTGCTGCATGCCGCCGGAGAGCTGCCACGGGTACTTCGAGCCGGCCGCGCCGAGTCCGACCGCTTCGAGCGCGGCGTCAGATTTTGCGCGACGCTCCGCCTTCGTCAGCTTGCTCCTGAGCGGCAGCTCGACGTTGCCACGGACCGTCATCCAGGGCATGAGGCTGCGGCCGTACTCCTGGAAGACGACGGCCATGCGCGGGTGCGGCCCCGTGACCTGGACGCCGTCGAGCTCGACCTTGCCGCTCGTGGCGGACAGCAGACCGGCGATGATCTTGAGGAGCGTCGTCTTCCCGCAGCCGGACGGGCCGACGATGCACACGAGTTCACCGCGGCGCGCGGTGAACGAGATATTCCGCAGCGCCTCGAAGTCGCCGTAGCGCTTCTGGAGCTGGTCGACATTGAGCAGGGTCTCAGGCACGTTCTGCCTCCTTCAGGCCGCGATACCAGGCCAGGACATATCGTTCGGCGATCTGGAAGAGCACCGCGAGCACGACACCGATGAGGCCAAGGAGCAGGATGAGTCCCCACATGGCCGCGTACAGGTAGTTCTGTTTGTAGATCTCGATCTGGAGCCCGATGCCGCTCTCGACGAAGAACATCTCCGAGATGACCATGAGGATGAGGGCGACCGACAGTGACTGCCGGATCCCCGTCATGATCTGCGGGCTCGCGCTCGGCAGCGTGATGAACAGCAGCCGGTGCGCCCGCGGCAGGCGGAACGAGGTGACCGTCTCTCGCTGCACCTGGTCGACGGCCCGCACGCCCTCGATCGTGTTGAGCAGGATGGGCCACATCGCGCCGGTCGCGATGACGGCGACCTTCATGACGTCCCCCGAGCCGAGCACCATGATGAGCAGCGGCACGATCATCGGCGGCGGCACCGCGCGGAAGAATTCGAAGATCGGCTCGAGCAGTTCGCGGAGCCACTTCGAGGAGCCGACGAGGACCCCGAGGGCCAGGCCGACGACGATCGAGATGACGATGCCGAGCCCGAGCCGCCCGAGGCTCGGCAGGATCTCGGTGACGAAGGCCTCACCCAGCCAGTAGTCGGCAAAGGTCTCACCGATGACGGCGGGTGCCGGGAAGTAGCGGTCCGGCCAGAACGCGGAGATGAGGCTCCAGATCCCGATGATGATGATCGGGAAGGCGAACCACTCCAGCGGCAGCCGGAGCCAGGCGGGGATCCGCGGCTTGGGGCGCGGCAGCCTAATGTGCCGGGTCTCGGACACGCTCATACGAGCACCTCCCCTCTGACGGACTGGTGCCAGGCGAGCAGGCGACGCTCGATGACCCGGATGATGAGGTTGAGGATGAGCGCGAGCACGCCGGCGGTGAGCACGAGTGCGTACACGCCGGCGTAGTCGCCGGCGGAGCTGCGCTGTAGGAGCAGCCAGCCGACGCCGCGGGCGCCGATGAGCAGCTCGCCGGTGACGGTGAGGATCATGGCGACGGTCGCCCCGAGCCGGACGCCGGTCATGAGGTACGGCAGCGCGGTGGGGAAGACGAGGAAGAGAAATCGGCGGCCCGTGCCAAGTCCGAAGCTGCGCTGGGTGTCACGCGCGACCGGGTCGATGTCGGCGACGCCGTAGAGGACCTGGATGAGGATCTGCCAGAAGGTGGCGAACACGACGATGACCAGGGAGGCTTCGCGGGAGACGCCGAAGAGCACGACCGCGATGGGGATGATGGCGACCGAGGGGATCGGCCGGAGGAACTCGATGGTCGTCCGGGTGTATCGCCGCAGGAATGGGGACAGCCCGATCACCGTGCCGAGCACGATGCCCCCGATGGTGGCGATGAGCATGCCGATCGCCCAGGTGATCATCGTGTCACCGACGACGCCCCAGAAGTAGCGGTCAACGGCGAATCGGCCGAGCGCCGCGAGCGTCTCGGTCGCCGGTGGCACGTAGGTCGGGTTCACCCAGGCGAGGCGCGAGGCGGCTTCCCAGAGTGCGAGGAATGCGAGCACGCCGAGCACGCCCAGGGCGACCGGCCGCCATCGCGCCCAGAATGATCCGTTCGTCATGCGCCCTCACCTCCTCGTGTTGCGGAATGTTCTCGCCCGCAAGGCGGTGGTCCGGGACGAAGCAGTCCCGGACCACCATTCCTGCGAGCGTAGGCCTAGCGGGGATCGGCCACCAGGACCGAGAGGTCCGGCGACGCGTCCCAGAACAGCCACGGCGGCGCGGCACCGTACTTGATGCCAGCCGCGATGAGGGCCTCAAGGCGCTCGACGTTGGTCTTGCTGTTGAAGGTCGCGAGGGTCGTGCCCTTGGCTGCCTCGAGCGGGATGTCCATGTTCGCGGCGATCGCCTCGTACACCTTGTCCTGGTTCGCCTCGGCGAACGCCGTGACCTCGTCGATCGCGTCGAGCCACTGCTTGACCATCTGCGGCTTCTCGTCGATGACCTTCTGGATTGTCAGGTTCGACAGGCCCGAGATGCCCGCGAGCCCACCGGCCTGCCACGGGTAGCCGAGCTCCACGCCGCCGGCCGACTCCATCATGCCGCGGAACGGGTCCGGGACCCAGGCCGCGTCGAGCTCGCCGCTCTCCACGAGCGCCGGCATGGCGGGGAAGCCGCCCTGGACGATGACGAACTCAACCGTCTTCGGGTCGCCGCCGTCCTTCGCGACGGCCTCGAGGATACCGAGGTTGCCGTGCGCACCGGGGCTGTTGGTGCCGACCTTCTTGCCGGCGAGGTCCTTCCAACTCGTGATGCCGGTCGCGGCGCCCGCGACGACGGAGTTCGCGTCGCGCTCGCCCTCGGGGTTGCCGTCGGCGTAGTCGCCGATGATCCGGACGTCGTCGCCGGCCAGCGCCGCCTTGATCGCGGAGATCGGCGAACCGATCGCGAAGTCGATGTCACCGGACAACAGCGACGGCACGGCCTGCGCGCCGCCGGCCGCGGGGAGGATCTCGAGGGTGAGCCCGTGGTCCGCGAAGATGCCCGCCTCGATGCCGGCCCAGATCGCGCCGGTCTCGGCGATCGGCAGGGCCGCGACCCGGACGTTGAACTGCTCAGTGGTCTCGGCGGGAGCGGACTCGGCCGGGGTAGCTGGCTCTGCGGGCGCCGGTGCGCCGGAGTCGGTGCAACCGACCAGCGCGAATGCCGCGAGGAGCGCGACACCGCCGATCAGGGAACGCTTCATTGCGGAATCTCCTTCATTCTTCGATGAATGCGGGGGTGGTGCTCCCCCATACCCGATTCGTGGCCCGGGCCCGCCAAGTACTGCAGTGTCAGTGTGGCGAATCATGGAAACGTAGCGATAGTGAGATTCGCTTGATACGGATTACGATATGGCAACATGGCGCGATCCTCGGCTGGCCGGTCCACGCTGCATCGCGCGGTCGCCGTGCTCGACGCATTCGATCCGGGTACTCGTGACCTCTCGGTGACGGAGATCGCCCATCGCACCGGCATGCCGCTGTCGACCTGTCACCAGCTGCTCCAGGAGCTTGTCAGCGTCGGCCTGATCGAGCGGCAGCCGGACCGGCGGTACCGCGTGGGCCTGCGACTGTGGGAGCTCGCGGTGCGCACCCCCGGCGCGCTCGGCATCCGGGAGATGGCGCTGCCATACCTGCGGCAGGCGCACGCCCGGATCGGTCAGAGCCTGCAGCTCGGCGTGCTGCAGGGCCGGGACATGCTCTACCTCGAGCGGCTGTCGGCGCCCGGTGCCGTGGAGCACCTCATCACGGTGGGCGGTCGCGTCCCGTTCCACGCGACCTCGAGCGGCCTCCTGCTCGCGGCCTTCGCGGAGGAACCGGTGCGCGAGGCACTGCTGGCGGAGCCACTCACCCCCTACCGGAACGCCCCGCTGCCGGATCGCCAGGAGTTGGAGCGGGAGTTCGCGGAGATGCGGGCCGCGGGGTATAAGACGACGGTGGACTACATCACGGTCGGCACCTCGATCGCCGTGCCGATCTTCGACCAGGTCGGCCACGCCGTGGCGACGATCAACGCGATCGTGCCGAGCAGTGAACCGCACGAGTCCCGGGTGCTCGAGATCCTCCGGCCGACATCCGCCGCGATCAGTCGCGCGCTGACTCGTCGCTACCGGGGTGACCCTTGAGTCCCCCGCGACCGTCTGCATTCCTCCCGCGGTCTCGGACGAGCGCCACGATCGCGAGGGCGGGACTCAGCTGAGTAGCTGTGCGACGAATGCGTGCGGCGTGAAGCCCGTGAGGTCGCCGATCCCCTCGCCCGTGCCGACGAGCTTGACCGGGATGCCGGTGCGCTCCTGGACGGCGAAGACGAAGCCGCCCTTCGCGGAGCCGTCGAGCTTCGTGAGGACGAGACCGGTGATGCCGGCGGCCTCGATGAATGCGCTGGCCTGCGCGAGCCCGTTCTGCCCCGTCGTCGCGTCGAGGACGAGGAGCACCTCGGCGATGTCATCCGCGGTCTCGGTGGCCCCGAGCGCTTTGACGGCGGAGCGGCGGATCTTGGCGAGCTCGTCCATGAGGCCGGACTTCGTCTGGAGTCGGCCCGCGGTGTCGATGATGGCGACGTCGATGCCGTCGGCGACCGCACGCTCGACGGTCTGGTACGCGACCGAGGCGGGGTCGGCGCCCTCGGCCTGCGGGCGGACGATCGCCGCGCCCGCGCGCTCGGCCCAGGTGGCGAGCTGCTCGACGGCGGCGGCGCGGAAGGTGTCAGCGGCGCCGACGACGACGGAGCGCTGGTAGCCGGCGAGGAATTTCGCGAACTTGCCGATCGTCGTCGTCTTGCCGACCCCATTCACGCCGACGACGAGGATGATCGCGGGGCGCGCGGTGAGGCGCAAGGTCGGGTCGAGGCGAGCGAGCCGCTCCTCGAGGAGCTCGCGGAGCTGGCGCTGCAGGTCGGCAGGGTCGGTCGTGCGGTAGCGCTCGACCTGCTCCCGGAGCTGGTCGAGCAGCTCCTCGACGAGGTCCGGCCCGAAGTCGGCCGTGTACAGCGCCGTCTCGAGGTCATCCCAGGTGGTCTCGTCGATCGTCGGCTTCGCGAACATGCCGCGGAGGGCGCCGCCGAGGGACCAGGAAGCCATGGGGTCAGTCTATTGAGGGTGGGTGCGGGTCGGGACTCGGGTCAGGCGACCTGCTCCGCGACCCGCTGCCCGACCACGGCGCTCACGCCGTCGGAGCGCATCGACACGCCGTACAAGGCATCCGCGATCTCCATGGTGCGCTTCTGGTGCGTGATGACGATGAGCTGCGAGTCCTCCCGCAGGCCCTCGAGCACGGCGAGGAGCCGCCCGAGGTTCGCGTCATCCAGCGCCGCCTCGACCTCATCGAGAATGTAGAACGGCGAGGGGCGGGCCTTGAAGATCGCGACGAGCAGCGCGACCGCCGCGAGCGAGCGCTCGCCACCCGACAGCAGCGAGAGCCGCTCGATCTTCTTGCCGGCCGGCCGTACATTGACCTCGATACCGGTCGTGAGCAGGTGCTCGGGGTCGGTGAGCCGGATGCTGCCGGTGCCGCCGGGGAAGAGGATCGGGAAGACCTCGGTGAATGCGGCTCGCGTGTCCTCGAAGGCGCTCGCGAAGATGTCCTGCATCTTCTCGTCGAGCTCATCGATGATCGTGAGCAGGTCTTGCCGGGTCGCCTGCAGGTCGGCGAGCTGCTCAGTCATGAACTTGTGCCGCTGCTCGAGCGCGGCGAACTCCTCGAGGGCGAGCGGGTTGACCCGGCCGAGCTGGGCGAGCCGCTTCTCGGCGGCCGCCAGGCGGGCCCGCTCGGCGGCGCGGTCGAAGGGTGCTGGAGGGGTGGGTTGGGCGGACTCCGCACCAGGCGCATTCGTCTCGTCGACCGTCTCCTCGCCGACCCGCGCGACGCTGCCGCCGGGTCCGTACTCGGCGACGAGCACCTCCTCCTCGAGCCCGAGCTCCTCGGCGGCGCGCTCGATGAGCTGGGAGAGGTGGAGCTTCTTTTCGTAGACCTGCATCTCGAGCCCGTGCACGTTCTCGCTGAGGGCGGCGAGCCGCTCGCGGAGCTGGATCTCGGTGGTGCGGAGCCCCGCGAGCTCCTGCTGCTGCTTCGCGCGCCCCGCCTCGGCGGACGCGAGCCGCAGCCGCGCTTCCGTCACCGAATGGTCGACGGCGTCGATGAATGCGGGGAGCTCCTCCGCGACGCTCCTCGCGGCCTCGAGCTGGCGACGACGGACGACGGCGAGCCGCGCGGCCTCGTCCGCGGCGGCGCGCTCCCGCTCGAGCTGGGCGGCGAGTTCGTCGGCGCGAGCACGCTCCGCCCGCACCCGCTCCCGCGCGGTCTCGAGGGCGACGCGCGCCTCGAGCTCGGCGGCACGACGGGCCTCGACGTCAGCGAGCAGGCTCTCGCGCTGGGAGGCGTCCAGCATGGGGCGGGGTGCCGCCGCGAAGGCGTCGTGCGCCGTGGATGCCGCGGCC
This sequence comes from Microbacteriaceae bacterium, assembly GCA_035556075.1. Lineage (GTDB taxonomy): Bacteria > Actinomycetota > Actinomycetes > Actinomycetales > Microbacteriaceae > 73-13. The sequence continues at coordinate 83,202 of DATMFQ010000015.1, read as the reverse complement.
ACGGCAGCCTCGGCCGCGGTGACCGCCTCGGCGGCGGTCGCGAGCGCGGCGGCGTGCCGGGCGGTCTCCGCCTCGGCGGCCTCAGCCTGTTTGCGGAGCGCGCCGAGCCGCTCGGAGCGGGCGGCGACGAGCGAGTCGTGCTCGCGGAGCGCACTGAGCGCGGCCGAGGACGTCGCCTTCGCCGCGTCGAGCGCGAGCTTCGCGTCCTCGACCTGGCCGCCGGTGCGCTCGATGCGGGTCGTGACCTCGGCCAGTTGTGCCGAGGCGGCGTCGCGCTCGGAGACGAGCTCGAGCCGTGAGCGCTGCTTGCCCGTGCCACCTCGCACGACGTAATCGGTGACGACGGTGCCATCGGCCTCGACCTGGGCGGCAGCAATGAGCGCGAGGACTCCGGCGGGTGCGGCGATGACGCCGGGAACCGCGGTCGGCGTGGGCCCCTCCGGCTCCGCGATGACCAGCTCGACGCGGCCGAGGTCCTGCTCGGTCGCGTGGCGGACGGCGGCAAGGGCAGCCGCACGGTCCTTTGCGAGGACGGCGTCGGCGAGTGTGCCGAGTGCCTGCGCGACCGTCGTCTCCGCGCCCGGCTCCACCTTGACGTGCTCCGCGACGAGGCCGAGCACCCCGGGCAGGCCCGCGGCGGCGAGCGCCGTCGAACCATCGCGCCCCTCGACCGCCATGCCGAGCGCCTGGGCGCGGGCGGCGAGGGCATCACGCTCCCGCTCGTCGGCGTGCTGGGCCTCCCGGAGGGCGTCGAGCGTCGCGGTGAGCTCCGTGACGCGATCCTCGGCCTCGCGATAGGCGCGCTCGAGGCCCGCCGCCTCGTCCTGCGGCACGGACCCACCGTCCGCCGCGTCCGCGGTCTGCAACTCCTCGGCGGCGGCCGTGCGCCGCTGGGTTGCACCGGCGAGTGCCTGCTCCTGCCGGAGGTGCTCGCCGCGGGCCGCGGCGAGTCGGGAGCGGGCGACATCAAGCTTCGCGACATGACCGGCGAGCTCGAGCTCGTGGCGGGAGACGAGGGCGGAGGCCGCGGCGATCTCCTCGTCGAGGGCGTCGAGCGCGGCGCGGGCCGTCGCGGTGGCTGCGGCGGCGGCACCGGCGGTGGCCTCTGCATTCGTCACATCGTCAGCGATGCGAGCCGCCTCGGCGCGTGCGGCGTCGACTGACTCCTGGGTCGTCGTCACGGTCGCTGTCGTCTCGGCCGTGCTCCCGAGAAGTGCGATGCGCTGGCCGGCGAGCGTCTGCAGCCCGCGAGCGCGCTGCTGGACCGACTCGAGCCCGTAGGCGACGCGGCGGGCAGCGTCGACCTCGTCGTGCTGCTGATCCGCCTCGATGCGCTTCGTGCGCAGGACTGCCTGGTCGAGCTGCTCCTGCAGGACGATCCGCTCGGTCTTGCGCGCCGACTCGCTCCGGGCGACATCGGCGATCTCGGCGCGGAGCACGATGATCTCGTCGGCGAGCAGGCGGGCACGCGCGTCCCGCACCTCCGCCTGGATCTCGGCCGCCTGCTTCGCGACCTCGGCTTGCTGGCCGAGCGGCTTGAGCTGCCGGCGGAGCTCCCCCGCGAGATCGGAGAGCCGCGTGAGGTTCGCCTGCATCGCGTCGAGCTTGCGGAGCGTCTTCTCTTTCCGGCGGCGGTGCTTGAGGATCCCGGCGGCCTCCTCGATGAAGCCGCGGCGGTCCTCGGGGCTCGCGTGGAGCACCTGGTCGAGCTGCCCTTGGCCGACGATGACGTGCATCTCCCGCCCGAGGCCCGAGTCGCTCAGCAGCTCCTGGACGTCGAGGAGTCGGCAGGCCTCCCCATTGATCGCGTACTCGCTGCCGCCGTTGCGGAAGAGCGTGCGAGAGATCGTCACCTCGGAGTAGTCGATCGGGAGGGCGCCGTCGGAGTTGTCAATGGTGAGCAGCACCTCGGCGCGGCCGAGCGGTCCGCGCGTCGCCGTGCCCGCGAAGATGACGTCCTCCATCTTGCCGCCACGCAGCGTCTTCGCCCCCTGCTCCCCCATGACCCAGGCAAGCGCGTCGACGACGTTCGACTTCCCCGAGCCGTTGGGTCCCACGACGCAGGTGACACCCGGCTCGAACTGGAACGTCGTCGGCTGCGCAAACGACTTGAAGCCCTTGAGCGTCAGGGACTTCAGATGCATGGGGTTCAGGGTACCGGCGGGGTGGGCCGGGGGCGGGCTGATCGCGGGCGTTCCGGGCGATGCGCCTCAAGGACGACTTGAATGCGCGGGGCTAAGTCCGCGACTTCGGCCCACGGCATCACGGGATCGCCTCGCGCTGGCATTCCGCCCGGGCGCTGGGAATTCAGGCGAGAATCCCCGCGCCCAGCCGGATTCCCTTCACCGCGCCGCCCGAGTGCGACTATGGACCCGCCCCAAGTCGTGCGCTCGAATCGAAGGGATCACCGTATGCACGTCGAGACCACCGGCGCGGGTCCACCGCTCCTGCTGCTGCACGGCGGCGGGGTCGCGGGCTGGATGTGGCGGCCGCTGCTCGCGGAGCTCGGTGGCGACTTCTGCGCATTCGTCCCGGATCTGCCGGGGCATGGGCGCAGCGCCTCCGTCGACTACACGACGCACGACGATGCCGTCGCGCGCCTCGGCGAGGTCATCGCCGAGCACACTCCGGGCGGCGCGATCGTCACGGGGTTCTCCCTCGGCGGCCAGCTTGCGCTGCGACTCGCGACGGAGCGCCCCGACCTCGTGCGCGGTGCCGTCGTCGTGAGCGCCGAGACGATCCGGGCACCGCTGCCCCGTCCGACGCTCGCGCTGCTCGGCTGGACCGCGCCGCTCGCCCGCCTGGGGTGGTTCGCACGACTGCAGGCCGCGCAGCTGCGGGTCCCCGAGGTTCTGCTCGACGACTACCTCGCCGGGAGCCGGGCGCTGCGCCCTGCCACGCTGCTCGCGAGCGTGCGCGCGAACCTCCATTTCGACCTGCCAGCCGGCTGGTCGGCGTTCCGCGGCCCCGCTGCGGTCCTCGTCGGGGCGCGGGAGCGCCGCCTCATGCTCGACTCCGCGCGCCGCACGCACGAGGCGCTGCCCGGCAGCGACCTCACGATCGCGGCGGACTCGGCTCACGACATCCCGTTCACCGCTCCCGGGCTGCTCGCCGAGCGCATCCGTGCGGTCGCCGACGGCAGCCGGTGAGCGGCAGCCTCAGCCCTTCGTGACGTGCACCTCGACCGGCGTCGGGTTGGCAATGAGGTCGAGCACCGGGCAGTTCGCGTCGACGGCCTCGCGCAGTTCCTCGTATCGCTCCTGCGTCTCCGGACCGACCAGCTCCACATGGAGGCGGACCCGGTTGAAGCCCGGGCGCACTGATGGGTCCTTGCCGAGTAGACGCGCTGCGTCGAGGTCGCCTTCGGCGCGCACGCGGATGTCATCGACCCGAATGCCGAGCACCCGCGCGTAGAGGCGGTAGACGACGACCTGGCAGCCGATGAGGGCGCCGAGCGCATACTCGACGGGGCTTGCGGCGACATCGTCACCGGCGAGCGCGGCCGGCTCATCAATCACGAATTCGTGTCGTCCCGCACGCACCCGGGTCGCGACGGCGCCCTCGCCGATGCCGTCGACGCGGTAGGTGAGGTGGGCGGATGCACGCTCCGCGTCGATGCGGGCACTCCAGTCGGCGCCCGCGGCGTCGAGCCGGGCCTCGCGCTCCTGCTCGGTGGTCTCAGGGATGGTGATGGCAATGGGTGCGGTCATGCCCGCCACGCTATGAACTGCTGTGCGGACACGCACCCCTTCGGGACACACACCGTCATCCCGCGTCACGCGGCGTCACGGCTGACGGTGAGATGATCGAATGCGCCCGGCACCCCGTGCCCTCCAACCGAAGGAACCCCACCATGATCGTCGCATTCTCCGTCGCGCCGAGCGGCACCGGCCGTGCGGACGGCTCGGTGCACGAGGCGGTTGCCGCTGCCGTGCGCGTCGTCCGCGAGTCGGCGCTGCCGCACCGGACGTCGTCGATGTTCACCGAGCTCGAGGGCGAATGGGACGAGGTCTTCGATGTCGTCAAACGGGCGACCGAGGCGGTGCTGCCTTACGGCTCCCGCGTCTCGCTCGTGCTCAAGGCTGACATCCGGCCCGGCCACACCGGTGAGCTCGACGGCAAGCTCGAGCGGCTCGAGCGGGCAATTACGGGGCAGCAGCGCTGAGGCACGGCATGGGCGATCGAGCTGGGGCCGACTCGTCCCCGCTGGGGCCCCGACGCACGGCGACGCACACCGCATTCCTCGCTGAGCGCCCAGCCGGCGCCGACGAGGACGTGCACATGCTCGCCGCCATCGTCGACCACGTCATCGAGCGGCTCACCGAGCCGGGCGACACGGTGCTCGACCCCTTCGCGGGGTATGGGACGACGATCGAGCGGGCGGTCGCCCTGGGTCGGCGGGCGATCGGCATCGAGCTGCTGCCCGAACGCGTCGCGCATATGCGGCAGCGGACAGCGAGCGCGCGGCTCATCGAGGGAGATGCGAGGGAGCTCGTGCGCCTGCTCGAGCTGGATCCAGCGAAACCCGATGCCGGCATCAACCTCGTGCTCACGTCGCCGCCCTACATGACCGCGACGGATCACGATGCGGACCCCCTCACGGCGTACGAGCGGGACGGCGGCGACTACCGCCGCTATCTCATGGAGCTCGGACTCGTCGCGGCACAGTGCGCACGAGTCGTCGTGCCGGGCGGACACGTCGTGTGGAATGTCGCCGACATCCATCACGCAGGCCACACGACACCGCTCATCCGCGACTGCTGGCGCGTACTCGGGCAGCACCTCACCCCCGTGGGGATCACCGAGATCGTCTGGGACCGCTATCCGCACGATCTCGTCGCGGACGCACTGCTCGTCCTGCGGCGCGAGTCCGCCTGAGGCCTCCGAATGCCGAGCGCTCGCTACCGCAGCCGCTGACACCGCGGGCAGAAATGCGAGGAACGATTCGTGAACGTCTCCCGCACGAGCGCGCGGCCGCAGCGCAGGCACGGCTCGCCGTCGCGACCGTACGCGGTGAGTGAACGCGAGAAGTAGCCGGACTGCCCATTCACGTTGACGTACAGCGCATCGAAGGACGTGCCGCCCTCCGCCAGCGCACGCTCCATGACGTGCCGCGATTCCTCGAGGACGCGGCGCGCGGCCTGCGCGGACATGGTTGCGGTCGGCTGGCGCGGGTGGAGCCGCGCGGCCCAGAGCGCCTCGTCGGCATAGATGTTGCCGATCCCGGATACCAGCGACTGGTCGAGGAGCGCGCGCTTCAGCTCGGTGCGGCGGGCCCGCATTCGTCGCACCACCGCGGGGAGATCGAATGCGGGGTCGAGTGGGTCGAGCGCGATATGCGCCACCTGGGACGGGATCGCCGCTGGCCCGGTCAGCGGGTCGAGGGCGAGGCTGCCGAAGGTGCGCTGGTCGGCGAAGACGAGGATGCGGCCGCCGAGGGCGATCCGCACCCGCTCATGCCGGTGCGGCCGCCACTCGTCGTCAAGGAGGAGCTGGCCGCTCATGCCGAGGTGGACGAGGAGCGCGTGCTGCTCGGGCTGCCCGCGGCGCGCGAGCGGCACCCAGAGGAACTTGCCGCGCCGGGCCGGCTCGCCGAGCACCGTGCCCGTCAGCCGCGCCTCGAAGTCGGCCGCGCCGGGCTGGTGCCGCCGTAGTGCGCGCTCGTCGAGCACCTCGACCGCCTCGATCTCCGCGCCGATGAGCGGGAGCAGGCCACGCCGGACGACCTCGACCTCAGGGAGCTCAGGCATTGCGCAGGCGCTCGACCGCCGCGAGCGCCGCCGCCGCCTCGGCCGCCTTCTTCGAGGTCCCCTCCCCCTCGCCCACGACCCGGTCGCCGACTGTGACCTCGGCCGTGAAGCTGCGCGCATGGTCCGGCCCCGAGGCGGTGACGGTGTAGACGGGCGCGTGGTCATACGTGGCGACCGCGAGCTCCTGGAGCGCGGTCTTCGGGTCCATCGACACCCCGAAGCGGTCCGGATCATCCATGAGGCGCTCGACGAGCCGGAGCACCATCTCGCGAGCCACGTCGGGGCCGGCCGCGAGGAAGACCGCGCCCATCACCGCCTCCATCGTGTCGGCGAGGATCGAGTCCTTGTCCGCGCCGCCGGTGAGCGCCTCCCCGCGACCGAGCCGGATGAATGCGCCGAGCCCGATCCCACGAGCAATCTCGGCAAGGGCGAGGGTCGAGACGAGCGAGGCCCGACGCTTGGCGAGCTCCCCCTCGTCGAGGTCCGGGAACCGGCGGTAGAGCATGACGGTGACCGCCTGCCCGAGAATCGAGTCGCCGAGGAACTCGAGACGCTCGTTATGCGGCTGGCCGTCGTGCTCGAAGGCATAGGAGCGGTGGGTCAGCGCGACGACGAGCAGCTCGGGGTCGATGTCGACCCCGAGCTGCTCGGTGAGTTTGTGGAGATCCGTCATGGTCTGCGGCGGCTGGCCCGTTGTCGCGGGCGTCACGCTCGCGCAAGGACCCGATGAACCGTCAGACGTCGGCGACCTTGCGGCCCTTGTACTCCAGGTAGAGCTCGGTCCCGACGGAGTCGGTGACGACCTTCGCGCGGTGCGGCAGCGAGTAGACGGTCTTGCCGTTTTCAACGGTCTTCACCAGCGGCGGCACATCGGCCTTCCACTGTGCGCGGCGCGAGCGGGTCGAGGCACGCGACATCTTGCGCTTCGGAACAGCCATGGGGTTCTCCTTATTCGGGAAGCTTCTCGTCGGATTCGTCGGACTCAGCCACGAGCCCCTGCAGGGCCGCCCACCGGGGATCGGTCGGCGCCGCATGCTCGTGGCCCGGGTGGTCGAGCAGCCGCACCCCGCACTCAGGGCAGAGCCCCTCGCAGGCTTCGCTGCAGACCGGCTGGAACGGCAGTGCCGGCACCACCGTGTCCCTGACCCCCTGCTCGAGATCGACCGAGTCGAGCTCGACCACGTAGTCGAAATCCGACTCACCAGAATACGCGAAAAGCTCCTGGAACGCGACCTGGAGGGGTTCGCTGACTGGCGTCAGGCAGCGCACGCACTCGCCATCGGCCTCGCCGGCGATCTCCGCAGTGACGAGGACCCCCTCGTGCAGCGACTCGAGGCGACCGGCGATCGACAGCACCGCACCGGCCGGGATGCCGATCACCGCATTCCCGAAGTCCTCCGGGACGACGACGTCGAGGTCGAAGATCCGGCTCTCGCCGGGACGTCGGGCGAGATCCTTGATCGGGAGGCGGTACGGGCTGGGCACGGCGACACAGTCTACGCGCCGGTGCAACACGCGAGGACCGTGAGCACCTCGTCGAGGATCGCCGCGATCGTTGGCCGTATCGCCCGACCGACGGCCGGCCGGCGCCTAGGCTGACTCGCGTGACGCAGATCGTGGTGCTCGCCGGCGGGGTCGGGGGCTCGAGGTTCGTGCTCGGGCTGCGGGACGCGGTGCGGGGGCGCTGGCCGGGTGGCGCGGACGGGCGCGGTGGCGGGGGCGCGTCAGCCGGCACCGTGTCCGGCTCGACCGCCTCGATCACGGTCATCGCGAACACGGGCGACGACCTCTGGCTCTCCGGCGTCCGCCTCCAGCCCGACGTCGACTCACTCCTCTACGCGCTCGCGGGCGTCGGCGACGCGGCGCGCGGCTGGGGACGCGCGGACGAGAGCTCCCGCGCCTGGGACGAAGTCGCGGCCTTCGGCGCGGGCTGGCCGTGGTTCACCCTCGGCGACCTCGACCTCGGCACGCACCTCGCCCGCACCGGCTGGCTCCGCGAGGACGTGCCCCTCACCGAGATCGTCACGCGACTGTCGGCTCGCTGGGACCTCGGCGGGGTGCGGATCCTGCCGATGACGGAGGCCGAGGTCGACACGCGGGTCCTCATCGCGGATGAGTCCGGTGCGGGTGAGCGCAGCATGCATTTCGAGGAATGGTGGGTGCGGCATCGCGCCCAGCTCCCGGCCCGGCGCTTCGACAACCCCGGCATCGAGTCTGCCGTCCCGGCGCCCGGCGTGCTCGAGGCGATCGCCGAAGCGGACCACGTCATCCTCGCGCCCTCGAACCCGGTCGTGTCGATCGGCCCGATCCTCAGCGTCCCCGGGATGCGCGCGGCGCTGCGGGAGGCGCCCGGGCGCGTCGTCGGCGTCTCCCCCATCATCGGCGGCAGCGTCGTGCGCGGCATGGCCGACGCCTGCCTCGAGGCGATCGGGGTGGCGACCGCAGCCGATGCGGTGGGCCGCCTGTATGGGGCGCGTGAGCATGGCGGCCTGCTCGACGCGTGGCTCATCGGCGAGGAGGATGCGGCACTCGCCGAGGGCCTCCGCGCGTCCGGGCTGCCGACCGTCGTGACACAGCTGTGGATGCGGGATGCGCAGTCCTCCGAGGCCCTGGCGCACGCCGCCCTCACCGCCTGATCCCTTGTTCAGGTGTGTCGCGCTCTTTTCAGGTGCAGCGGTAGGTTCGGACCCGGAGTCCGCCGGATCGGCCGCCTAACCCCTGAAAAGGGTGTCAGGCGTCGAGGAGGGCGACCGTGCGAGGACCGAGCCGACCCGCGGCGCGGAGCTGCTCGAGGTGCGCGGGCTCGTCGACGTCGCGGCGCAGCCCCCACTCAGTCGGCAGGTGGAGCTCGAAGAACCCGTCGGCGGCGTGACGCGCCGCCGAGTCGGGGCCAAACAGCGGCTCGAGCACGGTCCCCGCATACGCCGTCGCGAGCACCGTGCCGGTGCCGTCGGCATCGGGGACGAATGCGCGGGTCGCCGTCGTCGCGAGCCGCAGCGCGTGCTCGAGCTCGGCCGAGGCGAGTCCCGGCAGGTCACCGAGCAGGACCGCGCGGTGCCGCGCGGGGCCGACAGCATCGAGCCCGAGGCGGATCGCGGCAGCGAGCCCGGTCGACGTGTCCTCGACAACCTCGACGAGCGGCAGGTCGCGCACGGCGCGGGCGGTCTCGGCATCCGCGGTGACGACGACGATCCGGGTCGCCCAAGGCGTCATTGCCGCCGCCTCGATCGTGTCGAGTGCGATCGCGCGGGCGAAGGTCTCGCGGCTCGCGGGATCGATCGCGGTGGCGAGCCGCGACTTCGCGGTGGCGGCGGGTTTCACCGGAATGACGATGTGCCACAGCTCGGGCGTCGGCGACCTGCCGAGGAAGCGGTCGACGCGTGGCCCAATCGAGGTCCAGCCGAATGCGCCCGCCGCCGTCCGCGCGAGTCGCGCGGCGTCAGCCAGCGCGGCCTCATAGCCGTCTCGCCACGCCTCCGTACTCCCCCGGCGAAACAGGTCCTGCGCGGGCGCCCGCTGCAGACTCCGCGCCCCCGGCTCGTCGAGGTCGCCGACGAGGTGCCCGAGCCCCCGGACGAGCGCGACGGGCCGTCCACTCGCCTTGCCCTTGACGAGATCCGCAGCGGCCGCGATCTCGTCGCCGACGGCCGGCGTCGTCACAGCGAGCACCCGGCCCTGCATGTCGGTCGTGCCTCGGAGGTCGTCGGCGACGCGCACGCCCGCCGCACCGATCGCATGGTCGGTCTGGCCGATGCGCCACGCACGACCGAGCGTGTCCGAGATGAGGATGCCGACGCGCTTGCCGGTCGCGTCACGGATGGCCCGCGCGAGCGCGAGCGCGGAGGCGTCGGGGTCCTCGGGCAGCAGGAGGACGAACCCCTCCTCAACGTTCGAGGCGTCGACACCGGCTGCAGCGAGGACGAGACCCTGCGCATTCTCCACGATGCGGGTGCTGCCGCCACCGTGGTCGACGCGCGCGACCTCGCGGACGGTCTCGGCATCGATCGCGGCCTCGCGGGTCTCGGCGGCGACGATGCGACCCTCCGCCTTCGAGACGATCTTCGAGGTGACGACGAGGATGTCACCGTCGGTGGGCGCATGCGCGGCATATGCCGCAAGCAGCATGTCGGCGAGGGCATCGCCGGGACGCACTTCAGGGATGCCGTCGAGCGCGGTGACCTCGAGCCGCGCGCCCGCGGGCATCAGGCGCCGGGTCGCAGGAATCGGGCGACCGCCGGGGGCACATACGGGCGGATGTCGCCGCCGAGCGTGTTGACCTGGCGCACGAGCGACGAGGAAACGTGCTGGTGGGCGGGATCCGGCAGCAGAAACACGGTCTCGACGTCCGCGAGGTCGCGGTTGACGATCGCCATCGGCGTCTCGTAGGCGACATCCGCCTCACCGCGGATCCCCTTGACGATGACCCGCGCCCCCACCTCGGCCACGTAGTCGACGAGGAGCCCGACTGACCAGCTCGTCACGGTCACCGCGCCGCGGAAGCCCGCCTCCTCGATCGACTCCTTGATGAGCCGGACCCGGTCGGCGAACGGGATGAGCGCCACTTTGTTCGGATTGTGGACGACGAGGACGTGGAGCTCCTCGAACACGTTCGCGGCACGCTCGATGACGCTGAGGTGTCCGAGCGTCACAGGGTCGAACGACCCGGGCAGCACTGCAATCTGGGTCACGCGTCCAGCGTATCGGTCACCGCCATCATTGTCCCTTGGACCCCGTCACACGATGACTCGCGGCTGAGGGCGACGGCACCGGGGCTCAGACCGCGTACTTCGCCCCGCCGGCCTCGGCCGCCGCCCGATGCTCGGCCATCCGTCGGATGAGGTCGGTCGGCAGCGGCACCGCGTAGGGGATCTGCAGGACGCCACGGGTCGCCGTGCATCCGGCCGCCTCGATCTCGTCCCGGAACGCGTCGAGCGTGCCCGGCGTCGGCATGAAGTTCGCGTGGTCCTGGTACCCGGCGAAGCAGTACACGATCCGCTGCCGCGTATACGCCGGCTGACGCCACTTCAGGCTCTCCACGGCGTCGGGCGCCGCGGCGATGAGGATGGCCCGGAGCTGTTCGAGGATCGGTCGCGCCGGAGCGGGGGCAGCGTCGAGGTATTCGTCGACGTTCGTGGGCTTCGGAGTGCCTGGGGACGCGGCCATGCCGACAGTTTCTCGGATTCGGGAGGAATGCGGAAGCCGCCGTCCCGAGTCCGAGCCCCGATCAGGCGACGACGCCGTGCTTACGAGGAGGACCGGACCCCGGGCCGCAATCATCCGTTCGTCAGAGACCGACGGCGTCAGCCCCGTACGCAGCCTCGTCTGGACTAAACCCCTCGTAAATGAGCTGGTCAATGAGTCCGCTTCGCGAGAACCCCATGAAATCGAGATAACTCTCCGCGGACTTCGCGGCCTGCTCATACCAGTCAGGCGAGATCTTGTCGACAGCGTAGGTGGCATCCTCAGTCGAGTACCCCTCGAACTCAAGCTGCTCGATGAGGCCAGATCGCGAGAAGGCCATGAAATCGAGGTAGCTGTTCGCCGAGCGCACCGCATTCTTCTGGCTGACGGTCTCACTCGGGGCCGCGGGAGGTGCGGCCGCCTGTTCTGTCACGGTCGGCGACGGCGGTACTGGCGTTGGGGTGACGACCGGAGTCGGCGTAGTTGGCACCGCTGCAGAGGCCGTGGCAGGGGCCGACTCAACGATTCCAGCCGGAGGCGGGGGTACGGGCGCAGCCGACCGGGCCGCACCACCGGAAGTCGACGCCAAGATGATCCCAAGGAGGACCAACACCCCGGTCACGATCCAGGCGATCATCGGTTCCTTGCCCTTGCCCCGAACCGGGAGCCCTTGCTTATCCTTGGCGCGGCCGGTGAGCGTGATGATGAGGTCAATGAGCCACCAGATGCCGACGCCGCCGAATGTCAGCAACTTCACGACGCCGGTGCCGACCTTGCCGAGATAGAAGCGGTCGACGCCAAGTAAGCCAAGCAAATAGCTCAGGAGCCAGGTAGCAATGAAACTCTTAGGCGACGTGGGCCCGTCGGCACCGCCGCCCGGTGACGGCTCTGCGGGCGGCACAACGGGCGGCATCGAAAGCGTCGGATCAGTCAAAACAATTCCCCCATAGAAACGTCAAAACCTTCGATGCGACAGCACCGCGGATTATAAGGATCCTCCAGCATCCGCCAGAGTTCCCCAAGCTGGCCGCTACCCCAGGTCGAGGGCCATTCGGTGACATCCACTCCGCCGAACGTTCACGCCACTGGCGTCGAGGAGTCGACCTCCGCGGGGCTCGGGTTGTCTGGCGACGCGGCCTTTCGACAGTTTCTCGGATTCGCGAGGTATGCAGCAGGACCTGGCCCCGTCGCCACGGACGCGGGGCGCGCGTCACGGATTGCCGACTTGCGCGGGCGGATCGGCCTGCCGAGGCGACCGACCTGGGCCGAGGACAAATGCGTGACGCCAGGATGAATGCGCTGATTACGTCCCGCGCTCACGCATTCATCCTCGTCTCACGCCGTCGATCGGCGCGCCGCCTCCGCGATCTGCCGCGCGAGGTCGAAATCGAGCTGCGTCAACCCGCCCGCGGAGTGCGTGCTCAGCACGAGGGTCACCTTGTTCCACCGGATGTCGATGTCGGGGTGGTGCTGCGCGGCCTCGGCCAGCTCCCCCACCGCATTGACGAAACGCAAGGCCGCAGCGAAATCGGCGAGCTTGACGGTCGTGCGGATCGCATTCGTCCCGTCGGGGCGCTCCCACCCGGGCAGGTCGGCGAGCCGCGTCGCGATCTCCTCGTCCTCGAGCCGGTCAGCCATGCGACCACTCAACGCCGCTGCAGGCGCGAAGTCAATGCGGCTGGCGCCCTCACCCCTTCGTGAGGAATGCGGCGGCCGAGTCATCGACCCGCCGCGCGATCGCAGCGGCGAGCGCCGGGTGCGCCGCGAGGTCCGGATCGGCCGCGACGATCTCGATGGCGTCGCCGCGCGCGCTCGCGATGAGCTCGCCGTCCGTCGCAGCGGACAGCAGGCGCAGACCCGAGCGCCGCCCCGACTGTGCGGCGCCGAGCACGTCACCCTCCTGCCGCAGGGCGAGGTCGCGCTCGGCGAGCTCGAAACCATCGAGGGTCGCCGCGACCGCCTCGACGCGCTCGAGCGCGAGTGACTCCGGCTCGGCAGCCGTCACGAAGAGCGCGAGCCCCGGTAATCCGCCGCGGCCGACCCGACCGCGAAGCTGGTGGAGCTGCGAGACACCGAAGCGGTCCGCGTCGAGGACGATCATCATGGAGGCGTTCGGCACATCGACACCGACCTCGATGACCGTCGTCGAGACGAGCACGTCGATCGTGCCGGCGGCGAAGGCGCTCATCGTCTCGTCCTTCTCCTCCGCGGTCATCCGGCCGTGCAGCGACGCGATGCGGCGCCCGGCGAGCAGCGGGTGCGCGCTGAGCTGCGCGAACGTGTCGACGACGGTCGCGAGCGGGCGCGGGGCGGCACCCGACTCGTCAATCGACTCCATCGCATCGAACGAGGCGTCCTCTCCCTCCTCCGCCTCCTTCGCGTCGATCGCGGGCACGACGATGAAGGCCTGCCGCCCCTTCGCGAGCTCCTCCGCGAGCCGCTCCCAGATCCGGCCCGCCCAGCCGGGTTTGACGGCGAGTGGCACGACGAAGGACTCGATCGGTGCCCGGCCAGCGGGCAGCTCTGCGATCGTCGTCACCTCGAGGTCGCCGAAGACCGTCATCGCGACCGTCCGCGGGATCGGCGTCGCGGTGAGCACGAGCAGGTGCGGTGCGGCCTCGCCACCCTTCGCGCGGAGGGCGTCGCGCTGCTCGACCCCGAAGCGGTGCTGCTCATCGACGACAACGAGCCCGAGGTCCGCGAACGACACCTGGTCGCCAAGCAGCGCGTGCGTGCCGACCACGATGCTCGACTGCCCCGAGGCAGCCGCGAGGAGTGCGCGCTTGCGGTCCGCGACCGGCATCCGCCCGGTCAGCAGCACCGGCCGCAGCCGCGCCGCGAGATCCGGCCCGAGCGAGCGCGTGATCGAGCGCAGGTGCTGCGCAGCGAGTACCTCGGTCGGTGCGAGCAGCGCCGACTGACCGCCCGACTCGGCGACCGTCAACATGGCCCGGAGCGCGACGAGCGTCTTGCCGGAGCCGACCTCGCCCTGCACCAGCCGGTGCATCGGTCGCTCCGCCGCGAGGTCCGCCGCGATCGCCGCGCCCGCCGCCTGCTGGTCGCCCGTCAGCTCGAACGGCAGCGCGGCATCAAACCCCGCGAGGAGCGCCCCCGGTGCGCGCGGGACGGCACGCGCCGCGCGGAGCCGGTCCCGGCGCTGCACGAGCGCCGTCTGCAGCACGAGCGCCTCCTGGTAGCGCAGCGTCTCCCGGGCCGCCTGCCAGTCGGCGTCACGGTGGGGACGGTGCACGAGCTCGAGCGCCTCCCGGAACCCGCGCAGCCCGCGTGAGACCGCGACCCCCGTTGGCACCGGATCCGGCACGAGGTCAGGGAGCGTGTCGAGCGCGACGCCGACGGCCGACGCGATGCGCCAAGACGGGACAGAACCGGTCGCCGGATAAATCGGGATGGGCCAGTCGGCGCGCTCCACCGCATTCATCTCCGCGGTCTCATCGTCAAAGAGCTGGATCTCGGGGTGCGTGAGCTGCGGGACGCCCCGGTAGAGCTGCACCCGGCCGGCGAAGAGTCCGCGCTTGCCCTCCGTGAGCTGCTCAAGCCGCCACGGTTGGTTGAAGAACGCGAGCGACAGCGTGCCGGTCCCGTCCGAGATGCGCACCTCCTGCAGCGTGCCCCGGCGTGCGGACATCGGCCGCGAGCGGCTGCCGATGACCGTCGCGACGATCGTGACGTCCTCGCCGTCATGCAAGCCGGCGAAATCCGTCACCTCGCCGCGGTGCGCATAGCGGCGCGGATAGTGCCCGAGCAGGTCCCCGACGGTCGACATGCCGAATGCGCGGGCGAGTTGCTTCGCCGAGGCGTCGCCGATGATCGCCGACAGACGACGCGCGAGCGGATCGGTGGTCACGGCATCGAGGCTAGTCTCGACCCATGACCCGGATCATCGCCGGATTCGCGGGCTCGCGCACGCTCGCGGTCCCGAAGTCGGGGACCAGGCCGACGAGCGACCGGGTGCGCGAGGCGATCTTCTCCGCGCTCGAGGCCGCCGACGCGATCTCGGGCGCCCGGGTGCTCGACCTGTACGCGGGCTCCGGGGCACTTGGCCTCGAGGCAGCCTCGCGGGGCGCCGCCGTCGTCCAGCTTGTCGAACGGGACCCCAAGGCGGCGGCCATCGCGAAGCAGAATGCGGCGCTCGTCGCCGACGCGGCAGGTCCGGCCGAGCGGCCGTGCATCGCCGTCGCGGCGGCTGCGGTCCAGACATGGCTGAGCGGTGCCGCTGACGGGGAGGCCGGCTGGGACCTCGTCTTCATCGACCCGCCGTATGAGCTGACGGAGGACGCGCTCACGGCGGCCCTCGCCTCGGTCGTCCCGCTGCTCGCGGCGGATGCGTGGGTCATCGTCGAGCGCTCGACGCGCTCGCCAGCACCGACCGTGCCGCTTGGGTTGGCGCCCGGTCGCCGTCGTGACTACGGCGAGACGGCAGTGCACTGGTACCGCGCCAGCTGACGCGGCCGGGCTGGCTCCCCGCGGGCTGTCAGGCCGATGGACCGCTCGAGCCGCCCATTCGTCGGATCTCTTCGTCAATCCGCTCGTCGGTGATCGGCTTGGAACCCGGCCCGAAGGTGCTGATCGCGGCGAGCACCGTCGCGATCAGGAACCCGAGCATCGGCCACAGCGGCCAGTAATAGTCGCTGCCGCTGCTCCCAAGGCTCATGAACCAGATCACGTTGAGCACGGCGCTGATGACGATGAAGATGAGCAGCATCGTCCAGAAGTCGCGGCGGCCCTTGATGCGCTTTCGCGCGGCTTCACGGATGTCGTCAGTCACCCGGTCAGCCTAGTGCGCCCCCGGCGTCACGGAAAGGGTCCCACCCCGGCGCGGCGGCGATCGGCTTGCCGGCCAACAGCAGCGGCTCGGCCCCGCGCGGGTGCACCCACCCAATGTGGACGAATGCGGTGGGCAGCTCCGTGGCAGCGGGGAACGTCGCGAGCAGCGCATGGTCCTCACCCGCGCCAAGCACGTCCGTCACGGCCGGGTCGAGATCGAACGTCACGCCGCTCGCGGACGCCACCCGGGCGGCGTCGAGGGCGAGGCCGTCAGACACATCGATCATCGACGTCGCGCCGGCCACGGCGGCAAGCACCCCGGCCGCGACCGGCGGCTCGGGACGCAGTTGGAGTCGCATACTCCGGTCGGCAAGGGACTCAGTGGCCTGCTCGTCCGGGCGCTCGCCAGGCCGCTCGTCCGGTCGCTCCCCCGCGAAGAGCCGTCGCAGCCCGTCGGCAGCCGGACCCAGCTCCCCGGCGACGGCGACGATGTCACCCGGGCGGGCACCGGAACGGCGGACGGGCGCGCGGCCATCCAGTGAGCCGAGCGCCGCAGCGACCGCCGTGATGACCGGCGAGGTCGCAAGGTCGCCGCCCTCGACACCACAGCCGGGCGCAAACCGCAGGCAGGCATCGCGGAGGCCCTCGGCGAGCTCCGTCAGCGCACGGACCGGCAGCTCGGGCGGCACGCCGAGCGACACGATGAGCGCGGTCGGACGGGCGCCCATCGCCGCGACGTCGGCGAGGTTCACCGCCGCGAGCTTCCACCCGAGGTCGTACGGCGTGGACAGTTCGAGCCGGAAGTCGGGGCCCTCGATGAGCGAGTCGCTCGTCGCCACGACTCGGGCGTCAGGTGCGGCGACCACCGCGGCGTCGTCGCCGGGGCCGAGCAGGCGTTCGGCCGACACCGGGAGCACACTCGCGAACGACTGAATCGCGGCGATCTCACCGACCTCGCGGACCGTCGGCTCGCCGGGAGCCGCGCGCCACCGCTCGGCGAGGACCGCGGGGCTTTCCTGCCTACTGCCCGTGCCACCGCCGCGCTCGGGGCGCGTCCCGCATTCCTGCCTGCTGCCCACCACGCGCCCACCCTACCGAGCCCCGCCCGGGTCGCTCGCACGCCCCGACGCCACGGCACTGAGCCGATCGGGCACGCGGGCACGGAGCCCCCAACCACTCGGTGTGCCCGTTGTCACCGGGTACGCATGAATATTCATGCGTACCCGGTGACAACGGGCACACCCAGCGCATACTCCCCCGCGGGAGAGGGCAGTCCGGCCGTCCGCGGGTTGAGGCGGGGCATGCGGAGAGGGCGTGGAGGTGGCGTGGGTAGCCTGGTGGGGTGCAGCAGTGGGGTCGGCGGGCCGGAGCCTCGCTCGTGATGGCGATGCTCGTCCTCGGGGTGAGCGCCTGCACGACCGCCGTCGCGATGCAACCCGCGACGAATGCGGCCGATCCGCACTGCGCGGACGTGACCGTGCGACTCCCCCCGGATATCGATGACCTGCCGAAGCGTGAGACGACCGCGCAGGCCACCGGCGCGTGGGGCACGCCGACCGCGGTGCTGCTGCACTGCGGTGTCGAGCCGCCGGCACCGACGAGCACGATGCCCTGCTACACGGTCGGCGACGTCGACTGGCTTGTCGATGACACCGACGACCCCGAGTACCGGTTCACCAGCTATGGGCGGGACCCGGCCGTCACGGTCGTGCTCGATAACACGGTCGTCGCCGGCATCTCCGTGCTGGAGGCACTCAACGCCGCGGTGGCGCAGCTCCCCGTGACCGGCGCCTGCCTCGCCCTCGAGGACGTCGAGCCGCGCTGACCCGCTCGCGCTGCTTTGGGGTGTCCCAGGCAGGGTCAACGCGCCGAACGCCCTGCGTGAGGCACCCCGAAACAATGGGAGCGCCTACCGCGGATCAGCGGCGCGTCGCGAGCCCCAGCTCGATGAGCTCCGTGATGAGCGACGGGTAGTCGACGCCGGTGGCGGCCCAGCACTTTGGGAACATCGAGATCGGGGTGAAGCCCGGCATCGTGTTGAGCTCGTTGACGATGAACTCGGTGCCGGTGAAGAAGAAGTCGACCCTCGCGAGTCCCGACGCCCCGATGGCCTCGAATGCGCGGGCCGCGATCCGCTGCATCTCGCGCAGTTCCCCGTCGCCAAGCGGGGCGGGGCAGACGAGCTCGGCCGCGTCCGCCTCGAGATACTTCGCCGCATAGTCGTAGAACGCGCGCGTGCGCATGACGATCTCACCCGGCAGCGACACCCGCGGGGCGGCACCGTCACGACCGGAGAGCACCCCGCATTCGAGCTCTCGCCCCGCGATCGCCGCCTCGATGAGCGCGACCTCGTCCTCCGCCCAGGCGGTGGCGAGCGCCTCGTCAAGCCCCGCCCAGTCCTCGACCCGAGTCACCCCGACCGAGGAGCCGGCTCGTGCGGGCTTGACGAAGACGGGGAGCCCGAGTCCGCGCGCCGCCGTGGCGTGACGCTCCGGCTCCGCCGCCCACGCCGCCGCGGTCACCGCGATCCACGGGGCGACGGCGATGCCGGCGGCCTGCAGCAGCCGCTTCGCCGTGTCCTTGTCCATGGCGCTCGCGCTCGCGAGGACGCCGCTACCGACATACGGCAGGCCGACGAGCTCGAGCAACCCCTGGATGGTGCCGTCCTCACCCCACGGCCCGTGCAGGATCGGAAAGGCGATGTCGATGTCGCCGAGCGAGCGGATGCGCTGCCCGCCCGGCTCGATGACCCGCAGCTCCCGGGTCGCCGCCGACTCGGGCCACAGCACCCGCGTGCCGTTGTCGGTCACCTGCGGCATTGCGGTCGGGTCCATGCGGAATGCCGCGGCGTCATCGGCCTGCAGCGTGGACGCGCCGTCGCGGGTGATCCCGATCGGCACGACCTCGAACCGGTCACGGTCGATCGCCTCGAGCACCCCCGCGGCCGTCGCGCAGGAGATCTCGTGCTCGGAGGAGCGGCCGCCGAAGACGAGGGCGACCCGGAGCTTCGTCATGGTCTACTCCCCGGTCGGCAGCTCGTCGGTGGTCAGGTGGGGCGCGAGGTCGCGCGGCCGCATGCTCCCGTCGACGACGGCGGCGACCTGGCGGGCGATCGGCATGTCGACCCTCTTGGCCCCGGCGAGCGCGAGGATCGGCGCGATGGAGGTGAGCCCCTCGGCGGTCTGGTTCATCCGCTCGGCGACCTCCTTGATGCTGAGGCCCTGGCCGAGCAGTCGGCCCGCCGTGTTGTTGCGCGACAGCGGCGAGTTGCAGGTCGCGATGAGGTCACCAAGCCCGGCGAGGCCCGCCATCGTCTCCGGCCGGGCTCCGTGCGCGACCGCGAAGGCGGTGATCTCGGCGAGGCCCCGCGTGATGATCGACGCTTTCGTGTTCTCGCCGTGGCCGACCCCGTCGACGATGCCGACCGCGACGGCGACGATGTTCTTCAGCACGCCGCCGAACTCCGTCCCGATCACATCGTCGGTGACGTACGAGCGGAAGTACGCATTCCTCGCCGTGACCGCGACCGTGGTCGCGGTGTCGAGTGAGGCGGAGGCGACCACGGCGGCCGTCGGCTGCTGCTTCGCGATCTCCATCGCGAGGTTCGGCCCCGACACGACCGCGATCCGCGCAGTGTCGCGGCCGAGCTCGGCCGCGATGACCTCGCTCATCCGGCTGCCGGTGCCGCGCTCGAGGCCCTTCATCAGCGAGATGACGATGGCGTCCTCAGGAATGCGCGGGCCGAGCACGCGGAGATTGTCACGGAGCGTCTGGGCCGGGACCGAGATGTAGACCTCCTGCGCGTCCGCGAGGACGACCGCCGGGTCGGCGAAGGCCTGGATGCCGCGAGGCAGGACGATGCCGCGGAGGTATTTCGCGTTGCGCGCCGACTGGGTGATCTCCCGCGCCTGGGCCGGGCGCCGCGCCCACATCCGCACCTCGGCGCCGCCGTCGGCGAGCACCTTCGCGAATGTCGTGCCCCAGGAGCCTGCGCCGAGCACGGCGACTCGGCGCGGCATGCCGTCGCGCTGTCCTTCGGCCATTCCTTCATCCTCTCATCCCGGCGGACGGGACGAATGCGGGGGCGCGGCGCCGGGGCTCAGATGCGGCCGGTCTCCGACTGGCCGTGCGTGGTGGGGTCCCACCGCTCGGCGGGCGGCGTCTCCTCCCGGAGCTGCGCCAACAGCGCCGTGATCTCGTCCATGAAGTGGTCGGTCACCTCGGCGAGCACCCGGCCGTCGACGGGCTTGCCGAGCCAACGGCTCAGGTCGATCGGCTCGCCGACGGCGACCTCGACGCGTTTGCGGGGAAAGAGGCTGAGTTTGCCGTAGGGCGGCAGGATGCGGTGCACGCCCCAGTGGGCGACCGGGTACACCGGGACGCCCGACTCGAGAGCGATCCGGGCGGCACCCGTCTTACCGCGCATCGGCCACAGGTCGGGGTCGCGGGTCAGCGTGCCCTCGGGGTAGACGACGAGGGTCGAGCCGTGCTCGACGAGCTGGGCGGCCGCCTGGATCGCGGTCGCCGCATTCATGCCACGATCCACCGGGATCTGTCCCGTCACGGTCATGACGTAGCCCACCCCCCGCGTCTTCCAAATCCCCGACTTCGCGAGGAAGCGGGGCACCCGGCAGGCGTCCCACACGGCGAGGCTGAGGAAGAGCGGGTCGAGCGCGGAGTGGTGGTTGGCGACGAGAATGCAGGGGCCGGTCGCCGGGATGCGGTCGAGGTGGCGGTAGGAGCGGTTCGACAGCAGCGTGATCCACGGCAGCACGATGTTCTTGAACACCCGCCACGGCCAGAAGGTCTGCTCGGGCGCCCGCCGCCCCTTGAGCCGCCGCACCCTCAGTCCTCGAGGCGGAATTCGGCGCCGAGCCCGGCGAGCTTGTCGGTGAAGTGCTCGTAACCGCGACCGATGAGGCCGAGATTGGACACGCGGGAGGTGCCGCTGGCGGTCAGCGCCGCGATGAGATGGCTGAAGCCGCCGCGGAGGTCGGGGACGTGGATGTCGGCGCCGGTGAGCGGCGTCGGCCCCTCGATGACGGCCGACTGCTCGAGCGGGCGGCGCGCGACCCGACGCGTCGGCGAGGCGAGCCCGCCGGGATGGATCGTGATCTGCGCCCCCATCTGCACGAGCGCCTGCGTGAAGCCGAAGCGATTCTCATAGACGGTCTCGTGGACAACCGACGTCCCGTGCGCCTGGGTCAGCGCGACGATGAGCGGCTGCTGCCAGTCCGTCATGAATCCCGGGTGCACGTCTGTCTCGATCTCCACCGGCCGCAGGTCGCCGCCGGGGTGCCAGAACCGGATCCCGTCCTCCCGGACCTCGAACTCGCCGCCGACCTTGCGGAAGACGTTGAGGTAGGTGGTGAGGTCCTGCTGCCGCGCGCCGACGACGAAGATGTCGCCGCGCGTGGCGAGCGCCGCCGAGGCCCAGCTCGCGGCCTCGTTGCGGTCGAACATCGCACGGTGCTCGTACCCGCGGAGCCGCTCGACGCCCTCGATAAAGATGACGCGGTTCGGCTCGACCGTGATGATCGCGCCCATCTTTTGCAGCACCGCGATGAGGTCGAGGATCTCGGGCTCGATCGCGGCGTTGCGCAGCTCAGTCGTGCCCTCGGCGAGCACCGAGGTGAGCAGCACCTGCTCGGTCGCGCCGACCGAGGGATACGGCAGCTCGATGTCGGCCCCGCGGAGCCCGTCGGGCGCGGTCAGCCGGATGCCCTCGTACGACTTGTCGACCACGGCGCCGAATGCGCGGAGCGCGTCCATATGGAAATTGATCGGCCGGTTGCCGATGCGGCAGCCGCCGAGGTCCGGGATGAGCGCCTCGCCGAGCCGGTGCAGCAGTGGTCCGCAGAACAGGATCGGGATGCGACTCTCGCCCGCCAGCGCGTCGATCTGCGCGAAGTGGGCCCGCTCGACGTTCGCGGGGTCGAGCTCGTAGGTGCCGTCCCCACTCGACTCGACGGTGACGCCGTAGGCCCCGAGCATGCCGGTGACGACGTTGACGTCCGCGATCGCCGGCACGTCGCGGAGCACCGAGGGGGTGTCGGCGAGCAGCGCCGCGACCATCGCCTTTGTGACGAGGTTCTTCGCCCCGCGGACGTCGACCGTGCCGCTGAGCGGCTTCCCGCCCTCGATCACGATCGTGTCGGCGCGGAGGTTGGTGCGCATCGCGGCTTTCCGCGAATCCTGGCTGAGCGGGTTCATGGGTCCTTGACGTCGACTCACCGGGCCGGCAGGGTGGTCGGTCGCCAGGACTCCCGGCGCGCCTCGAAGGCGGTGATCGCCGCCTCGTCGCGGAGGGTGAGGCCGATGTCATCGAACCCCTCCAGCAGCCGCCAGCGCGTGTAGTCGTCGATCTCAAAGCCGAGCTCGAGCTCGCCGACCCGCACCGTGCGCGCCTCGAGGTCGACGGTCGCGACCACCCCAGGCTCCGCCTTGATGCGGGCCCAGATCCGCTCGATCTCGGGCTCCTCGATGACCCCGGCGAGCAGCCCCTGCTTACCGGCGTTACCACGGAAGATGTCGGCGAATCGGGGGGCGAAGACGACCTTGAAGCCGTAGTCCCGCAGTGCCCAGACCGCATGCTCCCGGCTCGAGCCGGTGCCGAAGTCCGGTCCGGCGAAGAGGACGGTCGCCCCCGCATAGGCCGGGTCGTTCAGCACGAACTCGGGGTCCTGCCGCCAGTTGTGGAAGAGGGCATCGTCGTAGCCGGTCTTCGTGACCCGCTTCAAGAAGACGGCGGGGATGATCTGGTCGGTGTCGACGTTCGAGCGCTCGAAAGGGACCGCGGTCCCGGTGACGGTCGTGAACTTCTCCATGTCAGCGGCCCTCCGCATTCGGGTGCTCGAGATCCCACGGGGAGCTCAGCGTGCCGCGGATCGCGGTCGCGGCCGCGACGAGCGGCGAGACGAGATGGGTGCGGCCGCCCTTGCCCTGTCGGCCCTCGAAGTTGCGGTTCGAGGTGGAGGCGCAGCGCTCGCCAGGCGCGAGCTGATCCGGGTTCATCCCGAGGCACATCGAGCAGCCGGCGAACCGCCACTCGGCGCCGAACGCCTCGATGATCTTGTCGAGCCCCTCCGCCTCGGCCTCGAGCCGGACGCGCGCCGAGCCGGGGACGACCATGACGCGCACGCCGTCGGCCTTCTTCTGTCCCTTGATGATGGAGGCGAAGGCCCGCAGATCCTCGATCCGCGAGTTCGTGCACGATCCCATGAAGACGGCGTCCACGGGGATCTCCTTGAGCTTGGTGCCCGGGGCGAGGTCCATGTACTCGAGCGCGCGCTCGGCGGCGGCGCGCTCGTTCGGGTCGTCGAAGTCGCTCGGGTTCGGCACCGACTCCGACAGCGAGACGCCCTGGCCGGGGTTCGTCCCCCAGGTGACGAAGGGCTCGAGCTCGTCCGCGTCGATGTGCACCTCGGCGTCGAAAACGGCGTCATCGTCGGTCGGCAGCGTCCGCCAATACTCGACGGCGGCGTCCCAATCCTCGCCCTGCGGGGCGTGGGGACGGCCCTGCACGTAGTCGAAGGTGGTCTGGTCCGGCGCGACGAGGCCCGCGCGAGCACCGGCCTCGATCGACATGTTGCAAATCGTCATCCGGCCTTCCATCGACAGTGCCCGGATCGCCGAGCCGCGGTACTCGAGCACGTAGCCCTGCCCGCCGCCCGTGCCGATCTTCGCGATGACCGCGAGGATAATGTCCTTCGCGGTGACGCCGGGCCGCAGCGTGCCCTCGACGTTGATCGCCATGGTCTTGAACGGCTTGAGCGGGAGCGTCTGCGTCGCGAGCACGTGCTCGACCTCGCTCGTGCCGATACCGAATGCGATGGCCCCGAACGCGCCGTGCGTGCTCGTGTGCGAGTCACCGCAGACGACGGTGATCCCCGGCATCGTCAGGCCGAGCTGTGGACCCATGACATGGACGATGCCCTGCTCGACGTCGCCGAGCGAGTGGAGCCGGACGCCGAACTCGGCGGCGTTGGCCCGCAGCGTCTCGATCTGGACGCGCGAGGTCGGGTCCTTGATCGGCCGGTCGATCTCGAGCGTCGGCGTGTTGTGGTCCTCGGTCGCGATCGTGAGGTCGGGCCGGCGCACCGGCCGACCGGCCTGCCGCAGCCCGTCGAAGGCCTGCGGGCTCGTCACCTCGTGGACGAGGTGGAGGTCGATGTAGATGAGGTCGGGCTGGCCGTCGACGCCCTTCGTGACAACGTGCGCGTCCCAGATCTTCTCGGCGAGAGTCTTACCGCTCATGACTGCGATTCCTTGGCTTGATTCCTATGGTTGATTCCCGAATGCGATGCGGGATCACCCGGCGCGCGAGGGCCACCGCGACGAGGCAGCCGGATGGGGATCAGGCCTCGCCGCGGCTCGGAAGGAGCTGAAGCGCGGAGAAGAACACCCCGAGATTCTAGCATCGACACTCGCCGAGGTGCTGGGGACGGGCTGCGCCCCTCACACCGGCTCCAGCGCGATGGGGTACGCGCCGACGAGCACGCGCGCCGCATCGACGAGCACGACCGAGCCACCCGGCTGAATCTTGAATTCGACACCGTCCGCTGCCGTGACCACGAGTGCATTAACCGTCGAGACATTGCGGGCGAGGAGCTCACCGGGGCCGGAGGGGCCGACGACGAGGTGCGTGCGCGACACGGTCCGCGCGGGGTCGTCGAGCGACACGGTCCGCGCACCGGGCGGGCCGAGTGCCGGATCAGGGTTGCGCCCGAGCAGGAGCATCTGGTCGACGGGCAGTCCGCGGCCGTCGGGGAGCCGCAGCAGCCAGTCGCGCGGCTCCTCCGCCGGTGCCCCGGAGGCCGCGACCGTGACGGAGTCGGTCACGCCCGACGGCTCAGGGGCAGGGCCTGGCACGAATGCGGGCGGCGGCTCGAACGGCGACACGGCCGGCGGCGCCGAGTCAGTCGGTCGCTCGGCCGGCGACACGGCCGGTGGTGCCGTCACCCCATAGCCGCGGTACCCGGGCGGCGCACCGGGCGGGACGGGGAGGCCGACGCTCGGTGCCGCGACGACCTCTGGCGGTGCCGCGTCAGCCGCGGGCGGCGGGTCGACCGGTCCGGGTGGGACCGGGATCACAGGCGGCTCGCCGTCCGGCATCACTCACCCCTTCACCTCATTCGCGCGCTCGCGCGCACGATCAACTCGCATCTTAATCAGCGAGGCCACGACGGCGATGAGCATCGCCCCGATGATGAAGGCGAGGGAGGCCCACGTCGAGATCTCCGGCGCCCACTCGATGCCCTTGCCACCATTGATGAATGGGAGCTCGTTCGCATGCATCGCGTGGAGCACGAGCTTCACCCCGATGAAGGCGAGGATCGCCGCAATGCCGTACTTGAGGTACTGCAGCTTGTCGACAAGATCGCCGAGCAGGAAGTACAGCTGACGCAGGCCCATCAGGGCGAACACGTTCGCCGTGAACACGAGGAACGCATTCGTCGTGATGCCGAAAATCGCGGGGATCGAGTCGAGCGCGAAAATGAGATCGGTGATGCCGAGCGAGATGATGACGATGAGCACCGGCGTGAAGACCCGACGCCCCTCCAGCGTCGTCTTGAACTTCGCGCCGTCGTACACCTCGGTGAACGGGATGCGCTTGCGGAGGAGACCGATGAGCTTGTTCTCCTTCGCCTCCTCGTCCTCGTGCCCCGTGAAGGCCTGGTTCCACGCGGTGTAGATGAGGAATGCGCCGAAGAGATAGAAGACCCAGGTCCAGTGCTCGATGATCTGCGCACCGATGACGATGAAGATGCCGCGGAGCACGAGGGCGATGATGATGCCGACCATGAGCAGCTCCTGCTGGTGCTTCCTCGGCACCGCGAAGCGGTTCATGATGATGAGGAAGACGAACAGGTTGTCAATCGACAGCGAGTACTCGGTGAGCCAGCCGGCGACGAACTGCCCCGCGTGCTCGGCGTCGCCCATCCACCACATGAGCCCCGCGAAGATGAGCGCGAGCGTCACGTAGAACACGACCCACAGCGACGACTCGCGCGTCGACGGGATGTGCGGGCGGCGGTAGGCGATGACGACGTCGGCCGTGAGGATGAGGGTCAGGACGATGAGCGAGGTGATCTCAAACCAGAGGGGGATCTCCACAGATGCCTTTCGGGGACGGGATTGGACTCGAACGTCTCTCCCACGCCAGCCCAGTATGGTCTGGCGCCGCTCCCCCGGGCCACCGATTGCGGCGACCGTCCTGACGAGGTGAACGAATCGGGATACTCCCCTTCGCGGCGACCATCCTAACCGGCCATCGCGCGGCGGTGGGCGGGTGAGGCCCACGACTGGGTGCACTCCTCCCCAGGAATGACGGAAGCCCCCGGTGGAAACCGGGGGCTTCACTGCGTTGGTGACCCCAGCGGGATTCGAACCCGCGTTACCGCCGTGAGAGGGCGACGTACTAGGCCGCTATACGATGGGGCCGCAAACAACTCGTCGAGTATAGCCGAACTTCCGGCGCCGAGATCACAGCAGCACTCCGGGGGGACCATGCCTTTGGCCCGTGCCACACTCACCGCCGCGGCGGCGATCGCCGTCATCCTCAGCCTCAGCGGCTGCACCCAGCTCAACACATTCCTGCATGAGCAGTTCCCCGACACTTTCGGTCCGGACCGGGGTGCGTCGGGCTCCGTGACGGCGCCCGTGGCGGCGCACACCAAGTATCTCGTCGTCGGTGACTGCTTCGACTTCGAGTTCCCGCACGCCGACGATCCCGGCGAGACCGATGACCCGACGCGCGTCATCATCAAGCCGTGCACCGACGACCACATCTTCGAGGTGATCGGCCAGGGCGAGGTCGACCTCGTCGACGAGAAGACGCTCGGTCTCGACGTCGCCATCAGCACGCAATGCGCCGACCCGTTCGCCGACTGGGCGGCGGCGGCGCCCGAGGGCGTCCGCACCGATCAGGAGTTCCTCGTGCGGCAGGAGAAGATCGGCGAGCGCACCACGAAGCTCTACACCTGCATCGCGGCGCAGCAAAAGCTATAGCGGCCGCATCCGTCGAGCACGAAGTACGGAGGAACGCACCAAGTACTGAGCTGACGCGGCCATCGGGGCCTACTTCGCGCATTCCTCAGTACGTCAGGGATGCCCCGGCCCGCCCGCCGCCAGGACCCGCAACGACCCCGGCTCGATCTCAACGTCGATCGGCAGCGGGCCGAGCCGCTCCCCGTCGGCATAGGCGACGACCCCGGCCGCCTCGACGCGCGCACGGCGGGTCCGCAGGATCGTGACCCGCGGGTCGCTGACGTGCCGCCCGCTGAAGACGAGCGGGTACAGCCGGAGGAATGCGATGCGACCGAGATCCTCGACGAGGAAGAGGTCGAGGAGACCGTCCGTCATCGACGCCTCGGGGACGATACGCATGCCGCCGCCGATCGAGCGGTTGTTCGCGACCGACACCAACGCCCCCGCCTGCTCGATGACACCCCCGTCCCACTCGACGCGATACCGGATCGGGCGGAGTCGTGCGAGCTCCCGCGTCAGGGCGATCGTGTACCGGCTCGCCCCCTTGGGCCACCGCATCGCGTTGGCGCGCTCGTTGACGATCGCATCGAAGCCGCAGGAGACCGCGCCGAGGAAGCGCCGCCGGTGGCGCACCCCGTCCTCCGTCCAGGTCGCGAGGCCGGTGTCGACGCGGATGCCGCCACGCTCGAGCGCCGCGAGCAGGAGGACGACCGCGTCATCGACCCGGTGCTGCGGGATGTCGAAGCCGAGCGCGGCGTCGTTGCCGGTGCCGACCGGGATGAGCCCGAGCGGGATGTCCGTGCCGTCGAGCGCGGCGACGCCGAGGTGCACCATGCCGTCGCCCCCGACGACGACGAATGCGTCGGGCGCGTCCGCAATCGCCTCCTGGGCGCGTTCCAGCAGCAGCGCGTAGGACGGTGCGACGAGTGGCCGCACCTCGTGACCGGCGGCCCGCAGCAGCTCGACGGTGCGGGGGCCCGCGTCGCTCGCCCGCCCGAACGACGCGTTCGGGTTGATCGCGACCACGAGGCGACGCTGCACGCCCCCAGGCTAGCGGTGGGCGAGGGCGTCCTCGGCGGCGACCCAGGCGAGCATCGCGCACTTGACGCGCGCGACATACTTCGCCGCGCCCTCGAGCGCGACGGCATCACCGAGCAGGTCCTCGTCGACGGGGACCTCGCCCCGGGAGCGCATGCTCTCCCGGAAGGACTCGACACGAGTCATCACCTCGTCCACCGTGAGCCCGGGCAGCTGCTCCGCGAGGATCGAGGCGGAGGACTGCGAGATCATGCAGCCCTTGCCGGCCCACGCGGCGCCCGTGACGGTATCGCCGTCGAGCATGAGCTGGAGAGTGATCTCGTCGCCGCACGTCGGGTTGAGCTGGTGGGATTCGACACTCGCGTCCGCCTCGAGCCCGCGGCGCCGGGGCCGCTTCACATGGTCAACGATGATGTCCTGGTACAGGCTGTCGAGCTCGGCCATCAGGCCCCCAATCCGCGGAAGTACGCAATCGCCTCGGGGAGCGCCGCCAGATACGCGTCGATCTCCTCGGGGGTCGTGTAGAGGTAGGCGCTCGCCCGCGTCGACGCGGTGATGCCCAGGCGACGGTGGAGCGGCTGCGCGCAGTGGTGCCCGACGCGGATCGCAATGCCGAGTCCGTCGAGGTATTGCCCAAGGTCGTGCGCGTGGATGCCGGGCACGTCGATCGCGGCGAGGCCGACGCGCTCGACACCGGGTCCGGGTCCGAGGATGCGGACGCCGTCGATCTCGGCGAGGCCGTCGACAAGCCGCTGCCCGAGGGCGGCCTCGTGCTCGGCGACGCGGTCCATGCCGACCGCCTGGAGGTAGTCGACCGCGGCGCCGAGCGCGATGGCCTGACTGACGCGCTGCGTCCCGGCCTCGAAGCGCTGCGGCGGCGGCAGGTACTCGGCGCGCTCGAGCGTGACGGTCGTGATCATCGACCCGCCAGTGAGGAATGGCGGCATCACCTCGAGGAGCTCGCGTCGGCCGTAGAGCGCGCCGACCCCGGTGGGCCCGAGCATCTTGTGCCCGCTGAATGCGGCGAAATCAACCCCGAGCGCACGGACGTCGACCGGGAGGTGCGGCACGGACTGGCAGGCATCGAGGACGACAAGCGCGCCGACGGCGTGGGCCCGCGCGGTGAGCTCGGCCACCGGCTGCACGGTACCGAGCACATTCGACACGTGCGTGGCGGCGACGATCCGGGTCCGCTCGGTCACGAGCCCATCGAGGAGGTCGAGCCGCAGCGCCCCCTCGTCGTCGATTGGCAGAATGCGCAGGGTCGCGCCGGTGCGCGCCGCGAGCTCCTGCCACGGGATGAGGTTGGCGTGGTGCTCGAGCTCGGTCGTGAGGATCTCGTCGCCGGGACCGATCCGGAGCCGCTCGGCGGCGTGCCCACCGAGTCCGGCGGACGCATTGCCGATCGAGTAGGCGACGAGGTTGATCGCCTCCGTCGCATTCGAGGTCCAGATGAGCTCGTCGGATCGAGCACCGATGAATGCGGCGACGCGCTCCCGCGCCGACTCGAATTCTTCGGTCGCTTCCGCCGCGAGGGTGTGCGCACCGCGGTGGACGGCGGCGTTGCGCCGCTCGAGGTACGTCAGCTCGGCGTCGAGCACCTGGCGGGGGCGCTGTGCGGTCGCGCCCGAGTCGAGGTAGTTGAGCGGGTGCCCGTGGACGTGCTCGGCGAGGATCGGGAAGTCCGCCCGGATGGCCGTGAGCTCTGCCGCAGTGAACTCGGCTGGTGCGATCACGGTCATGCGGTGCTCCTTCACTGGGCCGGATCGTGGCCCGCTTCGAGTCAACCACGCCGAGCCGTGAGTTGTTCCGGGATCGTCGATCAGGGCTTCGGCGCGCTGTCAAGCAGGTTGGTGCGGGATCGCTTCGGGGGCACACTGGAGGGCGTGACCTGAGGAGGCGATCATGACCTTCGACCAGCACCCTGGCGGTCCTCGATCCGGCGGGGAGGACGACCCGACGCTCGTGCGGAATCAGCCTGCGCTGCGCACGCCGCACCGTCGCCGGTGGCTCATCCCGGGGACGATTCTCGCGGCGGTCGCGATTGGCATGCTCGCCTGGACGCTGCAGCTCCAGATCCTGCTGCCGTGGACGGGCATCGTCCTCGTCGGCGGCTGCTACCTCGCAATGCTCGTCGTCGCGATCGTCGTGCGCGAACCACGGCGCCGGGACCGCGCATTCGCCTGGCTCATGGCGGGGATGACCGTCGCCGCGCTCCTGGCGCTCGGGCTCATCACGGTCGGCGAGTGGCGCGGCATCCTCTGAGGTCCCCGCGCCCACCGGGGCCCCGGCCTCCAGGCGGCGTCCAGACTCGCCGCCTAGTGTCGGCGACCGTGCATCATGCGTGACCTGCCAGGCCGATCCCGACCAGCCGCGGCACTCGGGCGCCGTCCGAGGCCGATGGCGGTGCTCGCGATCCTCGGGGCCACAGCGCTCATCGGCGCCATCGCGATCGTGCCCGTGCAGGGCCTGTCCGCACCGCACCCCACCACATCGCCGGCGTCGACCGGCGGGCAGGCGTTCGCCCTCGCATCGATCACGACGGCGGCGGAGATCGCCGAGCGCGATGCGCTCGCCTCCGACCTGAGCCCGGCGCGCCAGATCACGGCGCTCATCGCCTCCCGCGACCAGGCCGCGTGGGCCCGACTCGTGCTGTACTACGGCGGCTGGGAGATCACGGACGCGAAGGTCGCGGCGATCACGCAGTGGATGCGGGCGGAGAACTACCCAGAGTCCTGGTGGCTGCGCAACAACCCGCTCAACAACGGCTGGTACACGAGCACCGGTAGCTACCTCGGCAGCTACGCGAGCCTCGACGAGGCCGCCTACTACGCCGCGGATTCGATCCGCAATCGAGGCCTCTACCCGGGCATCGCGGCCGCGCTCGGCGACAGCGGCTCCTCCGCGAGCACCGTCGCCTCGGCGATCATCAGCTCCGGCTGGGCGACGGGCTACTACGGCGGCGGCTCACATTGGCACACGAGCGCGGTCCCGAGCTATGCGGCGCCCGCTGGCGCCTGGGGACGCTAGGCGCTCCCCGCTCCAGCGACGAACGCGATTTCGCTGTAAGGTAAGGCTTACCTATTATTCTCGGGGCGCTTCGGCATTCGGATCGCACGCGTGCCGCCAGGGAAGGCACGGGCAACGGACGATGGTAGCGACGAACACCCGGGTCAGCCACGCGGAGACCGGGCTGGTGACGGCGGAGGTGATCGGTGCGACGAGGATCTCACCGCACGTCGTCCGACTCACGCTCGGCAGCGAGGCCCTCCGCGACTGGCGCTCGCTCGGGTTCGACCAGTGGTTCCGGCTCGCGCTGCCGGCGTCCGAGGAGACACGGTTCGACCAGCTGAGCGAGCGCTTCGACCTCCGGGGCTATCTCTATTACCTCGCGCTGCCGAAAGCCACGCGCCCGGTCATCCGCAACTACACGGTCCGCGAGCACCGTGCGGCCACCGGCGAGCTCGACGTCGACGTCGTCGTGCACGGCCTCGACGGGATCGCCGGGCCCTGGGCGGCGGGGCTCCCCCTCGGCGCCCCTGTCGCGCTGATCGACCAGGGTTGCGGGTACCGGCCGGTCGAGGGATCGACCTGGGAGGTCCTTGTCGGGGAGGAGTCGGCGATGCCGGCGGTGCTCGGCATCCTGCGGGACCTCCCGCGCGAGTGCCGCGGCGACGCGATCATCGAGATCCCGGACGAGGCCGACCGGCAGCCGGTTGATGCCCCGGAGGGCATGCGCGTCCAGTGGCTCGTGCGTACGGCGGGTGCCCGGCCCGGCGCTGCGGCGCTCGAGGCACTGCGACAGCTGGCCCTCGACGGCGAGACGGTCTCCGCATTCGTCGCGGGCGAGCAGCAGCTCGCCAGCGGCGGGCGACGCCACCTCGTGCAGGAGGTCGGCGTGCCGAAGGCGGCGATCGACTTCACGGGGTACTGGCGCTTGCGCTGACGTGCCCGGGCAGGAGGAGCCGGTGACGCGTAGCAGTCGGCTCGACCTCGAGCCCGCGGGTCGAGACCGTTGCCCGCTACCCGCCGACCGGCGCGTAGCGCAGCACCCGCTGCGGGAGCGGCGCATCGAGCCCGAAGGTGTCGGCCACGATCGCCTGCGCCTCGTCTCGAGTGAGCGCGCGCGGCCGGTCCGCGTCGAGGTCACGGAAGAACCAGGACACGCTGTCCCCCTCGTCCCGGCCGAAGACCGTGACGATGCCGCCCGGTCGCGTCGACGAGACAATGATCCCGGTCATGAATCGGGAACCTGGGCTCGTCGAGTGCCACCAGGCGAGGCCCTCGAAGTCGCTGAGCTGCCGCGGCCGACGGTCAATGCGGTAGGCCGATGCCCGACCGGTCGTGACGATGTCGCCGTCGTCCGGGACCTCGCGCAGGATGGTCTCGCCCCCGAAGCCGACGTCGACGAGGAATGCGCGGGGCGCGCCCGGTAGTGTGACGATGAGCGCGAGGTGGCTCATCGGGAGACCGCCGACCCCGGAGCTGTCCGGAAGCACCTGCGCGGCATTGATCTCGACGTCGGCGCCGAGTTCGGTGAGAAGCCACGCGAGCCCACCATTGAGCTCGTAGCAGACACCACCCTCGCGGCGCGTGACGAGTCGCTCGAGGATGTCGTCGATGTCGACGGAGATCCGCTCGCCGCGATGTGCCCGGGTGTTCTCGAACGGGACCGTGGCAGCATGCGCAGCGGCGACCCGGCGCAGCGCCAGCTCGTCGAACGGCTCGAGCCCCTCTGCGGGGAGTCCGATGCGCTGCAGGTAGTCGGCCAGCTTCATCTCAGCAGCCTAGGTCGCCTGGATGTCCTCGGCGCACCGGCCCGGGGATCCGCGCAGCCTAGAGGCCGCGGCCCCCGGTCACGGGGACGACGGCGCCGGAAACGTAGCTCGCTTCCGGCGCGGCGAGGAAGACGTAGGCGGGCGCGAGCTCCGCAGGCTGACCGGCACGGCCGAGGGCCGTGTTCTGACCGAAGTCGGGGAGGTGGTCAGGCCAGCCGGTCGCCGGAATGAGCGGTGTCCATATCGGCCCCGGCGCCACCGCATTGACCCGGATCCCCCTCGGTCCCAGCTCCTGTGCGAGCGCCTTCGTGAAGGCGACGAGCGCAGCCTTCGTCATCGCATAGTCGATCAGTCCCGGGTCGGGGTCGTACGCCTGGATCGAAGTCGTCACAATGATCGCGGCACCGGCCTGGAGGTGCGGGATCGCGGCCCGCGTCGTCCACAGCGGTGCGAGCAGGTTCGTGTCGACCACACGCCGGATCTCCTCCGGCGGCACCGTCTCGAGCCCGTTCCGCGCCTGCTGATACGCGGCGTTGAGGACGAGGATGTCAAGCCCGCCGAACTCCGCGATGACGCGCTCAACGAGTCGATATGAATGCGCGATGTCACGCAGGTCGCCTGGGAGCCGCAGGCTGCGCATTCCTGCCTGCTCGATCCAGCCGGCCGTTGCCGCGGCGTCGGCTTCCTCCTCCGGCAGGTACGCGATCGCGACGTCGGCACCCTCCCGGGCATAGGCGATCGCGACGGCACGCCCGATGCCGGAGTCGCCCCCGGTGATGAGCGCACGGCGGTCGGCGAGCCGGGCGCTGCCGACGTACGTCCGCTCACCATGGTCGGGGATCGGCTTCGTCTCATCGGTGAGCCCGGGCGGTGTCTGCTCCTGCGGCGTGAAGCCTTGGGTCCGATAGCGGTGGACCGGGTCGTCGATCCGTGTCATGCCGCGACGGTAGGCGCACCCGGCGCTCCGGCGTACAGGGTTGTCAGACGCTCGCCGCCGTGCTACGTCTCGGTCCATACCCGACGGTCCCGTGACCGACCCGCGCGAGTTCGCGTCCCGGGCCCGCGCTGCGGGTAGGCTCCACGCGTGGGCAAGTTCATCTACGGCGCCACCGCCGTGTCGGTCGAGCTCGATGACCGCACGCTCGCGCACCTGCGCGTCGCCATGATGACGAAGCTGCGCCGCACCGAGCCCTTCATGTTCGACCTCGACATCGGCGGCGGGAACGGGCGCCGCACCTTCTGGATCCACCCGGCGGTCCCCATCCAATTCCACTTCTTCGGGAGCCGCAATCCGCAGCTCAACCGGGCGTGGGTGGAGGAGATGGTCCGGCTCGCGAGCGGCCCCAGCGGTCTGACGATCCCGCCGGAGCCGAAGGACACGGGAGCGCCCACCGGGCGCGACGGCGGGCCGGACGAGCCTTAGCCGTAGAGCGGGGTCCGCGCCTCGGTATGCGACGGCTCCGGGATGATCCTGAGCCCCAGCTCGCTCCCGGCCGTTGCGGCGAGGTCCGCAACCCAACTCGGGTTGATCCGAATCCCGCTGCGCTCACTCTGGTAGCGGAATTGCATGGGGATCGCGGGGTGCACCCAGAGCACGTGGCGACCGCGGCCGGCGGGCACCACCTCGCCATCGAGGGTGAAGGCGAAGGCCCCGCCCTTTCGCAGCTGCGCGCCAATCGCGATCTCGATGTGCACGAGCGTCCGGTCGTCGACACGGTAGGCCTCGTTGACCGTGTCGCCGTAAATGAATCGTCCCATGGGTGCGGTCCTTTCGTGTGCGCTCATCCGAGCAGTGAGACGGCTCGGGCGATGACGAGCACGAGGACGACGAATCCGGCGAGCGCCTGGATGCCGACGAGTATCTTCATCCGGCCCGTGAGTGGCATGGCGTCTGGGGGGCTGAACGCCATCGTGTTCGAGAGTGAGAAGTAGAGGTAGTCGATGAAGCCCGCGGTCCAGCCGCTGCGCACGGAGGACCCGGCCGCGACCTCGGCGACCGCGTCCGCGTCCTCGTCCTGCGGGAAGCGGATGTCGGCAGGCGGGATCTCGCTGCGCGGCGCGGTCGCCCGGACGACGGGACCACCGCGGTCGAGCTCCCAGTACAGCAGCGCGTACGCGATCACGTGCGTCGTCCACACCTGCGTCGCGGCGAGCAGCAGCGTGCCGTCCTCATCTGAGTCGGTCTGCAGCAGCAGGATGACGAGCTCGACGAGCGCGATCTGGTTCGCGATCGCGAGAACGATCGCGAGCGCCGTCGAGAGGCGACGCGACCACTGCGTCTGGCGTGAGAGCCGCAATGGGTTGAACACGATGAGCGGGATGATGAGGAGCACACACAGGCCGACGACCGAATAGCGCAGCCAGGGGGTGAAATCGCTCGGCAGCGTCGCGTAGAGCACGAGGGCGACGACGACGGCCGCGACGGCGGGCCAGCGATGCTCAGCCCGTTCCGGGCTGTGCGTCGCGCGGGGGTCTTCGCTCGTTGCCATCCGGTCGCCCGCATTCATCGTCGTCGATCGGCCCGGTCAATCCACGCCCGGCGGGAGGCCATCGGTCACCGAACCGAGATCCTCGGCGACGAGCATGATGCCGCCGGAGGAATGCGCGGACTTCGCGAGTTCCTCGAGCCAGGCCCGGCTCAGCTCCGCGGGCTCAGGGTCGTCGAAAACGAACCGAAGCGGGATCGAGGGGTGCAGCCAGACGGTCGAGCGCCCACGCGGCTGGTCGTCAGGGTGCCGCCATGAGACGGTGAAGCTCTCACCACGGCGCAACTTGGCCGAGATGACGAATTTGAGGTGAGCGAGCGCGCGGTCCTCGACCTCGATCGGCTCCGCCGATCCGCCGTAGTACAGGGTTCCCATGTGCTGACCGTATCGGCAATCACCCCCCCGCTTGGGGGACACTCAGGGGACACACGGAATGCCGATCCCCGGGTTGTCAAGCCTCTGCGCGCGACGGTGATCCGGTCCTAGCCTCAGTGCCATGCGTACCCAACCGGGAACATCGAGCCGACGCGAGCCGCCGACGGACGCGCCACGGCTGCGCGGACTTACCGTGCGGGTGCCGCCGACCGTGCTCGTCCAGGAGGAGGTGAGCGAGGTCTTCGCGGCGCAGCCGGGGCTCGGCCGGCTCGCGCAGCGGCTCGTCACGACCTCATTCGGGGCGGCCGGGGTCGAGCGGCGCCACACCGTGCTCGCGGAGCTGTCCCTGCGACCGGGTGCCGATGACGCCGGGGCCGAGTTCTTCGACCGCGCGACCGGTCTGCTGCGCTCACCGGGGACTGCGGCACGAAATGCCGTCTACGCGCAGCATGCCGGACCGCTCGCGGTGAAGACGGGTCGCGACGCGATCAATGCCGTACCGGGCATCGACGCGACGGACATCAGCCACGTCATCACGGTCTCGTGCACCGGCTTTTATGCGCCCGGACCCGACTTCGAGGTCGCCCGGGACCTCGGTCTGCGCCCGGGGGTGCAGCGATACCACCTCGGCTTCATGGGCTGCTACGCCTCGCTGCCCGCCCTGCGTCTCGCCGCGCAGCTGTGCGAGGCGGACGCGGAGGCCGTCGTGCTCGTCATCAGCGTCGAGCTGTGCACACTGCACCTGCGCACCTCGGAGGACTCAGACACGATCATCGCGACCTCGCTTTTCGCCGATGGCGTCGGCGCCGCGCTCGTGACGCGTCGGGCACCTGGCCTCGGCGAGCGCACGCTCGAGCTCGAGCGATTCGCGACGCGCACCACACCGGACGGCGAGCGCGAGATGGCCTGGCGAATCGGCGATCATGGTTTCGAGATGGTGCTCTCGAATGCGGTGCCCGCCATCATCGGCGCGCACGTCACCGACGCGGTCGCGCCGCTGCTCGGCCCGGAGCCCGCGCTCGCCGAAGCGCTGCGGGGCGGCACCGCCGGCGACGCGATCCCGCACTGGGCGGTGCATCCGGGTGGTCGGAGCATCCTCGACCGCGTGGAGCGGGCGCTCGCGCTCGATCCCACACAGCTCAAACCGGCCCGAAGCATTCTGCGGGATTACGGCAACATGTCGAGCGCGACGATCCTCTTCGTGCTGCGGCGGATCCTCGACGAGGCGGCCGACGGCGACCGCATCGCGGCAATGGCGTTCGGTCCGGGGCTCACCGTCGAGTCGGCGCTCCTGACGGCGCGAGCATGACGGCTGGCTTCCTCGCGGCGCGTGACACCGTCGCCCGCGAGCGCATGGACGATCCGGACTGCGACTCGGTCATGCTTGAGCGCACCTACCATCGATTCGCCGCGCTCAACGCCGTCGTGTCCCGTGAACGCCGCCGCTACCGTCGGTGGATCCGGCCTCGGCTCCGCTCCGACCGGGCGACGCGGCTCCTCGACATCGGCACGGGAGCAGCGGACTCGCTCCGCCGCGCCCGCGCCTGGGCGGCGCGGGACGGCTTCGAGCTCGCCGCCCTCGGCATCGACACGGATCCGCGAGCCATTCAGTACGCAGCGACAAGATCGCCGGGCATCGAGCTCCTTGCGACGACGTCGGCGGAGCTGGCGGACGCCGGCCGCGCATTCGACCTCGTCGTCTCGAATCATCTCCTCCATCATCTTGCCGACGGCGAGGTGGTCGCGCTGCTCAACGACTCCGCGCGCCTCACGGCGCCAGGCGGTGTCGCCGTCCACAGCGACATCGCGCGCTCGCGGGGCGCGTACGCGGCCTTCGCCGCGGTGACCTGGCCGTTGCAGGCGGGTCCGCTCCGCGGCACCTTCATCCGCGACGACGGGCTCGTATCGATCGCCCGCAGCCGCACGGCGGCCGAGCTCGCCCAACTCGCGCCAGCCGGCTGGGATGTCGCGCGGGCCGCGCCGTCCCGGGTCGAGGTGCGCCGGGTGGCGCCGTGAATCAGCGGCGGCACGACGTCGCCATCGTCGGCGGCGGCCCGACGGGCCTCGCGCTCGGCGCACTCCTCGCCGGGATCGGAATCGACGTCGTCGTGCTCGAGCGTCGACCGACGGCGAGCAACCGAAATCGCGCGATCGGGATCCACGCGGCTGCGATGCGGGTGCTCGACGAGGTCGGCGTCGCCGCCGCCGTGCAGGCGGAGGCGGTCGTCATCGAGCGCGGCGTCGCCGACTGCCAACGACGTCGACTCGCCGAGCTCGACCTCGGCGACGCGCCAGTCCGCACGCTGCCGCAGCCGCGGACCGAGGCGCTGCTGACCGCACGGCTCGAGCAGCTCGCGCCAGGAGCGCTCCGGCGTGGCGAAGCGGTGATCTGCGTCGAGCCGCGGGACGACGAGGTGCAGCTCCAGGTCGACGTCGGCGGCGGTGAGACGCGGCGCTACGACGCGCGCTACGTCGTCGGCGCCGACGGCGCGCGGAGCGCGGTCCGTGCCGCGATCGGCTCGGTGTGGCGGCGGCACGGCCAGCCGGCACACTATGCGATGGCGGACGAGTCGAGGGTCGTCTCCGGACTCGCGGCCGCGGAACTCCACTTGGAACCGGGCGGCGTCGTCGAGCGCTTCCCGCTCCCGAGCGCGCACCGGTGGGTCGTGCGACTGCCGCAGCGGGTCACGACGCTGGGGCGGACCGAGTTCGCCGCGGTCGTGTTCCGACGCCTCGGCGCCGGCCCCGCGACGACGGCACTCGGCCAGGTCAGTCCGTTCACCGCGCGGCAGCACCTCGCCACGCCATTCGCTCGTGGGCGCATCGCGCTGCTCGGGGATGCCGCGCACGAGCTGAGTCCCATTGGCGGGCAGGGCATGAACCTCGGCTGGCTCGACGCGGCCGTCCTGGCGAGGCTGCTCGAGCGGGCGCTCGAGGAGGGCGCGCCGGGCGAGCCCTTCGCGGCCTACGAGCGCCGCCGCCGCGCCGCGCGTCAGGCCATGCGTCGGGCGGCATGGAACACGGCGCTCGGCGCGCCGATCGACGGGCTCGGACTCGGGATGCGCAACGCGGCCGTCCGCCTCCTCGGCACCCGGCCGTGGCGCTCGGTCGCCCGCGCGATCGTCACCGTCCGCGACTGATCTCGGGTCACTCGCGGCGCCGCTCGTCCGGATGCTGGCCCTCGCGCGGACCCGCATTCTTCAGTCGCTCACGAGAGGATCGATCGACGCTGGCCGGATCGCTGCCGCGACGTCGCCGCGGCGGCGCAACAGTCGAGCGACCTCATGGAACTCGATCTGCCGCAGCCGACCGGAGGTGATCTCGCCCCAGGTCCGTGGCATGGCGACGGTCGGCCTGCGCCTGCCGCGCAGCGAGTACGGCGCGATCGTCGTCTTCGACGCGTTGTTCTGGCTCCAGTCGATGAGCACGCGACCGCGCCGATCCGTCCTGCGGAGGGTCGCGACGATGAGATCCGCGTGATCGGCCGCGAGCGAGCGGGCCAGCTCCCGCGCGACCGCATTCATCTCGTCCGACGTGCGGGTCCCGTCGAGCGCGGCGTACAGGTGGATGCCCTTGCTGCCGCTGGTGACCGGGACGGTCGGCAGGCCCATGCCGTCGAGGATGCCGCGCAACAGCTTCGCGACCACCACGCATTCCGGCAGCCCCGCTCCCTCCCCCGGGTCGAGGTCGAGCACGAGACGGTCAGGGCGGCCGATGCTGCCGTCCGCCGCGAACCGCCACTGCGGCACGTGCAGTTCGAGCGCACCCGTCTGGGCGAGCCACGCGAGCGTCGCCCGGCCCCGCTGCTCATCGAGGACCGCATAGTCATTCGCGTGCGTCTGGTGCTGCACCGTGCCGCGCGGCACCCAGTCAGGCGTCGACTCGTCGAGATCCTTGTGGAAGAACACCTTGCCGGGTCGCTGCGCAGTGCCGACGCCGTCGACCCAGCGCTTCCGCGTGATCGGCCGGCCGGCCGCATACGGCAGCAGGACATCGGCGATCCCCAGGTAGTAGCGGATGACGTCGGCCTTCGTCGTCCCCGTTTCGGGATACATGACTTTGTCGGGGTGCGTCACCGAGACCTCGACACCGTCGAGTTCGATCCGCTGCCGATCGCGGGAGCTACTCGGCTGGCTGCGGTGCTGGCGGCGTGGACTCACGGGTGCGAGGCTATGGCGGGGACGACGCGATCGCCAGTGGCTTGACGATCCGGTCGGGCTATCGCCCGACGCGACGCACCACCTGCGCAAGCAGGGCGTCGCCGGCCTCGTGATAGGCGGCGATCTCGGCGGCAAGCTCCGGCCGCACGGTGACGCGCGTCGCGACCGTGTCGGCATCCGGCGCGATGAATGCGGGGCGGAGCCCGACCGCCAGCTCGCCGATGCGGTCAAGCCGCGTGGCGAGGTCCGCGGCACCATCGATGAGGTCGACGACGTCGGCGCTCGAGGCGAGGAAGGTCGACCACTGCGCCAGTGTCGCCGCGAGCACGTCACGCTCCGCGGCAGCCGCCGCAATCAGCGACTCGAGCGCATCCGCGGCGCCGGGGGCGTCATCGAGCCGACGCACCGTCGCGACATCGTGCCGAGACGGGTCGGCGGACAGCCGCCGCCGGAAGTCGCCGAGCGCGAGCCGAGTGACGGGCGCCCAGCGCTCATGCGCCGAGCGCGAAATGAGCCGGTCGATGACGAGCGCCGACAGCACGAAGGTGATGAGCCCACCGGCCAGCCCCGACATGACGACGTACTTCTGCCAGAGGTCCGTCGACAAGTCGACCCAGATGATCACCGCGACGACGAGCAGTGCGAAGCCACTGAGCGCGAACCGCAGGGCACGATGGGTCAGCATGTGGCGACCATAGCCAAGGTGCGCAGCTAACGCACGCCCCGCGGGCGGCGGGCGGCGAGGAGGGCAGCGCGGTCGAGGCCGAACGGCCGGCGGGCGATGATCGCACCGATTGTCGAACCGGCCGCGAGACCCAGGCCCACCGACAGCGCGAGCACGAGTGCGGGCAGCGCGGCCGTGATCCCGTACTCACTGTCCATGAGGAGGTACAGCCCGCGGTACACAGCGAGTCCGGGGATCAGCCCGATGACCCCCGCCATCGTGAACGCGGCCTCCGGGACCTTGAGCCAGCGATACACCAGGTACGCGATGACCCCGGCGGCGGCGCCGGCGACCCCGGGGGCGAGGCCCGGTTGCGGCAGCACGGGCAGCAGCACCCAGTTCAGGGCAAACACGAGCGCCGCCGCGAGCGCCATGAGTGGCGCCAGCAGGAGTCGGACGTAGGAGGTGAGGGCGAAACCGATCGCGATGATCGCGGCCCCCAGCATTCCTGGCAGCAGCTCGATCGAGTCGCCAAGCGAGGTCCCCACGGGCACCGGGATGCCGAGGCGCAGCGCAATGCCGAGCGTGACCGAGATGCCGATCGCGAGACCGAGGGTCAGCATGATCACCTCGAGTCCGCGGGCCGATGCCGTCACGTAGTAGCCGTCGATCGCGTCGCGCGCCGAGGCGGTCAGCCCGATCCCGGACAGCAGCATGATGATGCCGGAGATGACGATGACGGTCGGGAAGTTCGACCCGGGCAGGTCGACCCCGATGGTCTCGAGCCAGTAGGTGAAGACCGCGATGACCGTCGTCGCCGCCGCGGCCGCCATCTGCACGAAGAACTCCGGCACGGCCCACTTGGCGAGGCGACGGGTGAGGAGGTCGGAGAGCACCGCGGCCATCGCGGCGACGATGACGAGCACGAAGCTCACGTCGAACATGACCACGACGCCCGCGGCAAGAATCGCCTTCCCCGAGGTGACGACCCAGCGCCGATACGGGTGGGGGCGCGTGAGGATGTCGGTGAGCAGTTCCCGCGCGGCATCGATCTCGGGCGGACCGTCCTCCCCCGTGATGCTGTCAATGAGCAGGTACACCTGCTGCAGGCGGGTGTAGTCGGTCGTGCGCACCCGGACGATCCGCATCACGGAGATGGGGTCATGCTCGGGACCGCGGTTGACCGAGATCGTCAACGACGTGAAGGTGATGTCGACGTGGAGGCCGTCGACCCCGTAGGCGGCGCTGATCCGCAGCACCGTCGCCACCACGTCCGCCGCCGACGCCCCCGTGCCGAGCATGGCGACCCCGACCCGCAGACACAGGTCGAGGACGGCGCGCGCGTGCCGCTGCGAGACCTCGGCGTTGCCACCGGGGAGCGTGAAGAGCTGCGTTGGCGCGGTGGTCCCCCGGATGATGCCCTCGAGCCCGCCGAGCGAGCGCCCGAGCTGCTCCCAGAGCCACCGCCGCCGCTGCCCGCCGTCGTGTGTCACGCATTCAGGCTAGGTCGCGAACGTCCTCGTCTGCTGCACCCGCGGCCGGTTGCGGTGGGCACCGCGCTCCTCGCGCCGCGCGGGCACGTCCTTACGAGCGGCCGATCCGCACCCGCCAGACCTCGGGTCCCTCCTCGAGGTAGTCCCAGGTGAACTCACCAGCGTGCTCCGCCTCGAACTGGTAGAACAGCGGCTTCGGGTCGTGATCATTGACGAGCACGAACGCGGTGCCCGCGCCGAGCGCCCGATAGGTCGCGAAGATGAGCTCGTGACGTCGGGCCGGTGGCTCGGCGCGCACGTCGACCACCGCGTCACCGCCGCCCGACGGCGCGGGATCCTCGACGGCCGGTGACGGCAGCGCGGTCCGGAAGGTGACATTGACGCGATTCCAGACATTGATGGCGATGATCGCCATGAGCAGCTCGAGCGTCTCCTGCTCGCTGAAGGAGCCGCGCACCCGCGCCCATACCTCGTCGGTCACCCCGTGCTCGCCGATGCGGGTGACCTGCTCAGTGAAGGCGAGGGCAGCCTGCTCGCGCTCCGAGAAGAGGCCGTCGGCCTCCCACCAGGCCGCGACGAGGTCGACCTGCCGCTGCGGCGCCCCCGCCTCCCGCGCCTCGACGACGTGCATGTCGAGACACCAGGCGCAGCCGTTGAGTTGCGAGGCTCGAATATCGACGAGCGCGAGGAGGTGCTGGTCGAGACTGCCGTTCCTGACGTACTTGTTGAGCCCAAGGATGGGACTCCGCACGCTGGGGTCGACCTCCTGGATGGACATCCGCTGCCGGTGTGCCACCTGCCTCATCTCCTTCACGCGCGACACGGGTGTCGCTCACTGACGATGCTACGCCCGGGCCGAGAAGGGCGTTGCGGCCCCAGGAGGGCGGAGGCACTCGCCGGCCCCTCCCCAGGCCGCCATCCCCTCCCGGGGCATCGGCGGTCGCGCCGACGCGACCGCCGAGGATCCGGTCGTCGGCGGCGTCGACGACGAACTTGATGACGCCGCGCGCATCGCCGAGCGTCTTCGGCCGCGGCATCGCCTTCACCGAGGCCACCGGCACGCACACCGACCGCACCCGCAGGCCGCCCCGCGCCGCGTCCCCCGGCCGTCATCCCGACACTCGACAGCGGCGGTGTGATGAACACAGTCGACGGCAATGCCACGCGATCGCTGACCCGACGTGCACCACGGCCCGCGATGGCGTCCAGCACGACGCGATGGTCATCGAGCGAGAGGGAGGTCTGCTGCGCACCCCCGCGGATGTCCCCCATGGCAAACACCCCGGGTGCACTCGTGCGGAGCTGATCATCGACCTCGATGCCGTCGCCCTCGAGGATCTCGGCGACCGCCGCGGCGATGTCGGCGTCCTCGCGCGGCACCGCACCCGTGTTGATGACGACGACCTGCGCACCGATCCGCAAGCGCTGTGCGAGCTCGGCACCACCCACGGTTGGCACCACCTCGACCTCCCGCTCGCCGAGGAATCGCGCGCGGCCATCCACGACGGTGACGGTGTCGCGGCGCTGGGTCGAGGAGTCGACGAGCGCCTCCGTCGGGACGCAGCCGATGTTGATGCGGGTGCCGCCGCACATCGCCGGTGACTACTCGACGATCGCGACCGTCCGGCCCGCGGCGGCCAAGGTCTTGCCGCCCTTGCCCCAGCCCAGGACGAGGGCATCAGCCCGGAGGATCGGGATCGTCTCGCAAGTGGGCTCGGTCGGGGGATACATGCGCACGCCGCTACTCGCATGGGCTGCCGCGAGCGGTCAGTAGAGTCGGCAGGGTCCACCGACGCGCGAGGAGCGAGGAAC
Organism: Microbacteriaceae bacterium; assembly: GCA_035556075.1. Lineage (GTDB taxonomy): Bacteria > Actinomycetota > Actinomycetes > Actinomycetales > Microbacteriaceae > 73-13. The sequence continues at coordinate 39,691 of DATMFQ010000015.1, read as the reverse complement.
GCATGCCTGACCATTCCGAGGCCTTCGATCGCGCCGCCGAGCTTCGCGCCGACCCCGACCTCATCGAGCGGCTCAGGTCGGAGCCTGACACCCGAGCCGTCGTCGTCCGCGACGGCCGGCTCCGGATCGCCGACGATGCGGTCCTGCGAGTTGCCCCCGACCTGGTCGGCCCCGCCGAGTGGGCCCTGCTCGGGCGCGACACCGATGGCACCGCGCTGCTGCTGGCCTGTGTCCCGCCACTGACCGACAGCATCGATGCGGTGCCCGAGGAGTTGTGGCTCAGTCTGCGTGATCTCGGCGGCCGGCTGGGCGCGCACGAGCACGAACTCTTCGTCACCGCGGTGGCCCTTGCCGCCTGGATCGGCGACTTCCGGCACTGCTCGGCGTGCGGGGCGGCGCTCGGCCTGGATCTGGCCGGTTGGGCGCGCCGGTGCCCCGAGTGCCGACGCGAGCACTTCCCTCGCACCGACCCGGCCGTCATCGTCGCGGTGGAAAGTCCCGACGGGGAACGGCTGCTGCTCGGAGCGAACGCGACCTGGCAAGGGCGCCTCTACTCCTGCTTCGCCGGGTTCGTCGAAGCTGGCGAATCGCTGGAGACGACTATCCACCGGGAGATCGCCGAGGAGGCCGGCATCGAGCTCGAGCGGGTGACCTACCAGCGCTCTCAGCCGTGGCCCTTCCCGCGCTCACTCATGCTCGGCTTCCGCGCCGTCGCCGCAGATGAACGGGCAGTGCCCGACGGCGAGGAGATCATCGACGTGCGGTGGCTCACCCGCGACGAGATCGGACAGTCGCTGGCCGGTGGCGGCCCCGTGGGCCTGCCCGGGGAGGGGTCGATCGCGCGCCAGCTGATCCGGGACTGGTACGAGGAGCGCGGCTGAACGGTCAATTCCACGAGAAGGGAGCACGTCATCGCCGATTACCTGCAGCAGGCCCAAGCGATCCGAACAGCGATTCAACAGCTACGGGTTGCGGCCGCGGTCGCTTCGGATCACCCTCGCCTGAGGGCTGCTGCCTGGCTTGAGGGTCACTTCAGCGAAATTGGCAGTCGACGTGAGCTACGACAAGCTGCCACCGCCGCGCTCTCGCTGTACCGCGGCGGCATGGGGTCGTTCTCCGGTGTCGGTCGGATCCGCCGAGATGTTTGATGCGGTTGAGTCGTTAGGCCGTGTGCTGCGGCGCGCAGCCGGGCTTCGGGGTTACTGGAGCCTGACCCGGTTTCCCGGACGGTTTCTCTCTATTGATCATGCCGCTTTCGCGGCGGGGATGTGAAGTCGTTCGAACTCCACGGGGCTGAGGTTGCCAAGCGCGGTGTGTCGCCGGGTGGGGTTGTAGAAGCCCTCAATCCACTCGAACATCGCCGACGACAGCTCGGCCCCCGATGCCCACGTCGAGCGGTCGAGCAGCTCGCGTTGCATCGTCGACCAGAACGACTCGATGAGCGCGTTATCGACGCTGGAAGCGACGCGGCCCATCGAGCCGAGCAGGCCGGCTTGCCGCAGCCGGTGGCCGAAGAGCCATGAGGTGTATTGCGCTCCGCGGTCGGCATGCACCACGGTTCCGGGCTCTGGTCGTCGCCTCCAACGGGCCATCTCAAGCGCGTCGACGACGATCTCGGCGGTGATCCGATCGGAGATCGACCAGCCGACCACGCGGCGGCTGAACGCGTCAATGACGGCGGCGCAGTAGACCCATCCGTCCTTCGCGCAATGCTGCGTGATGTCGCAGAACCACAGCCAGTTCGGTGCGTCTGCGCGGAACTGCCGCCTCACGAGACCCTCGCGCGTGGCGGTGTCCGGCTTCCATCCACGACGTTTGCGCCGGTGTGACACCCCGGCCAGCCCGTCGAGCCGCATCAGTCTCGCGACCCGTTTGCGGCCGACGTGAACGCCGAGCCCCATACGCAGTTCGGCGAGCACCCGCGGCGCACCATAGGTGCCACGAGCGTCACGGTGAACGCGTCGGATCGTGGTCGTCAGCTCTGCGTCCGCGACCGCACGAATCGACGGCGGACGAGATACCCACTCGGAGTAGCCGGATGTTGAGACGTTCAGGGACCGGCAGGCCACCGCGACGGGAACCCCGTCAGCGGCAAGCTCCTGGACCAACCGGAACCCTATTTTGGGAGCACGTTCTCCCTGGCGAAGTACGCCGACGCACGCTTGATGATCTCGATCTCCATCTCCAGCACGCGGTTGCGGCGACGCAACTCGACCAACTCCTTGTGCTCGTCAGTGGTGACGCCGGGCTTACGGCCGGAGTCGATCGCGTCCCGGTTCATCCAGTTCCGCAGACACAACTCGCTGATCCCAAGATCACGAGCCGTCTGGCCGACGGGGTTGCCCTGCGCAACGAGGTCAAGGGCACGACGCCGAAACTCCGGCGGGTGAGCAGCAGGCATTACACGGACTCCTTCCGAGACGATCATCGCCTCAAAGTTGGTGTCCGGAAAAGCGGGTCAGGCTCCCGTCTCGATCATCTCGAAACGAGCCTCTGATCAGGTCTTTACTGGCTGGGGTACCTGGACTCGAACCAAGAACAACTGAACCAGAATCAGCCGTGTTGCCAATTACACCATACCCCAAGGGGGTTTCCTGTCCGATGCGCGCACACGTGCACGTACCGTTCACGGAAACCGACGACCCAGTCTAGCAAGACATCCGAGGGGACCAGACCCCCACGCATTCCTCCACGCCAATGCATCGCCAACCCAGCGCTGCGCTCGCCCTAGACCTCCGGCCGCGCGTCCTCCGGCTCGTCGCCGTGCAGGATGAGGACCGCGCACTTCGCGTGCGCCGCGCACGTCGCACTGACGGAGCCGAGCAGCAGGCCGGCGAAGCCGCCGTGGCCGCGGCTGCCGAGGACGAGGAGGTGCGCGCCCTCGCTGCGTTCGATGAGCACCCGTGCCGCCTGCCCCATCTCGGTGACCGCATGGACGGTGACCGGCACCCCGTCAGGGAACGCCTCGTTGAGCGCCCGCTGCAGGATCTCGTCAGCATCCTTCTCCGGCGACCAGCCCGTCGACACGGCGAAGGCGTCCGCCATGACCGGGTACTCCCATGTCGTCACCGCCTCGACCGTGCCGTCGATGAGCTCCGCGATCTTCGCCGCCCGGCGCAGTGCCGCAATCGACGGCCCCGAGCCATCCACCCCGACGACGATCCTGTCCCCACTGCTCGCGCTGGTGTCACTCATACCTCGACGCTATGCCGAACCGGGCCGTGACGGAAGCCTCGGACCGCGTGGCGGTGCGAATGCTCAGGCGAGCTGCGTGCGCAGCCGATCGATCCGGTCGAGGGTCGCCGGACGACCCAGGAGCTCCATCGACTCGAAGAGCGGCGGGCTCACCCGGCGCCCCGACACCGCGGCCCGTAGGGGGGCGAATGCGGTACGCGGCTTCAGCCCGAGGCCACCCTCGTCCTCGCCGGCGAGCAGCGCCGCGCGCAGCGCCTCCTCGATCGAGGCCGTGCGCCAAGAAGCGAGCGCCTCGAGCGCGGGCAGGGCCGCATCGAGGACGGCTCGGTAGGCGACCAGGTCTTTCGCCGCCGGCAACGCCTCCGGCTGGACCGCGAATTCGTCCTCCTCGACGAAGAGGAAGTCGAGCATGTCGCGCGCCTCGGAGAGCACGGTGATCCGCTCCTGGATGAGGGGCGCCGCGGCGCGCAGCAGCTCGAGCTCCTCCGGCCCGTCGACCGCACGGGTGAGATGCGGGATAAGGCGCCGAGCGAAATCCTCCGGGTCAAGCATCCGGATGTGGTCGCCGTTGATGGCGTCCGCCTTCTTCTGGTCGAAGCGGGCCGGATTCGGGTTGACGTCCCGGATGTCGAAGGCGGCCACGAGCTCGTCCTGCGTGAAGATGTCCCGATCGGGCGCGATCGACCAGCCGAGCAGCGCGAGGTAGTTGAGCAGCCCCTCAGGGATGAAACCACGGTCGCGGTGGGCGAACAGGCTCGACTCGGGGTCGCGCTTCGACAGCTTCTTCGACCCCTCCCCGAGTACGAGCGGCATGTGCGCGTACTGCGGGATCGCATCGGTCACCCCGATCTCGATGAGCGCGAGATAGAGGGCGAGCTGTCGCGGCGTCGACGACAGGATGTCCTCGCCGCGTAGCACGTGCGTGATGCCCATGAGCGCGTCGTCGACGGGGTTGACGAAGGTGTAGAGCGGCGCGCCGTTTGGCCGCACCACGACGAAGTCGGTGAACGAGCCCGCGGGGAACGTGATCTCCCCGCGGATGAGGTCATTGATGGTGAATGCGCGGTCCGGCACCCGCAGTCGCAGTGACGGCTCGCGCCCCTCGGCCCGGTACGCGGACCGCTGCTCCTCGGTGAGGTCGCGCTCGAAGTTGTCATAGCCCTGGCGCGGGTCGCGGCCGAGTTCGCGGTTGCGCGCCTCCATCTCCTCGGCGGTCACGAACGACTCGTAGAGGAGCCCTGCCTCGAGCAGCCGCTCGATGATGTCGCGGTAGATCGCACCGCGCTGCGACTGCCGGTACGGACCGGCGTCGCCACCGACCTCGACCCCCTCGTCCCAGTCGATGCCGAGCCAGCCGAGCGCGTCGAGGAGCTGCTGGTAGCTCTCCTCACTGTCGCGCGCCGCGTCGGTGTCCTCGACACGGAAGACGAGCTTGCCGCCGTGGTGACGCGCGTAGGCCCAGTTGAAGAGCGCGGTACGCACCATCCCGACGTGGGGCGTGCCGGTCGGGCTCGGGCAGAATCGCACCTTGACGTCGGCGCCGGTCGCGGTCGTGAAGGGCAGCGGGGCGGGAGCGGTCTCGTCGGCAGTCATGGCGCGTCAATCCTAGGCGTCGGGCCCGGTCCCGAGCTCAGGCCGCGGGAGCCTCCCATGTGATGCCGGGGAATCTGGCGAACCCCCGGTCGAAGGACACGATGGTCGCACCATATCGGAGCGCGAGGGCCGCGAGATGCGCGTCGTCGACGTGCCTGCCACCGGCGCCAGCGGCATCGAGCAGTTCGCGAACCCGCGAGAAGTGGCGGGCATCCGGGGTCGGGATCTGCACGGTCGAACGACGAAGCCACTCATCGGCGAGTTCGAAGGCCAACCCCGTCGACAGCCCGGGCAAACCAGCGATCCGCTTGGTGATGGTGCGGACGAATCCCACGATACTGGCTGGAGCGATGAGGACCCCCTCGCCGCTGTTGAGCACTCGCTCGAGGTAGGTCTTGGCGCCCTCATGCCGCTCATCGCCCTCGTTGACGGCGACGACGAGCACGTCAGTGTCGATCAGCCGCATGCTCGTCGGTCCACTGCCGCTGGAGTCGGAGGTATTTTTCGAGCTCGTCCCGCTCATCGAGCTCGCGCATCTGATCCTTCGTGAGGGACCAGCCGAGATTAAATGTCCGCTGGACGAACGGCTCCTCGACAACCGGCGGACGCAGTGCCTGCACGAGTGCCTCGTTCACCACGTCTTTGAACGAGGCGCCACGCTCACGCATCGCCTGCTCCACGAGCTGCTGCGCCTCCGGCGTCAGGGTGATGGTCGTCCTCATCCGGCCAGTCTTGCATCATTGCATCCATATCGACAGCATCATGATGCAGTTCCCAGCGCCGCACTCCGGGATCCGTCGCGAAGCACAACCCGAGCACGGACCCGGCCGCGAGCTCGATCGCCTCGGCGAAGGCCGCGAGCCAGGCGAGATCGTCCCGACTCGGCGTGGCCGGCCCCGGCCGCTCGTAGACGAGGACGAGGTGCGCGACGTCCGCGAGGCTCAGCAGTGCGCCGAGCATCGGGGCGAATGCGGACGCGGCATCGTGGTCCGGTCGCGGCGGGAGGTTCATCGGGATGAGCGTCGGGAGCAGGCAGCGGCAATCATCCAGCAGGAGCAGCCACACCTGGCGCCGGGAGGCGGATCGGAGGACGGTCGCGACGCGCTCGAGCACCGCCGCGTCGTCGGTGAGGGGCAGGTCGGCGAGCTCGGCTGCGTTGGGGAGTTGCGCATTCATCCCGGGAGAATGGCAGGAATGCGCGGGGCCGCGCTCGCGAGCAGCTGCGGTTTGTGGACAACCGCGTCGGGCGCCGACCCGTGGAAACGACTCAGTCGCGCGGCAGCGCCGGGTTCGACAGCCGCCCGATCCCCTCGATGTCGATATGGACCTGCTGACCCGCCTTGAACCCGCCGAGCCCGGCGGGGGTGCCCGTGATGACCAGGTCGCCCGGCAGGAGCGTCCAGACGTCGGCGGCGGCCGCGAGGATCGCGGGCACGTCGAAGATCATCTGCGAGGTGTTGCCGTGGCGGCGCGGCTCGTCGTCGACATAGGTCTGGATCTCGAGGCCCGCGGCCGGATCGAGCTCTGTCTCGATCCACGGGCCGACCGGGCAGAAGGTGTCGTAGCCCTTCGCCCTCGCCCACTGGCCGTCGGCAAACATCTGGTCGCGCGCCGAGACGTCGTTGGCGATCGTGTAGCCAAAGACGTAATCCCGCCAGTCCTCCTTGCGGATCTGCTTCGCGACCCGGCCGATGACGACGGCGAGCTCGCCCTCGTGCACGATCCGGCCCTCGACGGGAGGAATGCGGATGGGATCGCCCGGGCCGACGACCGCCGTGTTCGGCTTGAGGAAGAGCAGCGGGGAGTCGGGCGACTCGTTCGCGAAGGCGAGCTCCGCCTTGTGGTCCGCGTAGTTCATGCCGACGCAGACGACCTTCGACGGGATGACCGGCGCGAGCAACCGGGCATCGTCGAGCGCGACGCGCTCCCCCGTCGGGTCGAACCCGTGGACGAGCGGGTGTCCCTTGAGCACGACGAGCGAATCCTCGTCGATGATGCCGTATCGCGGGTCGTCGCCCGTCGTGAACCGTGCGAGCTTCACGCAAGCCTCGTCAGCCAGCCATGACGGTCCTCGGCGCGACCGTACTGGATGTCGGTGAGCTCCTGGCGCAGCGCCATCGACAGCTCCCCCGGCGCGGCATCGTCCGAGCCGATCATGAAGTCGGCCGATTTGAGCTGCCCGATCGGGGTGAGCACCGCGGCGGTGCCACACGCGAACGCCTCCACGATCTCGCCGCTCGCCGCGCCCTCGCGCCACTCCTCGAGCGACACCGGCCGCCGCTCGATGCGGTGACCGCGGTCCGCCGCGAGCTGCAGGATCGAGTCGCGCGTGATCCCGGCGAGGATCGTGTCGGAGTCCGGGGTGAGCAGGGTGCCGTCGGCCGTGACGAGCACGATGTTCATGCCGCCGAGCTCCTCGAGGTAGCGGCCGTGCTCGGCGTCGAGGAAGAGCACCTGCTGGCAGCCCTGTGCGTACGCCTCCTCCTGCGGGAGGAGCGAGGCCGCGTAGTTGCCGCCCGTCTTGGCCGTGCCGGTCCCGCCCTTCGCCGCGCGGGCGTGGTCGGTCGACAGCCAGATGCGCACGGGCGCGGGCCCCGACTTGAAATATGGACCGGCGGGCGAGGCGATGAGGTAGTAGTACGCCTTCCGCGCTGAGCGCACGCCGAGGAATGCCTCGGCCGCAAACATGAATGGCCGCAGGTACAGCGATGTCTCGCCGCCGCTCGGCACCCAGCGGGCATCGACCGTGACGAGCTGCCGGATCGACTCGATGAAGACGTCCGTCGGCAGCTCCGGCAGTGCCATCCGGCGTGCCGAGTGCTGGAAGCGCGCGGCATTCGCCTCTGGACGGAAGGTCCAGATCGAGCCGTCCTCGTGCCGGTACGCCTTGAGCCCCTCGAAGATCTCCTGCCCGTAATGCAGGACCGCCGCCGCGGGGTCGAGCTGGATGGGGCCGTATGGTTCGACCTTGGCCCGGTGCCAGTCGCCCTTCCAGTGGATGCTGACCATGTGGTCAGTGAAGACCTCCCCGAAACCGGGGGCCTTGAGGATCGCCGAGAGGTCGTCCTCACCGCGTGGCGAGGGGTGCGGCGTGCGAGCGAACTCAAGGGGCTGCGTGGCGAGCAGATTCTGCATCAGGGTTCCTAGGGGTGGGATCCGGCGCCGTCAGGTGGCGGCACCGGGTGGTTCAGATCCGGGCGACGATCGCGTCGCCCACCTCGGTGGTCGTGCGCGGTGCCTCGCCGCGGGCGGCAAGATCAGCGTCGACGGCGCTGACGATCCGGCCCGCCGCCTCCGGCACCCCGACGTGCTCGAGGAGGAGGGCTGCGGACAGGATCGCCGCGGTCGGGTCGGCCTTGCCGGTGCCCGCGATGTCCGGCGCGGAGCCGTGGACCGGCTCGAACATCGAGGGGAAGGTGCCGTCCGGGTTGATGTTCCCCGAGGCCGCCAGACCGATGCCGCCGCTGATTGCGCCGGCCAGGTCGGTGAGGATGTCGCCGAACAGGTTGTCGGTGACGATGACGTCGAATCTAGCAGGATCGGTGACCATGAAGATCGTCGCCGCATCGACATGCATGTAGTCGACCTGGACCGTGGGAAACTCCGCGGCGACCTCGCCCACGACCCGCTGCCACAGTCCGCCAGCGTGGACGAGGACATTCGTCTTGTGCACCAGGGTGAGCTTGCCGCGGCGCCGGGCGGCACGCGCGAAGGCGTCGCGGACGACACGTTCGACGCCGAATGCGGTGTTCACGCTCGTCTCGTTCGCCACCTCGTGCGGCGTGCCGCGTCGGATCGCCCCGCCGTTGCCGACGTACGGGCCCTCGGTGCCCTCGCGGACGACGACGAAGTCGACGTCGCCGTGCTGCGCGAGCGGCGAGACCACCCCCGGCACGATGCGGGTCGGGCGCAGATTGACGTAGTGGTCGAGCGCGAAGCGCAGCTCCAGGAGGAGCCCGCGCTCGATGTTGGCCGCGGCGAGCCGCGGGTCACCGGGCACCCCGCCGACCGCGCCGAAGAGGATCGCGTCGCTCGCCTTGATCCGCTCGAAGTCGTCGAGCGGGAGGACCTGCCCATCCTCGAGATACCGGTCGGCACCGAGGCGGAACTGCGTCTGGACGAATGCGACGTCCCCGCCCGTCGTCGCCGCCTCGAGTGCCTTGAGCGCCTCCGTGATGACTTCCGGACCGATCCCGTCGCCGGGGATCACCGCGAGCTGGAGCGTTCGAGACATGTCCTCAAGCGTACTCGCGCGCTCTGGCGGTAATGCCCGGTCAGCTCCGCCTGGCTCGGACCATCCCGTAGGCGGCACCACCGATGACGAGGATCCCGAGTGGGACGAGGATGATGACGAGCCACACCGGGTCGAAGCCACCCGCGGATTCGCCTCCAGCAGCCTCGGCCACGTCAGCATCCTCGGTCGGCGCCGGCTTCGGGGCGGGGGCCGCCTTCGGCGGCGTCGTGGCGCGGGTCGTCGGCTTCGCCGTCGGCGCGGTGGTCGGTGCCGTCGAAGGGAGGACGACCGTGATGCCGGACGAGCCAGCGCCGCTGGAGGAGCTGCCGCTCGGGCCGGAGCCCGAGCCACCGCTCGATCCGCCGCCGCCCGAGCCTTCGCCACCGGAGCCGCCACCGCCGTCCGGCGTCGCGGCCGAGGTGTAGGAGACGAACGTGGTGAAGTGCGTCGTCCAGATCACGAGGTCGCCGCCCTCGTTGACCCAGCATTCGCCGTCGATCAGCCCACCCGGGGCAGGGAGCGCACAGGCATCGTCGATGGCATGGAACGTGCCACCTTGCACATAGCCGGCCCGCTTGCCGGCCTGGCCGGCGAGCACGAGCTTCACCGGGCTGTCGAAGTCGATGCGCGCGGTCGGCGAGCCGAGCTCGATTGCGACCCCGACCGTGGTGGTCTGGCCGGTCGCGGCTGGCACGACCACGTCGGTCCTCGTCTTCGGCAACTGTATGACCCCGTCCCAGGTGGTGTCGGTCGAACTCGCCGTGGTGTTGGCCGCGATGGTGAGGTTCGCCCCGACCTCCGTCGAGACGACGACCTCGACCGGGACCGTGATCTCGGCCTTCTCCGGCGTGACCACGGGGGCGCCGAGCTTGAGCTTGACGTCTTCCGCATCGGTCGGCACCTCGACCTCGTAGGTCGGGACATCGGTCGGGATCTCGACGACGATCGGCGCCGTCGGGGTCTCCGTGGGGAGCACGCCCACAGATGAACCGCTGATCGGCAATGTCGTCACCAGGTCGGGCCCGTACGTGCGCGTGATGGTCACCGTCACGGACGTCGGCATGGAGGTCGGCGTCCACACGGCAACAGGCTTGAGCCAGCTTGAGCTGCCTGCTTCGTCGTACGTGCCCGGCTGGATCACGATCGGCGTGGTGAGCGCCTTCGGCTGGCCCGTGTTCAGGGCGGCAGCCGCCGCCCACTTGCTCCGCTTCACGACGGGCTGGCCGTCGGCACGGTCGACCTGCACGATGACCTGCTCGGCATCACGGAAACCGTCGACTCGGATGTCGACCGCGATCCCCGTGTAGTTCGCCGCGTCGCGGAACGTCGCGGTCGGAGTGGTGAATCGCGGCGCTGCCGGCATCACGTCCGCGAGTGTCGCAATGCTCGTGCCGATACTCGCCACGGTTCGCTCGACGATGACCTCCTCGCCGCGGAGCAGCTCCACGGTCACCCCGGTCGGCAGCGTCTCCGGGGTCCACACTGGGGTGGCACCTCCCGCGGTGGCGGGCCACCAGGACCCACTGCCAGCCTCGTTGTAGGTGCCGGGCTGCACGACGATCGGCGCCGTGACGGTCCCGCCGGCGTTCACGGTGTTGAGGACGCCGGCCCTGCTCGTCTTGACCACATCGCCACCGAGCGCCCGGTGCACGGTGACCCGCACCTCGGTCGCGTCGGTGACATTCGTCGCCTTCAGATCGACACCGATCCCCTGGTACTTGCCACCAGCCGTGAAATACGGGTCGACGTGGAGCGACGGTGTGACCTCGAAACCGACGACCTGATCGCGCAGCGTCATCGTCGCGATCTGGACCGGCCCACCCTCAGTGCGGAGGCCGATGCCGGAGACCGCCGCATATCCGGGCCCGCCGTTCATGACGTTGAGGTGATCACCCGCGGCGTAGGTATGCTCGCCGAGCCAGGGATCCTCGAATGTCCACGGCTCGGTCACGATCCAACGAGCATTCAGGTCGTCATCGATGCTTGAGCAGTCGTTCAGGTCGATGACCTTCCAGTCGTCGCCCACCGGGAGCTCGCAGCTCACGTAGGCCAGGTCGGTCTCGGCGGCGGTGTCGCCGAACGCGATCTCGACATCGAGCCAGAGCCGGCTCGGACCGTCGAGCGTGGCTTCGACCAGTCCGACGCCGGTGGTGGGGATCTCCTCGCCGGTGGCGGGGTCGACCTCGCCACTCGTGGCGCCTGAGAAGAAGCTCATCCAGCCGAGGCCCGCGCTGAGCGTGTTGTCGATCAGGGGATAGGTTTGCGCCCCCAGGCGATGTATCACCGATCCATCGAGCCCGAGGACGTCCCGACCGGCATCCGTCACGATCCACGCCGCGTCGCTCGAGTCGGCCACCCATGTCGCCTCGGGACTCGTCCCGATGTCGCCCTGCGTGACGATGATGTCGGGTGCCGGCACCGCCGCTGCTGGTGCCGCGACCGCGACCGCGCCGGTCAGCCCGATGGCGAAGGCGAGCAAGCCCGTCGCGATACGGCCGCCTGAGCCGCGGTCGCCTCCATGACTCGCACGGACACCGGAAATCGTCATGACAGGGCCCCCATCCACATGCTTCGTCCTGAGGCTAGCGGAAAATCACCCTCACTGTCACCCTTTCGGGGGACATGAGGGGTGCTCAGCTTTCGACGATGTCGATTTCGTGCAGCAGGCTGGCCCCGATTTGCTGCTGCAACTCGGCGAGGACGGCCTCCGGCACCACCGCCGACACGGTGATGATCGCGAGCGCTTCCGCGCCGTCACGGCCGCGGGCGACCGACAGCGCATCGATGTTGATGCCCTCCTTCGCGAGCGCTGCACCGTAGGTCGCGATGATCCCCGGCTTGTCGTCGTACCCCATGACGAGGTGGTGCTTCGCGATCGTGGCCTCGATCTCGTAGCCGTTGATGCCGACGATCTTCTCCACCATCTTCGTCCCCGACAGCGTGCCGGCGACCTCGATCTGGCTGCCGTCGGCGAGCACACCGCGCAGCGTCGTCGTGTTGCGGTAGCCCTCGGACTGCTCGGCGGTCGTCAGGGAGACCTCGAGGCCACGCTGCTCCGCGAGCAGCGGCGCATTCACATAGGACACGTTGTCGCTGACGATGTTCGTGAAATACCCCTTGAGCGCCGCAAGGCGGTACACGCTCACGTCATAGGCCGCGAGCTCGCCGCGGACATCGACCTCGAGACTCTGCAGGCGGCCGTCAGCAAGGCCCGAGAAGAACTGGCCGAGCTTCTCGACGAGCGCGATGCCGGGCCGGACGAACGGGTCGATGACGCCACCAGCCACATTCACCGCATCGGGGACCAGGTCCCCCTCGAGGGCGAGCTTCACGGAGCGAGCGACCGCGACACCGGCCTTCTCCTGCGCCTCGTCGGTCGAGGCGCCGAGGTGCGGCGTGACCGAGACGTTCGGCAGGGCGGTGAGCCGCGTGTCGGTCGGCGGCTCCGTCGTGAAGACGTCGATGCCCGCACCGGCGATGACCCCGGTCGTCAGCGCCTCGACCAGCGCGTCCTCGTCGATGAGCCCGCCACGGGCGACATTGACGATGAAGGCGCTCGGCTTCATCATCGCCAGCTGCTCGGCGCTGATCATGCCCGTCGTCTCGGGGGTCTTCGGCATATGGATCGTGATGAAGTCCGAGGCCGCCAGCAGCTCCTCGAGCGAGACGAGGCGCGCACCGAGCTGCTGCGCACGCGCGGGCGCGATGTACGGGTCGTACGCGATGATGTCGACGCCGAATGCGCGCAGCCGCTCCGCGATGAGCGCACCGATGCGGCCGAGCCCGATGATGCCGAGTGTCTTCTCGTACAGCTCAGTGCCGGTGAACTTGGAGCGCTTCCACTCCCCCGCGGCAAGGCTCGCGTGGGCGGCTGGCAGGTGACGGGCGAGGCTGAGGATGTGCGCGATCGTCAGCTCGGCCGCGGAGATGATGTTCGACGTCGGGGCATTGACGACCATGACCCCGGCCGCGGTCGCGGCTTTGATGTCGACGTTGTCAAGCCCGACGCCGGCGCGCGCAATGACCTTGAGGACCGGGGCCGCGGCGATCGCCTCAGCATCCATGTGCGTCGCGGAGCGGATGAGCACCGCGCTCGCCTCGGTCAGTGCCGCGAAGAGCGCCGCGCGGTCGGTCCCGTCGACCTGCCGGATGTCGAAGTCCGGTCCGAGTGCCTCGACGGTGGCCGGGGAGAGCTGTTCTGCGATGACGACGACGGGCTTTGACACGTGGGACCTTTGCGATTCGGCGAGGAATGGTGCCCCACCAGCGTACTGGTCACTCGGTGGGGGCGGGTTCCTCGGTGGCAGCGGCCTCGGCGCCAGCAGCAGCGGCGTCCGCCGCGGCCTGTGCGGCAGCCTCCGCAGCAGCGGCGAGCGCGGCCTCGGGCAGGGGCGGGCGCAGCCGCACGGTCGCGCCACCGTCGAACTGCACCACATAGCCGTTCGGGCCGGGCTCACCGCGCGGGTAGTCGGTCGTGATGAGGTTCGCCCCGCTGTCGAGCGCGGCGCTCCGGCGGGCGGGCTCGATGACCGTGTCCGCATCGGCCCGCGTCCGCACGATCACACCGGTCGCCGCGATGAATGCGACCTCCCGGTCCGTCGGATCGTTCAGCACCGCAAACCGCGTCGTCCCGTCCTCCCGCGCGACGAAGACGTTCGATCCCGCCGCGCCGAGTGCCTCGTAGGCGGCGTCGAGGCTGTTGTCGATGTACACGAGGAACTTGCCCCGGGACTCGCCGAGCGTCGGCCAGCCAACGCGCTCGTCGAGCTGGCTCGGCGTGATGAGCCGGTCGCCGAGCACCTCGCCGACGACCTCGTCGAGCCGCTCGACCGCGTCAGCATCCCAGGGGCCACTCGTCGGGTCGAGGAAACGGTAGTCCTCCTTGAGGTCAAGGTGGAGGAAGATCGGCGCGTGGCCGGGGTGCGCGGCCGACCACTTCGCGAGCTCGGTGAGGGAGAGCGCGAAGTCGGGGGCGTTCGAGCGGTTGGCGACGAGCGGGACGTGGGTGTTCGTGAATCGACGACCCGTGTTGCGAGGGTCAAGCTCGAATGCGCGCACCCCATTGTCGAGCTGCGTCGTCAGATCCGGGTGCGAGTAGCGCAGCGTGTCGGCTGTGCCGGGCTCGACCAGGTCGATGACGAAGAGCTGGAGCGGGGTCGGCTCGAGCACATAACTGTTATGCGAGGCGACGTACTGGAGCTGGTCGAGTGGCGTCTCTTCCGGGACGTCGACGGCAATCGCGGATTCGGCCCAATCGGCAACCGGCCGATCACTCAGCTCCGCCACGCGCACGCGCTGCGCGTCGAGCGCATCCTGTGCCAGCCAGAGGCCGTGCACGATCGGCACGGCGAGCGCGATGATCGCGAGCAGCACGACGCCGAATATCGACCACCCGATCACGCGAGCCGCGATCCTGCCCCCGGAGGTCGGCGGGATGGCGTGCTGTGCCGGCCGCTCATCCCCCTTGAGGACGCGGTGGCGGTAAGCGGCGTCGTTGCTCATGGCCGCCCCAGGCTAACCCGCGGGGGTGCGCCGAGGCGGCGGCGACACCGAGGAGCGACGCGCTCCGCGCATTCACTCAAGGAATGCGCGGAGCGCGTCGATCAGTACCGACTCAGCGGGCGGCGGACCCGTCGACGTAGTCGTCGTCCTGCTGCTTCCACGCGAAGAGGGCGCGGAGCTGGCGACCGGTCGTCTCGATCGGGTGCGTCTCAGCCTCGGCGCGGAGCTGCTTGAACTCGGCGGCCCCGCTGTCCTGGTCACCGATGAAGCGAGTCGCGAACGCGCCGGACTGGATGTCGGTGAGGACGTCCTGCATCCGCGCCTTGACGCTCTCGTCGATGATGCGCGGGCCGGAGACATAGCCGCCGTACTCAGCGGTGTCAGAGATCGACCAGTTCATCTTCGCGATGCCCCCCTCGTTGATGAGGTCGACGATGAGCTTGAGCTCGTGCAGCACCTCGAAGTAGGCGATCTCCGGCTGGTAGCCAGCCTCGGTGAGCGTCTCGAAGCCGTACTTGATGAGCTGCTCGAGCGAGCCACACAGGACCGACTGCTCACCGAAGAGGTCCGTCTCGGTCTCCTCCGTGAACGTCGTCTTGATCGCGCCGGCGCGAGTGCCGCCGATCGCCTTCGCATACGAGAACGCGAGGTCCCAGGCGGTGCCGGTCGCGTCCTGCTCGACGGCGACGATGTCCGGGATGCCGCGGCCCGCGACGAACTCGCGGCGGACGGTGTGGCCCGGCGCCTTCGGCGCGACGAGGACGACATCGACACCCACGGGGGCCTCGATGTAGCCGTAGCGGACGTTGAAGCCGTGGCCGAAGAGGAGCACGTTGCCCGCCTCGAGGTTGCCCTTGACGTCGGCCGCGTAGATCCCGCGCTGGTGCTGGTCCGGCGCGAGGATGACGATGACGTCCGCCCACTTCGCCGCGTCCGCGGTCGTCGAGACGGTGAACCCGGCCTCCTCCGCCTTCGCGACGGACTTCGAGTCGGCCTTCAGCCCGATGCGGACCTCGACGCCGGAATCGCGGAGGTTGAGCGCGTGCGCGTGCCCCTGCGAGCCGTACCCGATGACGGCGACCTTCTTGCCCTGGATAAGGGAGAGGTCAGCATCCTTGTCGTAGACGATCTCAGCCACTAGGTGATCCTTTTCTGCTTCAGTTCTTAAAGACGCGTTCGGTGATGGATTTGGGGCCGCGGCCGATGGCGAGCGTACCGGACTGGGCCAGCTCCTTGATGCCGTACGGCTCAAGCAGACGCAGCAGCGCCTGCACCTTCTGCCGGTCGCCGGTGACCTCGATGACGAGGGCGTCGGCTGCGACATCGACGACGTTCGCGCGGAAGAGGCCGACCGCCTCAAGCACCTGCGAGCGCGTGACGTTGTCGACCTTGACCTTGATCATGACGTGGTCGCGCAGCACCGAGCTGCTCGGCTCCAGCTCGACGACCTTGATGACGTTGACCAGCTTGTTGAGCTGCTTCGTCACTTGCTCGAGCGGTGTGTCCTCGACGTCGACGACGACCGTGATCCGGGACAGGCCCTCGATCTCGCTGCGGCCGACCGCGAGCGACTCGATGTTGAAGCCGCGGCGGGCGAACAACCCCGCGACCCGGGTAAGCAGACCCGGCTTGTCCTCCACGAGGAGGCTGAGCACGTGACTCATTGCGGCCTCTCAGTCCTCATCCCACGCGGGTGCGTGATCGCGGGCGTACTGCACTTCGGAGTTGCCGGTGCCCTGCGGGACCATCGGCCACACCATGGCATCCCGCGACACGATGAAGTCAATGACGACGGGACGGTCATTCGTCTCGAGCGCGAGCTTGATGGCCGCGTCGATCTCGTCCTCCTTCGTGACCCGGATCGCGAGCGCCCCGTAGGCCTCGGCGAGCTTCACGAAATCGGGGATCATCCGGGTGCCGCCGCCGGTCTCGAGGTCGGTGAAGGAATGGCGACCGTCATAGAAGAGGGTCTGCCACTGTCGGACCATGCCGAGCGAGGAATTATTGATGATCGCGACCTTGATCGGGATGTTGTTGATCGTGCAGGTCGCGAGCTCCTGATTCGTCATCTGGAAGCAGCCGTCGCCGTCGATCGCCCAGACGACACGGTCCGGCTCGGCGACCTTCGCCCCCATCGCGGCGGGCACGCCGTAGCCCATCGTGCCCGCGCCGCCGGAGTTGAGCCACGCATTCGGGCGCTCGTATTTGATGAACTGCGCCGCCCACATCTGGTGCTGACCGACGCCGGCGGCGTAGATGGCCTCGGGCCCGGTCAGCTCGCCGATGCGCTGGATGATGTGCTGCGGTGACAGCTGGCCGTCGGTCGGCGCCTCGTAGCCGAGCGGATAGGTTTCGCGCAGCTGCTCGAGGCGGGCCCACCACGCGCGATAGTCGGGCGGTGTCGCGGCGAATGCGTCGCGCACGGCGACGATGAAATCGACGAGCACGTCCTTGAGGTCGCCGACGATCGGCACCTGTGCCTCGCGGATCTTGCCGATCTCGGCGGGGTCGATGTCGACGTGGATGACCTGCGCGTGCGGTGCGAACTCGCTCACCTTGCCGGTGACCCGGTCGTCGAAGCGCGCCCCAAGCGCGATGATGAGGTCGGACTCCTGGAAGGCGAGGACCGCGGGCACCGCACCGTGCATCCCCGGCATGCCGAGGTGGAGCGGGTCGGAGTCGGGGAAGACGCCGCGCGCCATGAGCGTCGTCACGACGGGGGCGCCGACAAGCCGGGCGAACTCGGCGAGCTCCTCGGACGCCTTGGAGCGCCCGACGCCGCCGCCGGCGTAGATGACGGGGCGCTTCGCCTCCGCGATGAGCTGCGCGGCTGCGACGACCTGCTTGCCGTGCGCCTTCGTCACCGGGCGGTAGCCGGGCAGGTCGATCTTGGGCGGCCAGATGAACGGCGCCGAGTTCTGCTGCGCGTCCTTGGTGATGTCCACGAGCACCGGACCGGGGCGGCCGGTCGTCGCGATGTGCGCGGCGGCGGCGAGCGTCGCGGGCACATCCTCGGGCTTCGTCACGAGGAAGGAGTGCTTCGTGATCGGCATCGTGATGCCGACGATGTCGACCTCCTGGAACGCGTCCGTGCCCATGACCGTCGAGAAGACCTGTCCGGTGATCGCAAGGAGCGGGACCGAGTCCATGTAGGCGTCGGCGATCGCCGTCACGAGGTTCGTCGCGCCGGGGCCACTCGTCGCGATCGCGACGCCGAGGCCACCCGAGGCCGCGGCGTAGCCCTCCGCAGCGTGGCCGGCCCCCTGCTCGTGCCGCACGAGGATGTGCCGGATCGTCGTCGAGGCCATGAGCTCGTCATAGAACGGCATGATCGCGCCGCCGGGCAGCCCGAAGACGTCCTTGACCCCGAGATGCTCGAGGGTGCGCAGGACCGCGCCAGACCCGGTGAGGATCTCGCTGCCGCGGGCGGCCGCCTTCAACGGGGATGAGTCAATGATCGACATGGGAATGGTTCCTTGGGATGGCACAGTGGGCATCAGTGCTCGGTGACGGAATGGCGCCGCAGCAGTGATGAGAACTCGTCCGGTCGGGCTTGCGGCCGGACGCGCCCAGGACTGGTTGTGCCACCCGGGTGTCTATCGGACGTCCAGTCTACTGCATGCGACAGGGCGGCTCTCCGCGGCTGCTCAGTGCCAGAGCGTGTGCTGCGGGGCGGCCGTGCGCATGCGCTCGTCCTTGGTCACCAGCAGGGCGTCGACCGTGATCGCCTGCGCGAGGATGAGCCGGTCGAAGGCGTCACGGGTGAAGTCGAGGTGCATCGCCGACGCCACGACATCGATGAATGCGGTGCCATCGGTCGCAAGACCGATGCTCCGGCCGAGCTCGGCGAGGATCTCGTCGGGGCTTGCGGCGATTCGTCCGATCTCGCGCAGGTACGCGAGCTCAAGCTTCACCATCGGCGACACGCGCAGTGGCTCAACAGCCAACCGCGCCCTCGTCGCTGCCGGGATGCGGTGCACCTCCCCAGCGGCGAGCCAGACGACGACATGCGTATCGAGGTGCAGGCTCATCAGCCGGCGTCCTCAGACCGCCATTCGTCGGACCAGTCCAGCTCGGCGAGCGAGTCAGGGTCCCCCACGATCAAGCCGGGGATCGGCTGGATCCGGCTCAGCCGGTCGCCCATCGGGTCGGCGACGAGCCGCAGCGTGCGGCCCTTCCGCGCGATCTCGAGCGGCTCGCCACTGTCGAGCACCTGGTCGGCGAGCCGGTACAGATCGCTCCGGAGCTCGGAGAGCGTGACCCGCGTATTCATGCATCGATCATAGCAATACGTACGTGTTCCGCGATGCCCACGTACGTACGGACCTGAGACGGTCGCATCGGGGCGACCCGCGCCGCCCGTTCAGCCGGTGACGGCGCCTTCCGAGGCCGAGCGCACGAGCTTCGCGTACTTCCCGAGGACGCCGCGGGTGTAGCGCGGCGGCAGCGGCGCCCAGCCCTCACGCCGTGCCGCGAGCTCCGCCTCATCGATGAGCAGATCGATCGAGCGCGCTGCGACGTCGACGCGGATCGGGTCCCCGTCCCGCACGAATGCGATGGGACCGCCATCGACGGCCTCGGGTGCGATGTGTCCAATGCACAGCCCCGTCGTCCCGCCGGAGAATCGACCATCCGTGACGAGCAGCACATCGCTGCCGAGACCAGCGCCCTTGATCGCGGCCGTGATCGCGAGCATCTCGCGCATGCCGGGCCCGCCCTTCGGGCCCTCGTAGCGGATGACGACGACCGAGCCGGGCTCGATCGAGCCCTCGGTGAGCGCGTCGAGCGCGGCCCGTTCGCGCTCGAAGACCCGCGCCGGCCCCTCGAACACTTCGGCGTCGAAGCCCGCGGTCTTGACGACGGCGCCCTCCGGGG
The DNA here is from genome assembly GCA_035556075.1 of Microbacteriaceae bacterium. GTDB lineage: Bacteria > Actinomycetota > Actinomycetes > Actinomycetales > Microbacteriaceae > 73-13. The sequence continues at coordinate 20,292 of DATMFQ010000015.1, read as the reverse complement.
CGAACGAGCCGTGCAGGATCGTCAGGCCACCGGTGGCATGAATGGGGTTGTCAAGCGTGTGCAGCACCTTGCCGTCGAGCGCGGGTGGCGCGAGCTCTGCGAGGTTCTCGGCGACGGTCTTGCCCGTGACGGTGAGCGCGTCACCGTGGATGAGACCCGCCTCCAACAGCGCCCGCATGAGCACGGGGATCCCGCCACGCTGGTCGACGTCGTGCATGACGTACCGGCCGAAGGGCTTGAGGTCGCCGATGTGCGGCACCTTCGCGCCGATCCGGTTGAAGTCGTCGAGGGTGAGATCGACCTCGGCCTCGCGGGCGATCGCGAGGAGGTGGAGGACGATGTTCGTCGAGCCGCCGAGCGCCATGCCGACGGCGATCGCGTTCTCGAAGGCCTCCTTGCTGAGGATGTCACGCGCGGTGTGCCCGCGCTCAAGCATGCCGACGACGGCTTCGCCGGAGCGGTGCGCGTAGTAGTCACGACGACGGTCAGCAGCGGCGGGGCTTGCCGAGCCCGGCAGCGCGAGGCCGAGGGCCTCCGCGACGGAGGACATCGTGTTGGCGGTGTACATGCCACCGCAGGCGCCCTCGCCGGGCGCAAACGCGCATTCGATCCGCTTCGCATCCTCGAGCGACATCTTGCCGGCCTTCACCGCGCCGACCGCCTCGAAGGAGTCGATGATCGTGATGTCCTTCTCGGTGCCGTCGGACAGCTGCACCCAGCCTGGCGCGATCGAGCCCGCGTAGAGGAAGACGCTCGCGAGGTCGAGCCGGGCGGCGGCCATGAGCATGCCGGGGATCGACTTGTCGCAACCGGCCAGCAGCACGGAGCCGTCGAGCCGTTCGGCCTCCATGACGACCTCGACCGAGTCCGCGATGACCTCGCGGCTCACGAGCGAGAAGTGCATGCCGACGTGGCCCATCGAGATGCCGTCCGAGACGGAGATGGTACCGAACTGCAGCGGGTAGCCGCCGCCGGAGTGGACGCCCTCCTTCGCCGCCTGCGCGAGGCGGTCGAGCGAGAGGTTGCAGGGGGTGATCTCGTTCCATGAGGACGCGATGCCGATCTGCGGCTTGTCCCAGTCCGCATCCCCCATGCCGACGGCACGGAGCATCCCGCGTGAGGTGGTCGCCTCGATCCCGTCGGTGACGGTGCGCGAGCGGGGCTTGATGTCGGGAGTGTCCTGCATGCGCTCGAGTCTAGGACTCCCGCGGTGGTGCGACGCGGGGGATCTCTTGGGTGCGGACCTCAACCTCGGAGTCGGCGAGCTCGTCCATCGAGATTTGCTCGGCGACGAAATTGCGTGTCCGGTAGGCGGCGCGGGCCAGCATCTGCGCGGCGACCGGCGCGGTCAGCATCTGCAGCACGATGATCGGCGAGAGCAGCAGCAGGGTCGACCAGGACCGCGCCTGCAGCGCGATCGCGATGATGACCAGCAGCAGGCCGAGGATCTGCGGCTTCGTCGCCGAGTGCAGCCGCGCCATCGCGTCGGGGAAGCGCAGCAGGCCGATGGCTGCCGCGAGTGTGAGGACGGCCGCACCGAGGATGAGCAGCAGCGACGCGAGGTCGAGCCACCAGTCCAGGTCGAGTTCGCTCGGGATCACGGGTGCTCCTGCTCGTGGTCGTGCTCCTGCTCGTGATCCTGTTTCGCGATGGTGCGCGCGACCGCGATCGCGGCGAAGCTCGCGACCGCCGCCAGCACGATCATCAGCACGAGGTTGTCCGTGTGCCCATTGATGACCATTTCGGCGCCGAGCACCAGGATGACCGTCGTCAGCAGCACGTCGGAGGCGATCATGCGGTCGAGCACGCTGCGACCGCGCACCATGCGCACGGTGACGAGCACCGCGGATACGGCAAACAGCACGCCGGCCGCGAGGCCGAGGATTTCGAAGAGGGTCATGGCGTCGCCTCCCGGTCTCGCTGGTTCGCGATCGCCTCGAGGTCCTGCCGGCTCCCGATCGCCCGCACGATGCCCCGCTCGATGGCCCGGACCTTGGCGCGCAGCTGCTCGGCCTCGGCCTCGTCGACGATGTCGATCGCGTGCAGGTAGAGCACCGTGTCGGGCTGGTCGATCTCGACGACGACCGACCCGGGGATGAGCGTGATGACGAGCGAGGTGAGCGTCGTGACGATGTCGCTGTCGGTGGCCATCGGTGCGGCGACGAGCGCATTGCGACGCAGTCCCTGTCGCCGGAATGCGAGCCACGCGACGTGACACGAGCCGACGGCGACCTCGTAGAGGAACCAGCCGAAGAACACGAGCGACCAGAAGGGGTTGATCCGGCCGGAGAGTTCGGCGGGTGGGAGGTAGAACACGATGCTCACGAAGAATGCGACAACGACGCCGCTCGTGAAGCTCAGCCACGACAGCTCACCCCAGAGCACCATCCACAGCGGGACGAGCAGCAGGAGCAGCGGGAGCTGCTGCCACAGTCGCCAGAGCAACTCCCGGCGCATGGTCGACCGGCCGGGCCCGCGGCCGCGCGTCCGCACGTTAGTCACGCCCGACTCAGTCACCCCTGGCTCGGTCATGGCACCACCCCCGTGCCGTCGATAGCCGGGCTCCCGTTGGGGAACACCAGCTCGATGTATCGCTCCGGGGTCTCGAGCCCTTCGCCCGCACGGTCGGAGATCGCAAACAGCGGGCCGGCGAGGACGGTCAGCCCGATGCTCGCGATCACCATGCCGACCGTCGCGCCCGTCATGAGCGCCGGGACCTGGCGGGCCGCCTTCACCCGCGTCGAGCCGGGTGCGGTCGCGATGCGGCCGATGAGGTTCGATTCGTAGCCCTCCACCTGCTCAGCGGGCCTGAGGAACGCGAGCGTCCAGGCACGCATGAGCACGTAGAGCGTCAGCAGCGAGACGAGGGCGCCCGCGGCAATCAGCGTGTAGCCAAGCCAGCCCCCCTGCTGCGCGGTCGCGACGAAGAGCGCGTACTTGCCGAGGAACCCCGAGAACGGCGGGATGCCGCCGAGGTTGAGCACACCGAGGAAGAACAGCACCGCGACGGCCGGGGCGACCTTGACGAGCCCGCCGAGCCGCAGGATCGAGGTGCTGCCGCCGACCCGCTCGATGAGGCCCACCGCGAGGAACAGGGTCGTCTGCACGACGATGTGGTGGACGATGTAGTAGGTCGTCGCAGCCGTCCCGATCGTGCTCCCGAGCGAGATGCCCAGCAGCAGGTAGCCGATGTGGCTGATGAGGATGAATGACAGCATCCGCTTGATGTCCGCCTGCGCGACGGCACCAAGGATGCCGAGCACGAGCGACGCGAGGGCGGCGATCATGAGCACCGGATTGAGCTCCGGTCCGGGGAAGATGAGGGTCTCGGTGCGCATGATCGCGTAGATGCCGACCTTGGTCAGCAGTCCGGCGAAGACGGCGGTGACCGGGGCCGGCGCGGTCGGGTAGGAGTCGGGTAGCCAGAAGGACAGCGGGAAGATCGCCGCCTTGACCCCGAACGCGATGAGCAGCATCACGTGCAGGATGAGCTGGATGTCCGGCGGGATCTCACCGATGCGCAGCGCGATGTGCGCGAGATTGACGGTGCCGAGCGACGCATAGATCATCGCGATGGAGCCGAGGAACATGAGCGAGGAGACGAGGCTCACCACGATGTAGGTGGTGCCCGCGCGCACCCGCGGCTCCGTCCCCCCGACGGTGATGAGCACGTAGCTCGCGACGAGGAGGATCTCGAAGCCGACGTAGAGATTGAAGAGGTCCCCCGCGATGAATGCGGTGAAGACGCCGACACCAAGGATGAGATACGTCGGGTAAAAGATCGTCACGGGCGTCTCGTCATCACCGTCGACGAGACCCTGTCCGACGGAGAAGACGAAGACGCCGAGGAGCACGAGCGCCGAGACGGCGACCATGAGCGCGGCGAGCCGGTCGACGACGAGGACGATGCCGAATGGCGCGGCCCAGCCGCCGACCTCCATGGTGAGGGCACCGACGGCGTCGACGATGATCACGAGGGCGATGCCGAGCAGGAGCACGGCCGTGAGCGCGACGGCCGTGATGAGCCGCTGCACGAGGGGTCGACGGGCCGCGACGAGCGCGACCGCGGCGGCGAGCAACGGGATGAGGACGACGAGCGGGACGAGCAGGTTCATCGCGGCTCCCCACCCTCGTGGGCCGGCTCGCCCGGCTGCGGGGGGTCGCCCGGCTGGGTCGCCCCCGCCGTGCCGGACGGCTCCTCGGGCGGCTCGTCGCCGAACTCGGTCGCGAGCTCCGCCGCCTCGCTCTCGTCGTCGACGTCCTCGCTGCGCACCGCGGGCGCGCCGCTGCGCAGGGCGACATCGTCGCGGTCATCGGCGACGTCATCCTGGTGCGCCAGTCGCCAGGACCGGTAGATGAGCGCGAGGAGGAATGCGGTCACGCCGAAGCTGATGACGATGGCGGTGAGCACGAGCGCCTGTGGCAGCGGGTCGGCGAAGCCGCCCGGGTCACTGTCTGGGCCGATGATCGGCGCCGAGCCGCCGGGGCCCGCGACGATGATGAGCAGCAGCGTCGTCGCGTTCGAAGCGAGGATGAAGCCGACGAGCACCCTGGTGAGGCTGCGCTCGAGGATGAGGTAGATGCCGCAGGCGTAGAGCACCGCCATGATGGCGACGAGGGCGAGTGACGCATTCATCGACTGGCCACCGCCTCGTCGTGCTGGTCGGCGTGGTGGTCGACCTCCGCGCCGAGACTGCGCAGGACGTCGAGGACGAGCCCGATGACGACGAGGTACACGCCGATGTCGAAGACGCTCGAGGTGACGAAGTCGATCGTGCCGATCGCGCCGAGGTCGATCGCGAACCAGGTCGAGGTGAGTGCGTCGGCGCCGAAGATGAGCGGGACGGTCGCCGTGCCGGCCGCCAGCAGCATGCCGGCGCCGAGCAGCACACCCGCGGCGACGGGCGCCGCGGCGCCGAGCTCGTGGCGACCTCCGGCCAGGTACCTCGCGACGAGCGCCATGCCGGCGATGAGCCCCGCCGCGAAGCCGCCGCCGGGCGCGTTGTGCCCCGCGAGCAGCACGAAGAGCGAGATGACGATGATCGCGTGGAAGGCGAACCGCACGACCACCTCGAGCGTCAGGGTGCGGAACTGCTGGGCGACCCGGACGCCGGAGGGCAGCCAAGCGCCGCGCTCGTCGATGTCTGGGTCGGCGGCCCGCAGCCGCTGCGCCCGCGCCTCGCGGATCATCTGGATGCGGGTGAGCCGCGGGAGGGTGTCGTCACGGGTGGAGACGAAGACGAGGCTCGCGACCCCCGTCGCGGCAGCGATGATCACCGACAGCTCCCCCATGGTGTCCCAGCCGCGCAGGTCGACGAGCGCGACGTTGACGACGTTGAGACCATGCCCGCCCGTCTCGGCGAGGTACGGCCAGTCGACGGAGACGGGGAGCTCCTGTCGGGACGCCAGGGCCACGACCGCGACGACCGCCATCACGGCCCCGAAACCGACGCCGATGATCGCGCGGAGGACGGGACGTCGTGAGCCGTTCGCCTCGCCGAGCCGGGCGGGCAGTCGGCGCAGCACCAGGACCATCGCCACCAGCGTCACGAGCTCGACGAGCGCCTGTGTGAGGGCGAGGTCCGGCGCCCCGAGCGTCGCGAAGAGGACGACGAGCCCATAGCCGGTGACGCCGACGAGGATGACGAGTTGGAAGCGTTTCACGGCCCGCGTCGCGGCAATCGCACTGGTGATCATGACGGCCGCGATGACGAGCTGCCAGGGCGAGTCCCAGGCACGGAGGGTCTCCGGCCAGCTGCGGTTCATAGCGAGTGCGACACCGACGCCGGCGATGAACACCCCGAGGATGACGGCGAGGTAAAACGGCAGCGAACCGCGCTGCGTCATGGCGGTAGCCCGTGCCGCGAGCACGTCGATCCCGGCCAGCACGCCGTTGTACACGTCCTGCGCGCCATAGCGTCGCTCGGGCTCGGCACGCAATGCCCGCCGGGTCGACCGGATGGACCCGACCGCAACGACGGCGCCGAGCGCGAGGACCCCGGCGGATAGCGCAAGCGCCGGCCCCCAGCCGTGCCAGAGCGCAAGGTGCGCCGGCTCGAGGGCCGCCGGTGGCAGGGTCTCGGTGTAGCCGCCGAACCACCGCTCGAGGCTCGGTCCGGCGAACCCCGCGGCGAGTCCGGCGAGTGCCAGCAGTCCCGGGGCGAGGAGGAAGTCGACTGGCGTCCCGGTCACTCGGGTCGCCTCGACACCGCGCTTCGTCGCGAAGGCCCCCCAGATGAATCGCGCGGTATAGGCGACGGTGAGCACCGAGCCGAGCGCCGTGCCGACCAGGGCGATCCAGCCCCAGGTCTCGCCAGCGATGCCGGCGTCGACGAATGCCGCGAACATCGTCTCCTTGCCGAGGAAGCCGATGAGCGGCGGCAGGCTGATCATGCTCGCGGCCGCGAGCACCCCGACGACGGCCAGGGTGGGTGCCACTCGACCGAGCCCGGACAGTTTGCGCAAGTCACGGGTGCCGGTGCGATGGTCGATGATCCCCACGACGAGGAAGAGGGCAGCCTTGGCGAGGGCATGCCCGAGCAGCAGCGTCAGCCCCGCCAGTCCCGCCTCCCGGGTGCCGAGGGCGAGCACCGTGACGAGGAGCCCGAGCTGGCTGACGGTGCCATAGGCGAGCACGAGCTTGAGGTCGGTCTGTCGCAGCGACAGCACGGCGCCGAGCAGGAGCGTGATGATGCCGAGCCCGATGAGGGTGATGCGGAAGCCGGGCAGCTCGGCGAAGCCGGGGGCTAACCGGGCGACGAGATAGATACCGGCCTTCACCATTGCCGCCGCGTGCAAGTAGGCGCTCACCGGTGTCGGGGCGGCCATGGCCGCGGGAAGCCAGAAGTGGAATGGGAACAGCGCCGACTTCGACAGTGCGCCGACCAGGACGAGGAGGACTGCGACGACGACGAGTGTGCCGTCGGGGGCGGCCGCGATGATGCCTGTCAGCGTCGTCGCCCCCGTCTCGACGACGAGCAGGATGAGTCCGACGAGCATCGCCAGGCCGCCGAGCGTCGTGACCAGCAGCGCCTGGAGCGACGCACCACGACTGGTCTTCAGCGTGGATCGGTGCGAGATGAGCAGGTACGACAGGACGCTCGTCGCCTCCCAGAAGGCGAGGAGGAGGAAGACGTCGTCGGCGAGCACGAGGCCGTACATCGCCCCCGCGAAGGCGGTGAGCACGGCGGCGAAGCGGCCGAGGCCCGGCTCACCCGGACCGAAGTAGCGGGCGCAGTAGACGAGCACGAGGGCCCCGACGACCGTCGCGACCATCGCGAGCAGCCACGACAGGGCGTCCATGCGGAGCGCGAGCGCGATGCCGAATTCCGGGATCCACTCGATCCGCTCGACGAGCGGGGTACCCGCAAGGACCGAGCCGGCGACGACGCTCGCGTGGATCGCGCCGAGCGCCGGGCCGATGGCGAGGATGAGGAATGCGGCGGGCCCGAGACGTCGGGTCAGCGGCCCCGCCACGAGTGCGAGCGTTGCGAAGGCCAGGACGACGGGGAACAGGTTCGGTCCTCCCATCGTCGGTTGGTCGTGGCGATGCGGCGGTGTGCGGCGTCGGTCGATTCTACCGGGCGGGACACTCAGGCGCCGTGGCGTCCGCGGTGTCGGCGACCTGTGCGGCCGATCCGAATACCGGTAGCGTGGGCGCATGCGCCGATTCATCTTCAACACGGCCGTCATCAGCGCCGTCGCCGGAGCCTGGGGGCCGATTCAGGCGTCGCGACACGGTCCCCGCGACTGGCGCCTGGCCCTCATGTGGGTCGGCTGGGGCATCAGCGTCGCGATCGCGGTCGGCACCGTCATCGAGGAGACGAAGACCTACCGCGCGCTCGAGTCCGGTGAAGACTGACGGCAGGCCCTGACGTGGTACACCCCCCGGGACTCGAACCCGGAACCCACTGATTAAGAGTCAGTTGCTCTGCCATTGAGCTAGAGGTGCCTGATCCGCCCACCACCCGGCAGGGTGATCGATGGACCGAGGGACAAGGGTACCACCTTCGCGAGCACGACAAGCCGTGCCCGTCGGCCGCCTATCGTGGATGAGGTGACGACACCTGACTCGCCCGCCACGCCCCGCCTGACGGCCGGCGACGCCGCCCCCGACTTCGCGCTGCCGGACCAGTCCGGTCGCACCATCCGGCTCGCGGACCTGCGCGGACAGCGCGTGGTGCTCTTCGCGTACCCGGCGGCGATGACGCCTGGCTGCACGACGGAGGCCTGCGACTTCCGGGACTCCGAGGCCGCGTTGACGGCAGCCGGCTTCACGGTGCTCGGCATCTCCCCCGACGAGGTCGCGCAGCAGGCGAAGTTCGCCAGCCGGGACGGCCTCGGCTACTCGCTGCTGTCCGACCCGGATCACGCCACCCTCGCAGCGTATGGCGCCTGGGGACCGAAGCAGAATTACGGCCGGTGGTACGAGGGCGTCATCCGCTCCACATTCGTCATCGATGCGGATGGCCGAATCGAGCATGCGCTCTACAACGTCAAGGCGACGGGGCACGTGGCCCGCGTCCGCAAACTGCTCGGGGTCTGACCGGCTTCAGCGGCCCTTCGGCGTCCCGCCGTAGACGGCGACGACGGGGCGCGAGATCGCGAGCGCGAAGCCTGCGATCGCGAGCACGAGGATGACCCAGGCGACCCAGATCGGCCCGATCCAGCCCTGGAAGCCGAGTAGCGCACAGCCGAACTGCAGCACCTGCCAGGTGACGACCCCGCCGAGCATCCGACGGCGGCGGCGTAGGAGGCTCGCCGCGAGCCACGCGACGCCGACGGTCACAAGCGCTGCCGTGACGAGGAGAGCGATCGTCAGTGGGGTGAATCCCTGCTGGATCCCCCCGAGCAGCACGAGCACTGTGCCGAGCGCGAGCAGCACCGCCTCGACGATGACGATGCCGATGAGGGCCGTGACGGTGGGGTGTCCGGGGCCGGCTGTCGCCGCTGCGCGTTCGTTCACAAACCCAATCCGTCCGACGTCTACTGAGAAAGTCCTGATGAGGCGGAAAAAAGTGGTTGACCAGAATCGACCACCGTGCGATTCTAGATGACGCAAGATTTTCCGGCTCCCGATGGCGTGAGCGGTCTTGAGGAAATCATCCCGACCCAGCCCGGTACTCCGAGTTCGGTCGTGCACCGCAAACACCGAATGGAGTAGTACCCGATGGATTGGCGTGACAAGGCTGCGTGCCTCACCGCGGACCCCGAGCTGTTCTTCCCGATTGGCAACACGGGTCCGGCCGTGGACCAGATCGAGAAGGCGAAGGCCGTGTGCGCGTCCTGCCCGGTCACCGAGATGTGCCTGCAGTACGCGCTCGACACCTCGCAGGACTCGGGCGTGTGGGGTGGCCTCTCCGAGGACGAGCGTCGCGCCCTCAAGCGCCGCGCCGCCCGCGCGCGCCGCGCCTCCTGAGCCACTGGCTCAGTCCCGTCGCCCCCGCCGTAACCAGGTGAGCGGGACCTCGATCGTCACCTCGGTGCCGCTGCCCATGATCGTGTGCCAGTCGATCGAGCCCGACAGCTCCCCCTGAATGAGCGTGCGGACGATCTGCGTGCCAAGCCCGGCACCGACCTTGCCCTCGGCGAGCCCGACCCCGTTGTCGCGCACCCGGACGGTGAGGAGTTCGGCGGTGCGCTCTGCCGTGATGAGCACCTCGCCATCCGTGCGCCCGGCGAGGCCGTGCTCCACCGCATTCGTCACGAGCTCGGTGAGCGCGAGCGCGAGCGGCGTCGCGTACTCGCTCGGCAGCTGACCGAAGGTGCCCCTGAGCTTCGGCTGCACCCGGGTGCCGCCGCCGGCGGCGACCTCGGCGATGAGGAGCAGGACCCGCTCGAAGACGACGTCGAAGTCGACGTTTTGGCTCAGCCCCTCGGAGAGGGTGTCGTGGACGACCGCGATCGCCGACACGCGCCGCATCGCCTGGTTGAGGGCGTCCCGCGCCTCATCACTGTGCGTGCGCCGCGCCTGGATCCGTAAGAGCGAGGCGACCGTCTGCAGATTGTTCTTCACCCGGTGGTGGATCTCGCGGATCGTCGCGTCCTTCGTCAGCAGTTCCCGCTCCTGGCGGCGCACCTCGGTGACGTCGCGGACGAGGATGACGGCGCCCGAGCGCTCGAGCGCCTTCTTGATCGGGATCGCCCGCAGCGCGATGACCACCCCGCGCGCTTCGACGTCGGCGCGCCACGGCGCCCGCCCGGTCACGACCAGCGGGAGCGTCTCGTCGACGACCGCCCGCGACCCGATGAGCTGGGTCGTCACCTCCGGCAGTGACTGTCCCTCGAGCTCCGCATCGAACCCGAGCCGGTTGAATGCGCTGAGCGCGTTCGGACTGGCAAAGGTCACCCCGCCGTCGACATCGATTCGGATGAGGCCGTCCGAGGCCCGCGGCGCGAATCGCCGCGGCACACTCGGCGCATCGCGGTCGGGGAAGGTGCCGGCGGCGATCATGTCGAAGAGCTCGTTCGCGCACTGGTTGAAGGTGAGCTCCTGCCGGCTGGGGGTCCGGGTATCCGAGAGGTTGGAGTGGCGGGTGACGACGGCGATCGGCTCTGCGGTCACCTCGGGTCCGTCGCCGGAGCCGATGCGTCGGAAGACGGGGACCGCGCGGACGTGCGTCGCCGCCTCGCCGTACCAGTCGGGCGCGTCCGTGTCGACGATTCGGCGCGACCGGTAGGCCTCCTCGACCTGGCGTCGCCACATCGGTTTCACTCGCTGCCCGACGACGTCGCGATAGAAGAGGGTCGCCGCGCCGCTCGGCCGGGCCAGCGCCACCGCGAGGAAGTCGTCGTCACGGGTCGGCACCCACAGCACGATGTCCGCGAACGCGAGATCGGCCAGCAACTGGGAGTCGGCGAGCAGCAGATGCAGCCAGTCGATGTCGACGGCGCTGGCACGGCCGTGGACCTCCACGAGATCACTCAGCGTCGACACGGGTTCAGGCTAGTCGACCGGGCCTGCGGAGTTATCCACACCGGGCACGGTGCACCTGCCATAAATCGGGGTCGCGTGATTGCATGACCGGTGCGGACGTGGCAACGGTGCCACGCCGCATGTCCAATAAGGGGGGACCATTGTCGTTGCCTGCGCCCGCCATCCGCCACGAGCGGCGAATCCCTGTGGACCTCGCCGCCGTCGAGGACGACCGCCGACCACCGATCCCGCAGCGGGAGCGCGCCCCGCACACTGGCGACGCGCCGTTACCCGATCCGGCGCCGCTCGTGCACAATCTGACCCGCTGCATCTTCGAGATCATCACCGGCGTGCGCGACCTCGAGCAGGTCGCGCGGTGGGTCGAGCCGGAGGTCCTCGCCAAGATGGAGCGGCGGCTCGCCCTCGATCGCCGCGCCCGAGGCATCACGGGGCGCACGACGATCTGGCCTCGCGTCGCCTACGGCACGCATCACATCGAGCGACCGGCCGAGGATATCGTCGAATGCGTGACCGTCATCCGGACCCCCGCTCGGGCCCGCGCCCTCGCGATGCGGCTCGTCGGCATCGAGGGTCGGTGGCGCGCGACCCATATCGCCCTGCTGTGACTCGCCTCGCAGCACGTCCGGCGGGTCACTTGCCGCGGGACTGCTTCCGGCGCTGCTGCCGGTTGAGCGGCGCGGCCGACTCGGTCGGCTCCACCGCCTGGTCGGCCGCCTGGCCGAATGCGCTCCGCGACTTCGGCTGGGCCGGCGCCTGGGCCTGCTGCCGCTGCGCCTGCCGCGCTTGCGCGAGCTGTGCCCGCGCCGTCGCGCTCCGATCGACCTGGCCGCCGGCGCGCCGCACCTCGACGCCGCCATCGGCGTGCTCGCTCGGCGCGGAGAACTGGAGCTGCGCGACTGGCGTCGCCGGCGCCTCGAGTCCTGCTGCCTGCACCTGCGGGGTGGCCGCGTCCGCGCCAGACTGCACCGAGACCTCGAGGTTGAAGAGGAAGCCGATCGTCTCCTCGCGGATCTGCCCCATCATCGTCTGGAACATCGCGTAGCCCTCACGCTGGTACTCGACCAGCGGATCACGCTGCGCCATCGCTCTGAGGCCGATGCCGTCCTTGAGATAGTCCATCTCGTAGAGGTGGTCACGCCAGCGGCGGTCGATGACCGACAGCACGACGCGGCGCTCGAGCTCACGCATCGCGGCCTCACCGAGTGACTCCTCACGGCGCTGGTACGCGAGCCGCGCGTCGGCGAGCAGCTCCTCCTTGAGCGCGGTCGTCGTCACCTTCGGGCCGATCTCGGCGATCACCTCGTCCGGCGTGATCGAGACGGGGAACAGCGTCCGGAGCTCGGTCCACAGCGCGTCGAGGTCCCAGGAGTCCGAGCTGCCGGCCATCGTCTGCGAGTCGACGACATCGGAGATGACCTCCGCGAGGAAGGCCTGCGCCCGGTCCTGCAGGTTGTCGCCCTCGAGGATCTGGCGGCGGTCGCCGTAGATCGCCTCGCGCTGGCGGTTGAGCACGTCGTCGTACTTGAGCACGTTCTTGCGGATCTCCGCGTTGCGGCCCTCGACCTGCGACTGCGCTGACCGGATCGCCCGGCTGACGACACCGGATTCGATCGCGACGTCATCCGGCGCATTCTTCATGAGTGCCGCGGCCGCGCCCGCGTTGAACAGCCGCATGAGGTCGTCCTCGAGCGAGAGGTAGAAGCGGCTCTCGCCGGGGTCGCCCTGTCGTCCGGAGCGGCCGCGGAGCTGGTTGTCGATGCGACGAGACTCGTGCCGCTCGGTGCCGACGACGTAGAGACCGCCCGCCGCGCGCACCCGCTCCGCCTCGGCCTCGACCTCCGCACGGGCCGTGGCGAAGACCGCGTCCCACGCGGCCTCGTACTCGTCCGGGGTCTCCACCGGCGAGAGGCCCTTCTCGTGCATCCGTTCGACGGCGATGAACTCGGCGTTGCCACCGAGCATGATGTCGGTGCCGCGGCCGGCCATGTTGGTCGCGACCGTCACGGCGCCGAGTCGGCCCGCCTGCGCGACGATCTTCGCCTCGCGCGCGTGGTTCTTCGCGTTGAGGACCTCGTGCTTGATGCCCTTCTTCGCGAGCATCCGGGACAGGCGCTCCGACTTCTCGACGGAGGTGGTGCCGGCGAGCACCGGCTGTCCCTGCTCATGCCGCGCCGCAATGTCCTCGACGACCATCGCAAACTTGGCATCCTCGTTCTTGTACACGAGGTCGGGCTGGTCTTTGCGGATCATCGGCTTGTTCGTCGGGATCGGCACGACACCGATCTTGTAGGTCGACATGAACTCGGCAGCCTCCGTCTCGGCCGTGCCGGTCATGCCCGCGAGCTTGTCGTAGAGCCGGAAGTAGTTCTGCAGGGTCACGGTCGCCAGCGTCTGGTTCTCCGCCTTGACCTGCACCCCCTCCTTCGCCTCGATCGCCTGGTGGATGCCCTCGTTGTAGCGACGCCCGGAGAGGATGCGACCGGTGTGCTCATCGACGATGAGGACCTCGCCGTTCATGACGACGTAGTCCTTGTCGCGCTTGAAGAGGGCACGCGCCTTGATGGCGTTGTTGAGGAAGGAAATGAGGGGGGTGTTCGCCGACTCGTAGAGGTTGTCGATGCCGAGCTGGTCCTCGACCTTATCGATGCCGGGCTCGAGGACGCCGATCGTGCGCTTCTTCTCGTCCACCTCGTAGTCGACCTCGGGAACGAGCTTCGTGGCGATCCGGGCGAATTCGCCGAACCAGCGGTTCGCCTCGCCGGAGGCGGGCCCCGAGATGATGAGCGGCGTCCGGGCCTCATCGATGAGGATCGAGTCGACTTCGTCGACGATCGCGTAGTGGTGGCCGCGCTGGACCATGTCGCTCGCCTGCCACGCCATGTTGTCGCGGAGGTAATCGAAGCCGAACTCGTTGTTCGTCCCGTAGGTGATGTCGGCGGCGTACTCCTCGCGGCGCTGCTCGGGTGTCTGGCCAGAGAGGATGCAGCCCGTCGTCATGCCGAGTGCACGGTACACGCGCCCCATGAGCTCGGACTGGTAGCTCGCCAGGTAGTCGTTGACGGTGATGACGTGGACGCCCTTGGCCGGGATCGCATTGAGGTAGGCGGCGAGCGTCGCGACGAGCGTCTTGCCCTCACCAGTCTTCATCTCGGCGATGTCACCGAAGTGGAGCGCCGCACCGCCCATGAGCTGCACGTCGAAGTGACGCAGCCCGATCGTGCGCTTGGCAGCCTCCCGCACAGCGGCGAACGCCTCGGGCAGCAGGTCATCGAGCCCCTCGCCAGCGGCATATCGCTCGCGGAAATCGGTGGTCTCCTCGCGGAGCTCGTCATCGCTGAGCTCCGCGAAGGCGTCCTCAAGCGCGCCGACCTGCGTGGCGATCCTTTGGAGTTTGCGGAGCAGCCGGCCCTCGCCGACCCTGAGCACGCGCTCGAGCACGTTCGCCACGGATTGCACCTCGCTTCTGCCGCGCCCAACGGAGCGCGGTGGCGAGTCTAGCGGGCGAGGTCAACGCCCGCCTTCCCGCTGGCTGGGAGGCCCTCAGGCGCGGCGGCGCCCAGCAGGCTCCTCGGCGGGCACCGTCTCCGCGTCGAGCGCAATGACGCCATACGCCCACCCCTTGCGCCGGTAGACAACACTCGGGCGGTCGGTGGTGGCGTCGACGAAGAGGAAGAAGTCGTGGCCGACGAGCTCCATCCGGTCGACCGCGTCCTCGCGCGTCATCGTCTCCGCGGGGAACACCTTGTGTCGGATCACCACGGGGGACTCGCCGTGGTCGACCGTCTCCTCGCCGATCACCGGGATGGAGCCGGTCGCGACGGCGCGCAGCACCTCCGCGCTCGCCGGGGTGACGTCCACCGCACTGAAGCCGTCCGCCGCCACCTCGGCGAGGGAGGCCGGGCGGTGCCGACCACGGTGCACCTTGCGACGATCCTTGCCAGCCCGGATTCGCTCGATGAGCTTGCCGTAGGCCAGGTCGAACGCCGCAAACTTGTCCGCGGCACTCGCCTCGGCGCGCACCAGTGGGCCGGGACCGACGAGCGTGAGTTCGACGCGGTCATCGGCGGCGCCACCCTTCGCGGGGGCGCGGCGGCCCACCTTCACGCTGAGCTCGATCGAGCGGGGGGCGAGCCCCTCGACCTTCGCCGACTTCTCGGTCGCGTACTCGCGGAACCGATCCGTGATCTGAAGGCCTCGAGCGGTGATCGTGATGTCCATGGCTGACCTCCCTTGCGCGGCGATGGCCGGGGGATCCAGGCGATCCGCTCGCGCTGTTCGCCACAACGTACGCTTCCGAACTGGAAAAGTCACGGAATGGTCACGACACGCTCAGGCGGGGCTCGCGCGCTGCGCCGCACCAGGTCCGGGGCGGCGACGACGGCGCAGCCGAGCACCTCCCCACCGGCCGCCCGAATCGCCCGGCAGGCGGCCGTCAGCGTCGCGCCGGTCGTCGCGACATCGTCGACGAGGAGGAATGCGCGGCCCAGGAGATTGCCCCGAGCCCGGAAGCGATCGACCTGCGCCGCGAGCCGCCCGGCACGGCCACGCTGCTTCTGCTCCCCGGCAGCCCAGGTGTGCCGCGGCGCGAGGATCCGGGAGCTCGGGAGCCGCGCCCGCGCCACGATGAGCGCGAGCGGGTCGTGCCCGCGACGCGCGAGTGCCCGCCGCGTCGTCGGGACCCGCACGAGCTCGACGCGGCGGCTCGAGTCAGCCGCCGCCGGTCGGATGTCGCTCCCGACTGCCACCGGTCGCGCGGCAACCTCGGCCGCGGCGGCCACCGCACCCGCGACCGCGGCTCGCAGCAGCGGGGCGAGCACCCGCGCGGCATCCACTCGACCGGCCTCCTTGAGCGCGAGCACGGCGCCCCGCACCGGCCCCGTGTAGTCGGCAGCGCACCACACCGGGACACCGGGATCGGCATCGCACCGCACCCGCACAGCGGCGACCGGGCGGATCGCGGCGCGGCAATCGCGACAGCAAGCGCGGTCCGGGGCGCCGCACCCCAGACAGTCGATGGGCTGGAGCAGCGCCCACGCATCGAGCAGCGCCTCGCGGAGGGGGGCGAGCGGCGCGGTGCGAGTCGGTGACATGCTGCGATCCTGGCGGGTACCGAATGCATCTCGGATCGTGCACCCACGCGGCTGTGGATGGCTGCCCCGGACGCGATCTCGTGGATAACTCCCGCTCCCGCCCCGCGCGCCCCGCCCGGAGCGCGCCGATGAACGCGCGGCCCGCGCTACTGCTGTACGCCGAGGAAGACGGCGGTGAGCCCGGTACCGTTCCAGCTGCCGTCCGCCCCGGCAGCCATGACCGCGCCATCGACGAGTGCGCGGATCCCCGCCTTGCCGTCACGACCGCCCACGACCTGCGCGCGGCCCGCGAGCAGCCCGAGCTCACTCGAGGGCGCGCCGATCGGCACGACCCGGACCTGCTCCCCCGCCGAGCCGAGTGCGCTGACGACGAGCGAGCGATCATTCACCCAGGCGGCCCCGAGCAGGTCGCCACCCGGCGCCGGCAGCTCGACGGGGGGCCCGAGCCGCACGGGCACCCCCTCCTGCCGCTCGATGCCGTAGACGAGCACCCGGCTGCCGAGCCCACTGCGCGTCGCCAGCGCGAGTCGAGTGTCATCGCGCGACACCGCGATCGAGACGATCGACGCGTCCTCGGGCAGGCCCTCGACGAGGACACCGACCGGCTGGCCGAGCCGGTCGAACGCCTCGATCCGGCTGCCCGGTCCCGCATCCGAGGTCCACACGAACCCGAATTGATCGAGTGCCGGCGCGATGAGCCCCGGACGCGCGTCGATGGGCGTCGCCTCGGCGGCGCCCACCGCGAGATACTGCACCGCGCCCGCAAGCGTGAGCACCGCCGCGCTCTTGCCATCCCGGGCGAGCGTGACGGCGACCGCGTCCGCCTCGACGATCTGCTGCGTCAGCCCATTCAGCTGCACGATGCCCGAGGCCGTGCCGAAGCCGAAGTCCTCGCCCGTGCCGACGAGCACGGCACCACTGGGCTGCGGGTCGATCGTCGCGGGCGCACCGCTGGGCACCGGGACGAGCGGGACCCCCGCGGCGCGGATCTCGACCTCCGCGGTGCCGAGCGTCGCACCAAGCTGCTGCCGGATCCGGTCGAGCGCCTGCCCGTCCGCGGCGGACGCTTGCGAGGTGAGGTCGACGACGGCGCGTCCCTCCGAGACGACCACACCTCCAGGACCGACTCGGGTGCCGGCGGGGAACCCGGAGACGAGGGAGCGCGACAGCCAGGCGTCGGGGCCCGCCAGCAGCGCGGTGACGGCGATGGCCGGGGTCGAGGCGCGCGAGGCGAACCAGCGCACGTCGGGCACGAGGTACCGGAACGTCGGGTCGAAGAAGTACAGCGGGACGGAGGTGAAGGCCCGCGTGAACGCGACCGTGCCGAGGATGATCCCGTCGGGTGCGGCGGCGATGCGCCACTGCCCATGCTCCTGCACGAAGCGCAGCTCCGCCGTCCGCTCGGTCGCCGGCGACTGCTCCCGGTAGCGGCCCTCCGCGTCGACCGACGCGGCCATGAGGTACTCGTAGTGCAGCACCGGCTCCTCCGCCGTCGACGCGGCCGACTCCTGCGTCTCGGCGAGGCCGGTGCGGATCGCCACCCCCGCGTCCGGCTTCCACTGCGACGCAAACTCCTCCGTGAGGAATTGCCGGGCGATCTGGTAGTCCGCCTGCGGCGCCCGCACCGCGAGCATGAAACCGCCGAGGATCTCCTGCGGCGAGGCCCCCTCCGCCGGCCCCGACGGGGAGACGACATAGTCGGGGTCGACCTCGCCGAGGGCGGGACCGGCGTGCACCGGGCCGGAGCTCGGCAGCCCGCCGCAGCCGGTGAGGAGGAGGCCGGCCGTCAGCAGCGCGACCAGGCCGCCGGCAAGGCGACGAGCGAGCGGGCGGGCGGTCATGTGCGTGACTCCGTCGACGAGGAATGGGGGCGCGGCTCCGTCACATACTCCGGCTCCGGCGCGGCCGGCGGCAAGTCGAGCGGCGACGACGTGAGGGGCTCGCCCGGTCGCCTGGGCAGCGTGAGCCGGAAGCAGGACCCGCGGCCGGGCGCGGACCATGCCTCGAGCCAGCCGCCGTGCAGGGCCGCATCCTCGAGTGAGATCGCCAGGCCCAGCCCAGAGCCGCCGGTGGTGCGCTGCCGGGACGGGTCGGCCCGCCAGAAGCGGTCGAAGACCCGGTCGAGCTGCGCCGCCGAGATCCCGACCCCGTGGTCGCGCACCGCGATCGCGATCGCGTCGGCATCCGAATCGACCCACACCTCGATCGGTTGCCCCTCGCCGTGATCGATCGCGTTGCCGAGCAGATTGCTGAGAATGCGGCGCACCCGGCGCGGGTCGACGTCCGCCTCGGCGAAGCCACCGGGGGTCACGAGCACGAGCTCGCTGCCCTTCTCGTCCGCGAGCGAGGTCATCGCGCCCATCACCTGCTCCGCGAGGCGCACGGCACTGACCGGCTCGAGCTCCATGTCCGCGGCCCCCGCGTCGAAGCGGGACATCTCGAGCAGATCGGCCAGCAGCGCCTCGAAGCGCTGCACCTGCGCGTGGAGCAGCTCGACCGTGCGGGCGGTGTCCGCGTCGAACACCGCACGCCGGTCGAAGAGCATCTCGCCGGCCAGGCGGATCGTCGTGAGCGGCGTGCGCAGTTCGTGCGACACGTCGGAGACGAACCGCTGCTGCACGGTCGATAGCTCGGCGAGCTCCTTGATCTGCCCACGCAGCGACGCCGCCATCCCGTTGAATGACCGGGCGAGCGTCGCGAGGACATCGTCCCCATGCACCGGCAGACGCACGTCGAGCTCCCCCGCCGCGAGCCGCTGCGAGGTGACGGCAGCGCGCTGCACGGGACCGATGACGAGCCGCACGACGACCCAGGTGATGCCACCGATGAGCACGATGAGCGCGAGGCCACCGAGACCGAGCGCGAGCCGGACCACGTCGAGCGTCTGCTGCGCGTCACGGATGTCATAGACGAGATACAGCGCGTAGCGGGCACCGCGGATCTCGAGCGGGCTCGCGGTGACGAGGCCGGGCGACACGGCACCGTCCGGGTGGCGCAGCCCGATCGACTGCCACTGCACCCGGTCCTCCTCCTCGTCGACGAGGGAGGCCGCGAGCTCGTCGGAGACCCAGGCTCGGAAGTCGAAGCCCGGCGAGTTCGTGTTCGCCGAGAAGCCACTCGCCGGCTGCCCCGGCACGAGCTGCATCGCGTACTGCGTCCCCTCGGGGGTGGCCACCGCCGACTGGATGGTCCGCATCACCTCATTGAGGATCGAGTCGATCTCGGCGTCCTCACCCGGCGTCGAGTCGAACACCCGCTGGGCGGCGATCGTCGCATTCGTGCTCAGCGTCAGCACCTGGTCGCGACGTGCGTCGAACAACAATCCCGAGACGGAGACGGCGATCGCGGTCCCGATCGCCACCGAGGCCACGGCCGACAGCGCGACCGTCGCGACGATCGTCCGCAGCTGCAGCGAGGAGCGCCACAGGCGCGCGAGCCGCTGCCCCCAGGCTCGCGGCGAGAGCCAGGTCGGCACCGTGAATCACGCCCCCGCGCGATAGCCGACGCCGCGAACTGTCGTGACGAGCCGCGGATTGTCCGGGTCCTCCTCGATCTTGGCTCGCAGCCGCTGCACGTGCACATTCACCAGGCGGGTGTCCGCCTTGTACTGGTAGCCCCACACCTGCTCGAGGAGCATCTCGCGGGTGAAGACCTGCTCCGGCTTCGACGCGAGCGCCAGCAGCAGCTCGAACTCGAGCGGCGTCAGATTGATGCGCTCCTCGCCACGGCGCACCTCATGCGCCGCAATGTCGAGCACGAGATCCCCGACGCGCACGACGTCCCCGACCGGCTGTTGCGAGGGACGCAACCGCGTCCGAATGCGGGCGACCAGTTCCTTCGGGTTGAACGGTTTGACGATGTAGTCGTCGGCGCCCGCCTCGAGCCCGGCCACGACATCGACCGTGTCCGACTTCGCGGTGAGCATGATGATCGGGGTCCCCGTCTCCTCCCGCAGCCGCGAGCACACCTCGGTGCCGTCCATGCCGGGCAGCATGAGGTCGAGGAGCACCAGATCGGGACGCACCGAACGGTACGCTTCGATCGCCGCCGCGCCATCCGCGCAGAACGACGGCTCGAAACCCTCCGAGCGCAGCACGATGCCGATCATCTCGGACAGGGCGAGGTCGTCATCGACCACCAAGATCCGTGCGCTCACCGTGACCTCGTCGGCTTGGGTCCATTGGGACGTTGTTCGGTTCGACCAGCGTAGTCGAGTTGTGGAAGCATAAGCCTGATGACCGACTGGACGGCCCCCGGCGGCCGGGA